>JAGNZZ010000032.1 GCA_017984135.1 Chitinophagales bacterium | reverse complement strand
ATAAATATTCAAGCGCAAGTTATTATATAATAAATAAAAGCGAGTGGGATTTTATTGCTGATTATGATGAATAACAAGAATAAGCGGTATGGTAGTCGACAGGTGATAACACCTGTCGAGGGCATGGAATTGCCATAGAATTTGGCGGCAATTCTGCAATAAATTTTTTACGGTTATCAATAAAAAGCTGAGAATTGATTGGCAGGTATTTCATTATCTTAATTTGAAAATTTGAAAATGAGTTAATTTGAAAATGAAGTTAAGGAAATCATTTTTTATTTTTTAGATTCATGCCTAAGAAAAACAGCATTATCTATTATTATATAATCACAATCCGATTTGCTAAATGGTTCATTGTGATTATGGAAAACTATTTTTGAAAATTGTGTTTTTGATTTGCTAAATACTTTTACCTCATTTGTATTTAACCATCCAAAAAAATAAGTATTTAGGCTGGCTTTAATAGTATCATTCTTTACTTTAATGAATGTATTTAGTTTTTTAATAGTGTTGTCGTCAAAAAACATTACAGTTTCCAGATGCCAATTTGGAGTTAATTCATTCTCTAAACCACAAACAGTTTCTGGGAAATATATAAACCGTACTTTGTATGGTTTGAATTCTTTTAAGTTAATAATCTGACCGAGTGTATCAATACTTGTTGAAGAAATTAATGTATCAATTTTATTTGTGTGTGTATGATATTCAACATTATGCTTGCTTTTATTTTGTTTACAAGATAAAACAGTTAAGAAAATAAGTATGAAGCATAATTTTTTCATTTCATTTTCAAATTCTCAAATCAAATTAAGCTCTTGCCATTTGCTTATTAATGTCTTTAAGATGCTTTTTGATTTCGTCGCTTTTTACTTTTAGTGCATTAGCGCGACGTAAGTATTCCTTAGCTACTTTTATTTCCCTGCGTTGCGCATAGATAGAGCAAATTTGTAAATAGGCAGTTGCTAAATTATCATCATCGGGTAAGCCTTTTTGAACGGCAATTTTTAAATTTTTTAATGCTTCTTTGCTGTCGCCTTTTTGCAAAGCAATGCCACCTAATTGTAAGTAAGAAACGCCTTCTTGTGATGTGCCCATCATGTCGCTTTTATTAGCTAAACTTTTTCTGATATTGGCTTCAGCAGAGGCTAAATCTTGGTTCGCCATGTCAAAGTTTGATTGTAACATGTAATAACCTTGTCGCACCGGTTTGATAAGCAAGTTGGGAAATCGAATCCAACTCATCACTTCTTTCGCGCCTTCAATATCGCCGGCTTCTACTTTCTTTTGTAAATAGCGCATTGGACCAATAAGGATATCGAACAAAATAAATGAGATACTAATGATGTATAAGAAGATTGACCATTGCCAGCCTTTATGAACAAAAATATGTAATAATATGCCAATAATGAGCAATACAATAGCGCCATAAAAACGATACTTCACATATAATTTACCGTAATCCATAATTGAAATTTGAACTGCAAAAATACGCTAAGTTTCTCAAACTTTTAAATGCTTAATGTTTAAGTTATGTCAATTATTTTAGAAAAAAAAGAAGTAAAAAAAATTAAAAACTAGGTGAAAAGCTAATTGCCCAACGGAATTTTTGAATATTCGGTTGGTTGAGTTGGGTTAATCGCCAGCTAAAATCAACACGAATGAGTTTTAAAATATTTTCGATACCAAATCCTACTTCAGCATAAAACCCATTTAACCCTTTCATGTTGGGTGGTAAATCTGAAAATGTTACATTTTTAGGATTAAGACTGGACACTGCCATTTTGGTTGTAAAAACTTCACGTAAACCTAATTTTTTCCATCCTGGAATTTTATTGAAGAAAAATCCATCAAAATGATGTTCTAAGAAAAAGGTGAGTTGTTGGTCGGCAATATATTCGGTTTCCAACATATTGGTAAATCGTTCTTCATCGTATAAAAAGGATTGATTGCCTGAGTGGATATGCAAAAGTGGATAAGGTGCGCTTCCAAATAATTTGGTACCAATTAATTTAAAGATGGTATGACCTATTGGTGAAGGCAAACGTTCATCAATCACTAATTCCATTTTATGGAAACTAAAATCACTGCCTAATTTTCGTTCGCTAAAGGTGTATGTAAAATTAAATCGCGGAAGTTTACCTTTTAAAAATCGAACACGTTCGCTGCCTTGTAAAAATTTGGCGCCTGGCGTATAAACGATATTGATACTTGGAGAAAATATTTTAAAACGGCTAATAGTATCCGGCAAAAAAGGAATACCATTGGATTTGGTGAAGGTAATGCTACCTGGAACAGTTTGGTATATTTTATAATTAAAATCGAACGTGGTGCTTAGGTTTGGAATCCATTCTCTCGTGTACGTAATTTTTGCATCTTTTAAATAAACTAAATCAGAAATGGCATTTTTTCTAGTTAATGATTTATAGATGAAGTCATAACTTAATCCATCGCTGGTTAACGTAAATCGTTGATAGTCGTCTCGGAAAGATAAGGTGATACTGTGTTTGCGTTGTTTTTTGTCAGGAAGATTAATGCCTAATTTTGCACCGTATTTAAAGCGTTTGTCTTTAATACCATAAGCACCATAAGCACTCCAATTTACCCATTTACCAATACGCCAATTGTTGCGTAAGTTAAAACGCAAACGAACACCTTCCATCTCGTTCCATGTAACCAATTGATATATATTTCCATATTCAACAGTTTTCGTTTTATAATATCCACTGGCAAATAAACTTCCTATTCCTGAAATTGCTTTGTAGAATCGGGTGCGTTTTAAAGAGTCAATTAAAAAATAAACGTTATTTTCTTGTGGAGTGAGTGTATCATGACGTGTAGCCAACCAAAATGAATCGGATTGACGACGATAATTTTTTACATAAACTGTATTTTCTTGATTCAAGATGCTATCGGCGATAGTTTCATTTACAATGATATTGGATCGGCTTAAATACCTTGCAATACGAACACTTTTGGCTTTTTTTCGTTTGGTGATGGCTATATTGGTATTTCGATACTCTTCATTTTTAAACCATCCTTTTCCATCAAATGCGAATTGTTGTTTTAACCCGAAATCATTTATAAAATTAATATTGGAACGTTTGTCGATGCCTAATTCAATGTTCGTAATGGCAAAGGAAGAGTCGCGAATAGTGGCTTTCCCTATAAATAAAAAATCGCCTTTTGCTTTGGGTACAAAGGCTAAGTTGTACGTTAAAATACTATCTCGAACAGGAATGGTATCAATAACAATTATACTATCTTCCACTAAAAAGCTATCAATCTGAAGTGTATAAGTGAAGTGTAAACTGTCATTTTTTAGTGTATCATTTTGCGCTGGGCTTTTCGTTAGATTAATGGTAGATTTTAAACTGTCTAAAATAGTTGTACTATCCATTAGAAGTGTTTTTATCCATGTGGAATCAAATTCCATTTTTTGAATATGAACGGTTCTTTTGGGATGAAGGAATTTAGAACTGTCGATTGGTTTGGTTAAATCGGCGATGCGTATGCTATCTATCAAATAAAAATTATACAAGGCTAATGCAGCATTTGCAAAAGGCATGACGAATGCTTTTTCTTGCACCATGGCTTGGTTGTCATACGCATCAATTTCATCAAAAGCATAGTCTAATAATTCCGAAAAACGCAACTGTTCAATTCCGGATACTTTACTTGCTTTTATGGTGCTTTTATTTTTCTTTGGATCTTTATTAAAATATTTATTAGTGATGGATTCTTTTAATATTAGAGGAATAAATTTTGTGCCTTCAGCAGTGCTATCTTGGTTTTCTAAAATAAACTTAAATGGTTTAAAAATCTTTTTTTGAGTAATTTTTGAACTGATATTATATAACGAAGCTACTGTTTTTTGGTATTCTTCAAATTGATATGAATCGTAGGCTTTAGGTTTATTGTCCTCTTTATGTGCAATAACGTTTCTAAAAATCCGAATGGCAACTGTGTCTTTTGGAATTTTTTTTCGTCTGGCTTTTACGGTAAATTCTTCCAAAATAAAATTATCCGGATGCATTTTTACAATGATAGAATCCTTCTTAAAAAAACGCTTGCGCAATACTTCATCTTTATAGCCTAGATAGGTAAATAAAACAGAATCTGTTTTCGCATTTACATTAAATTCAAAACGACCACTGTCGTCCGTCATTCCGGCTGCCGAATAACCAATATAATAATTCACATAAGGTAAAGCTTCTTTGCTTTTTGAATCAATCACTACGCCTTTAAGCGTAATTTGCCCAAAAGAAATAGATGAAACAAAAAATAGAAATATGTAAATTCCGAGTTTTTTCACTTAATTATTTCATTAACAACATCAAAGTTAGAAATTAGTTTATGTTTTATCGTAATGCTTGGATGGTTTAAAGTATTCATAACAAATCATTTGCCATAATTTTATCTACTTGTGAAAATAAAATTATTCCTATTAGCCTTCAGTTTTCTTTATAATTTTAACTTTAATTAATAGTTTTGCATTTATGCATATTAAAAAACAGCAAGCAAAGTTTTTAAATGAAACCATTGACGTGTGGGAACAACAAAACTTAGTTACGGAAGAGCAGGCCACAAAACTCAAACAAAGTATCGTTATCCGCAAATTTGATTGGAAACAAGTAACAATTTATGCGTTTATTCTTGCGGTAGCTTGTGCTATATTGTCTATAATCGTATTATTGGCAGATAAAATTATCCTTCGAATAATTGAGCGCTTTACACAACTCACCGATTTGTCAATCAGTTGTTTGCTTACTTTTTTGGCTACACTATTATTTTTTTATTCTAAAAAGCGATTTCAAGAAAAGAAAGATATGCCTATTAGTAATAATAGCTTGTTACTGCTGAGTGCATTTCTGTCATTGGCGGCCATTTCATTTTGGGTAAAATGTTTTCATGTTCATCAAAATTATTACACCTTCACCTACTTTATAGCCACCATCTTATATGTTGTTATTGCTATTTACTTTCAATCGGCTACCGTTTGGACTTTAGGATTTATAATGTCATGTTTAGCATTTGGATCTTTTACATATTCCTTGGAAAACAAGGATCAGTATTTTCTAGGTATGAACCTGTTATTGAGATTTATTCCGTTTAGTGTGATAATGTTCTCCATTTTACGCCT
Organism: Chitinophagales bacterium; assembly: GCA_017984135.1. Taxonomy (GTDB): domain Bacteria; phylum Bacteroidota; class Bacteroidia; order Chitinophagales; family JADIYW01; genus JADJSS01. The sequence goes on along the minus strand of JAGNZZ010000032.1, from coordinate 22,460 downwards.
ATTAAAGCAAAACGAAAACTTAGTCGCATTTAAAAAAATACATTATATCTTGAGTTTAGTATTGTTTTTTTTGACAATGTGGTTGCTCACAATATTTGGCAATTACAGTAAATATGAAAATTGGCAACAAGTAGGTCAATTTCAATTTGTGCTATGGTCTATTCTCTTGTTTATAATTACAGTTGTTGGTATGTACTTTGGTGTAAAAAAGAACGATTTAATTTTAGGAAATATTTCTTTACTCTTTTTTATCATCAATCTTATTACACGCTATTTTGAGTATTTCTGGGAACCGCTACACAAATCCATCTTTTTTATGATTTTAGCACTGATATTCTGGTACATCGGCAGCCGAGCTGAAAAACTGTGGAATTTGAAGTTTTTGGAAGAGAAGTGAGGTAATTCATCTGTACGCTTAAAAGCGGTTGATGAATTTAAACGTTAACAATTTTAATAAAATATTTTATAATAAATATTTGCACACTTAAATAATATTATTATATTTACATTTAATTAAAATACTTTGTTATGAAAATCAAAAATCATTTAAGTTATAGTGATATTATATGCATTTGGAAAAATAGAACACAACTTATGTGAAATCTGTAGTATCTGAGGTAGGACCAATAAACTTGTATAGCTTAGCTACTCGGATAAAAAATATATAATTAATGATCCGTGCATGCAATCCTAAATATCATTAAATGGAGTACACATGAAAACAATAAAAATTGGGATATTAGTTATTTTTTTTATGGTAGTTGCCTGTTGTAACGAAAATGAAAATCCACAACCTAGCAATATATTAAAAGGTAAATTAAAAACTTTTGAAGATAATCGATATAGAACAGGTGAGGATTCTATTATTAGATTTTATTTTTTATATGATTCTTTATATGGGTATTTAAAAAATGTTTCAATAAAAACGAAATTCAATGGTAGAGATACTTTAGCACCATTTTTTACAATATATAAGGAAAATAGTAGTTATATGTTTGCTTATATTTATCTTATCTCAAGTACACCAGGTGTTCAAAAATTCAGAATAAATACTATAGATAATAGAATAACTTCTGTCGTAGAGATGGATACATTTAATAATACTGAAAACATAGTTGCAAATACAATTTTTATTGGGAATAACATAGATAGTGCATATAATGCAGGTTATTTTCTAAACTATAATATAAGAATTTCTAGTTTTCTATTTTCCAATCAAAATTGCTCTAATTATAAGGTAAATAATATAGAGCAACAAATTAGTCCACCTTATAATACAATTAACAGAAGTTCTCAATTAACAATCAATTATACAAATCATCTCATAAAAAATAAATTATTCTCACAAAATTGTATGGATATTAGTGCAAGTATTAATTATGGTTTACTATTATATTTTTTAAGTGCAGACGGTTTTTATATTATTCCACAAAACCAGAATTTAATAGGTGACATAACAATACATACACAAAATTATGACACAAGCATGATAAGATACAACTATCAATTTACTGGTACAGATGTTACGGTCGTCGAGAGAACTTATTTTTCCCTTTCAGATACCACAAATAAAACTTTGTATCACCAAAAAATGTCATACTACTAGAGCGTACGCCTAGCCTTTGATAGGTGTTTAGCTTAGCAAAGCTTTAGCGTAGGCAAGCGTCACCTGTCAACTGCTAATTCTAACGCATGCACCATATTTTATCGCTCCAATCAAACTTTCAAGTATTGAGGTATAAAAATTAAAATAAGTAATTTTAATTGATAATCAATTATTTATACGCTAGTCGATAGTTATTTACTTCATTTTCTTCTTTAAACCCATTCTTAACTCGAAATTAATATGTAATAATTTCCACAATTGGGTATTAGTTTGTATCTTTGCGCCCACTTCAGGAGGAAAATGCCATTTTTTTGAATTTTTCTTCTTGTAGTAACTGCCTTCGTAGGGAAGGTAAGACTACAAAAAAAATAACTTCTTCATTAAGTTATATTTGGTATTCTACACTTTTTCCCTTACCTTTGCAGTCCAAATTTTTTAAAGAATAACGAATGCCTACAATTCAACAATTAGTAAGAAAAGGAAGAGAACAGCTTCAATATGCATCCAAATCAAGAGCATTAGACGCTTGCCCACAACGTCGTGGAGTATGTACACGTGTATATACAACTACGCCTAAGAAGCCGAATTCAGCGTTACGTAAAGTAGCAAAAGTGCGTTTAACAAACAAATTTGAAGTAATCGCCTATATTCCGGGTGAAGGTCATAATTTACAAGAGCACTCTATCGTAATGATTCGTGGAGGTCGTGTTAAAGACTTGCCAGGTGTACGTTACCATATTGTTCGAGGTGCTTTGGATACTGCTGGTGTAAACAATCGTCAAAAAAGCCGATCTAAATACGGAACTAAAAAAGGAAAAGCAGGTGCCGCAGCACCAACAAAAGGAAAGGGAAAAAAATAAAAAGTAGGAACACGTAGCTTGTGTTCGTCTAAAATAAAAAAAATGAGAAAGCAAAAAGCAAAGAAAAGATATTTAGCACCGGATCCAGTTTACGGAGATCCTTTGATCACTCGTTTTGTAAATAATTTAATGATTGGTGGCAAAAAAAGTACCGCATATACTTCATTCTATGAAGCAATGGAGCGTATCAAAAAATCAACCAATGAAGATGGGTATGAAATCTGGAGAAAGGCTATGGATAATGTAATGCCAGCAGTAGAAGTTAAAAGCAGAAGAATTGGTGGGGCTACTTTTCAGATTCCAACTCCAATTCGTGAGGATAGAAAATTATTTATGACGATTCGTTGGTTAATTCAATTTTCTCGAAAAAGAAACGGCAAATCTATGGGTGACAAATTGGCCGCTGAGTTAATCGCTGCTTCAAAAGGGGAAGGAGCTGCCGTGAAAAGAAAAGAAGATACTCACAAAATGGCGGAAGCGAATAAAGCATTCTCGCATTTTAAAGCATAATAAAAAATAAAAAGTAGGATCGCATTGGATGCATCCACAAACAAAACAAAAATGGCACGCGATTTAAAATATACAAGAAACATTGGTATTGCAGCTCACATTGATGCAGGTAAAACTACAACAACAGAGCGTATATTATATTATGCTGGTGTAAATCACAAAATTGGTGAAGTGCATGACGGTGCTTCTACAATGGACTGGATGGTACAAGAGGCGGAAAGAGGGATTACAATTACATCTGCTGCAACAACAGTAGGTTGGAAATACAGAGGAAATGACTATCATGTAAATATTATTGATACACCAGGTCACGTTGACTTTACAGTTGAAGTAAACCGTTCGTTACGTGTGTTAGATGGTTTAGTGTTCTTGTTCTCAGCCGTAGATGGTGTTGAACCACAATCAGAAACCAATTGGCGTTTAGCAAATAACTATAATGTTGCACGTATTGGATTCGTAAACAAAATGGATCGTTCAGGAGCAGATTTCTTAGCAGTTGTTGAACAAGTAAAGAAAATGTTAGGCTCTAATGCCGTTCCTTTGCAATTGCCCATCGGAGCAGAAGATACCTTTAAAGGTGTGGTTGACTTGATAAACTTCCGAGGTATCATTTGGAATACACACGACAGAGGTATGACGTATGAAGTGGTTGAAATTCCAGCAGATATGTTGCAAGAAGCCACCGAGTGGAGGGAGAAATTATTAGAAGCAGTTTCTGAGTATGATGATAAATTAATGGAGAAATTCTTTGAAGATCCAACATCAATCACAGAAAGAGAAATATTAGATGCCTTACGTGCAGCTTGTTTGGATATGAAAATTGTTCCAATGCTTTGTGGCTCTTCGTTCAAAGATAAAGGCGTACAAACCATGTTGGATTTAGTGATGGAATTAATGCCATCACCAATGGATAGACCAAACATCAAAGGTACACATCCTGACACTGGTGAAGAATTAGTTCGTAAACCAAGTTATGATGAACCATTTGCTGGTTTAGCATTTAAAATTGCTACCGATCCTTATGTAGGTCGTTTAGCATTCACACGTGCTTACTCAGGAATCTTAGATGCAGGTTCTTATGTAATAAATACAAGAAGCGGAAATAAAGAACGTATATCTCGTATTTTCCAAATGCATGCGAATAAACAAAATCCAATCGAAAAATTAGGCGCAGGAGATATTGGAGCAGTAGTAGGATTTAAAGACATCAGAACAGGTGACACGCTTTGTGCGGAAGGCAGCCCAATCGTATTAGAATCAATGGTATTCCCTGATCCAGTTATCGGTTTAGCTATTGAGCCTAAAACTCAAAAAGATGCTGATAAATTAGGTATGGCTTTATCTAAATTAGCAGAAGAGGATCCAACATTCAAAGTAAAATATGATGAAGATACTGCTCAAACAGTAATTTCAGGTATGGGCGAATTACATTTAGAAATTATCGTTGACCGATTGTTGCGAGAATTTAAAGTGGAGTGTAACCAAGGCGCACCTCAAGTTAACTATAAAGAAACGATTACAAATACTATTGAACACAGAGAAAAATATGCAAAACAATCTGGTGGTCGTGGTAAGTTTGCGGATATTCAAATAGAAATTGGACCTGGAGACGAAGGAAAAGAAGGTTTGGTATTCATTAATGATATTTTTGGTGGCTCAATTCCAAAAGAATTCATTCCTTCTGTAGAGAAAGGATTTAAAGAAGCTATGAAAACAGGAGTATTGGCAGGTTACGAAGTACCAAGTTTGAAAGTGCGTTTATTTGATGGTTCTTACCACCAAGTGGACTCTGATTCATTCTCATTTGAGCAAGCTGCAAAATTTGCATTCCGTGAAGCATGTAGAAAATCAAATCCAATCTTGTTAGAACCAATCATGAAATTAGAAGTAATCACACCGGAAGAAAATACGGGTGATGTAGTAGGTGACTTAAATCGTCGCCGAGGTATGATGGAAGGTATGGAAATGAAAAACAATGCAAATGTTATTAAAGCAAAAGTTCCATTGTCTGAAATGTTTGGTTATGTAACTGACTTGAGAACAATTACATCTGGTAGAGCAACATCTATCATGGAATTCTCTCACTATGCTCCAACTCCAAATAATATTACGGAACAAGTAATAGCAAAAGTAAAATCTAAAGTAAAAGCTGATTAATAGTAATTATATCATGGCACAAAAAATTAGAATAAAATTAAAATCATACGATCACAATTTGGTAGATAAATCTGCTGAAAAAATCGTAAAAACAGTACGCAGTGCTGGAGCAGTTGTTACAGGGCCAATTCCATTGCCTACGAACAAAAAGATTTTTACAGTTTTGAAATCTCCACACGTTAATAAAGTAGCGCGTGAACAATTCAAATTATGTACGTATAAGCGATTGTTAGATATCTATAGCGCAACACCGAAAACTATAGATGCTTTAATGAAATTAGAATTACCAAGTGGTGTTGATGTAGAAATAAAAGTTTAATAAGACATGGCAGGATTAATAGGAACAAAAATAGGTATGACCAGTATTTTCGGCGAAGGCGGTGCAATAATTCCTTGCACAGTTATCCAAGCTGGACCTTGTGTTGTAACGCAAAAAAAATCTAAAGATAAAGATGGATATGATGCGGTACAATTAGGATATGGTGAAAAAAAAGAAAAAAACACAACTAAACCAATGAAAAACCACTTTGAGAAATCAGGTGGCGTTCCAAAAGCTAAATTGGTAGAGTTTAAAGGAATGGATAACCTAAGTGTAGGCGATGTAGTTACTTCAGAAATCTTGACAGAAGGTGAAAAAGTAAATATTGTGGGCACATCTAAAGGGAAAGGATTCCAAGGTGTTGTTAAACGTCACGGATTTAGTGGTGTCGGTGGGCAAACTCACGGTCAACATAATCGTTTACGTGCTCCAGGTTCATTAGGTGCTTGTTCAACTCCAGCTCGTGTAATGAAAGGCATGAAAATGGGAGGCCGTATGGGAACGGATAGAGTGAAAGAACAAAACATGAAAATTGTGAAAGTACTGAACGACGAAAATCTAATTATCGTGAAAGGTTCAATTCCAGGTCATAATGGTTCTTACGTAATTATCGAAAAGAAAAAATAAATCAAGATATCCTAATAGGATTTAGTGAAAAAATATAAAAATGAAAGCAGAAGTATATAATGTAAATGGACAAGCCACAGGTCGTAGCATCGAATTGCCTGAAGCAATTTTCGGTATCGAACCTAATGAGCATGTTATCTACTTAGCTGTTAAACAATACTTAGCAGGAAGAAGAAGTGGTACTCATAAAACTAAAGAAAAATCTGAGTTATCAGGTTCTACTAGAAAACTACACAAACAAAAAGGAACAGGTGGTTCTAGAAAAGGAAGTATAAAAAATCCTTTGTTTAGAGGCGGTGCTCGAATATTTGGCCCACGTCCACGTTTTTACGATTTTAAATTGAATAAAAAAGTAAAAACTTTGGCTAAAAATTCTGCATTCTCTACGAAAGTGGCAGACAGTGCAATTAAAATAGTTGAAGACTTTTCATTTGACGCTCCAAAAACAAAAGAATATTTAAAATTCCTACAAGCTTTTGGTCTTGAAAATAAAAAATCATTATTGATATTGCCTGAGTTAAACGAAAATGTTTATTTATCAAGCAGAAATGTTCAAGGTGCAGTCATCGCTTTAGCTGATAATTTGAATACTTATGAAATTATGAACAACAATTCGATTTTAATTAGCGAAAAATCGATTGAAGCATTAGTTAATTTACAAAATTAATATAGAATGGAAATTCTGAAAAAACCTTTAATAACTGAAAAAGCATCAGCATTGTCTGAAAAAGCAGGTAAGTACACTTTTTTAGTTGAAAAAAAGGCAAACAAAGTAGAGATAAAAAAAGCTGTAGAAAAAATGTATGGCGTAAACGTAGAAGAGGTGAATACTGCAATTATTGCGTCAAAACCTAAAAATCGTAATACAAAATCAAGAATCATCTCTGGAAGAAAAAGCAGCTATAAAAAAGCAATCGTAAAAGTAGCACAAGGGGAAACAATCGATTTCTATAATGAAATCTAAGAAAAAGTAGATAACAATGGCAACTAAAAAATATAATCCGATTACACCGAGTTTAAGATTCAGAATATCTAACTCGTATGCTGAAATCACTACAAATAAACCGGAAAAATCGTTACTCATTTCGAATAACAAATCTGGTGGCCGTAACCAAAAAGGTGAAATGACAATGCGTTACATCGGTGGTGGTCATAAAAGACAATATCGTATCATCGATTTTAAACGTAATAAATTTGATATCCCTGCTACGGTAAAAACAATTGAATATGATCCAAACCGTTCTGCATTCATCGCATTAGTGGTTTATAAAGATGGTGAAAAATGTTATATCATCGCTCCAGAAGGATTACAAGTAGGACAAGAAATTATTTCTGGAAAATCTGTAGCACCCGAAGTAGGAAACACATTACCTCTTGCAAATATGCCATTAGGTTCTGTTATCCATAATATCGAATTGCAACCAGGAAAAGGAGCGTCTATTTGCAGAAGCGCAGGTACCTTTGCTCAGCTTTCTGGTAAAGATGGTAAATATGTAAACGTTAAACTGCCTTCAGGAGAAGCAAGACAAATCCTAGGAACTTGTTTAGCAACTATTGGATCAGTTTCTAACTCTGACCATAGTTTAGAAGTAAAAGGAAAAGCTGGCGCAAATCGTTGGGCAGGAAGAAGACCTCGAACACGTGCTGTAGTAATGAACCCTGTTGACCATCCAATGGGTGGTGGTGAAGGTAGAGCTTCAGGTGGACATCCACGTTCAAGAAAAGGTATTCCTGCTAAAGGTCTAAAAACTAGAAGTAAAACGAAAGCTTCTAACAAACACATCATTTCAAGAGCTAAAAAATAATAAGAAAGCATAATGGCAAGAAGTTTAAAAAAAGGTCCTTATATAGCATATCACTTACTTAGTAAAGTGGATGTTATGAACGCATCTAGTAAAAAAACGGTAATCAAAACTTGGTCTCGTGCCTCCATGATTACTCCAGATTTCGTAGGACACACATTTGCAGTACATAATGGAAATAAATTTATTCCAGTATATGTAACAGAAAATATGGTAGGTCATAAATTAGGAGAATTTTCACCTACAAGACAATTTAAAGGACATTCAGGTAACAGAAAATAAGAATAATCCATGGGTCAAAGAAAAAAATTAGCAGCAGATGCTAGAAAAGAAGCAAAAAAGTCAGTATGTATCGCTCGTGCTACAGATGTGCCAACTTCTCCTCGTAAAATGAGATTGTTGGCAGATGTTATCCGTGAGAAAGATGTAATGGATGCTTTAAATATTTTAATGTTTTCTACAAAACATGCTTCTAAAACAATGGAAAAATTAGTTCGCTCTGCAATTGCAAATTGGGAACAAAAATTTGACACAAAAGCAGAAGACAGCGAATTATACATAAAATCAGTAATGATTGATAGCGCAAGAATGTTAAAAAGATTTCAACCTGCTCCACAAGGAAGAGCTTACAGAATTCGTAAACGTTCTAACCACATCACCGTACAATTAGCAAGCAGAAACCAAAATGAATTGGTCGCTGAAACAACTGAATCATCTAACGAAAATTAAAATACAAGAGATTAATGGGTACTAAAGCAAATCCAATAGCAAATAGATTAGGTATCATCAGAGGATGGGATTCTAATTGGTACGGAGGTAAAGATTTTAGTGATAAATTGATTGAAGATCAAAAAATCAGAAAATACTTAAACGTTCGTATTCAAAAAGGAGGTATTTCTAAAATAATTATAGAAAGAACATTAAACAGAATTACAATCTCTATTAATACCTCTCGTCCCGGAATTATTATTGGTAAAGGTGGAAATGAAGTAGATAAGATTAAAGAAGAAATCAAAAACATTACAAAAAAGGACGTTCAAATTAATATCGTTGAAATCAGAAGACCTGAAATTGATGCAGCTATTGTGGGCGAAACAGTTTGTAAGCAATTAGAAGCACGTGTCAATTTCCGTCGTGCTGTAAAAATGGCTATTGCATCAGCAATGCGTTTAGGTGTGGAAGGAATTAAAATTAAGTGTTCTGGCCGATTAGGTGGCGCAGAAATGGCAAGAAGCGAAGAATATAAAGAAGGTCGTACGCCATTACATACTTTTAGAGCAGATATTGATTATGCATGGAAAGAAGCAGAAACAATTTATGGTAAAATTGGTGTTAAAGTTTGGATTTGTAAAGGTGAAGTATTTACAAAACGTGATTTAACTCCAAATGTAGGAATGGAAGAAGGAAATAAAAAAGGCGGCGATAGAAGAGATGACAGACGTGGTGGTGGCGAAAGAAGAGATGACAGACGCGGCGCCGGTGATAAAAGAGGCGGTGGAAAACCAAGAGGCGAAAGATCTGAAAACAGAGGACCAAGAAAAAAATAATTATTAAAGACGTAAGAGAAAAGAAAATAAATCTGGAATCTGAAATCTAAAATCTCAAATAAATAGGGTTATGTTACAACCGAAAAGAGTAAAATTTAGAAGAGTTCACAAAATGAAAATGAAAGGCATTGCGTACAAAGGTTCGCAATTGTCATTCGGTTCATTCGGCTTAAAATCATTAGACGAGTGTTGGATTACTGACCGTCAGATAGAAGCAGCACGTATTGCTTTAACTAGACACATGAAACGTGAAGGTAAAGTTTGGATAAATATATTTCCAGACAAACCAATTACCAAAAAACCAGCCGAAGTACGTATGGGTAAAGGTAAAGGTTCCTTAGACCATTGGGTTGCAGTTGTAAAACCAGGTAGAATCATGTTTGAAATAGAAGGTGTTTCTAAACAAGTAGCACAAGAATCATTAGCTTTAGCTGCTCAAAAATTACCTGTGTTAACTAAATTTATAATTAGAAGAGATTACGACGGTAACTAAAAAATATATAGAAAATGGCAACAGTAGTATATAGCGAAATAATAGGATGGAACGATGAAGAGTTGAAAAATGAATTAGCAGCTTCAAAAATGAAACTGACAAAATTGAAATTCAACCACGCAATCACTCCATTGGAAAACACCAATGTGTTAGGAGAAATTAGAAAACACATTGCTCGTATCCAAACAGAATTGAGAAAAAGACAATTATCTAATCAAGCATAAATTAAATGCAGATGTCAACAGAGACAACAATAGAAAGAAAATTAAGAAAAACCAGAATCGGCGTTGTAACCTCCAATAAAATGGAAAAAACAATTACGGTAGCGGTGGTTCGTAAACTAAAACATCCTAAGTATGGAAAATTCTTAAAGAAAACTAAGAAATTTCATGCACACGATGAAAAAAATGAGTGCAACATCGGCGATACCGTAAAAATTATGGAAACACGCCCTTTAAGTGCAACTAAAAGATGGAGATTAATAGAAATCGTTGAAAAGGCTAAATAAACATGGTACAACAAGAATCTAGACTAAAAGTAGCTGACAACAGCGGAGCCAAAGAAGTACTTTGCATCAGAGTATTAAAAGGCACAAGAGCACGTTATGCGTCTATCGGCGACAAAATCGTAGTATCTGTAAAAGATGCTATGCCAGGTGGTAACGTTAAGAAAAAACAAGTTTCTAAGGCAGTAGTGGTTAGAACGAAAAAAGAAATTAAACGTAAAGACGGTACTTACATTCGTTTTGATGACAATGCAGTTGTATTGTTAAACAATAATGACGAACCACGTGGTACTCGTATTTTCGGACCGGTTGCACGTGAATTGAGAGATAAAGATTTTATGAAAATTATTTCATTAGCACCGGAAGTATTATAAAAATATAAGCGTAATCAATTATGAGTACACAATCACAAAAGCGTTTTGCGCCAAAATTAAAAATAAAAAAAGGAGACACCGTTATCGTAACTACAGGTGAAGATCGTGGTAAAAGCGGAAAAGTATTAGAAGTCTTTCCTTCCAAAAATACTGCATTGGTTGCCGGTATTAAAATAGTGTCAAAACACACCAAACCAAATGCCCAAAACCAACAAGGTGGTATCATTAAAAAAGAAGCACCTATTCATATTTCTAACCTAATGTTGTCTGTTGCTGGTAAAGCAACTAAAATTGGCAGAAAATTAGAAGATGGTAAAATCGTTCGTATCGCAAAATCAACAGGAGAAATAATTAAGTAATGAGTTATATACCTACATTAAAGAAAAAATATACTGAAGAAGTAGTACCAGCCTTGCATGCTAAGTACAACTATAAGTCAGTAATGCAAGTACCTAAATTAACTAAGATTGTTATTAATCAAGGAGTTGGTGCAGCAGTTGGTGATAAAAAATTAATCGACAATTCTTTAGATGAAATCTCAAGAATTGCAGGTCAAAAAGCCGTCGCAACAAAATCTAAAAAAGCAATCTCTAACTTCAAATTAAGAGAAAACTTACCTATCGGTGTACGAGTTACGTTACGAGGTGAAAGAATGTACGAGTTTTTAGAGCGATTAATGGCTGTGGCGCTTCCTCAAGTACGTGATTTTAAAGGCATCAACGATAAATCGTTTGACGGAAGAGGAAATTATACATTAGGAATCACGGAACACATCATCTTTCCTGAAATTGATATCGATAAAATTGCTCGAATCAGCGGTATGGACATCACCTTTGTGACTACAGCAAACACCGATGATGAAGCACACGCATTATTAAAAGAAATTGGCTTACCATTTAAGAAAAAATAATTATGGCAAAAGAATCAATGAAAGCACGCGATGCAAAGCGTTTGAAATTAATCAACAAATTCAAAGCTAAACGTGAACAATTAAAAGCAGCAGGTGATTACACGGCTTTGGATAAATTACCTAAAAATGCGTCTCCTGTACGTTACAGAAATAGATGCAAATTAACAGGTCGTCCACGTGGATATATCGGATTTTTTGGATTGTCAAGAATACAATTCAGAGATTTAGCAAGCTACGGGATGATTCCAGGTTTATCAAAAGCAAGCTGGTAATATAGAACATTAGCAAAGAGAGAATAATTGTCTCAAAGTTAAAGAGCCAAAGAGTCAAAAATAAATTTTAAAATAAAAGTGAAGGTGGGAAACTGAGCTGATATCAACTTAAGTCTCACATCTAAGCGGTCTAAAACAAAAAAAAAGAAATGGTTACAGATCCAATAGCAGATTTCCTGACACGAATCAGAAATGCACAACTTGCTGGTCACACCATCGTTGACATTCCTGCTTCAAACATGAAGAAAAAATTAACCGAAATCTTACATGATAATGGTTATATCTTAAAATTCAAATACGATGAAGAAGGTCCTCAAGGTACTATCAAGATTGCATTAAAATACAATCCAGATACTAAAGAACCTGCAATCAGAGAATTAGTGAGAATATCCAAACCGGGCTTACGTCGTTATGCTCACGTTACGGGTATTCCAAGAGTAAAAAATGGTTTAGGGATAGCTATCTTATCTACCTCAAAAGGAATTTTGACTGATAAACAAGCTAAAAACTTAAACGTAGGTGGTGAAATTATTTGCATAGTATCTTAAAATTATAGTCATGTCACGCGTAGGAAAATTACCAATCATAATACCGGCAAAAACTGAAGTAAGCGTTGCAGATAATAACGTGGTAACAGTAAAAGGACCAAATGGTACCTTATCGGAAAAAGTAGATAGAGATATCATCGTAAAAGTTGAAGACGGAAAAGTGTTGGTGGAAAGACCAACCGACCAAAAACGTCATAAAACATTACACGGATTATACAGAGCCCTGTTGAATAACTTAGTTATTGGCGCAAGCACTGGATATAAAAAAGAATTAGAAGTCGTGGGTGTAGGTTTTCGTGCCAGCAACCAAGGTCAAATGTTAGAGCTTTCTATCGGTTACTCACATCCTGTGTTTGTAGTGTTGCCTCAAGAAATCAAAGTTTCTACTTTGTCTGAAAAAGGACAACCACCACGTATTATCTTAGAAAGCAATGATAAACAATTAATCGGTCAAGTAGCCGCTAAAATTAGAAGCTTAAGAAAACCTGAACCATACAAAGGAAAAGGGATTAAATATGCTGGCGAAATAATTCGTAAAAAAGCAGGTAAATCTGCAGGTAAAAAATAAAATTTGATACTAAAGTATCTGTAAATAAAAAATAAATTATTGTCATGGCAGTAACGAACAAACTATCTCGAAGAGAAAAAATTAAATTCAGCATCCGTAAAAAAATTAGCGGAACAGAAGCTCGCCCGAGATTAACCGTTTTTAGAAGTAATAGCGAAATCTATGCACAAATCATTGATGACGTGGCTAAGAAAACAATCTTATCGGTTTCTTCTCTAAAATCAAAAGGAAGTAAAACTGAAAAAGCAAAAGCAGTAGGTGCGGCTGTTGCTGAAAAAGCAAAAGCAGCAAACATTTCCAATGTAGTTTTTGATAGAAACGGATTTTTATACCACGGTAGAATTAAAGCTTTAGCAGAAGCTGCCAGAGAAAACGGATTACAATTTTAGCAAATACACACTCATGTGTATCAATAAAAATAGAAGATATGTCAAAAGTAAAAGAAAATAAAGTTAGAACAGCAGTCGAAATCGAATTAAAAGAAAAGGTAGTAGGCATTCAACGCGTTGCAAAGGTTACTAAAGGTGGTCGTACATTTAGTTTCTCCGCATTAGTAGTTGTTGGTGACGGAAACGGAACAGTTGGTCATGGCTTAGGAAAAGCACGTGAGGTACAAGAAGCTATCCAAAAAGGAATTGATGATGCTAAGAAAAATTTAGTTAAAATTCCAATTTTGAAAGGTACAATTCCTCATGATCAAACCGCTGAATTTGACGGTGCTCGCGTTTTAATTAAACCAGCCTCACAAGGTACAGGTGTTATCGCTGGTGGTTCTATGCGTGCTGTATTGGAAAGCGTTGGTATTCATGACGTACTAGCAAAATCTTTAGGATCTGCCAATCCTCACAATGTGGTAAAAGCAACTATTCAAGCTTTGACATTATTAAGAGATCCGTTCCGTGTTGCACGTGATAGAGGTGTAAAATTATCAAAAGTATTTAACGGCTAAAACTATGGCAAAGATAAAAATCACTCAAGTTAAGAGTACAATCGATAGAAGTAAACGCCAAAAAGATACCATCAAAGCATTGGGTATCCAAAAAGTAAACAGAAGCGTTGAAAAGGAAGCTACCCCTCAAGTATTAGGTATGGTAGCAAAAGTAAAACATTTAGTAACGGTAGAAAATATCTAAGTAATGAGCATCAGTTTAAATAATTTAAAACCGGCTAAAGGCGCTGTAAAAGGCCGTAAAAGAATAGCACGTGGTCAAGGATCAGGCTCTGGTGGAACAGCAGGCAAAGGTCACAAAGGAGCAAAATCTCGTTCTGGTTACAAATCAAAAAGAGGCTTCGAAGGTGGTCAAATGCCATTACAACGTCGTTTGCCGAAAAGAGGATTTAAAAATCCAAATAGATTCGAATTTAGAACGATTAATTTAGCTGAATTAACGGCTTTAGCAGAAAAAAATAATATCACTGAATTTAACTTTGAAACATACAGAACTTTGAAATTAGTAAAAGCTAATGACAAAATTAAAGTATTAGCAAATGGTGAATTAAAAGGTGCTTTGAAAATTTCTGCACACGCATTCAGTGATAAAGCAAAAGAAGCAATTGAAAAAAATAGTGGTACTGCCACAGTTATAGCATAAGTTTATGAATCAATTTATTGAAACCATAAAAAATATCTTCAGTATAGAAGACCTAAGAAAAAGAATATTCTTGACCTTAGGTCTATTATTCATTTATAGACTGGGATGTTTTGTCGTACTTCCGGGCGTTGACCCAGTAAGCGTTTCCGCACAACACGGAGCAGGTGGTTTATTTCAAATATTTGACTTATTCGCTGGAGGTGCTTTCTCGCAAGCATCTATCTTTGCGTTAGGTATCATGCCTTATATTTCTACATCCATTGTGATGCAGTTATTAACCTTGGCAGTTCCATACTTCCAAAAAATGCAAAAAGAAGGAGAAAGTGGACGAAAAAAAATCACTCAATATACACGTTATGGAACAGTTGTAGTAGGTGCATTTCAAGCATTTGCCTACATTTCTCTATTAACCAACCAAATGCGTGTGGTATCACCAAACATAAATATGGTATTGTTCACCATTGCCACCGTAATTATCCTTACTGCAGGAACAATTTTTGTCATGTGGTTGGGCGAACAAATTCAAGAAAGAGGTTTAGGTAATGGCACGTCATTAATTATTATGGCAAACATTATCTCCCGATTACCCGCTTCATTTTGGGCAGAAGTGAAATCAAGAACAACCACAGGAAGTGGCATCTTATTCTTAGTGTTTGAAATGGTCATATTAGCAATGGTTATATTGGGAACGATAATGTTGATTCAAGCGATACGAAAAGTTCCTTTGAGCTACGCCAAACAAATGTCAGGCGGAAACAATGCCTATACACAACGCAGAGGTTTTTTACCCTTAAAAGTTAATATAGCAGGTGTTATGCCTATTATCTTTGCACAAGCCTTCTTATTTATTCCAGGAACATTCGTTCAGTTATTTCCAGAAAGTGCTGCATCTGGTTTTTTAAGAAAATTAACAGATTTTACATCATTGCCACATAATATTTTAATGTTTTTTATGGTGATGTTGTTCACTTATTTCTATACCGCATTAATTATGAATCCAGTTCAAATGGCGGATGATTTAAAACGAAATAATGGATTTATTCCAGGTGTTAAACCAGGAGCAAATACAGCCGAATATATTGATACTATCTTATCTAGAATTACATTACCAGGTTCTGCATTTTTAGGATTAATCGCAATCATGCCTGCATTTGCAAGTATGTTAGGCGTGAATACCCAATTTGCATACTTCTTTGGAGGTACCTCGTTATTGATTTTAGTAGCTGTTGTATTAGATACTATGCAGCAAATTAATTCCCATTTATTAAGCCGTCATTATGATGGATTAACAAAATCTGGAGCTAAGATAAGAGGTAGAAATGTAAGTACTACCGAATACTAATTTACTTTTTGGAGCAATGATACATTTAAAAACTCCTGAAGAAATTGAATTAATAAGAAAGAGTTCTTTGTTAGTAAGCCAAACACATGCAATGTTGGTTGAATATATTAAGCCAGGAGTGAAAACTTCTAAATTAGATGAGATTGCCGAACAGTTTATCAGAGATAACGGAGCAACACCATCGTTTAAAGGCTATGGCGGATTTCCGTCCACACTATGTATTTCTGTCAATGAACAAGTTGTTCATGGATTTCCATCCGATAGAGAAATACAAGAAGGTGATATTCTTTCCATAGATTGTGGCGTGTTTAAAAATGGATTTCATGGCGATTCAGCATTTACTTTCCCTATTGGAGAAATAAGTGAAAATGCTAAGAAATTATTGCAAGTAACCTTTAATTCTTTATACATCGGAATTGAACAAGCAGTAGTAGGAAATCGAGTAGGTGATATCGGCTTTGCCATTCAAAACTATTGCGAAGTTACACACAAATTTGGGGTAGTTCGCGATTTGGTTGGACACGGCATTGGTCGTGACTTACACGAAGATCCTCAAGTACCAAACTACGGAAAACGAGGTAAAGGGCCGATGTTGCAAGATGGATTAGTTATTGCCATTGAACCAATGATAAATATGGGTACTTATCAGGTACGTACATTAGCTGATAAGTGGACTATAATTACTAAGGATTTGAAGCCTTCGGCACATTTTGAGCATACCATTGCTGTAAAAAGAGGCAAGGCAGACATACTTAGTGACCATAATTTAATATTCGAATCTATAAAAAAGTCAGAATATATTAAGGATTTCAGATAATTATTACGATATTTGCAGTCCGAAAATTATGGGTAAAACAGATTTAATAAAATTAGACGGTACGATCACGGAAGCTCTTTCTAACGCAATGTTTCGCGTTAAATTAGAAAACGGCCACGAAATTTTAGCTACAATATCCGGTAAAATGCGTATGAATTACATACGAATATTGCCGGGCGACAAAGTCGCAGTTGAAATTTCTCCTTATGATCTCTCCAGAGGAAGAATAACTTTCAGATATAAATAAACAATAAAGAGTAACTACCATGAAGGTAAGAGCATCAGTAAAAAAACGCAGTGAAGATTGCATAGTTGTCCGCAGAAAGGGCAGAGTTTATGTGATTAATAAAAAGAATCCAAAATTTAAACAAAGACAAGGATAATGGCTAGAGTATCAGGTATAGATCTTCCTAAAAATAAAAGAGGAATCATCGGTTTGACTTACATCTATGGAATCGGCAGTTCTACCGCTAAACATATTTTAGAAACTGCAGGTGTAGATGCAAGCAAAAAAGTGCATGAATGGAACGACGACGAAGCAACAGCAATTCGTAACGTAATTAATGCAGAAATAAAAGTAGAAGGCGCTTTGCGTTCAGAAACACAACTTAACATCAAACGTTTAATGGATATCGGTTCTTATAGAGGAATCCGCCATCGTAAAGGTTTGCCAGTTCGTGGTCAAAGCACAAAACGTAACGCTCGTACTCGTAAAGGTAAACGTAAGACAGTTGCCGGTAAAAAGAAAGTAACTAAATAATAATCATTGAAGTCTATATATAATGGCACAAGCAACTAAAAAGACAACGAAAAAAAGAGTAGTGAAAGTAGAAGCAGAAGGATATGCTTATATTAAATCTACTTTTAATAATATCATTATCTCTTACACCAATAAAGCTGGTCAAGTAATTTCTTGGAGCAGTGCAGGTAAGTGTGGTTTTAGAGGTTCTAAAAAAAGTACACCTTATGCCGCTCAAATGGCAGCACAAGATGCAGGTTCTAAAGCTTATGAAGCTGGATTGAGAAAAGTTGAAGTATTTGTAAAAGGACCAGGTGGTGGCCGTGAGTCCGCTATCCGTACTATAGGAAATGCAGGTATAGAAGTATCTATCATTCGTGACGTTACGCCATTACCACATAATGGTTGTCGTCCACCTAAGAAAAGAAGAGTTTAATATTAAAATAGATTATCATAGAAACAGAACTATAATCTGAATTCTTAAGTCTAAAATCAGAAATAAAATGGCAAGATACACAGGACCACGTACTAAAAAATCAAGATCATTCGGAGAGCCAATTTTCGGATACGATAAAGCATTTGAAAAACGAAAATATGCTCCAGGGCAACATGGAAATTCTCGTAAACGTTCTTCTAAATCTGAATATTCCATTCAGTTAAAAGAAAAACAAAAAGCAAAATATACATACGGCGTATTAGAGCGTCAGTTCTATAAAACATTTGAAGAAGCAACTCGTAAACATGGTGTTCCGGGTGAAAACTTATTACGTTTATTAGAACAACGCTTGGATAACACCGTTTATCGCTTAGGATTTGCACCTACTCGTAGCGCAGCACGTCAATTTGTAAATCACAAACACATCACTGTAAACGGAAGAATTGTAAATATTCCATCTTTTACCGTGAAAATTGGTGATGTCGTAAGCATCCGTGAAAAATCTAAAAACTTAGATTTTGTTCAAGATACGTTAAAATTAGGAGGCGTAAAAAAATATGGCTGGTTAGAATTAAACACAGAAAAATTAGAAGGCAGATATGTGGAGATTCCTAACAGAGACCAAATCCCAGAAACGATTAAAGAACTATTAATCGTAGAGTTATACAGTAAATAATTTTTTGAAGAGAATGTTTTACAATTAAACATTCAGATTAAAACTTTAAAAATAAATAGTAATTATGGCAATTTTATCATTTCAAAAACCAGACAAAATTCTTTTACAAAAAGCAACAGACTTCGAAGGTACATTCGAGTTTGCTCCTTTAGAGCCCGGTTTTGGAAACACAATAGGAAACGCTTTGCGTAGAGTATTGTTATCCTCTTTAGAAGGATATGCAATCACGAACATTAAAATCGCAGGCATTAACCACGAATTTTCTACTATCAAAGGTGTTATCGAAGATGTAACTGAAATGGTATTAAATATCAAACAAGTTCGTTTAAAAAGAATTTTACAAGATGCGGATGCCGGTTATGAAAAAATCTATATTTCTCTAAAAAATAAAGAACAATTTACCGCAGGAGATATTGAAGCACATACCAATGTTTTTGCAGTTACTAATCCAGATTTAGTAATTTGTAATATGGAAAAAAATGTAAACCTTGAACTAGAAATTTCTATCGGAAAAGGTAGAGGTTATGTGGCTGCTGAGGAACATTATGTAGATAGCTCTATCGTGGGTTTAATTCCGGTTGACTCTATCTATACACCTATCAAAAATGTACGCTACAAAATTGAAAATACACGTGTAGAACAACGTACAGACTTTGAAAAATTAATCATCGACGTAAAAACTGATGGTACTATCCATCCAGAAGATGCAGTAAAAGAAGCTGCAAAAATCTTAATCCAACATCTAATGTTGGTATCTGATGAAAATATTACATTCGATTCAGAAGAAAAAGGACAAGAAGAAGTAGTGGATGAACATATCTTACACATGCGTAAAATCTTGAAAACGCCTTTGGAAGATTTAGATCTTTCTGTTCGTGCATATAACTGCTTGAAAGCAGCTAAAATCAATTCATTGTCTGAGTTAGTTCAATATGATACCAACGAATTATTGAAATTTAGAAACTTTGGACGTAAATCATTGGTAGAAATCGAAGAATTAATTATAGAGAAAGGAATGCACTTTGGTATGGATCTTTCTAAATTTAAACTAGAAGATTAATAATAATAATGAGTAGAATCAGTATAGAACACGTCTAATACTAATTACTTACTACTTAATACTTAAAAAATGAGACACGGAAATAAAATAAATCATTTAGGTAGAAAATACGGACATAGAGCCGCTTTATTGAAGAACTTATCTTCAGCTTTATTTCTACACAAAAGAATTGAAACAACAGTTGCAAAAGCAAAAGAGTTGAGAGGATATGTGGAACCTTTAATTACTAAGTCTAAAGACAATACCACACATTCACGTCGTACAGTTTTTTCTTATTTGCAAGATAAATTTGCAACAAAAGAATTGTTCGATGTAATCGCTCCTAAAGTTGGCGACCGACCTGGTGGTTATACACGTATCATTCGTTTAGGACAACGTTTGGGAGATGCAGCAGAAATGGCAATCATTGAATTAGTGGACTTCAATGAAACATACTCCACTAAAACTGCGAAAACGGCAGAGCCTAAAAAGAAAACACGTCGTTCCAGTGCAGCAAAAAAAGCGGAAGTAGTAGAAGAAAAATCAAATGAAGTTACTCCTCAAACAGACGCAGTTGTTGACTCAGAAGAAAAAACAGAAGAATAAGTGTAATGATAATCTTAATTCATACAAAGGATAGTGTTTTTCACTATCCTTTTTTTATTTTTGCTAAACGAATTTTATGACAACAAATCCTGCTATATTATTATTGGAAGATGGTTCCGTTTATCACGGTTTTGCCTGCGGAAAAATTGGAACAGCCACCGGTGAAATTTGCTTTAATACATCTATGACCGGTTACCAAGAACTATTTACGGATCCAAGTTATTTCGGACAATTATTAATCTCTACGAACGTACATGTTGGAAATTACGGTATAAAACACACTGAAGAAGAATCAGATGCAATACAAATTGCAGGTTTAATTTGTAGAGATTATACCAATAATTATTCACGTAAACAAGCAGATAGTTCAATTGAAGACTACTTTCAAGAAAATAATCTCGTTGGGATAAGCGGAATTGACACACGTGCCGTTGTGCGTCAGGTGCGCCAAAAAGGAGCAATGAACGCCATCATTTCCTCGGATAACACTGACATAGAACTACTTAAAACTCAATTACTAGAAGTTCCAGGAATGGAAGGATTAGAACTATCTTCTAAAGTTTCAACCCCAAAAGCATACACCATAGGCAAGGAAAGTGCTAAATATAAAATTGCAGCATTAGATTTTGGAATCAAAAAAAATATTTTAAGAAATTTCGAAAATAGAGATTGCTATATTAAAGTATTTCCTGCTAAAACAACATTTGAAGAGTTACAATCATTTCATCCAGATGGCTATTTTTTGTCTAATGGTCCAGGCGACCCAAGTACTATGCAGTACGCCATCGACACCATTAAACAAATATTAGAAGAAAACAAACCCTGTTTTGGCATCTGTTTAGGGAATCAATTATTGGCGCAAGCAGTCGATATTCCAACATATAAATTACACCATGGACATCGTGGTGGCAATCATCCGGTAAAAAATCTAATAACCGGTAAGTGTGAAATCACTACTCAAAACCACGGTTTTGCAGTGGATATGGATGCATTACTTAAATCAAATAAAGCAAGATTAACCCATACCAATCTGAACGATAAATCTGTAGAAGGGTTAGAAATTATTGGTAAAAATGCATTCGCCGTACAATATCATCCGGAAGCAGCTCCTGGGCCACATGATTCTAGATATTTATTTGATAATTTTATAAAAATGTTGGAACAGTACGGAACTTTTAATTCATGATTTTTGTTTTCAAAAAATACTATACTTATTTATGATTGACGCCATTATACCCTTAGTTACACTTATTGCTTTAGAAGTTATTTTAGGAATTGACAACATTATTTTTATTTCTATTTTATCCGATAGATTACCAGATGAACAACGCAATAAATTGCGTATTACCGGTTTGTTGTTAGCCATGGTGATGCGGTTAATTTTACTAGCAGGGATTGCATGGATTTTAAAGTTAGATACAACACTATTTACGATTCTACAAACAGAAATTACAGGAAAAGGCTTGATTTTAATTACTGGTGGTATTTTCTTAATTTATAAAAGTACGAAAGAAATATACCATAAAACAGAAACCAAAGACGATGGATTACATATTCCCAAAAATGCAAGCTTTAAAAGTTTATTAGCAGAAATTATCCTATTAGACTTAGTTTTTTCTGTAGATTCTATTATTACCGCTGTAGGTATGGTCAACGAATTATGGATAATGTACGCCGCAGTTATTGTTACCGTTGGTATCATGTTAGTTGCCTCCAAACCAATCGGAGATTTTATTAAAAAACATCCTTCTTTTAAAATATTAGCACTTAGTTTTTTATTGATGATAGGCGTTTCTTTAATAGCAGAAGGCTTCCATATAGAAATACCTAAAGGCTATATTTATTTCTCTATGGCATTTGCATTTTTAGTCAATTTACTGCAAATGAAATCAATAAAGGCAGCATCGTCTTCAAATTAATGTGCATTCATTAATGTTACTGGAATCCTTGTTTTTTTTTATAATCAGGATACAATTTCCGTTTGATTTCATTCCTTACTACTGGTGGAAATATATATACATATCTATTACATCTTTAATACTGACTTGCCTACCATTTTCGAAGTAGTTTTGTCTTATACTAATTAGACAGAAAGCGTGAAAACTAAATGACCAT
>JAGNZZ010000056.1 GCA_017984135.1 Chitinophagales bacterium | reverse complement strand
TGAAATTAGCAATTTCTTTACTGAAACTATACACAGCCTAAGCCCAGAAAACATCAAATCTATTTGTAATTATAAATACATTTCTTTAGACCATTTTTGGTCTGTTTAAAATATCACTTTCGTATTATTTGCTCTAAACCAATACCATTGCGTTTTAAGTAATTTTCGAAGATGAGGATCTTGAAGTATTCTGCTTAAAAACAATGTGCCTGAAGTAGGATTTTTACTTAAAAACAAAGGCGTTAATGTTGTAGAAGAAGCAAAATGTGCACCCACTTCACTATATCCAAAAGCCCAATCAAAATCCCAAATTATGCCCATTCTATATTTAGTATCACCGGAAAGTTTGTGGATATACGTGCTTTTAGGATGATTTATTTCTTTGTTGGCAGTCAATTGTTGTACAATCATATAATTAACAAAATCCGTATCACTGAAGTAGTCTAAATAATTATTATTTGGGAAAGTGGAACTGTAAACTAAATTTTCTAATGTTTCAAAATTATTTTTTATTTCTATTAATTTAGAAAACGACATATCCTTGCTCTTCGGATATTGGACCATAATTGGTAAATGAAAATTTGAGGATAAGAACTGCCACTCTTCATCATAATTGGTATCCAATTCTAGTAATATGCCATCGTTACCAATGTTTATTCGGTTTTTACCAACTTCCTTGTCTTCCGTAAAGATGTAAAATCCTCTATATTTATGGTTGATTATTACTTCTACCGGAATAATATGATTCGTGTAAGGCATTTTTAATAGTCGTCCAATTTCATAAGGTATAGTATTTGAGAGAAAAGAGCCATCTAGATAACTGGCCAACAGAATCCATTCTTTATAAGCTGGCAAGCCTAAAAGAGAAGCTTTTGATTTTAGTTTTATTTTGTAAGGCTTTTTGGGTAATTGCCAAGAGTTATTTCCTCTTCCTTTAATTTCTATTTCGCCTTCATAATCATCATATCGTCCTCGCCCATCAATCCTTACTGTTCCTTCCAAATATTCTTCTTTTGATGTGATTTCTTGTTCACCTTTTATGTTTATATATAAATGTGGTAAATCCGTATTTGGATTTAAAGCAATTGTTGGTCTAGTGCTCTCTTTTTTACAAGAAGTTACTAATATAATAAGTAGTGGTAAGTATAAATATTTTTTCATGGATGTCATCTTGCAAGGTATAAATTGCTACCCTAAATTAAAATGCAAAAAGTCAAAAAAATATTCTTTAATAAAACGTTTAAATAAATATAACACACTTATTTTGCAGCATTAATAGAATCGGCTACTGCTTTCGCTTCTCCAATCTCATAAAAATCGACACCTAAAAAATTAATAAAATGATGATTGGTATTGGCACAATCTTGCACACGTTTGCCTAACACAGCTCTATTATTTGCTTGCGGCGCTAAACTTTTATCTGGCAAACCTATAAAGTTTTGTAACCAATGATTTACTAAATAAAGATCCTTACTTCCACTTCCACCACGATTAATATCACTGTCAAATTCACTCACATTCTTATAAGTATATTTTGTGTCAAATATTGTTCCCCAAGCATAACTCATATATGAAATTGTCGGAGATTTTACAAATTCTGAAAACATGACTAATCGTTGATTGCTATCCACCATCGTTTGAAGTGTAGGCCACGAAGAACCACTTTTAACAAATGCCATTTTATCCAATGCTAAACTATCAATCGCTTTTTTCAATTGCCCATTGCTTCCTTGATTTTCAAAAATAATAGTAATAACTTCTTTTGGTTTTGCCACCAAATAATCTTTCACTTCTTTTAATACATCCACCAATTTTTGCGATCCTGTGAGCGCAACTGCATGATAAGTCATCGCATGGCCATCCATTCCATCATACGTATCAATCATTAAACCTCGTACACCATTCTCTAATTGATGTGTAATAGAATGAGTTTGATTAGGAATAGTATATCCTTTTTCAGAATTATTCATCGCATTATGTGTCATTAGAAAACACACGCTATCGTATGGCTTATTTAATAAAAAGGATTCTTTATCCTCCTTTTTTTTCGTTTCTTTTTGACAAGCTAAAAATCCAACAATACAGAATATTAATATGCACTTAATTTTTACTTTATGATTGAATATTCGTTTCATTATTTTTTTCTTTGTAAATTAGTTAAAAGTTTATTTATGTAAAGATACACTTTAATTCTAAACAGTTTAATGAAGTCTCAAAAAACCAATAAATCAATTTTCGATAAACTATTTAAAGATTCTACTTTAGAAGAATACGTCAATGTTTTTCCCAATAAAACTGGCTCTCAAGGATACGATGCGTGGGGTTTTAATATTCGAAATATGAAAAACAATATGCGTTTTACACGCTATTTGTATAATAAATTCTTCAAGGTCGAAGCATTTGGATTAGAGAATATTCCTAAAGAAGGTAGATGCTTAATTATTGCGAATCACAGTGGACAGTTAC
Organism: Chitinophagales bacterium; assembly: GCA_017984135.1. GTDB lineage: Bacteria > Bacteroidota > Bacteroidia > Chitinophagales > JADIYW01 > JADJSS01. The sequence goes on along the minus strand of JAGNZZ010000056.1, from coordinate 5,011 downwards.
CAATTGATGGTATTTTAATAGGCTACGCATTGATTACAAACCCAAATGGCGCTCGTGCACCCAAGGCTATGATAGAACGTTTTTTGCCATCCGTTCCATTTATAGGAAATTGGTTGAGTTCAGTAGGTGCCGTCATTGGAGATCCAACTAATTGCGAACGCATGTTGGACAATGAAGAAGCCATCGTCGTTTTTCCAGAAGGTGTTCGTGGCTCCAACAAACTGTATAAACATAAATATCAATTACAACGTTTTGGATCCGGTTTTATGCATTTAGCCATGGAAAAAAATACACCAATTATTCCGGTTGGCATTGTAGGCATGGAAGAAAATATTCGTTCTTATGCCGATATTAAACCTTTGGCAAAAATACTAGGAATGCCAGTAGCACCATTAGTATTGCCTTATTTTTTTCCATCAAAAGTATATATACATTTTGGAGAGCCAATGCATTTCGATAATTCAGTCGTTAAAGAAGCGGATATAATTGCACGAGTAGATCAAGTGAAAAATACCATTAATAACTTATTGGAAATTGGACTAGCTAAACGTAACGCATATTATGCAGACTTAAAAACAGAGACAAATAATAAACATCAATAAGCTATAAATTATGGAACCCAAAAAGAAAATATTAGTAACCGGAGCCGCTGGAGCATTAGCTAAAAAAGTAATTGAAAGCCTTAAAAAAGAGTATAAGATTATTGCAGTTGACTTTCGGGCTAAAGTGGACTTAGGCATTCCTGTTGAAAGTTATAAAGTCGATTTTAATAAACGAATTTTTGAAGATATTTTTAGAGAACACGAATTTGATGGCATCATCCATTTAGGAAGAATTTCAGCTCAAGAACTCAATCGTTTTACGCGATACAACGCCAATGTAATTGGCACACGTAAATTATTTGATTTAGCAAGAAAATACAAGGTTCCCAAAGTTGTAGTATTATCTACTTATTTCGTATATGGAGCATCAGCATACAATCCTTCTTTGTTGGACGAACTCACACCACTAAAAGCATCCGAATTAACACAAGATTTAGTAGATTCTGTAGAATTGGAAAATTTATCCACTATTTATCTGTACAAACATCCCGAATTAAACATTACGATACTTCGTCCTTGTAATATTGCCGGTCCAGGTGTTCGTAATACTTTTTCAAGATTGTTGTCTGAAAAACGCTCTCCTGTTCTTTGGGGTTTTTCTCCACTTATGCAATTTATTCATATCGATGATATGCGTGACGCAATTTGTTTGGCATTTGAAAAAAATATTCGTGGAGTTTACAATGTAGCACCCAACGATTATATTGCGCTACAAGCAGCCATACACGAAGCAGGTTCTAAAACAGTACCTATTCCTTCTATTCCACCAACCTTAACAGAATCAATCTCCAGATTCTTAAAATGGAAATCGTTTCCACCTTATCTAATTAATTATTTTAAATATCCAGTGATAATTGACGGAAACTTATTTACTAAAACGTTTGACTTTAAACCTAAAAAAACATTAAAAGATATTTTTAACTATTATAAAAGTTTAAAATAATTTTTCAGTGCAATGCTTGAATTTTATCGCTCTCAGCTATCAACACCTATTGGAATTATCGAGATAAAAGCAGATAATCGTTTTATTTATTCTATATCTTTCCTTGAACAAGAAAATGAAACTAAATACAAAGAAAATGTACTTAGCATAGAAGCTAAAAATCAACTTCAAACATATTTTAATTCAGTGAATAACACATTCCAGTTACCACTATGTTTTCAAGGCTCGGATTTTCAACATAAAGTTTGGAAGCAACTGCAACATATTCCTTATGGGAAAACAATTTCATATTTAGAATTAGCACAGCAATTAATGGATGAAAAATGCATCAGAGCAGCAGCAAGCGCCAATGGTAAAAATCCTTTTGCCATAGTAATTCCTTGTCATCGAGTGATAGGAAAAGACGGCTCACTCACCGGATATGCCAGCGGATTATGGCGAAAAAAATGGCTATTAGAACACGAAAATGCCATTGGCAAACAAGTCACTATCTTTTAAATTTTTTGATATAAAATTAATTCGAGAACTTTTTTCGCTTTTTGTACATTTGTAGTTTCAATTATTCACAAATTCATTAATTTTTTTAAAAATGGGAAAAAGAGTATTAATTATCGGAGCAGGTGGAGTAGGTAACGTGGTAGTGCGTAAATGTGCCTCTGTGCCGGAAGTTTTTAGCGAAATCATGTTGGCAAGTCGTACGAAATCCAAATGCGATGCCATTGCTGCTGATATCAAAAATATGAAAATTCAAACCGCAGCTTTAGATGCTGATAATGTGCCAGAAATTGTTGCACTTATCAATCAATTTAAGCCAGACTTAGTAATGAATATTGCTTTGCCATATCAAGATTTAACTATCATGGATGCTTGCTTAGAAACAGGCGTTCATTATTTAGATACAGCCAACTATGAGCCTAAAGACGAAGCTAAGTTTGAATACTCTTGGCAATGGGCCTATCAAGAACGCTTTAAAGAAAAAGGAATTATGGCATTATTAGGCTGTGGTTTTGATCCAGGACAATCGCAAATCTATGTGGCACATGCCGCCAAACATCATTTCGATGAAATGCATTATTTGGATATTGTAGATTGCAATGCTGGCGACCATGGTCAAGCATTTGCTACTAACTTTAATCCTGAAATTAATATAAGAGAAATTACACAAGATGGAAAATATTGGGAAAATGGTGAATGGAAAATTATTCCAGCCATGTCCATTCATAAGCCTATTGATTATCCTAACATCGGCCCAAAAGAATCTTATTTATTGTACCATGAAGAATTAGAATCGTTAGTAAAAAATTTCCCAACCTTCAAACGTGCACGTTTTTGGATGACTTTTGGTCAAGCTTACTTAACACATTTAGAAGTCATGCAAAATATCGGAATTACGAGTATCAAACCAATTATGTTCCAGGGACGAGAAATAATTCCAATAGAATTTTTAAAAGCATTATTGCCTGAACCAGGTTCATTAGGCGAAAATTATTCAGGCGAAACATCTATCGGTTGCCAGATAAAAGGCATTAAAGACGGAAAAGATCAAACGTATTTTATCTGGAATAACTGCAAACATCAGGATGCATACAACGATTCAAAAGCGCAAGGTGTAAGCTATACAACAGGTGTGCCGGCAATGTTGGGCGCAAAATTAATGTTAGAAGGAATCTGGATGAAACCAGGTGTGTATAATACAGAAGAAATGGATCCGGATCCGTTCATGGCACAAATTGGTGGTTACGGTTTACCATGGCACGAAAAAGTGGGCTTGGAATTGCCACATGAATATTAAAAAAATAAAAAATAACTTTTTTAAACTTCGTGATTTTTCAAAAATTACGAAGTTTTTTTCATTTAAAACTTTGCTTACTTTGTGCAATAATCTTTGTGAACTTTGTGGTTAAAAATTACGTCATGCAAATCAAATCCAACTACATCAATATACCCAAAAAAGAAATTTTTCCTGCTAGTATTTCTATAGAAAATGGCAAGATAAAATCTATTGAAAAAATTGATGAAGTAGTTGATACGTATATTTTACCAGGTTTTGTTGATGCGCATGTTCATATCGAAAGTTCGATGTTGGTGCCAACGGAATTTGCAAAGAAAGCCGTGATACATGGAACGGTTGCAACCGTTTCCGATCCGCATGAAATTGCGAATGTGTTAGGTAAAGAAGGTGTTTATTACATGATTGAAAATGGAAAAAAATGTCCGTTTAAATTTAATTTCGGTGCGCCATCTTGTGTGCCGGCTACGAGTTTTGAAACGGCTGGTGCAGAAGTAACGGCAGAAGATATAGATGAATTGATGTCGCTGAATGAAATAAAATATTTAGCGGAAATGATGAATTATCCGGGTGTTTTATTCAACGATAATCTGGTAATGGATAAAATTAGAATCGCACAGAAATATAACAAGCCTGTTGATGGGCACGCGCCAGGTTTAACCGGTGAAAAAGCGATTCAATATATCAATGCCGGTATTTCTACCGATCACGAATGCTTTACGTATGAGGAAGCAAAATTCAAATTAGATCATGAAATGAAGGTGTTGATTCGTGAAGGAAGTGCTGCGAAAAACTTTGAAGCGCTAATTGATTTACTCAATGATTATCCAAATGAAATCATGTTTTGTTCAGATGATAAACATCCGGATGATTTAGTAATCGGTCATATCAACCTATTAGTAAAACGTGCATTGGCAAAAGGAGTTGATTTGTTTAAGGTGTTGCAGGCTGCATGTATCAATCCTGTTTTGCATTATAAATTAGAGGTTGGATTACTTCAGGAAAATGAAGCTGCTGATTTTATCATCGTAAATAACTTACAAGATTTTGAGGTGTTAGAAACGTATATTGATGGTAATCTTGTAGCGAAAAATGGTGTAAGTAATATAGAAACAAAACCAGAAAAAATTGTCAATAATTTTTCAGTCAATTTAAAGCAAGCAATTGATTTTAAAATACAGTTATCATCTGCAAAAATAAAAGTAATTGAAGTATTGGATGGTCAATTAATTACTAATACTTACGTTGGAAATATTATTTTAGATGAACAACATAATGCTATTTCTAATGTTGATGATGATATTCTAAAAATTACTGTTGTCAACCGTTATTACGATGCACCAATTGCCGTTGCATTTATTAAAAATTTTGGATTAAAGAAAGGCGCATTAGCTTCTTCGGTTGCACATGATTCACATAACATAATTGTAGTAGGTGTTGATGATGAAAGTATGTGTAAAGCTGTAAATGCTATTATTGTAGAGAAAGGTGGTTTGTCGGTAACTGATGGAAATATCACCAATGTGTTGCCGTTGCCTATTGCTGGTTTAATGAGTACCGAAAGTTGCGAGATAGTTGCAGAAAAATATACTGCTTTAGTAAAAGCAGCTAAAGAAATTGGAAGTACATTACATTCGCCTTTCATGTCGTTATCTTTTATGGCATTATTGGTGATAC
>JAGNZZ010000031.1 GCA_017984135.1 Chitinophagales bacterium | reverse complement strand
AAATCTCACTTTCCGAACAACAACCATTTATAGAAAAAGCAGAAACGATGTTGCAAAAAAACGCCGAAATGCAAACCATAAAAAATAATTTTATAAAACTGTTGCAAAGTCGTTATTCAGAAATTAATATAAATACTAAACTCAGCAACTGGAATAAACTCACTTTTAAAGATTTCTCTAAAGAACTGGAAAAGCAAAAAATAAAATTATCCATTTCTGAACAAGCCGAACTCATGCAATACGTTGAACAAGAACATACCAAAGCCAACACCATACAACAAACCATCACACAAACCGACAAAGAAATAGATAACATGGTTTATAAGTTGTATGAGTTAACGGATGAGGAAATTAACGTAGTAGAAAGTCATTAAAATAACTCTATGTATCAACTTGAAGTTTATGAAAATATGAGGAAAGTATAATTAATGGTCTGCAAATATATTCAAGAATTTAGCCTTTAGTGGAACTTTGAACAACCTGTTTTTATTTTAGATAATAAAAACAAACCTCGTATTTGGACGCTAGGTTTTTATTTGCCAAATTTAAGAATATATATATAGTAACAGTAGGCGATAGAGAAAATCCACAATACAGCTGGCGAGCAAGTATTTACAAAAAATCAAATTCCAATTACCTTTATTGTACCTTACCAATATCAGAATTGGAAAGTGAATTTGGAAATAATATTTATGAAATGTATCAAAAAAGATGGGAATAAATAAAACGATTTAGCTCAATCTAATGGCGATACATCGCAAATGTAAATAACGCATTAAACTAATTAAAATTCTATTTTACTCTTTTTATTGGAACAAGGATTTTTAAAATCAACCTTTAAAAATTATACTTCAAATCTTTATCTTTGTCTTGCATGCAAAAACTCCCAACAATCGGCATCATCGGAGGTGGACAATTAGGAAAAATGTTCATTGAAAACGCTTCCAAAATGGCCATTCCAATCACCATCTTAGACAAAGACAAAAACTGTCCAGCGCATCCTATTGCTAAAAAACATATCGTAGGTAGCATTACGGATGCCGATGCCATTCAACAATTGGCGGACAGCTGCGACGTCTTAACTTGGGAAATTGAACATATCCATGTCGATAAATTAATCGATTTACAACAACAAGGAAAAACCATTATTCCCAATCCTCACGTTTTAAAAATCATACAAGATAAAGGCAAGCAAAAGCAATTTTATCAAGATAACAACATTCCAACTTCTCCATTTTTTAATGTAAAAAATAGGATCGAAGCAATAGAGAAACTTAAACAATCTTCCTTTAAAAAAGTAGCCATAAAATCATGTACTGGTGGCTATGATGGTAAAGGTGTCTTTATTGCAATGGTAAATGATATATTAGAAAACCAAACACACATTCCTTTTGATGGCGAATTGATGATTGAAGAATTTGTGGAATGCAAGAAAGAATTGGCAGTTTTAGTGGCACGCGACCAACACGGAAATAATGCCGTTTATCCATGTATTGAAATGGAATTTACGGATAGTAATTTAGTTTCCTTTTTAATTTCACCGGCAAATATTGAACAACATATTGAACAACAAGCACAACAAATTGCGTTGCAATGTGCAGATGCATTTAATAGTGCTGGGTTGTTTGCGGTGGAATTTTTTCTATCTCTAAAAGATGAATTGTGCGTCAATGAAATAGCACCACGACCACACAATTCTGCGCATCATACTATCGAAGGTTTTTATGCATCTCAATATGAACAATTACTACGCATTTTATTAGATAAACCATTAGCTTCTACTGCGATGCTACAACCTTGTGCAATGGTTAATATTGTTGGAGATAAAATTGGAAAATATCAACTAAAATATATGAAAGAGTTGATGCAGTTGGAAGGTGTTTATATTCATCTATATGGAAAAGAAGAAAGCAAACCAAATCGAAAATTAGGACATGTTACTATCGTAAATGAGGACCGCAATAAAGTGATACAATTAGCAGAAAAAGTGCGAACTTTAACAGCAATTGAACTTATTGATTAATAGAAACGAAATGTGTAATGCGAGAGATGAGAATCTCATCTCTAAATTCTCATCTCTAATAAATCTAATTACATGAAAAAAATAGCAATAATAATGGGTTCTGATAGCGACTCGCCAGTAATGCAAGAAGCAGCGAAAGTGTTGGACACATTTGGTATCAACTATGAATACACCATTATTTCGGCACATCGCACGCCGGAACGAATGTACGAATTTGCAAGAACAGCGCACACTCAAAATTTTGCTGTAATTATTGCTGGTGCTGGTGGAGCCGCGCATCTACCTGGTATGGTGGCTGCCATTTCACCCTTACCTGTAATTGGTGTTCCAGTGCAAAGTAAATCACTCAATGGATTGGATTCCCTTTTATCCATTGTGCAAATGCCTGGTGGCGTTCCAGTCGCTACTGTAGCCATTAATGGTGCAAAAAATGCCGGCATTTTAGCAGCACAAATTATTGCCGCTAACGATGATACTTTGCAAGAAAAAATCATTCAATACAAAAAACAATTAGAGCAAGAAGTGATAGAAAAAACAAAAAATTTTAAACCTTAGCGATTCAACTTATATTCACCACCTTAACTCTTTTCAATCACTATTGACATGAAACGGTGAGCGTTTTACTTTAATAAAACCATTTACTACTCACTATTCACCATCCTCAATCATCCAATCAAATCTCTAATTACCACACTGGCACTAACACCACCAAATGCTGCTGGCAAATACGAAATCGTTCCGTACGCAGAGCGTTTAAAATTAGTACCATCCGTTAATATTAATGAATCTCTGTTGGGTAATTCATCAGAGAAAACTACTTTAATTCCTTTATAAATTTTTTCTTTGCGCAAACGTTTGCGAATAAGTTTTACCAATACACAATTATAGGTTTTAGAAATATCTGCCACTTGCAATCTGGTTGGATCTAATTTTCCACCTGCACCACCACTCATAATTATTTTCTTTTGGGAACGATAAGCTGCTTTTAATAAATTTAATTTGGGCGTTATACTGTCAATGGCATCAATAATATAATCGTATTCAAATTGGTTGACTATTTCGTATGCTTTTTCAGGTGTCAAAAATTCTTTAATAACATTCAATTTTAATTCAGGATTAATGTCTTTTAATCGTGTGGCCATCCAATCGGCTTTACTGATACCATGTGTAGAAGCGAGCGCTGGAAGTTGGCGATTTCTGTTGCTAGGATCAACCACATCACCATCCACAATGGTCATGGTGCCAATGCCTGAACGTGCAATAAACTCAGCCGCATAAGAACCTACGCCACCTAATCCTACCACCAAAACATGACTGTTGTTTAGTTTCTCTAATGCCTCATCTCCTATTAAAATGCTGGTTCTCGAAAGCCAACTTTTATCTTGCATTTTATTGTTTTATAGCAAAGGTAAGAAAAATCTAAGGTTTCAGAATTTGTTGCGTCTAAAGAAAAATTGAAATGCAGAAAAATAGGCTAAACTAATTATCTTGCATACCGTAAAGTTGCACATGTTACAACATTTTTCATCTTCAAAAATAATCTGCGGCATTGATGAAGCTGGACGTGGTTGCATAGCCGGACCAGTAGTGGCTGCTGCTGTTATTTTACCTAAAAATTTTTCGCATGATTTCTTGAATGACTCCAAACAATTATCCGAAAAACAACGCAATGAACTGCGACCTCTTATAGAGAAAAAAGCCATTGCATTTGGTGTAGGAATTATAGACAATCATACCGTTGATGAAGTCAACATTTTACAAGCTACTTATCTGGCGATGCACCAAGCCATTGAGCAAGTAAAACAAAAAATTGATTTGTTGATTATTGATGGCAATCGGTTTAAATCTTATAAAAAAATTCCACATCAAACGATCATTAAAGGCGATGGAAAATACATAGAAATTGCGGCGGCATCTATATTGGCTAAAACGTATAGAGATGAAATTATGGAAAATTTAAGCTTGGAATTTCCCATTTATCAATGGCAAAAAAACAAAGGTTATCCAACTATTGCGCATCGAGCAGTGATTAAAGAAAATGGCAGTTGTATTTACCATCGCCAAACATTTCGTTTATTAAAAGAAGAGCAATTACGTTTATTTTGAAAAGAAAAAGCCCACTAAAAAGTGGGCTCAACTACTTTATGAAAAAAACAATTAACGTATAATTTTTTTAGATAATTATTCTATTATTTTAAGCTATAAAAAACATTGGTTTGTCGCCATAAACTACTACCATCTTGCATGTGAATGCCATACCAATCACCTTTTGCAGGGCTCGTTGCATTACCATCACCATTGGTATCTCCGCCACGAGTATCATCTCTTAATGAAGTAAAAATTACGGTAGAACTAAAATTCATTTCACTAGGTTTATTGTTGTAGCTATACCCAGAGCTGGTCGTCCACATCTTGAAAATTACATTGGGACCAAAATTTAAACTAGATGGTGCATCAACTTCTAATCCTTCCGTAACATAAGGTACTTCCGTAACATTGTAATTTACCGTAGTTCCATAACCGGATGTTCCATATAAGTAAATACAATTTCTACTATTTTTTTCACTTGGATTACTTGGGTTATGGAAGATATTACTTGGGTCAACGGTATAATAATTACTACAATTAAATGGAACATCATTATCATATAAGCTGTTATTAGTAAAAATTTGAGTGGCATTGCTACTATAAAAACCAGTTGAGAAAGCTTGTGCTTTATTTATAGCACCATTATTGGGTGCGGTATGAGCTATAGTGCAATGGTCAAACTTAAATGGATGTGCGTGATTTCCTCCACCGGAAGATATCGCATTACCTGTATTTCTTCCGGCATACAAAAACTTGCAATAGATAAATTCACTTCTTTCATCGCTTTGCAAAGAAATACCACTCCAATCTCCTTTTGCAGGCGATGTTGTTGTTCCATCACCATTACTATCACCACAATATGAATCATCTTTAATGGATGTAAAAATGATAGGATTACTTACTGTACCATTTGCCAATATTTTATCATCCCAAGTAGTTATGCTGCCATTTCCTTTAAATTTAACTATTACTCCAGCTTGAATGGTAAGTTGTGCGTTGATGGAAATATTTTTATTATCTATAAAATATACATTTCCACTTGTCCATGTTGTTGGAGAATTGATGTTTGAAGTTACATTCACTACACTGCAGCTTATAGGAATAACGCCTTCTGTATTAATGATAACTTCGTTTCCATAAGCAACTCCTTGGCTGTTTTTTGCGTAAGCACGTATATGATAAATATAGCCTGCTGCGAAAGGAGCTACGTCTGTTGAAAAATTTCCAGCTCCACTACTTATTGGTATCGTTACACCATCTGGGTCATCGATAACAGGATTGGTTGTTAGCGCAATAGCCACACCACTTTCTGTAACATCTGAACTACCTTGGTTGCTCACATTTCCACCCAAAGTATAGGTAGAATCGTTTACTTCTATGGGTGCATCTGTACTTAGTGATGCCAACCCTTCGGGATTATTTTCTTTGGTGCATGCAGTAATTAAACTTACCAACACACCAATAATCCATACTGATTTAATTAATGTCTGTTTCATGTTCTTATTATTTTAATGTTGAAATATGTTTACAAACTTATTTAAGAATGAGACAGAAATTTTCCTTAGAAATAAGGATATTTTTAATTCAATAAAAAATCCTTATAATTAAGGATATGATTATTTTTATATAAAAGGAAATTTGCATTGATGAAATCTATATCTCTAATACTTTTGTGCTTTTTATTGAGTTTGTATGCAGTGCATATAAATGCACACTCACTAGACAGTTTAAAATTAGCTTTTACCAATCATCAAAAAGAGGATACTATAAAAGCAACAATTTTAGTTGAATTAATAGATTATTATTCCGACAACTATCTAGACTCGAGTTTATTTTATATTCAAAAACTCGAAACATTATCTAAAAAATTAAAGACAACGAATTATGATTTTCAGATTAATACTGCATATGCTGAATATTATTTAAATAAAGATAATTATCCTGCTACTATTTTACACTTGCAAAAATGCAAACAAATTGCATCTCAAAAAAATGATAAATTTCTATTGAGCAAAGTATTGAATAATTTATCGGCAACCTATAGCAAATTTGGTCAAAATCGATTCGCTATTGAACAAGCATTAGAAAGTTTAAATATTGCTATCGAAATAAACGATACAATAAATTTATCCAATAGGTATGCTACCATTTCTAGAATATATAATGACCTATCTGAATATGAAAAATCAATAGCAAATGGTAAACTTGGAATAAAATATGGCATAAGATATAAGCATATTAATGGCACTATTATTTCCTATAATAATGTTGCTGCTTCTTATGCAAGTTTGTTTAAGATGGATAGTGCTAATTATTATCAACTTCATGCATTAAAACTTGCTCGACAGTATGAAAATGTCTTTTATATTTTTGCTTCATTAACAAATTTAAGTTTCAATGACTATGCATTAGGGAAATTTGAAAATATTCCATCCTATTATAAACAATTGTCTGAACTTATTGAATTATATGAATTAAAAGAGGATAACACCATCTTGATTTATCAAAAAATAATTAAGAGTATTGAATATATAACACTAAATAAATTAGACTATGCCAAAGCGGAATTAATACATGGAATACAAATAGCTAAAAGTGTAAGAAATGATGACGCCATTGAGAATGCTTATGATTTACTGTCCAAAGTAGAATACTTAAGGCATGACATACCAAGTGCAGAATATTATAAGTTCAAAAAAGACTCTATAACGCGTCTAATATTTGCAAATGAATTAAATAATTTCGCACTTGATTTAGAAACAAAATATCAAACTCAAAAAAATGAAAATAAAATTCTAAAACAAAACAATCAAATTAAGAAAAGAAATTTATGGTTAATTATTTTATTCAGTTCTTTAGTTTTTATTTCGATTTCAGCTTTTTGGTTTAATAGATATATTAAACAGAAAAACAAAATTCTTGAAAAAGAGAAAATAATACATCAGAAAAAAATAATAGAGCTTGAAAAAGAAAAACAACTACAGGCCACTGAAGCTATTTTAAAAGGGCAAGAAAACGAACGCAGTCGCATTGCAAAAGACTTGCACGATGGTTTAGGTGGTTTATTATCCAGTGTAAAATACTCATTAAACGATATGAAAGAGAATGTAATTTTAAGTGCAGACAACGCCGCTTCATTTACTAGAAGTATTGATATGCTTGATTCCGGCATACAAGAACTCAGACGCATTGCACACAACATGATGCCGGAAAGCCTTGTTAAGTTTGGCTTAGATGCTGCTTTAAATGATTATTGTAATGCCATTACTAAAACCAATGTTTTGCATATTCAGTATTCTTCTTTGCAAATGGAAACATATAGTTCTGATATTAATGTAAGCATTACCATCTACAGAATCATTCAAGAGTTAATAAACAACACTATCAAACATGCCAAAGCAAGTGAAGTAATTGTTCAACTATCTAAAGATGAGAATTTCTTACACATCACGGTGGAAGATAACGGCATAGGTTTCAATTCAGGCGATTTGAATAATTTTAAAGGTGCTGGGTGGACGAACATTCAGAATCGAATAAATTATTTAAAAGGAAGATTAGATTTAGATTCCAACATCAATGAAGGTACATCTGTAAACATCGAAATACCATTAGCATGAATCCAATAAAGCTACTTGTTGTTGACGATCATTACATGATTGTTGAAGGTATCGTTTCATTATTAAAACATGAAACTGAAATAGAAATTATTGGCCATGCACACAATGCAGAAAGCTGTATGTCATTTTTACAACGACTACAACCTGATATTATTTTTTTAGATATTAATTTGCCAGACAAAAGTGGTTTAGATATTTGTAGTGACATTAAATCCATTTATCCGGCAATAAAAATAATTGCACTAAGTACATACAATCAACACAGCTACATACAAACAATGCTTAAAAATGGAGCAAATGCCTATCTATTAAAAAATGCCACAAAAGAAGAAATGATATGCGCCATAAAATCAGTAATGTCCAATAAACAATATTTATCTTCTGAAGTAGCAGAAACGATGAAAGTGAATCATAACCAACAATTACTATTAACGCGTAGAGAAAAAGAAATATTAAAACTTATTGCCGAAGGTTTAACCAGCGCGCAAATTGGAAATCAACTATTCATTAGCACTACAACAGTAGATACACATCGAAAACATTTATTAGAAAAACTGAAAGCCAGCAATACGGCCATCTTAATAAAAACAGCTGCACGAATGGGATTTATTTAACTCCATCTTTCATCCACAGTACTGCGGTTTGGGTATTTGCCTAAGTGCACCTTATCCTTGAAATAATCCATAATTTCTCTCATATCTTTTTCCATATCTCCACTTGGATAAATCACTTTATTGATGATGGCTTCTTTCACTTCAAAATCTAAATAACCTAACGCAATCGGTACATTAGCGTTCAAGGCTATGTGATAAAATCCTGTTTTCCATTGCTTGCGTTTCCCTCTTGTTCCTTCTGGAGCAATCACCATGCAAACTAGTTTTTCTTTCTTAATGGAATTTGCCATGGCATCTACCAAACTCAAGCGATTCGTATCTCCTTTTTTAGGAGTTCTATCTATTGGAATAGCACCCAAATAACGAAGTAACCAATTCATTGGCCAAAAAAAAGCTTCTTTCTTTATGGCAATTTTAGCAGGAATACCAGACAATACAAATACAGATTTCCCTAAAACCATATCCCAAGCAGAAGTGTGTGGTACTACAATAAGAACACATTTATCCAATTGTTTAACGGCATCTACATTGTACGTCCAACCTTTAACAATAAGAATTATACGAGAAATCAGCTTCAGCATATATTTTTTTTAAGTTACAAAGATAATTGGAATCCTGTAAATGATTGTCATAAGTAACAACTACTTATTTTGGAGCATATCGCACATCAATACTAAACTTCTCCGGATGGCAAGGAGTAATATCTTTATAAAAGTCCATCATTGTACGCATGTCATCTTCTAAATTTGTTGGATATATAATTTTTCCGATACCGGCAATCTTATTTTTATAATCTAAATAGCCTAATAAAATGGGAACATTAGCTGCTTTTGCTGTGTACCAAAATCCAGTTTTCCATTCTGTACGTAAACTTCGTGTACCTTCTGGCGTAACCATTATATGCAACTCTTCATTTTCTTTAAATAAATTCGTCATAGCTTCTACCATACTTGGGCGTGGATCACCCGGATTTTTAGGGTTTCTGTCAATCGCAATGGCTCCTAAATCTAGCATAATACTTTTAAAAGGAAAACGAACCCATTCTTTCTTCACCGTAAATCGCAATGGCAATCCCATTAAATCAAAGGCTGCTTTAGCAATCGGCAAATCCATATTGGCAGTATGTGGTGCTGCTATTGTAATCGATTGTTTTATGCCTTTTATGGCTTCCGTCTTTAACTTCCACCCCAATATCTTGAAAATAAAAATAAATATCTTACGTATCATAATGAACAAAGATGCAATTATTTTCTCAAATATTAATTGACTAAACTCAAAACTATACAAAAATATAAGTAGTTACTTTTATGTAACATTCATACAAAATTGCACGACAGATAAAACATACTTGTAAAAAAATAGTTGCTATAGCAACTATTTTTAATTAATTTAGAAAATCAAATTTTGAGGCGGTTCTAAATTTTAATGGATGATTGATTTTATTAAAGGTTTTGAAGAAAAAGCTCCGGAAATAATCTTTGAATGGAATGATGCTCAAACAGATGCACAAGGCTGGTTAGTTATCAATTCTTTGCGTGGTGGAGCCGCTGGCGGTGGCACTCGAATGCGTAAAGGATTAACTAAGCACGAAGTCATATCCTTAGCCAAAACTATGGAAATTAAATTTTCAATTTCTGGTCCTAGTATTGGTGGTGCAAAGTCTGGTATTAATTTTGATCCTAATGATATTAGAAAAAAAGAAGTTTTAGAACGATGGTTCAGTGCCGTTTCGCCTATTTTAAAAAGTTATTACGGAACAGGTGGCGACATGAATGTTGATGAAATTGATGAAGTAATTCCTATCACCGAAGAATTTGGCATTTGGCATCCACAAGAAGGCATTGTAAATGGTCACTATCATCCTAAAGAAAAAGATAAAATTAATAAAATTGGACAGCTACGTGTTGGTGTTTCTAAACTTATTGAAGATGAAGATTATACACCTTCTAAAAAGGCTGGCTACTTAGTAGCTGATATGATTACCGGTTTTGGCGTTGCTGAATCAGTAAAACATTTTTATAAACTTTATAAGAAACAAGATTTAAAGTATAAAAAAGCAAGCATACAAGGTTTTGGAAATGTGGGTGCTGCTGCTGCTTATTTCTTAGCACAACAAGGCGTTAAAATAAATGCCATTATTGACATTACGGGTGCTTTGATTGATGAAGGCGGATTAGATTTTGAGCAAATCAAAAAACTATTTCTAGCACGAAAAAATAACAAACTCACACATCCTAATTTGATGTCGTTTGAACAAGCGCAAACAGAATTTTGGAAAACCAAAACAGATATTTTTATTCCGGCAGCCGGTTCTCGGTTTGTCAATGAAAACAATTTAGATGCCTTGCTAAAAGCAGGCGTTACAGTGATTTCATCAGGTGCCAATGTTCCATTTAACGATCCAGAAATATTTTATGGGAAAATATTGCACAAAGCAGATGCAACTATTACTGTGATACCCGATTTTATTGCTAACTGCGGTATGGCACGTGTATTTGCTTACCTCATGCATAAAAATGTAAAAATTACGGATGATGCCATTTTTCAAGATGTATCAAAAATTATTCATCAAGCAATAGAAAAAATATATAAACAAGATAAACGAACTGTATTTCTGAGTAAAAATGCCTTGCGACTTGCCATTGAAGAATTATCGTAAAGTAACCATGTAATAATGTAGAAATATAATAATATGAAAAGCTGCAAAAAAATAATTGATTTATTATTTAATTAATTCATTTTAAAATTTTAAGTATGCCTATCTATCATCAACTTGGAAAGATACCACCCAAACGACATACTATTTTTAAATCGGAAGATGGACATTATTTCTATGAACAACTTTTCGGAACAGAAGGATTTCATGGCCATTCATCTCTATTATATCATGTACATCGACCTACGCAAGTAAAAGAAATTCTTTCTTCAAAAGATGTTACACCAAAGATTGCCATCGATAAAAATATCAAAGCATTATTGCTAAAAGGGTTTCAAATAAATGCAGAAGATGATTTTTTAAATAGCAGAAAAGATTTATTGGTGAATAGTGATTGTGTAATTGGGTTAGCGGCACCACGCCAATCATTAACCAATTATTTTTATAAAAATGCCGATTCCGATGAAATGATTTTTATACACAAAGGAAGCGGAACACTGCGAACTTTTATGGGAAATATTCCTTTTGAATATGGCGATTATCTCCTTATTCCGCGTGGCATGATTTATCAGATTGAGTTCGACACAGAAGACAATCGTTTATTATACTTGGAATCGCATGCACCTATTTACACACCTCAACGATACAAAAATGCTTCCGGTCAATTACTAGAACATGCACCATTTTGCGAGCGTGATTTAAAATTACCCAAACAACTTGAAATACATGATGAGAAAGGCGATTTTATTATCAAAATAAAAAAGCAAAATACATTACATGAATTTGTGTATGCCACACATCCGTTTGACGTAGTTGGTTATGATGGTTATAATTTTCCGTTTGGTTTCAGCATACATAATTTCGAACCGATAACAGGTCGTGTACATTTACCACCACCCATTCATCAAACTTTTGAAACCAATGCACTCGTGGTATGCTCTTTTGTTCCACGATTATACGATTATCATCCAAAAGCCATTCCTGCACCATACAACCACAGCAATATAGATAGCGATGAAGTATTGTATTACGTAGATGGCGATTTTATGAGTCGAAATAATATTGAACAAGGACACATCACACTGCATCCAAAAGGCATTCCACATGGACCAGCACCTGGTGCTATGGAACGTAGCATTGGACAAAAAGATACACATGAATTAGCCGTGATGATTGACACCTTTAAGCCTTTAATGATCACTGAAGAAGCGATGAAAATTGATGATGGTAAGTATTATAAAAGTTGGTTGGAATGATTAGTGAATTTACGAATTTGATAATGAAGTATTGAAATAATGAAATAATTTTTTATTAAAATGAGGAGCTAAAAAAAATAAAAAATGGAAATAAAAAATGTAGAATATGGTCTCGAAAAAATTTTTTCAGATGCACAAGATTTTTTGCCTTTGCTCGGTACCGATTATGTAGAGTTATACGTAGGCAACGCCAAGCAAGCTGCACATTATTATAAAACTGCATTTGGATTTCAATCCTTAGCCTATTGTGGCTTAGAAACCGGCATTAAGGATAAAACATCCTATGTTCTAAAACAAGATAAAATCCATTTAGTACTAACCACACCACTCACTTCTGACTCGTCAATCAATCATCATATAGTCAAACATGGCGATGCTGTAAAGGTAATTGCACTTTGGGTAGAAGATGCGACAAAAGCATTTGAAGAAACCACCAAACGTGGCGCAAAACCTTATTTAACTCCAACTGTGGAGCGCGATGAACAAGGCGAAGTAATTTGCTCCGGCATTCATACGTATGGCGAAACCGTACACCTATTTGTAGAACGAAAAAATTATAATGGCATTTTTCTTCCGGGTTTTCAAGCTTGGAATTCCGATTACAATCCAACCGCTATAGGCTTAAAATTTATCGACCACATGGTAGGCAATGTAGGTTGGAACGAAATGAACACTTGGGTAAAATGGTATGAAGATGTAATGGGTTTTGTCAATTTTTTATCATTCGACGACAAACAAATTCATACAGAATATTCCGCACTGATGAGTAAAGTAATGAGCAATGGAAATGGCAGAATTAAATTTCCAATTAATGAACCGGCAGAAGGCAAAAAGCGCTCTCAAATTGAAGAATATCTAGATTTTTATGAAAGTGCTGGCGTGCAACATATTGCAGTTGCAACTGATAATATCATTCAAACCGTAACTCAAATGCGACAACGTGGTGTTGAGTTTTTAAGTGCTCCACCACATAACTATTACGAGGAAATTCCAGCTCGTTTAGGGGAACATTTTCATAACTTAAAAGAAGATATTGCTACATTAGAAAAATTAGGAATTCTTATTGATGCTGATGAAGAAGGATATTTATTGCAAATCTTCACCCAACCTGTGCAAGATCGACCAACGCTATTTTTTGAAATTATTCAACGAATGGGTGCAAAAGGTTTTGGTGCCGGAAATTTTAAAGCATTATTTGAATCCATCGAAAGAGAACAGGAAAAACGCGGCACACTTTGATTAAATAACGTAGTAATGAAGTAAATAAATAATTATTGTTACTCATTATTACATTGATAAATTATTTCATTATTACATTAAGAAGATGAACTTTAACTACGGATTTATACTCGAATCAACTGCAAAAAAAATAAAATTGGAACTGCAACGCAAGTTCAATGAATTAGGCATAGATATTACCGTTGACCAATGGGTAGTCATGCATGAATTACATGTTCACGGCACACAAAACCAAGTTTCATTATGTGAACATTGTGCTAAAGATGCTCCTACTATTACACGCATCATAGAATTATTACTAAAGAAAGAAATTGTCAACAGAGATGCATGCAGTGAAGATAGACGACGATTCAATATATCTTTAAGTAAAAAAGGAAAAGTATTAGTGTTGAAATTATTACCATTGGTAATAGAATTTAGAAAACAAGGATGGAAAAATTTAACCGATAAAGATATTTCACACTTAGAACGTATCACAAAAAAAATACAAGAAAATTTATAACCTTTATGGATTTAAAAAGAAAAAAAATAACCTACATAAATCAAATTAAATTTTATGTAATCATGTAAGAAGTGGCCATTTGCTTCTATGATAAAATAAATGTTGAACAATAAAATACTGACATGACATTACAAGAACTTACAGCGAACAATGAACATTTTACCATTCACAATTTACCGTATGGTATCTTCTCCACACCCACAAAATCAGCACGTGCCGGCATTGCCATCGGTAATTATATTCTTGATTTAGCTAAATTAGCAGAACTAAATTTCTTCAACAATCCAAGCTTAAATGAAATTTTTAATCAAGCAACTTTAAATGATTTTATCGCATTAGGAAAAGCCATTCATCAAGAAGTACGACAAGAGATTCTCCAATTATTATCGAATGATTCTGCCTTTTTTAAAGAACAACATCCGGCATTTGTTTACAAACAATGTGAAGCAAAAATGCACGTTCCTATTCATATTGGTGATTATACTGATTTCTATTCTTCAGAAGAACACGCCAGTAATGTAGGGAAAATGTTTCGCCCAAATGCGGAGCCTTTGTTGCCCAATTGGAAGCACATGCCAATCGCTTATCACGGAAGAAGTTCATCCATCATCACTACCAATACAAACATAAAAAGACCAAATGGACAAGTATTAAATGGGAATAATGTTGAATTTTCTCCATCCAAAACAGTGGATATTGAGATAGAATTAGGATTTATTATTGGAAAAGAAAATGAACTTGGAGCACCAATAAACATTGACAAAGCCAACGAATACATTTTTGGTGCTGTGTTATTAAATGATTTTTCTGCACGCGACATTCAACGTTGGGAATACCAACCTTTAGGTCCATTTTTAGGAAAGAATTTTGCCACAGCCATTTCTCCTTGGATAGTTCCTTTTGATGCATTAAACGAATTTATTGCCGATGCACCGATTCAACTTCCAACAGTTTTACCGTATTTACAAGAACAAAATAGAAAAAATTTTGACATCAAAATTACATTTGAAATTGAAACAAGTACAAAACAAAAAACTACTGTTGCAAGCACCAATGCCAAATACATATATTGGACTGTTGCGCAACAAATTGCACATCACACCATAAATGGCTGCAACTTACGTGTTGGTGATTTATTAGGAACCGGCACTATTTCTGGCAAAGAAAAATCAAGCTTTGGTAGTTTGTTAGAATTAACATGGAACGGCACTGAGCCCATAAACATTGGCACTGAACAGCGTACCTTTTTGCAGGATGGCGACACAACCATACTAAGTGCCATTTGTAAAAATGAACATAAACAAATAGGTTTTGGTGAAGTTAGAAATAGGATAATATCCTAATAGTCATTTTGAGCAAAGCGAAAAATCTTTTGAAATAAGTATAAAGTCAAACCAAAGATTTCTCCTTCGTAGAAATAACATCCTAAAAAAAATAAGAAATGTACCACTTAAAACAACAGTACGAAAAATACACCGACGAAGATTTTTTGGTTTGGAAACTCTTGTTTCAACGGCAACAAGTATTATTGCAAAATATGGCTTCCGCAGAATTTATAGAAGGTATGCAAGAAATGCATTTTTATGCCGAAAAAATTCCGGATTTCAGCCATGTTAATACGGTTTTGAAACAAACAACTGGCTGGCAAATAGAAGTAGTGCCTGGCTTAATTCCAGATAAAGATTTCTTTGAATTATTAGCCCATAAAAAATTTCCTTCCTCCACTTGGTTGCGTAAATTAGAACAATTGGATTACATCGAAGAACCCGATATGTTTCACGATTGCTTTGCACACATGCCATTACTCACAGAACCGTTTTTTGTAGATTATTTACAAGCACTTTCTAAAATTGCTTTACGATATATTGACGATGCATTAGCGATCGAATTAATTGGAAGAATTTATTGGTTCACGGTAGAATTTGGGTTAATCCAACAAGCAGATGGCATTCGAATTTATGGAGCCGGAATTTTATCTTCGAGTGGCGAAAGTATTTTCTGTTTAGGTGAAAAAGCAAATCGGAAAGCATTTGACGTAAAAGAAATCATGCAATTGCATTATTTTAAAAATCATTTTCAGGATAGATATTACGTGATTCAAACATATAAAGATTTGTTCGATGCGATTCCTGCAATTGAACAGCATTTAGAAATTGCATTGAAAACAATAGCACACGATAAGAAAATGAATGCATCAAGCTTAGATTTTAATTGGTAAATGTCATTTTGAGCCTAGCGAGAATTTTTTTTGAATTTTTAGTAATATTGCAAAAAATGATATTTCACTTCATTCAGAATGATATGAAAAAACAAACACTCAAACAAATCAAATCGAGCATACGAAAAAAACAACTTAAAGATGGTTTTTTTGATGGACGTTTTGCGCCAAAAACGCAAGCCAATAAAAAGAAAGTTTTAAATAAAAAACAATGTCGATTAAGAATTGATATGGAATAAAATAAAAACTTTAGTACTTACACTTTACACAAAGTCAAAAAATATGAAAAAAATAATACCTTCTGAAATAGGTCTAAAAGCAATTTCAAATTTTATAACATCTGCAGTAGTGCCTCGACCCATTGCATTTGTAAGTACCATAAATCAAAATGGTCAAGCAAATTTAAGTCCATTTTCATTTTTTAATGCCTTTAGTTCCGATCCACCTATCCTCATTTTCTCAGCGGCTAAAAGTGCATTAACCGGCAAACAAAAAGATACGTATCACAATGTAAAAGCCAATGCAGAATGCGTGATTCATATAGCAAACTATGCTATGGTCGAGCAACTTTCTGTTACCAGCGGAGCGTATCCAAGTGATGTGAATGAATTTGTAAAAGGTGGTTTTACAGAAGAAAAATCTATACTGGTAAAGCCACCACGCATTAAAGAAGCACCAATTGCCTTTGAATGCAAAGTAACGCAAGTAATTGAATTAGGCGACAAAGGTGGCGCAGGCAACTTAGTCATTTGTGAAATGGTGATGATTCATGTAGATGAAGATTTATTAGACGAAAATGGAAATGTAATTGCCGAAAAACTCGATCCAATCGCACGCTTAGGATATAATAATTACGTGCGTTTTACCAAAGAAGATATTTTTGAAACACCAAAACCATTAAAAGCGTATGGCGTTGGTGTTGACGCCATACCACAATGGATAAAAGCAGAAGAAGTATTAACAGGAAATGAATTAGGCAAACTGGCAAGCATTGCGGAAATTCCAAATAAAGATGAAATCAATAATGATTCTGAATTAGTAGAATTAATTTCCGACTATAAAGCACAAAGCATCCACGAAATAAAACGCTTGCTTGAAGACAATAAAATTAAAGAAGCGTGGTTGGTGTTGTTGAATGTGAAATAAGTTTCTTAACTTTACTTTATGGAACAGTTAGTAATAGATGTTTCTTCAAACGAAGATGCTCACTTAATTAAAGAGTTACTGAAGCGTTTTAAAAACGTAGAAGTCAATTCTTTTAATTCTAATATTTCAGAAAAAGAAATAAAATTCAGAATTCAGCAAGGAATTAAAGATGCTGATTTTGAAAATGTAAAGGAATGGAATACCGTAAAAACTTCTCTTTCCAATAAAATAAAATCTTACAAGAAAAAATAATGCTTAAAATTCTTGTTACAGAAAGAGCAGAAATTTCTTTAAATGAAATCATAGATTTCTACTTGATGGAACACAGCATAGAAAGAACAAATAAAGTGCTGAATAGTATTGCTGATGCTTTAACAAAAATTGCTAAGTCACCTTTGCTGAATCCTATTTGTTTTGATATCAGAATACCACAAGAAAATATTCGTCAGCTTATTTTACACAATACTTTTAAGATTATTTATCGCATACAAAGTGAAACTATTGAAATCATTGAGATATTTCACGGAAACAGAAATCCTGAGTTGCTAAGTGAGATAGAATAATTTTTCTGCACTTTCTTCACAGTTCTACCAATCATCCAATCTACTAAACCAGGAAAAAATCGTTTAAATAACAAACTCATTTTTCCATCCTAACTTGGAACAATCATTTTTTGTTTTTGCTGTATTCCATTTAAAACAGTATTTACTACAAATTCAGGTTTCAATAATTTTGCATTTTCTGAATTACCTTTAGTTCCGATCCTCCTATCCTCATTTTCTCAGCTGCTAAAGTGCTTTAACCGGCACCATTAAAAGCGTATGGTGTGGGCGTAGATGCCATTCCACAATGGATAAAAGCAGAAGAAGTATTAACAGGAAATGAATTAGGCAAACTGGCAAGCATTGCGGAAATTCCAAATAAAGATGAAATCAATAATGATTCTGAATTAGTAGAATTAATTTCCGCCTATAAAGAACAAAGCATCCACGAAATAAAACGCTTATTAGAAGACAATAAAATTAAAGAAGCGTGGTTGGTGCTGTTGAATGTGAAATAAGTTTTTTATTATTTAAAAAAAACGGTTGCAAATTAGCAACCGTCACAAATTATTTTTTCTAATGGTATTTAATTATGGTGTAACGATTGGTTTTATTGGTGGCTGAATGTTTCCAGGAAGTGTAGTGCCTTTTTTACCGAAATAAAAATTAATGCTTTGGATAGTTATATTATTTTTATTATCCATTTCTAAACTTCCACCTAATGCGTTTGTGTATGATTCAAAAACAAATGGTGTTGCTTTATTATCAAATGTTTCTGTTTCTACTTTTCCTGTATTATCCGTTCTATTAATTGTGACATTAAAAACGATATTATTATCTGCCGCAGCAGTTACACCAGTCATCTTTGAAAAATCCATTGCAATTACAGTAGAACTAGTCAGTTGCTTAATATCTATATTAGGTGATTTATATAAAGTAGCATTTTTAGCATCCAATATATTATATTGAACACTTGCAGAATACGTATATGTCACACTAGAAGAAGTTGTTAATGATTGATCCCTAAAAGTCAATAAATTAATTAAGGTGGGTTGACAAGTCTTGGGTGTCGGGGTTTGGCCAAAATCGTTACTTTCGTTTTTCTTATTATTTTCACAAGCTGAAACGAAAAAAATGGCAATAGCAATTACTAAAAAAATAAGATTCTTTTTCATATTGTTT
This sequence comes from Chitinophagales bacterium, assembly GCA_017984135.1. Classification (GTDB taxonomy): domain Bacteria; phylum Bacteroidota; class Bacteroidia; order Chitinophagales; family JADIYW01; genus JADJSS01. The sequence goes on along the minus strand of JAGNZZ010000031.1, from coordinate 9,573 downwards.
GGTTTTATTATAATAAATGTACCTAAATATTCATGAAAATCAAAAAAAAAATGTAATATTGATAAAAAGGAATACTTTATATGAAATTATTCCCAACAAAAACCATAAAGAGAATTATACTATTTACCGGAATTTTACTGGTTGTTATATTGTTCTTAAATATTAAAAAATGTAAGCCAACTTCAACTAAGAAAACGACCATTAGCAACCGTTCATTAAAAAAACCAACACATACATACACTAAAGCATTTTACTTGACCAGTGATGTAAAACCAAACATATTTTCAACTTCACAACAAGTAGAGCACATCAAAATTGCACTCTTAAAAGGACAAGATTGGGATGTACAGTTTTTTGATTATTTCGGAACCCTTTTTGACACAGCACTGCATCAATTCAATCGGCAAAACATCTATTTATATGACATAATTGGTCATGCAACACCTGGTCATTTTAGCAATTGGCCACTTTCAAAGGTCATTAGAGAAATAAATAAAAAATGTAAACTTGATACCAATACTATTATATATTTAAATGGATGCAATACTGGTTTAGCACAATTCAATTATATAGACACAAAATATTCATCGGCGCAAATTTTAGCCAATGAAACCGGTTGCATCGTTTATGGTTCCAGAGGATTCTTAACAGGAACTGCCGCACAAAATAATGAACAATGTTATCCTTCAGACAAGCAGGTTGATTACAGCTATCCGAATGCCGTAAGAGATTCGGGCGACAATGTATGGTTTCGGTTTATACCTGTGAATATAAATAAACATTCGAAAGTTGCTTTGAGAGCATTTAATGACACTTATAAAATTGATACTAAAATTAATTTATTTCCTTCATTAGTGGATAATATAAAGGATAAAAAAATAGATTCGAGAACAGATAAAAGATGGTATAATATGTTTCCAGACATGATATTGGACTATGGAAATCAAAAATATGTTTTCTATAATTCTAATAGTATTTTACATATAGAAAATACCAATGAAATTTATTCCATAAAACCAGGCAGTATCGAAAAACTATTTGAAAAACTAAAAATAGAACGATAATGAAAGTATGTTTTAAGTATAACGTTCAATGATGAAGATTGAAACCATCAAACAAGCAGAAGAATTTATCTTCAATTATAATTGGTATGAAAGTCGTTCGCGCAACCAAACTGAAGAACTTAGCACCTTACAGCATTGTGAGCAAATAGCCATACAACACCAACATAAAAAATTACTTTATAGAACTAGAGCTTACCTAACCAGCTATTACACACAAGCCAATGAATTAGCACTTGCCATTGAAATGGGTACTAAAAATTATGAAGATTGCCAAAAACATAATTACGTGGACGAGTTATTATTAAGTTTATCCTTCTTAATATCCACCTCACATATTTTAGGCAATTTTGCCCAATCAGAAACTTACTTAAATATTTGCAAAGAGTATGTTTACCAACTGAACGACATAAAAAAAATATGCAATACACATATTACATCTGCTATTCAATATAACCATAGCGGCGACATTGATAAATGCATACAAGAAAATGAAACAGCACTAAAATTTGCTCAACAACTCAACGATACATACACCATCGCTACTATCTATAATAATTATGCGTATCATGTAGTTGAAAAATTTCCGGACAAAGCAGAGCAACTCTTAAATGCAGGTGTCCAAATAATACACGATAACCAAAACGAACAATCAAACTATGATTTTATTTTGGCTCATTATTATTTAAATTATGCCATTGTTTATAACACAAAAAAAGACCTCGACAAAACCATACATTTTGCTACAAAAGCGATGCAATGTCTTCAACAATTAAATATTATAGATTCTTGTTTAGAAGCAGAAGCTATATTAGCCGATGTGTATTTGCAACAAAATAATTTTGAGCAATGTTTACAGCATCTCATTCAAATTGAAACAACAGCACTTCAATCGGAATCTAATCCTATTCTTTTGAAAGCTTATAACATATTTCATGAATTATTCGAACGTAAAACACAGTATAAAAATGCTTATACCTATTTAAAAAAATATCTACAAGTAAAAGAAAAAATTTACAACCAAGAAACAGAGAAAACCATCCGTAATTTGCAAATTACAAATGAAGTAAAAACCTATAAAATTCAAAAAGAAAATGCAGAACGCATAGGACAGCTCAAACATGAATTCTTAGCAAACATGAGTCATGAAATTAGAACACCTATCAATAGTATTATTGGCATCTGTTATTTATTACATCAAGATGAATTAACAGAAAAACAAAAAAACTATGTACATCGTTTAGAAAAAAGTGGCGAGAATTTATTAGGAATAATAACTGAAATTTTAGATATCAGCAAAATTGAAATCGGCAAACTGGAACTCAATCCAACACCAAATTACCTTTACGAGTTACTATCAAATACGTGCCAAATACTAGCTATAAATGCTGAAAATAAAGGGCTCAAATTCAGCACAGATTTTGACGAATTAAAAGATGTATTGGTTTTGGTTGACGCCATCCGATTCAATCAAATATTTAATAATATCCTTTCAAATGCCATAAAATTTACTCCAACAGGCAGCATAACCGTACAGGCACATTACTTACAACGAAGCCAAAAAAAAGTAAATATAGAATTTACTGTCAGCGATACAGGTATTGGTATTCCACCCAATAAAATGGAACATTTATTTGATCGCTACAAACAAGCCGATGCGTCAATACATGCCAAATATGGTGGAACCGGTTTAGGTTTACCGATTTCAAAAAGCCTTGTAGATCTCATGGGCGGAACCATACACGTCAAAAGTGAAATAAACCAACAAACAACATTCACGATTTCTTTAGAATTTAAAACCATTTCTAAAAATGATTTAGACACAAAAAAAGAGATTCCTATCGAATTGCTGCGCAATAAAACAATTCTAATTGTAGATGATTTGGAAGATAACCGTAACATCATGAAAGAAATTTTAGTCTCATCAAAAATGGGATTAAATATATTGGAAGCCACCAACGGAAAACTTGCCATCGAATCTGTACAGCGTCAACATCCAGATATTATATTAATGGATTTAGACATGCCGGAAATGAATGGATTTGAAGCCACACAACATCTCCGAAAAAAACATCCAGATTCAAAAATTAAAATAATTATAACTACTGCTAGCTTACTAACCACTTCGGTTGATGAATTAATAGAAATGGGATTTAATGGCATTTTGCACAAACCAATAAAACCAGAACTTTTGTTTGAAACGCTTTGTGAACTTATTGAAACAGAAAACTAACTACGCATTATTTTTGTGCAGCTAGCATACTTCTCTTCATAAACCAATCTACCAAATTCGGAAAGAATCTTTTTAATAGCAAAGTTGTTTTGCCATCCCAACTTGGAATAATCAACTTTTCATTTTTTTGAATACCACGAATGGTTGCTGCTGCCACCATTTCTGAGCTCATCAACTTCACATTTCCAGCAATTGCTTTTGTTTCATTCGGCTTATGCTTATTCTCTACTTCAAATCCAGGCGTATCGGTATCAGGCGGACACAATATTGATACTCGAATATTAAATCGCAGCATTTCTTGTCGCAATGCTTCTGAAAACCCAACTATTCCAAATTTAGACATACTATAATCCGTGTAACCAAAAACGCCTAAATAGCCAGCAATGGAAGACGTATTTACAATGTGACCACCTTTTTGTTTCATAAAAGGAACCATTACAGAACAAGCATTCCACGTTGAATACAAATTTGTTTTTATCGTTTTATCAAAAATTTCCGGTGTGATGTTTTCAAAATAATCAGGCTGCGCAATGCCCACACAATTAATTAAAATATCAGGAATGCCATTTTCTGCGATGGCTTTTTCAAAAACAGTTTTTGTATCATTAAAATTAGATGTGTCAACGCTGTAGTAATTTACTCGCGATTTTGTCACGCTGAGGCACGAAACGTCTTTTTTAATTTCATCAACTGCACTTTCTAATTTAGCAACTGTTCTGGCAAAAAGTACAACATTATTTCCTTGTTGCGCAAATGCTTTTGCTATTGCCAAACCAATTCCGGAAGAACCACCTGTTATAAATATTGTTTTTATCTTGAAATCTTTCACAAATGAAATGTACAAAAATAAATGAAAATAAAAAACCTGCTCATTGCTGAACAGGTTTATAAATCATGCTAATCTTGTGTATCAGCTAAATCAGCGATTATTTACCACCTTTGCGTTTACGCTCGTTCTCATCTAAATAAATCTTACGCAAACGAATAGACTTCGGTGTTAATTCAACATACTCATCGCCTTGAATATATTCTAAAGCTTCTTCTAAAGAAAATTTAGTTACTGGAATTAATTTCGCTTTATCATCTGTACCGGAAGCACGCACGTTTGTCAATTGTTTTTTAATCGTAACGTTTACCACTAAATCATCTTGGCGAGAATTTTCGCCAATCACCATTCCGTTATACACTTGGTCACCAGACTCTACAAAGAAACGACCTCTATCTTGTAATTTATCTAAAGAATATGCAATTGCTTCACCAGTTTCTTTAGAAATCATAGAACCATTGATACGGCCTTTAATTTCACCTTTATGTCTGTCGTATTTAATAAAACGATGCGCCATTACCGCTTGTCCGGATGTTGCTGTAATCATTTCCGTTCTCAAACCAATTAAACCACGAGATGGGATTTCAAATTCCATAATGGTACGATTACCTTTCAAGATCATATTTTTCATATCACCTTTTCTTTGTGTAATCATTTCTATTGCGGTACCAGCTTTTTCTTCTGGTAAATCAATCGTTAATTCTTCCATCGGTTCGCATTTATGACCATCAATTTCTTTGAAGATTACTTGTGGCTGACCCACTTGTAATTCATAGCCTTCACGACGCATGGTTTCAATTAGCACCGATAAATGCAATACACCACGACCAAATACTAAAAAGGAATCAGCCGTTTCGCCTTGTTGTACACGCAACGCTAAGTTTTTTTCTAACTCTTTATTTAATCTGTCTTTGATGTGTCTGGAGGTAACAAATTTTCCTTCTTTACCAAAAAACGGCGAATCGTTAATCGTAAACAACATGCTCATCGTTGGCTCATCAATAGAAATCGCAGCCATTGCTTCCGGATTTTCCGCATCAGCAATCGTATCGCCAATTTCAAAACCTTCAATACCCACAACGGCACAAATTTCACCGGCAGGCACTTCATCTACTTTTATTTTCGCCATGCCTTCAAACAACATCAAATCTTTAATTCGTGATTTTGTAATAGCACCATCACGTTTAATTAATGCTACAGGCATATTTGTTTTCAGTGTTCCTCTAAAAACACGACCCACTGCAATACGACCAACAAAAGAAGAGAAATCTAAAGAAGTAACCTGCATTTGTGCCGAGCCTTCTGCTGTTTTGGGTGCGGGAATGTGTTCTATTATACAATCTAATAAATCCACAACATTAGTCGTTGGTTTTTTATAATCAACACTCATCCAGCCATTTTTTGCTGAACCATAAATAGTTGGGAAATCCAATTGCTCTTCCGTTGCATCTAATTGAAACATCAAATCAAATACTTTTTCGTGTACTTCATCAGGTGTACAGTTTTCTTTATCTACTTTATTGATAACTACAATTGGTTTCAAACCTAATTGCAATGCTTTTTGTAAAACGAAACGTGTTTGTGGCATCGGACCTTCAAAAGCATCTACCAATAATAAAACACCATCCGCCATTTTTAATACACGTTCTACTTCACCGCCAAAATCCGCGTGACCAGGTGTATCAATAATGTTGATTTTGTAATCTTTATATTTTACAGCAGCATTTTTTGCCGTAATCGTAATTCCACGTTCGCGCTCTAACTCATTGTTATCTAAAATTAAAACACCCGTATTTTCGTGTTCAGAGAATGTTTTGCATTCCCAAAGTATTTTATCTACTAATGTGGTTTTTCCGTGGTCAACGTGTGCAATAATTGCTATATTTCTGATGTTTTGCATATTCTTTTTATTGTTTGCTATTTATTTTTAAAAGCTATAAAAGTATTTCAATACGTTTTTATGGCTAAATAAACAGCTTTAATTTTTTATAAATTTAGGGTGCAAAGGTACGCACTTAAATCAAGATAAATTCCTGATTTAGAATAAGAAATGATTAAGAGAAACAGATATTCTCTAGTAGAATGGAGTGTAATAAAATTTTGATTCGTAATTTGTTACCAAATTGGCAACTCCATTTTTTGGCAGGTATTACCACTTGCCCACTACGAACTAAGTAAAACGGCTAAGAAGATTCCACGCATCGGCTTGTGTTCTCACAAACAAAAAAACTATCCTTTTTTGTTAGAAACAAAACGAGACAAGGTAAAAAATTATAATTTATTTATGCTTTCTGTCTAAACTTTGATAAGTTTATATCGTTAATTTACAGGATGTCAAACTCAATTTTACCACCAATAGCCGAAGAAGAAATCACCCACATCAACGTATATGGTGCGAAAGAACATAATTTAAAAAATATTGAGGTGCATATTCCGCGTAATCAATTTGTGGTCATCACCGGATTGAGTGGAAGTGGAAAATCATCGCTTGCTTTTGATACGATTTATGCCGAAGGGCAACGCCGTTATATGGAAAGTTTTGGCACGTATGCGCGGCAATTTGTTGGCAACATGGAACGACCAGATGTAGAAAAAATTTCGGGTTTATCGCCCGTTATTTCCATCGAACAAAAAACCACCAATAGAAATCCTAGAAGTACCGTTGGCACCACGACCGAAATCTACGATTTCCTTCGATTGCTTTATGCGCGAGTTGGTGAAGCTTACTCATTTAATACCGGAAAAAAAATGGTTCGGTTTTCCGAAGAACAAATTATTGAAGATATACTCAAAAAATTTCAAGATAAAAAAATTGCTATTCTGGCGCCTGTAGTCCGTGGAAGAAAAGGGCATTATCGCGAGCTGTTTGAAGACATTAGAAAACAAGGTTATCTGCGTGTTCGTGTAGATGGCGATACGCAGGAAATTCAACCAAAGATGCAGGTTGACCGCTACAAAATTCACAATATCGAAGTGGTGATTGACAGAATAAAAGTGCATTCTGAACACAGTGAAGCATCTAAAAATGAGGTACAACGATTGCGCGAATCCATTGCAAAAGCGTTAAAAGTAGGAAATGATTTATTATTTATAGAAAATTTAGATTCTACAAAAATTAATACTTCAGATACTATCACCACTTACAGCAAAACATTGATGTGTACAGAAACTGGCGTATCCTATGAAGAGCCTTCGCCCAATTCATTTTCTTTCAATTCGCCGTATGGCGCATGTCCACATTGCAAAGGATTAGGTGTTATTAAAACAGCCGATAACTCTAAAATTATTCCGGACGACACCAAATCTATTCTAGAACAAGGCATTGCTCCATTAGGTGAATTTAGAGATAATTATACCTATAAAATAATTCAACAAATTTACAAAGCATTTAAAGTAGATTTAAAAACACCGATTCATCAATTACCTAAAGCATGTTTAGATGTTTTATTATATGGAACTCAAGAGAAATTTGAAGTTGAAGCAAGAGAAAATCCAACAAGAAAATCGAGCAACACACATTGGAATCTATCGTACGATGGCGTCGTTAATCAAATCAATAAAACATTAGAAGATACCACCAGTGAAGCACTTCAACATTGGGCAGAAAATTATGTAAGCGAAGTAGATTGTTCAGATTGCAATGGAGCTCGTTTAAAAAAAGAATCTTTATGGTTTAAATTAGACCATAAAAACATCAGCGAAATTGCTCGATTGGACTTAAATGAATTAAACGATTGGATTAAAAATTTAGCGAAAAAATTATCTAAAAATCAAAATATTATTGCCAAAGACATTTTGAAAGAATTAGAAGATAGAATTGGCTTTTTATTAAATGTAGGATTAAATTATTTATCACTCAACCGACCAACAGGCACACTTTCTGGCGGCGAATCGCAACGCATACGATTGGCAACGCAAATTGGTTCCGAACTACAAGGCATTACCTACATTCTAGACGAGCCCAGCATTGGATTACATCAGCGTGACAATCATCGATTAATACTAGCTTTACGCAATTTAGCCGATATCGGAAATACAGTATTAGTGGTGGAACATGATAAAGATATTATGCTGGCATCCGATTATATTATTGATATGGGACCGAAAGCTGGCACACATGGCGGCGAAATTGTAGCACAAGGAACACCTAAAGAATTTTTAAAAAACAATTCCACTACTTCAAAATATTTAGCCAATAAAATTAAAATTAAAACACCTAAACGTAGAAGAAGTGGAAATGGACATAAGTTAATTTTAAAAGGAGCAACAGGTCATAATTTAAAAAATGTTTCACTTGAAATTCCTTTAGGTACTTTCACTTGTATTAGTGGTGTTTCCGGCTCCGGAAAATCAACATTAATTAATGAAACTTTATATCCCATTTTAAACCAATATTTGTATCGTTCACCATTCAATCCAATGCCATACAAAAGCATTGATGGACTAGCGTTCATTGACAAAGTCGTAGAAATTGACCAACAACCCATTGGCAGAACTCCACGCAGTAATCCAGCAACATACATCAAGTTATTTGATAAAATTAGAGAATTATATGCCAATATTCCTGAATCAAAAATTCGTGGTTACAAAAATGGTCGATTTTCTTTTAATGTGATTGGCGGAAGGTGCGAAGAATGTCAAGGTGGTGGCATGAAAATTATTGAAATGAATTTCTTACCCGATGTACATGTGCAATGTCCGAAATGCGTAGGCAAACGATACAACCGTGAAACATTAGAAATTAAATACAAAGGAAAAAGCATTTCCGATGTTTTAGAAATGTCTATTGAAGAAGCCTTACATTTTTTTGAACACCTTCCAGCCATCCAACGAAAAATACAAACACTCAACGATGTCGGATTAGGATATGTACGATTAGGGCAATCGGCAACGACATTAAGTGGTGGCGAAGCACAACGTGTAAAACTATCCGAAGAATTGAGCAAACGCGATACCGGAAAAACGATATATATTTTAGATGAGCCCACCACCGGTTTGCATTTTGAAGACATCAGTGTTTTATTAGATGTGTTGCAAAAATTAGTGGACAAAGGCAATACCATTGTCGTTATTGAACACAATTTAGACGTGATTAAAGTGGCCGATTATGTGGTGGATTTAGGACCTGAAGGTGGTCGAGGTGGTGGCGAAATAGTGGCAGCCGGAACACCAGAAGAAATAGCCAAAAACAAAAAAAGCATCACTGGAATGTTTTTGAAAGAGGAGTTGAAATAAAATTTTCCCGCTTGCCGTTGTTTTTATTGGTCGGTGTCCTCACCGACCAACATCAATAATTTCGTTTGGCAAGGATGATATCCGATAGTTAACATTATTTCAATGAGATTCCCTTTTACAAGGGAATGACTTTTTCCGCGCTGTTGTTGGTATGTAGCGTAGCTATGTGCATAGCGTACAAACAACAATAGATTTTTCTCTGTTGGTCGGTGTCCTCA
>JAGNZZ010000001.1:72251-252116 GCA_017984135.1 Chitinophagales bacterium | reverse complement strand
AACAAATGCAGAGTTCAAAGACTTTCCGATTTGCAAACGACTAAATGACGATGTAATTAAATGGAAACACGAAAGTGAATTTCAAGTTGACACAACAGGACTTTCACCAACACAGACAGCAGAAAAATTTTATGGACAAATCAACTCTGAGAAATATGCCAGCCGGTAACACGGGTTTGGCAAAAGTGGCGGTTCAGTGCTCCGCAGACACATTTGTGGTTAATCAAACATTGGTTCTCCGCATCAACATTTGTGGTGAAAATCGCCACCTTCGCCAAGCCCGAAACCGTTAGGTGCAAGTTAACCCGACCAACCGAAAATCGACCATAAACAAGTAATGACATAAAATAAAAATGAAAGACTGTCTCGTCCTGAAATAGGTTTACACTAAAAACAGTGTAAAATGAAAAAGACAGACATCAAAAAACGACCGCATCCACCTACGGTTTTCAGCGATGAGTTTAAAATCAAAATCATCACCGAGTATCTCGAAACGGATTTAACCAAACGTGAAATCTTAGACAAGTATGGCATTCGTTCCAACTCACCTATTCAAAAATGGATGCGTAAACTTGGTATCATCGATCCGTATGCCAAAAAAGATTATCTTGGTGTTACCCCAACTGAGCGTAGACTGTGCCTACGTTCAAACAAGTAAGTAGCATAATGCTACAAAAAGCATAAAACGTTTATTTGCAAAATAAAAATTTCCTCTGCCTATGTTTGTTTTCTTAACCAACTTTTTTCTTTTTGGTAAGAACGCCAAAGGCGATGAAGATTGTCAAACGTAACTTTAATATTTAGTAGAAAATTTCAAGCTAATTTATTCAGATACAAACGTATGGTGTTTTCTAATCCTAAATATATGGCATCGCAAATGAGTGCATGTCCGATAGATACTTCATCTAATTGCGGTAAATTATCTTTTAAATATTTTAAGTTGTCTAAATTCAAATCATGTCCTGCGTTGATGCCTAAGTCATTTTGTATGGCAATAAAACATGTTTCTCGTATTTCTTTAATAGCATTCTCAGGATTGATTTCGTAATTTTTAGCGTAAGGACCTGTATAATATTCTATTCTATCTGCCCCGGCTTTAGCCGCATTTTCTATCATTTTGGCTTCTGCATCCATAAACAAAGAAACACGAATTTTTTCTTTATTCAATTCTTGGATAATTTCTTTTAAAAAAGATTGATGTTTAATGGTATCCCAACCGTGGTCTGATGTAATCTGATTGGGATCATCAGGAACTAAAGTACATTGGTGCGGTTTTACTTTTATTACTTCGTCTATAAAATGCCGACTTGGAAAACCTTCAATATTAAACTCTGTTGTACAGACCGCTTTTAATTCCGGTAAATCAGCAAATTTGCAATGTCGCTCATCCGGTCGTGGATGCACGGTGATGCCTTGCGCACCAAAGCGTTCACAATCTTGTGCTACTTGAATTAAATTCGGGAAATTACTTCCACGAGAATTGCGAATAAGAGCTATTTTATTGAGGTTTACGGAAAGACGCGTCATTTTAATTTTGGTTTTTCAACGCTGTAAATATACGATTAATTAGACCACAGTAATCCGACGATAACGTCAGTTAATAATTAGCAAATTAAATTTTCCTTCTCAAAAATGGAAATAATTTTATCAATCGTTTCTTGGATAGATAAAAAGGAGCGTCCACCGGAAGCATTGCGATGTCCGCCACCTTCAAAGTGTTCTCTGCAAATTTTTTCTACTGAAAAATCGCCTTTGCTTCTAAAAGAAAGTTTAATAATTTTTGGTTCTTGCTTAATCAAAATCGCCACTTTTACATTTTTTATACTCAATGGATAGTTCACCAAACCTTCTGTGTCGCCGGTTTGTAAATTAAAACGATAGGCATCTCTTTTATCTACTACAATATAACCAATGCCAATATCTTCTCGAATAGTCATATTACGAAATAAAGTGTTTCCTAAAAAGCGTAATTTTTCTTCTCGACCATTTTGATTCAATTGTTCTTGAACATAAATTATATTCAATCCACAATCTAACAAATGCGCCGCAATTTCCAATGATTTTTTATTGGTTGCACCATTAGAAAAACTTGCCGTATCTGTTAATAATCCGGTGTAAATACATTCTGCCACCTCTTTAGTTATTTTATAATCAGCATCAAAAAATTCTAAAAATCTAAATACTAATTCACAAGTGGAAGATGCTTTTACATCATGCAGCATCCAATCAGCTTTGATGGCTGGATATAGATGATGATCTAACAATATTAATTTTGTTGTTGTATTTTTTAAAATGAATTCGTTTAAAGGTTCAATTCGTTTCAAATCATTAAAATCCAAACAAAAAATAAGATCCGCAGCTTCGATAGCAATTTGACTCAAGCTTGGATTTTCTAAATAATTCCACACTTCATCATAACTTGGTAAATAGGAAAAATAAGTAGGATATTCTGTTGGTGATATAACACGAATGTTGTGACCAAAGGATTGTAAATAATTATACAACGCCAAAGAAGAACCCATGGCATCGCCATCCGGTTTTTGATGTGTTGTAATCACTATATTTTTAGGTGTTTTTAAAAACTCTTGTAATTCGTTAATTTTCTCCATTGTTCAAAGATACAAAAGTTGCGAGGGAAATGAATATGATTCCACGCTAGATTCGTTTGAATTAATTCCGATAGAACGTTAATTAATGGTAAATAATTGATACTGTGAACTATAAACTGTAAACAGTAAACTATCTTTGCAAAAAAATAAACAATGGCAACAAACAGAACTTTTACAATGATTAAACCGGATGCAGTTGAATCGAACCATATTGGTTCTATTTTGGCAATGATTACGGAAGCTGGATTTAAAGTAGTGGCAATGAAATACACAAAATTAACAGAAACGCAAGCTGGTCAATTTTATGAGGTACATAAAGAACGCCCATTTTATGGAGAATTAGTGGAGTTTATGAGTAGAGGTCCAATTGTGGCAGCCATTTTAGAAAAAGAAAATGCAGTAGATACTTTCCGTACATTAATTGGAGCAACCAATCCGGCGCAAGCTGAAGAAGGAACCATTAGAAAACGTTTTGCCAAATCTATTGGCGAAAATGCTGTTCATGGTTCTGATTCTGATGAGAATGCTGCCATAGAAGGAAATTTCTTTTTTAGTCAATTAGAACGTTTCTAGTAGATTTTTGCATAACATAAAAAGAGCCGACAATAAGAAGTTTGTCGGCTCTTTTACATTTAATTAGCAGCCAATAAAAAAACAACAAACAATATTTTAAGTTTGATGTTATAACTTTTAACTTTATTACAAATAAAAATTGCTCGTTTATGAAATCTAGATTTATTCTCCTTTTTACTTTTTCCATCTTTCTATTTTCAAGCTGTAACTATTTTAATGGATATAAAATAGATGGAAATATTACAAATGCGAATGGCATTAAAGTCTATTTAGAGGATATTACCGACATAAATGCAGTAACCATTGATACTGCTACAATTACGAATAATACATTTGAATTAAATAATTATTCTACCAATGGCATTTATAGATTGAGATTGGGTGAAGATATGTCAAAATCTATTTTTCTATATTTAGAAAAGAAAGACAATATCAAAATTTCTGCTGATTTGAATGATTTAGAAAACTACAAAGTGGAAGGCAGCAAAGGTTCGGCTTCTATTCGTCAATTAAATAAAGATGTAAAAAAATATTTTTCGGCTTTAGATACGGCTGCTTTTAAAATCCAAAATGCACCGACAACAATGAAAGATTCATTGATTCGAGATTTCAATAAAACAAAAGATAGCTATATACAATTTCTAAAAAGCTTTATTGAAAAGGAACCCAATAATGAGGTAGCCTGTTTTGCACTCAATTATTTAGGTGATTTTAAAGCAGAAGAAATTACATATATAATTGACATTGTTAGAAAACTACATGCTACATCACCGGATTCAAAATTAATAGGTCTTTGGTATGCAGAAACTCAAAAATATCAACAACAAATTGAAGCACAAAACAAAGGTGGAATTGCTTTAAATACACAAGCACCAAATATTATTTTAGAAAATCCAAATGGTGACACTATCCAATTAAATGATTTAAAAGGTAATATCGTGTTGCTTGATTTTTGGGCATCTTGGTGTGGACCATGTCGTCAAGAAAATCCAAATGTGGTAAAAGTATATAACCAATATCATGCAAAAGGATTTGAGATATTTTCAGTTTCGTTAGACCAACGCAAAGATAAATGGGTGGAAGCCATTAAAAAAGATGGTTTAATTTGGAAAAATCATGGAAGTGATTTACAAGGATGGAGTTCAGCACCGGCGCAAACATATCAAGTACAAGCCATTCCAGCTACCTTTTTATTGGATAAAAAAGGAAATGTAATTGCTAAAGATTTAAGAGGAGATGAGCTTGAAGCGAAGTTAAAACAAATCTTTACAGAAGAAACCTCAAAATAGGTTTCTTCTGTAAAACTATATATATTTATTCAATAGTGAAATAACCTGAATTGATAAAAGTGTCGTGTTCATTATACACATCCACTACGTATTTACCTTTTTTGCTAACTTTTATAGGTATTTTAACCCAGTTCCAAGTTTTACTTTCAATTGAAAAAACTTCAGATGAAACTTCGTCTTTATAATCATCACCATTATAAATAGTAACGGTTAATTCTTTACACTTTAAATCCTCATCTTGATATATTAAACATTCAAATTCTGCTTTTCCATTTTTAAGCATAAATGTTTCACTTTTTCCAATTACTTCCCCATTTTCTACTTTAGTACCAAATTCAATGGTTGAATTTTCATAATAATACGTGTCTTTTGCATCTTTATCCTCATCATTGTCATCAGAATTAGATGTTGAATTTTCATTCTCTTTTATCCAATTTATAGTGGTAAGTGTAGAAGCCATTACTTTTTCACCTGGACCCATAATGGAAATTTTATAATCACCAATTTCAGTAAATCGATTATCATACATTATCCATTTTTTATTGTTTGAAGATTCTTTATTAATTACATAGGTATCATAAGCTTCGTACTCACCTGTGGAGCTATTTTTTTTGTCCACGTACACCATTAATTCATCTTTGATAGGTCTATCTTGAGAGTAAACAATGTAAACATAACCACCATCTTTTGGTATATCCCAACTTTTATAAATTCCGGTAGCTTCACCGGTAGTTTTATCGTACGTTTCGCAAAGTACCACTTTATTGGTTTGAGCTATTGCGCTAATTGAAAATGCAAAAATTGCAAATAACAATACTTGGATTTTTTTCATACTTTATATTTTTTAGTTCTGTATCAAATTTAATACCATTTTTGAATATTTGTGCTACCCAATGAATGGTATTATTGGACTTATTTAAATTGAAATGTATCTTTGCGTTATGATGAATGCACATTTTCACCAAAAACTTCATAAAATAAAAGCATTTGTATTTGACGTAGATGGCGTATTTACCAATAACCATTTAATTTCTACAGAATCAGGTGATTTACAAAGAATTTTTAATGCAAAAGATGGATTCGCTATAAAAACAGCATTAGATAATGGCTTTGAAGTATGTATTATTACGGGTGGAACGTCTTTAAATGTGTATAAAAGATTTGAACAATTAGGAGTAAAACATAATCATTATAAAGTAAAAGATAAGCTAGTTGTTTTAAAAGATTTTTTAGAAAAAGAGGCTTTGTCTGTTGATGAAGTAGTATATATGGGCGATGATATACCAGATTATGAAGCGATGAATTATTGTGGTTTAAAATGTTGCCCAAATGATGCAGTTCCTGAAATAAAACAAATAGCACAATACATTTGTCCACAAAATGGTGGCGACGCATGTGTGCGCGAAGTGATAGAAATGGTATTAAAAGTTCAAGATAAATGGTTTAAATTCTAAAATGATATATTATATAAAACTCGTTCGACCTCTAAATTTATTCATGCTTTTGCTCATGATGTATTTGTTCCGTTTATGTTTTGTTGCGGCATCACCCTATAATTTATATTATTTTGAACCCAACTTAACCAATATTCAATTTTTACTTTTAGTTATTACAACTATATTTACGGCTGCCAGTGGATATATTATCAATGATATTTTTGATGTAGAAATTGACAACATCAATCATTCTCAAAAAAAGATTGTAGGTCAATATATATCTGAAGAAAATGCCTATAATTTTTATAAAATAACCTGTATCGTTGGTATTGTAAGTACACTTGCGTTAGCATTTCTAACTCAAAACTTTCGCTTGTCCTTAATTCCCATTCTTATCATGGTGATTTTAAATTTCTATGCACATACGTTTAAAAAGCAATTGATTGTTGGAAATTTTATGATTGCAATATGTGCAGCATTTGTCATTCTTTTAATTGCATTGTATGAAAGTGGACATAAAACAGTAGAATCTGCAAATACAAACTACATTCGTAGTGGCATTATGATTGCTGCTTTTATCTATAGTTTATTTGCTTTTCTTACTACTTTTTTACGCGAATTAATTAAAGACATTGAAGATAAAGAAGGAGATGAGCAATATGATTGCAAAACTATTCCTATTGTTTTTGGTATTAGAAATTCAAAAATAATTTCCATTGTAATTGTCCTTATTTTAATGTCAATAATACTTTCATTCATGTTGTTTTTTCCAATTCTAAACATGAAAATTGCTTCGATTGGAATTGCAATCGTATTATTTTTTCCTTTGGTACTTATCTTGTTTTTGATAATGAAAGCAAATACTAAAAGTCATTTTCATTACATTAGTATTCTTTTGAAAATAATAATGTTGATTGGTGTTCTTACAATGTTGTATTTTAGTAGTGGAAATGGTCCTTATGTTTTTGTTCAATATTTAAATTATATTACTAAACTTTTTTAAATACATTTATGCCCATTTTAGAAAAATTAATTTTAGGCTCCAAATCGCCCAGAAGACAAGAAATACTTGGTGATGCAGGATTTGATTTTAAAGTAATAGAGCCACAAATTGTAGAGCGATATCCGGCAGACATGAATTTTTACAATGTGGCTGAGTATATTTCAAAACTTAAAATGTTTGATGTTTATTCTTATTTAGGTGATGATGCTGAAATGATTATTTGTGCAGATACGATTGTTATATTTGAAAAAAAAATTCTTGGAAAACCTAAGAATATCGATTATGCATTTCGATATTTAAATGCAATGAATGGAAAAACACATGAAGTAGTGACTGGTATAACCATGCGAAAAAACAAAAAACAAATTTCCTTTTCAGAAACTACTAAAGTTCATTTTAAAATGTTGGATGAAGCGCAAATTCATCAATACATAAAAAAGTACAATCCTTTAGATAAAGCTGGTGCTTACAATATTCAAGAATACAATGGTGTAGAAAAAATTGAAGGTGAATTTCAAAATGTGATGGGTTTGCCTATTAAACGTATTATTGCAGAAATAAAAAAATGGAAATGAATAAATCTATTTATTCATCATTTAAAGAGTAACCATCAAGTTGCAACCGCGAATGTCTGCATTGTCTATTCTTCCTAAAACAGAAAATTCATTATCTGCCATCAAGTGTACAATATCTTGTGTAGCAATAAAAGCACATGAATAAATATTTGCTAAATCAATTACATTTAATCCACCTCTTCCTTTTTCATCTGAGATAAAAAATGGATTATAAATATCTCGTTTTAACACTTTCATCCAATTTGGAGATTTAAAAATTCCATCACCATAGGAATAGGCTTGCGATAATAGTTCAGTCATTCCATATTCTGAATGTATTTTAGAAACAGAAAAGGCTTGCTGTAAAATTTGATGTACTTCTTCACGCATTAATTCTCTTCTTCGCCCTTTCATGCCTCCAGTTTCCATCAACACAATTTTGCTTAAATCCATAGGAAATTGTTCTGCAAAATCCAATAAGGCAAATGTTACACCAATTAACATTATTTTTGAATTTGCTTGTTGTTGTGTCTGTATTATTTGCTGTTTCAAGTCAGCTAAATTATGTAGGTAAAATCCGGAATTAGGTTTCTTTGATTTTAGAATTAAATCATTCATCATATAGACGAGAGAAGAAGTATCTCGTTCAAGGTAAGAAGGCAATAAAGCCAGGAAAGTCCAATCTTCTATTGAACCATAAAATTCCACAAATGCTTTTTCAAAACTTTGTTCATATAATTTTAATTCGCTCACAAAATGTTTGCTGTTGATTTGTCCTGTAGTTCCGCTACTTTCAAATATTTTTTGAGTAGGTGCATGTTGGCAAATAATACGATGAGTTTTAAAAAACTCAATAGGAAGAAATGGAATTTTTACAATTTCATTTACATTTTTAACGTTTATCTTTAAATGGTCAACAAATTGCTTATAAATTGGGTTATATGTATATTGAAAATGAAAAAGTTCCAAAGCGATTTCATCAAAGTTAAAATTAGTAGTTAAAAAGATTTTTTCTTGTATTTTTGAAGCGATTTTTTGCACCTTGCAAAGTTAATAGAAATGAAAATTAAAAACAGTATAATATTCGTTATGACGATGTCAACAATGATGGCATGTTATAAAACACCAGAATTTCCGATTGAACCTACGGTTAAGTTTGAACGATTTGACAAACCCAACGAAGTATATACGCTAAATATCGGTGAAGGTGGCAATTTAGTTTTGAGCTTTACGGATGGTGATGGTGATTTAGGAAAATTGAATAATGCAGATTCTACCTCTTTTGTAGTGTATAGAAATTTGAGAGATACTGCTGCTTTTGGGAATAGGAATTATGTGATTCCTATCATACCCAAAAAAGGCACCACTAATGCCATTAGTGGCACAATAGAAATAAAATTAAACGATGGATTGTTTAATAGTTATGAAACCTATTTTTTGGCTAAAGGAATTTCAATTGATACGTTTACTTACGAACTTTATTTAACAGATAGAGCCAATCATAAAAGCAATGTAATCACAACGCCGCCAATTGTGGTGAAGTTATAAAAAGCTTCATTAATCAAAATAGTTGTTTTTTGAATATTTATAATGTCTTCATTATCAATAAAACAACAACAATCATAAACTTCGCTTAAAACATACTTAATCTCATTTAAATGCATCTAGCATGCTATTTGACCTAATTTTGTTCTGAATGAAACCCATGGATGTAATCGTAGTAGGTGCAGGATTTTCTGGATTGTCGGCAGCATATTATTTGCAGCAAAAAGGATTGTCTGTAAAGGTATTGGAAGCAGCCTCAGAAGTAGGTGGCAGAGCTCGATCAGATAAAATGAATGGTTTCATTTTAGATCGTGGAGTGCATTTCTATCATCATTCTACCACTGAATTATCTAAAATCATCAACTTAAATACATTAGAATTAAAAAATACATATCCTGGATATTTATTAAAATACAAGGATACGTTTAATTTATTTACCAATCCTTTGTATCAAACAGTGGATACTATTTCAACCGCATTGGCAAAAAATGCCACTTTTAAAGATAAAATAAGATTGTTTGGTTTGTATGCTAAATTAAAAACAACATCTTATAATAAATTGGTAAAAGAAGATGAATCATCAACATTTGAATATTTATCAAAAAATGGATTTAGTAAGAATTTTATCGATTCATTTTTCAGACCGATGTTAGCAGCAAGCATCTTTGATTATAATTTACAATCATCCTCTCGTTTTTCAAAAGTGTATCTTAAATCGTTGTTTCAGGATCACGTAGCGTTGCCTAAGTATGGCATTGGAAAAATAGCAGAAGAAATATCTCATAAATTAGAAAAAAACACTATTCAATTTAAGACGAAAGTAAAACGAGTGTTAGAAAATGGCGTGGAATTATTAAATGGAGATTTTATAGAATCTAAATTTGTAATAGTAGCAACCAATGCGATACATGCTAATATTATATTACAACAGAAATTTATTGCAGCAGAATGTTCACACGCATCCACTTTATATTTTTCAACGGATAAAGCACCATTAAGTAAGCCAGTTGTTATGTTGAATGGCGATAATGGCACAACATTAGTTAATCATTTGTTTGTGCCTACTTTATTGCATCCAAATTATGCTCCAAATGGCAAACATTTAGTAGCCGTAAACGTGGTGAAAGAGCACGATTTGGACGACGAAGAACTTATTGGCAGATGCATGACAGAATTGTCGGGTTGGTTTGGATTGAAAGTGATGGATTGGGAACATTTAAAAACTTATCATATAAAATATGCCATGCCATTTAAGCCTATTTTAGATGAAGTTGAGTTCTCTAAAAAAGTGAGTGATACTATTTTCTTGTGTGGCGATAGCTTATCCGTAGGAAGTATGGAAACGGCTTTGCGTTCGGGAAGAGAAACAGCCAATAATGTGGCGGAACAATTTAATAAAAGAAATTTTAAACAGACAGATTTGTCGGCAACTATTTAAATCATTTTCCTTTATTTTCAAGCAATTTATATTGTAATTCTAATTGCAGTTGCATGGTTTCTAATCTTTTCTTAAAATCTTTTAATTGCATTTTTAAATCGTTCACTTCATTTTGCAAAGATGAAACAGTGATAGGTGATTCTGGATTGGTGTAATAAATTGTATTTGTTGCGTTTGTACTATTTACAGGTGGAGTAATGGGTTCCTGTTTATTTGTTTGCAATTCATCTTTAGTAACAACAGGAATAGAAGACGCATCTGAAGTAATTATTTTTTTTTGGACAAGTTTAATTACAGAATACAAATAAATGTCTTCAAATACTTGAATCGGTGCTTCTTTTAATTTTTGTTTTACTTGTACTATATATTCATATCCATCTTCAAAAATAAAATTGGAAACATCTTGAATTGGAATTGTTTTTTGAATGCCATTTTCAAGAATGGAATAACAACTTAAACTATCCATACATTTCAAAATACTTGATTTGATTGTCCATGTTTTTATATAATTTTCGTTTGTATTGATTGATTTGGAAGTTGATTTTACTTCAGGAATACGAATACCTTTTTGTGCCAAAATAGTAAATGGTAAAAATAGGAAAAGGATGCAAATATAGTTTTTCATTTTTTTAAAGCGATAAAATTGGTGTGTACGTAAAATCTACAATGGCATCAAATTTATTATCTGATTTTATTGAAATTGAGGATGTATTTTGAAGTGAAATTTCAGTATTCACATCTGAAACTATTTTTTGTATTTCACAGTCCAAACATGTTTTAAGTTGAATAGGATTGTTGTTGGTATTCATTGTTATGGAACAATTTGGAATAGTAGAAAAACTAAACCAAGCATTTGCCGGTGCAATGTTGGAATACGTAATTTTTTGTGTGCGAATGGATGATAAATTTTTACAATTTATGGAAAGTATCGCATTAGCTTTGGTGCCCACTTGATCCTCTAAAAGAAGATGCACGTCATAATAAAGCGCATTACTATCTTGTTTGACATTAGTAATAACCACGTTTTTAATTTCATTTTCATAAATCTCATTCCAAGATAAAATACCAACTTTTTGAATGTTATTTTTGAATGCCAAAATTAGTGTTGAATCAGCATTTAATTTTGTCAAATTAACTGCATTTAACTGATTAGAAGGATTTGCTAATACTCTATTTTTAGTAGTAGAATTTTGAAAAAACGAAACGTTATTTTTATACTTAAAAATTGCTCCTAATACCAACAATACACATAGAATAGGAAGTACTAATTTTAGGTATTTTTTTTTGGGATGAATCGTATTATTGGAAGAAGAATAATGAATTTGTTGAGCTACTTGTTCTTGCTTGGCTAATAATTCTTTTTGCAAACGAGCATGTTCTTGGTGTTCATGTTGTAGTAAAGATTGTTGAGTTAGTTGTAATTCATTTTCTAATCGTTCTTTATCGCGTCGTTCTTGTTCCAATTGTGCATACAATAATTTATCATGCTGTTGTCGTTCATGCTCTTGAAGTTGTATTTGAATGGTTTGCTTAGCAATTCGTTCTTGTTCAGCTAAAATTAATTTTTCTTTTTCTGCTCGTTCTTTGTTTATTTTTTCTAATAGATCTACTTCTCTTTTATTTTTTTCTAATTCTAGTTGTAATAATTGTTGTTGAAATTGTTTTATTTCATTTTCTAAACGTTGTGTATCTTGTTCGGTTTTATTTTGTTGAAGACGTTTAAATTCTAAAATTTCTTTTTCTAATTGCACTTGATGTAGCCTTTCTTTTAATCTTATTTCTTCATCTATTTGAAGTTGAAATAATTTATCTTGTTCTTCACGTTGCTGTTGTTTCCTTTTATGTTCTTGCTGTTCTTGTAGGATACGTTCATTTTCCAACTTAATTCTAAATTCATTTTCTTTTTCTTTTCGTTCTAATTGTTCTTTAAAACGTGCTTCTTTTTCTTTAGCTATTCGTTCTCTTAATTCAGCTTCATTGTTAAATGAATTCGTAGATGTGTTTGATAATTGGATGGAATCGTTTTCAAATGTATAAAGTATCATTCCACAGGAATCGCACCATTTTTTTTCACCATTTTTTAATGGAATAATTAGATAAGAAGTATGGCAGTTGGGACAAACCATTCATTTATTTTCTTGAATAAATATAATACTAAACAGTGGTAGTTCTGTTTATATAATGTTTACAAGTGTTGAAAAGTACAAAACTTAAAATAGATACAAATTCTATTAAAAGGAAATAATCCTCATTTATCAGTTTTCAGTATCTACCACACCAAAACAATTTGCTTTTACACTATTAGTAGATGAGATGCTATTGGCACTAAATAATGGTAAAAATGCATATTCACCTTGAGGCAATTCTTGTTCAATTATTATTTCATATAAACCTTTTCTAATTTTTTTGAAATCCAATTGTATTAGTTTTCCGGTAACATCTTTTACTCGTCCACCGTATTTTACGCCAGCATACGTAAAATTTCGTCTGCCTTTGCCTATTTTATCTGCTTTGCATAAATCTACAACATCATAAGGATCGATATCACCATCTTCAATCAAAATAAAAAATCTAGGTATATTATTCTTAGCAAATTGTATTGGTGATTCTTCTTTCATAATTTGAACTTGTTTATCAACACCACGATATAAGCCTTTTGCCTTTGCCGCAAAATTAGCTTCCGACCTTTCTAATTTAACCAATTCATTCCCATCTAAATAATATGGTCGTAATGGAAAGTCTGGATCTTGGATATTTGTGTTTGAAGTATTTTTCACAAATTTAGTAATCTGATAATCGTTGACTACTTTTACTTTCTCTACATAATTTTCATCATTTCCATTCGAATTATCACTCAAATCAACATTTGCTTTCTCTTCGTTTTTAGTAACCGCTAAATTAGGTTTATTCGATGCTGTCTCTTTCAAATTATTGTCGTTCTCTTTCTCTGCAATCAATTTCTTTAAATCATCAATTTCTTTTTGTTTAGCTAATTTTTGTTTTTCAATTGTTGCTTTCTCTTGTGCTTCTTGTTGTTGTTTAAGAGCTAATGCTTCCGTATTTTTCTTTTCTAATTCTTTTTGTTGTTTTACTTTTTCTTGTTCTGCTAATTGTTTTTTCAAGATTTCAATCTCATTTTCTTTTTGCTTTAATTCATCCAAATTCGCATTTGATGAAGGATTTACTTTGGTTTCTGTAATTGTTGTAGATGAATTAGAAATTGAAGTAGTATTTGGTTTATTTTCTTCATTTTTATTGGTTGCATACACAAGATTGCTGTTACTAACGATTGTTGGAGGTGTGAATGTGGTTGGAATATCTTGTTTATTATTTGGATTAGATGTAAATCCTAGTAAAAAGTTCCATTGATTGGATAGAATTAAATTGCCATTTTTAATTTCGAATCGATTTACTTCTTGCAATAATTGAAAAAATAAATTTTCTAATTTCTTATTTCCACAGTTAGAAAAGGTAGAAGTAATTTTGCTTATTTGACAAGTTGTTTTTAAGTCGGATTTTACAACTGCTTCAAATTTATTACATGCACCAAATCCATCCAACTTATCTCTAAACGTGTTGATTTCAATCCACAATACATTGTCATCAGTAACAAAGCTCGAACCATCTGAATCTTTAATTTTTCTAACATACCATCTTCCATCTAAATTGGACGTTGTTGGTATTGATGTTGGTTGAATGATTTTATTGTTTATAGTATTTGTTGAAATTGAGTTATTATTTGTTGCATTAATTTCTTGCGTGTTTGCTGGAGTATTAATGCTTGTTTTTTTAATTTCTTTGACCAAATAATAATTACTATTTCCAGTTTCTTTTACTTCTATTGTATAATTATATCCAGCTTGATAATTAAAACCATAGATAGAACCTTCAAAAATTTCAAATTCACTTTTTCCTTTTTCTTTTAACAACAAACAAGCTTGTGTGTAATTGCTTCCACAAGGAACAGTCTCATAATTAATATCAAAAAATTTTGATTTATTGTTGCTAGTATTGCTATTATTAATGGTTTCAGCAGGTGTATAAGTTGATTTTTGAGCAATCACTTTTAATAGAACATATTTAAAAACTGATTCACCGGCAGCAATTGGAGGTTGTTTAATTTCTTGTTTTACAGATATGGTATATTGATAACCTTTTTCAAAATTAAAACCTTCAATTTTTTCATTGAAAATTTCAAATTCTTTTTTTCCAGCTTGTTTTACCAATAAACATTCATCCGTCGAAGTTTCACATTGTGTAGTTTCTGAACTTATAATCCATGTTTCAGGATTTGGATTATACGTCTGCGCAATGGAATTTACAGTTGTAAAAATACATAATAAAGTCAGGATGATATTATAATTAAATTTCATAGTTTTTTTATTTAAACTAAACTACAAAAAAATACTAATCCATCAAAAAAAAAAGAGATAAATTATAAACAGTTATTATCTAAAACCAAATTTAGATTGGTGTGATATTTCATCAAATTAATATAAAATGTCAATAATCATTACTAAATTAGAGCATAAATTAGTTTAATATGTCAACTACACTTGAAAGTTCAGTTTATTCAACATTTGATGCGACATCCTTAATAAGTGCACAACGCACATTTTTCAATTCCGGAAAAACAAAAGATGTTGATTATAGAATACAACAATTAAAAAAATTACGTCAGTTAATTGTTGATAATGAACAAGCAATTATGAATGCGTTAAAGGCAGATTTGAATAAATCATCCATGGAAGCCTATAGCACAGAAATTGGGTTTATGATTGCCGATATCGATCATACTTTAAAAGATATTCGTTCCTTGTCTAAGCCACGAAAAGTAAAAACACCATTATTTCATCAATTAGGAAGTTCATGGATTCAAGCCGAGCCATTTGGTTGCACATTTATTATTGCTCCTTGGAATTATCCATTTCAATTGGCATTGTCGCCGGTTGTTGGTGCAGTAGCTGCTGGGAATACTTGTTTAATTCGTCCTTCCAGAATGTCTGAAAATACCGCCATTTTATTAGAAAAATTAATCAATGAAAATTTTGATGCTGGATTTTTAAAAGTAGTTCGTTGTGATACTCAACAAAGCAATGCATTATTGGAACAAAAATTTGATTATATTTTCTTTACCGGAAGTCCAGATGTTGGTCGTCAGATTTATAGTGCTGCTGCTAAACATTTAACACCTGTTACATTAGAACTAGGTGGAAAGTCGCCGGCTTTTGTGGATGAAAATTTTGATGAAAAATGGGCTATCAAACGTTTAGTTTGGGGCAAATTTACCAATGCAGGTCAAACATGTGTGGCTCCTGATTATGTTTTAGTAGATAAAAAAGTAAAGCAAAGATTTATTGAATTATTTAAGCAAACTACCAAAGAATTTTTTGGTGAAAATCCGCAACAAAGTCCTGATTTTGGAAGAATTATAAACGAAAAACATTTCTTACGCGTTAGCCGTTTTATTGAGAAAGGCAATGTAATTATGGGCGGACAAACCGATATTAAAGAGAAATACATTGCACCAACTTTATTAGATAGTGTTTCTATTGAAGATGATGTAATGAACGAAGAAATTTTTGGTCCAGTTTTGCCAATAATTGAATATGATAAATTAGATGACGCGATTAAATTTGTAAACTCAAGAAATAAACCATTGGCATTGTATATTTTTTCAAATGATAAAATGTACCAAGATAGAATATTGAATGAAACCTCATCAGGAAATGCATCCATCAATGAATGTTTAATGCATGTTGGACAATTTGAATTGCCATTTGGTGGAGTAGGTGAGAGTGGCATTGGTGCGTATCATGGAAAAGTAAGCTTTGACACATTCAGCCATTTAAAAGGAATTTTGAAAAAATCAACATTTAGTGATATTAAGCAACGTTTTCCGCCTTATACAGAAAGTGGAACTAAACTGATAAAAAAATTAATCGGTTGGTTTTTATAAAATAAAAAAAATATCATCAAAGAACGGAAGCAATAAGGCTTCCGTTTTTCTTTACAATTCAGAAAAAGGAGGCAATTGGTTTATGTTTACAATGGTATCATTTTTTATTTCAAAATAATAACTCATTTTTCCATTACTAATCATCAAATATGGAACTTGCATGTTTAAATTATAAGTAGCAATTTGTTGGCAGGTGGCTTCTGATATTTCAATATTTTCTGCTTTGCACTCAATTAAAATGGATGCTTGCAATGCTTGATTATACACCACAATATCATATCTTTTTTTTAAACCATTTACAAGAATCATTTTTTCAACAGAAATATATTTCAATGGAAAATGAAAGCTGTTGACTAATTGAAAAATAATAAATTGTCGAACTTTTTCTTCGGGTGTAAGTTGTAGCCACTTCTTTCGTACAGCACAAAAGATGAATTTAATTCCATCTTCAAGTTTAATTTTAGGTGGATTTATTTCCATAATTGTTACTATCTATTTATGAAAAATAAAAACGAATAAATTTACTTACATAATGAAGTAACACTTCTAAACATTCTATTCCAATGAATAGATTCAAAAAATGCATTAAAACTATCCATGGATAACCACACAAATAATGGTTTTCCCACAACATGATCCTCTGGAACAAATCCCCAAAAACGTGAATCTTCAGAGTTGTGTCTATTGTCACCCATCATCCAAAAATAATCTTGTTTAAAAGTATATGAAGTCACTACTTGACCATTTACAAAAAGTTGATTTCCATTTACCACAGCATTGGCATGCTCAAATAATTCAATGGTTTTTGCATATTTATCAAAATTTTCTTGATTGCTTAAATCCACGTTCCAACCTTTTTTGGGAACAATTAAACTTCCATAATTATCCACCGACCAATTATATTTTTGAGCTACTACATCGAACAATAAATCACCACCGATAGCAGGTAAATCACGAGGTGCTACTTTTAACACATTTGGTTGTTTACTTAATGCTTCTACTTGACTGTTTGTAAGAAACAATTGAACCATATTTTGTGAAATTGCTGAATTATAATCTGCTTTTAACGCATCAATTGGTGCAATCGGTTCGCCAATATTGTTTGAATACGAGCGATCGGCTAAATCATTATACCAATTCAATCCAATATTTTCTAAAACATCTGCGGATAATGGCTCATTAGGTTTTGTATATACAATATATGAAAATTGCATATTCTTGTATTGTGTTTGTGCAATATTGTTTATATACAATCGTTTGTTTTTAATAAGCATGGTATCGCCACCAATTGCCACACATCGTTTTACATAATTTTCCCTTTTATCTAAAGGTCTATCCGTGTAATCAATTTGACGTTCGGGTGATGCCAGTGCATCGCCAGGATAATTAAATACTACTACATCGCCACGTTTTACCTGTTCAAAACAGGGCAATCTGAAATATGGAATTTGAACAATAGTAGAATACGCTTTTCCCAATCCAAATGGCATCGTATGATGAGCAAATGGAAAAGCGATAGGTGTAATTGGCGCACGTGCACCATAGTTTAATTTACTTACAAATAAATAATCACCGGCAAGCAATGAACCTTCCATGGAAGTGGTTGGAATTTTATATGCTTCAATGACAAATGTTCGAATAATGGTTGCGGCTACTACTGCAAATAAAATGGCATCTGCCCATTCACGTGCAAATGAACGTTTGGGTAAAATGGGTTTTGTTATTTTTTTAGTTTTTGAAATGCTTGTTTCGTTGTTTAATTTATCATTGATATGACTTGGACCTTCGTATTTTGTAGTTTTATCAAAGCCAATTATCGGAAAATAAAAATATCCTGCGAAAATGGCAATAAAATGTTGCCAAAATGCTCTTTTCCCAAACGAATTACAAATATCTGTAGTCCAAGTTAAACCAAATAAAAAATTTACATAAGGCACTAAACCCCAATAGGCATGGCTTTTTTTTCTACCAATAATTTCTAACAAAGTAAAATCTTGCACTAAAGGAATAAAAACATTTGTAGGTTCTTTCCCTGCTTTTTTATACAATCCATAACAAGGAATATGTAGTAAATAATGAAGTAGGTACGCAAAAATTAAACTAAGCATTTTTTATTTTTTTTTGGATAAATGGGATAAGTTGAATTTAAATGAATAGTATTACAAATCGTATCTTAATGTTTGTTAAAACCTAAGACATCTTCCATGGTAAATACTCCTTTTTTATTTTGCAACCATTCTGCCGCTAACAATGCGCCACTTGCAAAACCTTTGCGATTATGGGCAGTATGCGTTAAATCTATTCTATCAATAGAAGATTCATACGTAACAGTATGTGTTCCAGGAACATTGTCTATACGTTTTGATATAATGGATAAAGTTGATGCATCTCGTGTTTCCATGTTTTCCCAATTTGATTTACGTTTCATCCTTTGAATGACATCTAAAGCGGCATACAAGGCTGTTCCACTTGGTGAATCTTTTTTTTCAGTATGATGGATTTCTTCCATGGTCACATCATATTCTTCATGATCATTCATGATTTTTGCTAATATGCGGTTGATTTCAAAAAATACATTTACACCAATACTGAAATTTGGTGCGAATAAAAATGATTTATTATTGTCTAATGCTATTTGTTTTATATTGTCTAATTTTTCAGTCCAACCAGTACTTCCTACCACTACAGGAACATCCGCATCAAAACACCATTTAATATTATCTACGGCAGTGTGAGGTGACGTAAATTCGATGGCTACATCCACTTTTTTCAAATCTTCTTTGGTGATAGATTTTCTATTGTCGATGTCAATGATTAATGAAATGTCATACAATTTTTTACCTAAACGCTCATTTTTTTCTTTTGCGATTTCATGGATCGCTTTTCCCATTTTTCCGTAACCGATTAATGCTATTTTCATTGTGTATTTAAAAGAAATTATTTGAAATTCAAATGTACTCCAATTCCTGCATAATACGTAAAATTGGAATAGTTTATATTGGGTTTAACTTTAAAACTTAAATTATCGGAAATATCGAATGAGTGTAAATGAGCGTCAACCACTGCATCCACAATTGATAATCCCCAAGCAAAAACTGTAGCAAAGCTTGTCAACTGTACATTTCGCCTATAATTATTTCGGTATGTTTCTACTTGACTTAAATTTAATTGATCAATTGGTGCTGGATTTGGGATATTATTGTATAAGTTTCTCAAATAGCCATTGTATGTTCTCAATTTTTTTCCATTAGAAACTACAAAATAGAGCGTAGCACTTAAAGCACCATAAACAATCGGTAGTTTCCAGTATTTTTTCATGTAGATTTGACCCAATCCAGGAAAGGAAGCACCCCAAATGGCTGCTTTTTTCGGTGAATAATGAGTGGTATCTATTTTTTTTTCTTTTTTCTTTTTTTCTTTTTTTGATATTGAATTTTTTAATTCTAAACTATCCACGCTCGTAACGGCATTCGTATCAATACTTTGCGAAGTATTGGATGTATTTAAATGGGCTAATGTTGAATCTTGAAATGCAATTCTGCGTTGAAGTTGAATAGAATCAAAAACGGAAGATTGGGCAAAGGATATTTCGATTGAAAAAATGAGTATAAATGCCACTAAACTTAAACCAAGTTCGGGTTTTATGATAGGCAATATTCCTTTATTCGACCAATATTTATAGAACATTGAGTATTTACTCTTTCTCAATTATATCCAACAAACGATTTAAGTCTGATACAGAATAAAAAGGGATGACGATTTCACCTTTATCTGTTGCAGATTTTTTAATTTTCACTTTCGTCTCAAAAATATCCATTAATTTTGACTGCACACTTTTGTATGCAACAGGCAAAGATGGTTCTTTTTTCTCTGCTTTTTTAACATTAGAGGAAGATAACAAGCGTACTAATTCTTCCGTTTTTCGTACAGATAAACCTTTGGAATTTACTTCTTTTAAAACATATAATTGTTTATCTACTTCAGGCACAGAAATTATAGCACGAGCATGTCCCATAGATAAAACTTTGTCACGCAATGCTTTTTGAATTTCCGGTGGTAATTTTAATAAACGTAAGTAGTTGGTTACGGTAGATCTGTCTTTACCTAATCTGTCACCTAAATTTTCATGCGTCAATTCACATTCATCTATTAAACGTTGATAGGTGAGTGCTACTTCAATTGCATTTAAGTCTTCACGTTGAATATTTTCAATTAAAGCCATTTCCACCACTTCTTGATCGTTGGCGGTTCGCACATAAGCCGGAATTTCTTCTAAACCAGCCATTTGTGAGGCACGCAATCGACGTTCACCAGAAATTAATTGA
Organism: Chitinophagales bacterium; assembly: GCA_017984135.1. Classification (GTDB taxonomy): domain Bacteria; phylum Bacteroidota; class Bacteroidia; order Chitinophagales; family JADIYW01; genus JADJSS01. The sequence goes on along the minus strand of JAGNZZ010000001.1, from coordinate 231,385 downwards.
TATTTTTTATCGCCAATTTTTCGAACAGTAATAGGTTGGATAACACCATGTACTTTTATGGATGAAGATAATTCCTCTAAAGCTTGTTGATTAAAATCTGCTCTAGGTTGAAACGGATTCACCTCTATTAAATCCAATTTAATTTTTGGAACGGTATTGACAATCGAATCATCATCGGTTGCACTAATTTTTAAAATTTCATTGTCATCATCAATATCTGATAATAAAGCACGTATTCCTTTTCCTAACGCGTCTTTTTTCTTGCTTACTAATGCCATTGTGTATAATAGATATTTTTTGTTAATTAATTTAAGTTTTCATCTACTTCAATAAATTTATCTTCCATTGGAATATTGGTCAATCCATTGTTTTGTAAAATTTCTCTAGCTAAATTTAAATAATTGATGGCACCTTTACTTTCTGCATCATACATTATAATAGGTTGTCTTAAACTTTGAGCTTCGCCTAATCTTGTATTTCTATGAATTATGGTGCTAAATACACTGTTTTCAAATCTACGTTTTACTTCTGCCACTACTTGGTTGGATAGGTTTAAACGTTGATCGTACATTGTCAATAAAATTCCTTCAATTTCTAAATCTTTGTTTAATCTTGATTGCACAATTTTAATGGTATTTAATAATTTCCCTAAGCCTTCTAACGCAAAATATTCACATTGTACCGGCACTAAAACGGAATCAGAAGCCGTTAAAGCATTCACTGTGATTAAGCCTAACGACGGCGAACAATCGATGATGATAAAATCATACGTATTTTTTAATTCTTGTATAATTCCTTTTAAAATTTTTTCTCTATTGGGATGATTGATTAATTCGATTTCAGCACCTACTAAATCTAAATGCGCTGGAAGCACATGTAAATTAGGAGTATCTGTTTCTAAAATAATATCTTTTGCTTTTACGCTATCAATTAGGCATTCATACAAACTTACTTTTACATTTTTTGGGTCAAAACCGCAGCCACTTGTACTGTTTGCCTGTGGATCTGCATCTATTAATAATGTTTTTTGTTCTAAGATGGCTAAACTTGCCGCCAAGTTGATGGCTGTAGTTGTTTTTCCCACACCACCTTTTTGATTTGCTATACTAATTATTTTGGACATGTTGCTTGTTTCTATTTATAAATTAATAGTTTCTCCTATGTTTAACAAAAGAAGTTCCTTTTCTTTTTTAGTAAATTTTTCTTTGGCTTCATCATGGTTGATTACAATAAACCCAAAAGTATCGTAATGAACACCAATTACTTTGTTGCATTGAACAAAATCTGCAGCGGTAATGGCATCTTCTACATCCATAGTGAAATTATCGCCAATGGGCAAAACGGCAAATTTTAAGTTTGCCCATCTTGGAATTAATTGCATATCCATGGTTAATGCCGTATCGCCACTGTAATAAAAATCACCTTCTTTTGTATTAAATACGAATCCCATGGCATTGGCACCATAACTTCCATCCGGTAAATTAGATGAATGAACAGCATTTACACATTTTACACTTCCAAAATCTGTCGTCCATTTTCCACCTACATTCATAGGTCTAAAATTTTTCAATCCTTTTTTAGAAAAATATTCATACAATTCATACGCACAAATGATAGTAGCGTTCGTGCGTTGGGCAATATTTTCAACATCTGCTACATGGTCAAAATGGCCATGTGAAATAGCAATGTAATTACATTCAATGGTATTGATATCCACTTTACCTTTTGCTAATTCATTAGGTGAAATAAATGGATCAAATAAAATTTTAATCCCATTTGTTTCTATTAAAAAACATGAATGACCATAATAGGTGAAGTGCATTTTTCTGTTTTTACTGATTAATTTTTATACCTTCAGGAGCAATCCTAATAAAATGAAGTATGTTCATTTTAACAAAATGTTCCACGCTTCAAAAATAACCTATTAATACCAGCAATTTGAGTGAAGTGTATAAAGATTTTACACACATATTTTGTGGATAATTTTTAATTAATTGTGTATGAAGTAGTTTTACTTTTATCCACATAAAAAAAAGCAAAATGTTAACCATATTTCACGCTACTGCACGCCCAAACAGTTATTCTCGAAAAATTGCTGATTTATACAGCAACTTATTGACTCAAAAAGAAATTGAACATCGTTTGTTCACACTAGAATCTGTGAAAGATTCAATCTTTAATCACACCTATCAAGATGAAAAAACCATACAACAAGTTGAAATAGAAGATACTATTTTAGCTCCAACAACAAAATTTATATTTGTAGTACCTGAATATAATGGAAGTTTTCCTGGCATGTTTAAAGCATTTATTGATGCCACTGATTTGAAGAAATGTTTTTTTAATAAAAAAGCGTGTTTAGTAGGCGTTGCAGAAGGAAGAGCCGGAAACTTAAGAGGTATGGAGCATTTAACCAATATTTTTAACCATATAAAAATGAACGTATTACATCTTAAAATTCCTATTTCGCAAGTAAGTCACCATTTTGATGAAAATGGAAATTTTACGAATACGGAGATACTTAAACTTTGTGATGCTCAAATTAATTCATTCTTGGAGTTTTAATATATATGTCAATTATTAAAATTATTTTTAATACTGTTTTAGTATCCATTTTATTGACTGCTTGTCATGAAAATAAAAATGTAAAGCGAGATGTGTTTCGTTTAAATATTTCAGCCGGATTAGCCTCTTTAGATCCGGCATTTTCTAAAGATCAAGCCACTATGTGGTGCGATAATCAACTTTTTAATGGATTGGTACAAATAGATGAGGAACTCAATGTTCAACCTTGCATAGCCAAAAAATGGACAATAAGTGAAGATGGTTTAACATATACTTTTAATTTACGAAGTGATGTTTATTTTCATGATGATGCTCAATTTAAAAATAAAAAAGGTAGAAGAGTAGTGGCACAAGATTTTGTGTATTCTTTTAATCGATTAATTGATACAAGTGTTGCATCCACTGGAGCTTGGTTGTTTAATGATAAAGTAGATAAATCAAATCCGTTTGAAGCGTTAAATGATACCACATTTGTGATTCATTTAAAAACTCCATTTTATCCAATGTTAGGTATGTTGACCTTGCAATATTGTTCTGTAGTTCCTAAAGAAGTGGTGGCGTTTTATGGGAAAGATTTTCGTTCACATCCAATTGGAACAGGTCCATTTAAGTTGGTACGTTGGGTGGAAGGAAATGTGTTGGTTTTGACAAAAAATAGTAACTATTTTGAAACAGACAGCAATGGTGGCAAATTGCCTTATTTACAAGGCATTCGCATTAGTTTTATTGCAGATAAAGGTGCTGAGTTTTTACAATTTTCTCAAAGAAAAATTGATTTTATTACTGGACTAGATATTTCTTATAAGGATAAATTATTGACTCGAACTGGTGAGTTGCAACCTGAATGGAAAAAGGAGATTATTTTTGAAAAGTTACCTTATTTAAATACAGAATATTTAGGTATTTCCATGGGAAAACAACCATATCATTCATTAAAAAATAAAAAAGTTAGACAAGCGATAAATTATGCAATTGATAGAAAAAAGATGATACAGTATTTGAGAAATGGTATTGGTGTTCCAGCTGAAAGTGGCATGATTCCGAAAGGCATTCCTTGTTTTGATGAAAAGGCTGTAGTTGGTTATTCTTATAATCTAAAAAAAGCAAAACAATTATTAATTGAAGCAGGTTTTCCAAATGGAAAAGGACTCAGTGAAATAAAAATTTATTCCAATCCAACGTATAGTGACTTAATAACAAATATTGCCAATGAATTATCGAGTATTGGAATTAAATGTGTGATTGAAAATGTGCCGGCTTCATTTTTACGAGAAGCAATGCGAAAAAACGAAGCTCCATTTTTTCGAGCGTCATGGATTGGTGATTATCCGGATGGTGAAAATTATTTGACACTTTTTTATAGTAAAAATGGAGCACCGCCTAATTATACTTATTTTAAAAATGAAAAATTTGATGCCCTTTATGAAGCCTCTTTAAAAGAAACATCGGTACAAAAATCATATACTTTGTATCATGAGATGGAAAAAATTATTTTAGATGAAGCACCTGTGGTTCCTTTGTTTTATGATGAAGTGACGAGATTCGTGCATAAATATATTTCTGGATTTAAACCCAATGCCATGAATATGTTAATGCTGAAAGAAACAAAAATTGAGCTAGAGTAATTTTGACTTTTTATTGCAATTTTATACGCATTAATTCAAAATGGGATCTTCAGGAAAAGTGGAAATAAGCTTGTTTTTACCGCCCATTTTTTCTAAAATTTCTTTCCACATATAGGCACTCATTTTAAATATTTCTGGATTATTTTTTGAAACAATCCAACTGTTATCTTGCATTTCTTCTTCCAATTGTCCGGCTTCCCAGCCTGCATAACCACTAAAGAATCGAATGTTTTGTGGCATTATCATTTTTTTGCGAATCAACTCTTTCAATTGTTCAAAATTTCCATTCCAATATAAATTATCAACAATAGGAAAGGCACCTTCAATTTTATCGCCATAACTATGTATAAAATTTAACCGATCCATTCCTACTGGTCCACCGTAATTTACATGGGATGAAAAAGCAGGAAAGTTGGGAATCATTTCTGTTACTTTAAAAATGGAAGGTCTGTTTAAAATCAATCCTAATGTTCCTTCTGCATTGTGTTCACAAATCAGCGTTACGGTGCGTTTAAAATTGGAATCTTTCATGAATGGTTCCGCAATTAGTAAATCTCCTTTTTGTATGTCAAATTTTGTAGCCATTACATTCTATTTATGATTGAGTTGATGTGTTTAACTGCAATTAGTCTGTCATAACGTTCACCAAATGGAGTAAAATATAATAGTATCGTGTAATCATTTTCAGTATCATAATAATATCCTTCGGTGCTGTATGAATCGGTAGTATTTGTTATTTCATTTTTATAAACATAGGTATAGTTATATAATCCTTGCTTTAATTGAATGTTAGTAGCATAACTTTTGTCTAATGTATTATAATAGAGTTTTGAATTTTCGTTGCATGTCCAGTTATTAAACGCACCAATGACATAAAAGTTTCCGTCTTCAATTTTACCATTAAAATCAAAATTAAAATGTACGTTGGCGTAGTCTGCTCCTGTATTATAGTAAGGATTGTCTAAATTTTCAATATAATATTGCCCATTCAAATCTTTAACCATTTGATATTTATTTGGCTGAGTTGGTTTGTCATATAATAGATATACTTCATTTTCATTTTCTTGAATATCGAAAGCTCTTATATTTTGTCCTCTAAAACGCAATGAACGCATGTCAAAAAATCGAAATTCACGACCCACGGAAGGATAGGTGAGTACACCATTAAAATCGAAGTTAAGTTCATTCATGCCTACAAACTGTGGTTTGATTTCGGTTTTAGCATTATCCCAACGGTAATTTTGAAGCACTGTTGCTTTTATTTCCATTTGTGGATTATCTATTTTAAATCCTTTATAATTGACACGAAAAACTACTTCTTGTAGTTTATCTCTTTGAGATAAATTTCTGGTATAAGCAACATTGGCATCTATTACTACTTTTGCTTCTGCAACCATAAATCGTTTAATAAAAATTGGATTTTCTTTATTGTTTTCATACACAATTAATGCGTAATTTCCTGAACGATTGACGCTCATATCTTGATTTGGAAACTCTAATTTGTAATGCACGTACGGAATTTTAGTGCCATTTGAATAATCATAATCTGAAATGTTTGCTTCCATAAATCCATCTATATATTCCATTTGATTCATCATGGTTGGTGTCCAATTGCTCTGACATTGAAGAATGGTATAATAATACGATTTAGGTGAATTGGATAAATCATCGAAATGCAGTTCCAATATTTCGTTGTTATTAATATTTAAAATGGGCATTGCCATATCAGCACCTTGTGGAAACAACTGAACCGTTTTTATTTTTTCATTGTAAACAGCATCCATATAGATTGCAGCATAACTGGACGAAATCCAACTAATAGTAATAAATAAAAATAATGTTTTTATATTTTGCATAACTATTAAGAGCAAATATCTTTCCAAAAAATGAAATTTGCTAATTTTGACAAAAATAAGTTGTACACGAATGGAATTTAGAACTAAAATACAAATACCAATTTCACCTTTTTTCATAAATCATTCGGATAGAATATTAATGTTGGGTTCTTGTTTTACAGAAAACATTGGACATCGTTTGTCCTACTTTGGATTTAATGTGCATTGTAATCCTTTTGGAATTCTGTATAATCCAATTTCTATTTTTAATGTTATTAAACGAATTGCCCATGAAGAATATTTTACTGAAAATGATTTATATCGACATCAAGATTTATTTGTTTCATTCGAACATCATGGAAAATTCTCTAACACGCAAGTCAATGTAGTATTAGATGCCATAAATAATGAGATAAAATTAGCAAGACAACAATTAAAAGGAGCGAAGTGGCTAATTCTTACCTTGGGTTCTTCATCTGTTTATCGACATATAAAACAAGATAAAATAGTCGCTAATTGTCATAAAATTCCTAATATCGAATTTGAAAAAAATGTATTGACAATAGATGCGATAAAGTCTGCTTTTAATTCCATTCAACATTTAGTTAAGGATATAAATATTGTATTTACTGTTTCGCCGGTTCGACATTGGCGAGATGGTGCCATTGAAAATTTACGAAGTAAAAGTATTTTGATAGAATGTATTCATCAATTGATATCTGAAAATAGAAATTGTTTTTATTTTCCTTCTTATGAAATTATGATGGACGAATTACGTGATTATCGATTTTATGCAGAAGATATGTTGCATCCCAACGAAGTTGCTATTAAATATATTTGGAAGCAATTTTCATCCGTATTTTTCGAACATCAAACACATGAAATTAATAAAGAAATTGAAAAAGGTAGGTTGTTGTTTCAACATCGCGTAAAGCATGAAAATAGTATAGAAAATGAACGATTAAAGGAACAGAAAAATAGTTTCATTCAAACATTTCAGCACAAATATCCAGCCATTACTATTAAATTCTAGTTTTATTTTTTATTGTGTTCTTCCAATAAAATTGGAAACTCTAAATGTATCCTGGAATTACGTGCATTCAATATGTTATTTTGGAATTTTGCATTTAATAAGTTAATCACCGAAATAATAGATTGTATAGAAGCGTGGTTTAAATCAGTATATGAATTGGTATGTTGAATTCTTATTTGTGCTTCTTTGATGGATGCAATTACGTAAATACTAATATTAATTTGTGTAGGTTTTGACACTGAAAAATATTGAATAAATTGTTGTAAAAAATCATAAATTAATTGTTGAGAAACAGGTGCTAAATTATCTGGAATGGTGAAATTATAGGTTAGTTCAATTTTATGTTGATGTTTAAATTGTTCCAGCATATCTTTTAACGCCACTTGTAATCCAAATTTTTTTAAAGTAGGTGGCAAAAGTGTATGCGAAAACTGACGAATCGTTTGACAGATAACATCTACTTCTTGGCTATATTTTTTCAATTTTTCTTTATCCGTTTTGTTATCTACTTTCAATGCAGATAATCTCATTTTAATGGTTGACATCATTATTCCAATTCCATCATGTAATTCACGACCAACACGTGTACGTTCGTTTTGTTGTCCTTGTATGAGTGAAAAATTATTGATAGAATGAATCTTACTCATTTCTTTTTTTAGTTTTTCATTTTCATTCATTATTTGAAGTACTCTATAAACAGTAGAAATGGTGATGACGAGCGCAATGATGAATGCATTGCTATACATGAAAATTTGTCCAACATAAACGCCAAATATAGCACTTCCAAATTCGGGTTGCGGATAAAATAAAAAGAAAGAAAAGGAAATAAAATACAAAAATGAAAACAATACCAACGATCGCTCATTTGTATTGAAATACACGAAAATGAAAGTAATTGCTACCGTAACAAATGAAACAATTGAAAAAATTGTTTGAATGACGATAAATGTTTTTTGTGCCGGATAACTTAGTAATCCAACCATTAATGATATTCCGATTAAGGTTAAACCAAATAAAATAAAATAACGCAATGTTTTTTGTAAGTTTGGCATGTAGATTCTTTTCTGAATAAATCCTCGTAAAAAAAGAATTGACGTAATTAAATATACGGAAAGCATTATTTTTTTAAAGAACACATCTAAGTTGGGTGAATCCGGCCAAAACAATTCGTATCCTAAATTATTTTTTACAAATAAGTAAAATATGCCTGAAACTAGATATAATAAGTAATAGTAATAATTTGGTTCTTTAAGCATGAATGTAATGAGAAAACAAATAAATGCAAATAAGATTAAAATGCCATAAAATACGCCACGCGTGAGTTCTAGTGCTTGTGTTCTGTTGAATTTTGCATCTTTTTTCCATACTAATAATTCAGGATTAAAATAGTTATGAATATCATCTTTATGGAACGTAAATAAAATTGTATTTTCTTTTAATGGTGACAGAGAAAATGGGAAAACAATATTTCTATCGTAGTAGATTCGTTGGCTTAATTTTTTAGAAACAAATGTGTGTTGTTTTATGACAGTATTATTTTCTAATTGAATAGCATTTACATTATCTAATTGTTGAATGGGAAATTCGATTAATATTTCCTGCGTATCTTTTTCGATATTTTTTAACTGTAATAAATAACTTAATGAATCTGCATTTTCATTTTCTACTTTAATAATATAGTGTGAAGCTGGTTTGCAACGCAATGCTTTATTTATCAAAAAAATATTTGAATCCTGTTTGCTAGTACAAGAATATGCTGTTAAAATGCAACTAATAATAAGTACTATGTTTGTTTTTTTATTCAAAGAATATCATTTAAGTTAAATATAATGTTCATCATTGCACCGTCATTTTCATTAGATAGAATATAAAAATGTCCGTTTAAACTACTCACTCTTGATTCAATATTTAGAATTCCAATTCCTTTGCTGTTGGAAACCGAATCACCAAAACCAATACCATCATCCATGATTTTAATTTGCAAAGAATTATTGTCTTTCATGGCTGAAATTATTACTGTTTTAGCATTTGCATGTTTTAAAATATTATTGGATATTTCTTGTAAAATTCTGTAAATATTTATGTTTGCTATTGGGTTTAAAAGGAATGAATCAGCTATTTTTTTAAACTCATATTGTACTTCTAGATGTGTATATAGTTTGTCGGTTGCAGTAGTTATAATTGCAATTAAAGCCATTTTTTCTAAATCAGGAGCAACATAATTTTGTGTAATGTGTTCAATATCTTCTAAGGTTTTATCGAGTTCTTGCAAAACGAATGGCAATATATTTTTTTCATCATTGATTGGCTTAAAATCATTGATTTGAGTTCTAAAATTTTTAATATCTACAGATATACTTTGATTGATTAATGTTGAAATTTTTTCTCGTTCTGCTTCTTGACCAACAACGAACGTATTGATGTTGCGTTTTTGTAAAAAATCTAATCGTTTGGATGATATCGTATTTTGACGTATGAGTTGATGATAACTTATGCCAATGAAAATTGTAGTTACAAATATCTCTAGAATTAAAATAAAAAAGGTAAGTTGTGGAATAAATATATTGCTTGAAAAGAACTTTAAATCAATGAAATAATTTAAGAAATGAATCGATCCAAAAATATTATTAATAAATAATAACCAATTAATAAAATGCATGGTGGCTGCTACAAAAACCCATATAATCTCACGTTGTTTAGATGCTCTGTAGCTATAAAAACAAAGTAAAACAATGATAATTCCATAAACTACAAATAAAATATTTATCAATTCATATATTACAAATGAGTATTTATATGTAAAATCATTTTTGAAAGATTGAAGTATAAATAAACCGGCAAAAAAAACAAGAATATATACCATTATTTTTAAAATAATGCCGGAATAATTACTTTTAAATTGCACCGAAAAAAAAGAACGAATAAAAATATAATGAGCACTCAAATATCCAATTAATGCAAATGTGGATATATTGTTTTGTATAAAAATGGAGTTTGGCCAAATATAAATAAATCCAATTCCAGAAAATTGAAAAATGAAAATCAACACAAAAAGAATAATAGATAAATAAATTAGAAAGAAATTACTTTTGCTGAAAATATAAAAACAGATCAATAATAAAATATACATAAAAACAATTCCAAAGTATATTCCTAAGTAAAAATTATCATGGTTGGTTGCTTTAATAAATTCATTGAAAGATGCAATGTTTATTTTTACATGAACGGATTTCCATTGTTTCTTTATTCTTATTTGAATGTTTCTTTTCTCATTTGGTGCGATGTTAAAAAAATAAACATTATTATAGTGTTCATTTCTTTTTTTATTAAACGAAAATTTATCACCTGTATATAGATGTTGATTTTTATCTATTAATTCAATCGTATCAATAATTGGATTGATGACACTTATAGCTAACTTTTTAGAATTAGAAGTAGTATTGTAAAGGATGGCTTTATAGGTTATATAATCCGATTGCAAATCATCTTCTGTGGTTAGGAGCGAATTATAGACATCTTCAGTTTTAAAAAAATTATCTATAATAATTTCTTTTGAAATACCAATAAATGACAGCCCAATGAAAATACAGAACAATATATATCGTAAAAAATGCATCAACTATTTTTGTAATTCTGTTTGTATTTTTTTAGGTAATTTTTTTACTACTTCACAATAGGAGTGATCAATCATTTTTAAAAATTCAGACGATGAAAATTCTCCATTATATGATACTGTATTCCATAATTTTTTATTCATGTGATATCCTGGAACAACAGAAGCATATTTTTCTCTCCATTCGACGGCTAATTCCGGATCGCATTTCAAGTTTACTGTTAATTCCAACACATTAATATTTGTCAATAAAAATATTTTTCCCATTACTTTAAACACTAAGGTTTCTTCGTCAAATGGAAATTCTTCTGTAACTCCATTTTTTGACAAACAATAAAATCTAATTTCTTCTAAATTCATAGGCAGATTTGTATCTTGTTACAAGATTTAAAAATACTACAATAAATGATAAATCAAGAAGTTGTTCAAAAAGTTGCGTATAATATTGCAAATCAATACGATGTATTACTCACCAATTTCAATGAAATTACACTATGTGCAAAAGAATATTTCGAAAACAGAAAATTTACAGAACTATTTCATCGACAACAAGATAGATATAGATTGTATGGAAAATTTGTTAAAGAAGTTTTCGCAAAAACGCAAGAACTGTTAGGCGAAAATATATATTCTATTGAGCATTGGAAAGCCATAAAAAACGAATACACTTCGTTAGTGATACATAAACCACATCGATTAAATTCAGAAACATTTTATAACTCAATTACTCGAAAAGTATTTGTGGAGAAGAGTTTTAATCCAGATATTGAATACTTTGATTATACTGATTATAAACCAATGCCACAATATGCTGAAGATATTTATGATGTTATTGAATGTGCTCATTTTTCAAAAGTGGCGATCAAACAAATTTTAAATTATTTTAAATTCAATGTATCTTTTGAAGATATAAATCGTGATGCTCAATTAATTTTTGATGAAGTAGCGCCAACAATTATTCACCAAAAATCAAATTTATTTTTAGATAGGATAGAAGTATTAAAACCTGTTTTTTACAGAAATAGAGGTGCTTTTGTCATTGCCAGAATATTTTATAAAAACTGGTCGATGCCAATAGTTATTCCTTTATTGAATGAAGAAAATGGAATCTTAGTAGATTCAGTCATATTTATTCCAGCTGATATCAGTATTATTTTCAGCTTTACCAGAGCCTCATTTTTTGTATATACTAAATATCCAGCTCAATTAATTGACTATCTAAAAGCAATGTTGACGCATAAAACAATTGGTGAGTTGTACGATTCCATTGGTTATTACAGACATGGAAAAACAATTTTATATAGAGATTTAATGAATTATATTCATAATCATGAAGACCAATTTATTATTGCGCCAGGAATAAAAGGAATGGTAATGGCCGTGTTCACACTTAAATATTATAATTTTGTTTTTAAAATTATTCGTGACAAATTTGATGCACCTAAAAATTGTACCCGTGATTTTGTGATAAAAAAATACGAAGAAGTTGAAATAAACGACCGCGTAGGAAGAATGGCGTACGCACATTTATTTGAAAATTTAGAGTTTCCAAGAAATTTGTTTTCTCATGAACTCATTCAAGAATTACAAAATTCTTGTAAAGAAACGGTTGAATTTAATGGAAATAAAGTACTCATAAAACATGTGTATATTGAACGAAAAATGACACCATTAAACATCTATCTACAAGAAAATATAAATCCAATTAACAAAGGTCGTGTTATTTTAGATTATGGATTTTGTATAAAAGAATTAGCCGCAGCCAATATTTTTCCAGGTGATTTGTTATTGAAAAACTTTGGAGTAACACGACATGGAAGAGTAATTTTTTATGATTATGATGAAATTGCCAAAGTTACAGATTGCAGGTTTCGACGAATGCCACAATTTACGGAAGAAGATGATACACGTGGCGCACACGAAATCATTTCTGTGGAACCTAATGATATTTTTCCAGAAGAATTTAAGGCATTTATGGCACCAGATGGACCGATTGGAGAAATTTTCTTAGCAGAACATCATGAGATTTTTGAACCTAAGTTTTGGCGAGATATTCAGAAAAGAATCACATCAGGTGATTACATAAAATTTTATGCATATGATAAATATAAACGGTTTCATAGAGATTAATAAAAAGCAACTAAGTATCTAATTAATCATAAATTTATAGTAGATTCGCATTTATATATTAGAGTAATAAAAACCATACATTTTGTCCTATAATTTATATTATGTTAAATAGGACTTTGGGAACAAACGCTACTATTATAGTCAATAAAATAGAACAAGGAAATAGAAAAATTGAACACGCATGCATTTGTATAAAAATTGGGCAGCCACCATACCAATGGCTAATGAAGAGCAAGATTTTGCACCATTCGTTGATTTATTAACGCGTGTAATGGACGTAATTGGAACAGGAAAAATTTATTTTGTAATTGATAATGCATCCAAGGATAAAACATTAGAATTGGCACAAGAATTATCAAAAAAAGATGATAGATTTGAAGTAATCTGGGCTCCAGAAAATAAAAATGTGGTGGATGCTTATTTAACCGGATTCAAAGTAGCGTATGATCGTGGCCATGATATTATTATAGAAATGGATGCTGGATTGAGCCATGATCCAAGAGCAATTCCAATGTATTTACGCGTATTAAATGAAGGAAATGAAGTTGCATTCGGTTCTCGTTTCATTAAAGATGGTTCGATGGGCGATTCTCCATTTAGACGAAGATTCTTAAGTAAAACTGGAACTATTTTGGCTAACATGTTGCTAGGCACTAAATTATACGACATGACATCTGGATTTCAAGGGTTTCACCGAGATGTAATCGGAAAATTATTGAAATATCCATTAAAATCTAGAGCTCATTTTTATCAAACAGAAGTAAAATACTTATTACGTAAACATCGTACTGCTGAAGTGCCGATTCATTACCAAGCACCTTCTCCACGTGTTTCTGCATCAGCCATTAAAAATGCCAGAGAAACACTAATGTACTATTTCTGGGAACGAATTAAAGGAAATTCTCCAACCATATAATTTTTCAATAAACATAAATTAAATCTTGAACCAATGTCAACTAAAACATTAGTAATCACATCAATAGCAAATGACAAACTTGGTGTTTTACATACATTTGCAAAAGAATGTACTCAAAGAAACATTAAATTTATAATGATTGGCGATACTAAATCTCCTGCAGAATTCCATATAGAAGGCTGTGATTTTTGGTCAGTTGATCGTCAACTAACCGTTGACTCAAAGTTTGCAAAACTTTGTCCAACAAAACATTATGCAAGAAAAAATATAGGTTACATCATTGCATTGCAAAATGGAACTACAGAATTAGTAGAAACCGATGATGATAATTTACCAAGAGCGGAATTCTGGGAACCTACTTCACGAAACATACATGCAGTAGATGTTAAAGAAACAGGTTGGATAAATGTATATAAGTACTTCAGCAACAAATTTATATGGCCTCGTGGTTTACCTTTAGAAGAACTTCAAAAAACGACTCCAGCTCTTTCCTCTTTTGAAATGAAAGAGATTATTTGTCCTATTCAACAAGGTTTGGCCGATGAAAATCCGGATGTAGATGCGGTTTATCGTTTAACTTATCCATTACCTTTAGATTTTGAGAAAACAGGAAAACCAGTTGCTTTAGGTAAAAATGCTTGGAGTCCATTTAATAGCCAAAACACGTATTGGTATCAAGAAGCATTTCCATTGTTGTATTTACCTGCTTATTGTAGCTTCCGTATGACCGATATTTGGCGTAGTTATGTGGCACAGCGAATCAGTTGGGAAAATGATTGGTCTATTTTATACCATGATGCTACTGTTTGGCAAGAACGGAACCAACATAATCTTCTAAAAGATTTTGAAGATGAAATTCCTGGCTATTTAAATAACAGCAAAATTTGTCAAGAATTGAGCAATTTAAATATCAAAGGTGGTAAACAAAATATGTTGGACGACTTATTGACGTGTTATGACATGTTGACGTCAAAAGGTTTTGTAGGTAAAGAAGAAGACGCTTTAGTTCGAGCTTGGTGCGATGATATTAGTAAAATTTGGTAGTTAGCTGTATTTTTAATTAAAACAGTTCAATGACAAAAAAAACAACAATTTTAATTGGTTTCATTGGACTTAAATTCTTGCTGCAATTTTTATTGTTAAGCAGTGAGTATGACTTACAACGAGACGAATATTTGCATCTTGATCAAGCAAATCATTTGGCTTGGGGTTATCTTTCTGTACCACCGCTTACCTCTTGGACTTCTTATATTATTCAAATACTTGGCAATTCAATTTTTTGGATTAGGTTCTTCCCTGCTTTGTATGGTGCATTGACAATTTTTATAGTTTGGAAAGCCATAGAAGAATTAAATGGAAACCTTTTTGCTTTGATATTAGGGGCAACTTGTGTTTTATTTTCTGCACTATTGCGACTAAATACTTTGTATCAACCCAATTCTTTTGATGTATTAAGTTGGACGGTTTTATACTTTATATTGCTAAAATTTATCAAAACAGATGATTTAAAATGGCTGTATATAGGAGCGACAGTATTCGCAATTGGCTTTTTAAATAAATATAACATTGTTTTTCTCTTAATAGGTATTTTTCCTTCTATTTTAGTTACAGAACATAGGAAAATATTTTTAAAACCCAGTTTATATTTTGCAATTTTAATGGGTTTGATTTTTATTTTACCTAACCTTGTTTGGCAATACCATAATAAATTCCCTGTCTTTTACCACTTAAAAGAATTGGCAGATACTCAACTAATAAATGTAAATAGATTTGACTTTTTAAAAAATCAGTTGCTCTTTTTTTTAGGCTCACTTATTGTAATCTTTTCATCCTTTTATGCATTGCTTTTTTATAAACCTTTCCAAAAATATAGGCTTTTCATTTTCTCTATTCTCTTTACTTTAATAGCCTTTCTTTATTTTAAGGCAAAAGATTATTATGCCATTGGTATTTATCCAATTTACATTGCTTTTGGTTCCGTTTATCTTGCGGATGTTTTAAAAAACGGATGGAAAAAATATTTACAACCTATTACCATTGCAGTTCCTCTAATTTTATTTATTCCAATTTATAATGTTGCCTTTCCAAATAAAAGCCCGGAATACATTGTTCAACATTCAGAAAAATATAAAAAATTAGGTTTACTTCGTTGGGAAGATGGTAAAGACCATTTATTGCCACAAGATTTTGCAGATATGCTTGGATGGAAAGAATTAGCATTAAAAGTGGATAGTGCTTATTTAAGACTACCCAATAAGCATAATACACTTATTTTATGCGATAATTATGGACAAGCTGGGGCAATAAATTTTTATACAAAACAAAACCTAAGAGCAGTTTCATTTAATGCTGATTACATCAATTGGTTTGATTTAACTAAAAAATATGAAAATTTAATTAGAGTAAAGGAAGCAGAAGAAGTAAATGTAGAATTACAAGAAATAGCTCCTTTTTTTCAAAATTCAACGCTTATGGACTCAATAAATAACCAATATGCAAGAGAATTTGGAACAGGAATAATTGTTTTCAGCGGTGCAAAAATGGACATAAGACAAAGAATTAAAAATGAAATTGACGAAATGAAAAACTACCGCTAAAACATTAAATAGTATTCGTGGGTAAAAGTGTAAGATTCAACATTTGGAATTGTATTGTGCTTTAACGTGAAATTTTTCATGCTTATTTCCAATCTTCATCTTCAGCAACTTAAAAAAAAGATTTATTTCAATTGAAATAAATCATCTATCCCAAAAGTTCGTTCTATAGTAAAACCTTCGCCATATTTTGTATTAATGGCTTGTCCAAATTGTTTCATGCGTGCAGTGACAAATTCCAAGTAATCACTTTTTGAAATAGGTGTTTCTGGTTCTGTAGAATTTGGATCATAAAATTGAGTGGAAAATGCTTTAATTGCCTCCAATTTTTGTGCTTCAAATCCAGAAATATCTACAATAAAATCTGGTTTTTGATATTGTTCTTGAACATATCGAAATACTTGTTTGGGTCGCCATGGTGTTTGCGAATTGCCTTTATATATTGTGTCAATTTTTCGTAAACCACTCAAAAAAGCAGCTCTGGATACTAAGTCGCCGCCACGTTTATGATCAGGATGTCTATCGTTAATGGCATTTGCCAAAATTAGTTCAGGTTGGTATTTTCTTATTATTTCTATTACTTTTAAAAGATGAACTTCATTGATTTCAAAGAAACCATCTTTAAAATCAAGATTTTCACGTATAGAAATACCTAATAGTTGGCTCGAATGTGCTGATTCTTTTTTTCGAGTTTCCTTGGTGCCACGAGAACCTAATTCCCCTTGTGTTAAGTCAATAATGCCTACTTTATATCCTAATTGTATATGTTTCAGTATGGTGCCACTACAGGAAAGTTCTGCATCATCTGGATGTGCAGCAAATACCAGTATATCTATTTTATTCATGGTACAAAATTAACGGATTTCTATTGAATAATAAAAAACAAGAAAAAAGCTTTGTTTTCTATTTAGACAGTAACTTGTTAATTGCCGATTTAATTTTGTCGGAATCTGGTTCTGTTGTTGGAATAAAATAATCCACTACTTTTCCATTTTTATCCACTAAATATTTTTGGAAATTCCATTTAGGATGTGATACTAAATTTAAACCAGGAGACGTGTTGCCTAAAAATGTAAATAATGGATGTTGCTTCTCTCCTTTTTTCACATGAATTTTCTCCATAATTGGAAAAGTAACGCCATAATTTATTTTACAAAATTCTGCTGCTTTTTCAGATGAATTGGGCTCTTGACCGGCAAAATCATTAGACGGAAATCCTAAAATAATAAAATCATCCTTTTTAAATTCTTGATAGAGTTTTTCTAATTTATCAAATTGAGGCGTTAAGCCACATTTAGAAGCTGTATTAACAACTAAAATCACTTTGCCTTTATAATCTGACAATTGAACGTCGTTATTTTGAGCGTTTTTGACCTGGAATTGGTGTATGGAATTGTTCATGTTGGATTAAATAATTTGTACCATCAGTATGGTAAATATACTGCAATCTTTGTATATAATTTTCAGTTTCTTTGTCTTTGCCTTGTGGCTCATATTCAGCTTTCATTTCTAAGTCGTAAAACTTGCCAGCAAAATTCCACCAAAATGCTTTCCATTTGCTTCGATAATCCTTCAATAAATCATATACCGTAATTCCGGTTTCTCTGTGAATTAATAAAATTAAATATTGTCCTTGTTTTCGGGTTAAATTTTTTAAGGTGGTTTCAAATTCTGCTCTCAAAACTTTCTCACATTCGTTTAAATAACGTTTTCGTTCTTTTTTAGTATCGCATTTTATTAAATCTTCCTGTATTTTTTTATTGAGACGAGCCGTTCGTAATGCATACGGATACACTTTACGTATATATCGCATTTGCCATTCTTCTAAATTAACTTTTTCTAATTTAGAATCAGTCACTAAAATTGGTTCAAATATAATTTCAGGTAACGTATCGCCATCTATGACGGTTTGCGGTAAAACAATATTATCATTTTCAGATTGTGCTCCTGAAAAAGGAATCATGCTTAATAGCAATATGATAATACAAAAACTTTTTTTCATTTTATTACCTCAAATATAAAGCTAAAATTATTCCAAATTGCAATATATCAAGTAATAAATTATTGATAAAAAATGTTAATAGATAATTGAAATAGTTTATGTATAATTGTATGAAACTAAGTCTATTTATATTATCATTTAAGAATGCGATTTTTTTTTCTTTGTTTTTTATTCATGGTAAGTTGCAAACAAGCACCTATACCTGTTAACGAACTTCATCAGCAGGTTGATTATTTTAATCGACAATTTATTTCTTATCAAAAAGTAGATATTCAAAAGGCCGAATTATATATTGATTCTTTAAATTTAGTTTCAGAGAAAAATAATTATGCATTAGGTATTTCTATTTCAAAATTAAATCATGGAATCATAGAGCAATTGAAAGGAAATTATTCAATTGCAATAAAAGAAATAGAACTTGCTTTAGAAGTATTTGAAAATGAGAATAATGATAGTTTAATTGCTCGTTCCTATGCATTAATGGGATCAAGTTATTGGCAAATAAGTGATTATGGAAAAGCAATGCAATATTTTTTAGATGCCTTGAAAATTTACGAACAACTTAATTATAAAAATGAGATTGCTTCCAGCTATAATAGTATTTCAATGGTTTATCAATCCAAGTATCAATTAGCTTTAGCAGAAGAGTATGCAAAAAAATCATTTGATATGATTACAACCCAAAAGCCCAACACTAGCCAGTTATCCATATATCACAACATGGCAAATATTTATGGCATGCAAGCAAAATATTCAGATGCTTTAAAAATGGATAGTATTGGTTTGGTTTTATGTAATCAGTTGAATGCACAATACAGTAAGTCCATGTTTTATGATAATATGTCTAATTGTTATTATTATTCTAACGAATTTGACAAGTCCATAGAGTATCATTCGAAGGCAATTTCCATTGATTCCATTTTTAATAATAAAAAACAACTAGGCGATTCCTATTGTAATTTAGGCGCAGTTTATGAAGCAAAAAAAGAAACAGATAATGCCATTAAATATTATCTTAAAAGTATTGAAAATTGTAAAGCTGCGGATTATAAGTTAGGTGTAAAAAATGCATACCAATTATTAGCCACTTTATATTCATCTATCCATCAACCAGAATTAGCATATCAAGCTTTGCTGAACAGTATTTCTATAAAAGACAGTATTATAAATGAAAAAACAGAAAACAAAATTGTTGAGTTACGAACTTTATATGAAATGGAAAAAAAACAACAACAAATAATTCAGCAAAATTTAAAAATTAGTAGAAGAAATATTTTAATCGGTACACTGTTTGTTATTTTTATCTTATCCATTTTTACGTATGTTTTACTAATAAATAGATATAAATTAAAACAAGATAAGAAACTTCAAATTGAACTTTTTAAAGAAGAAGAAAAAAGAACTTTAGCTATTTTAGAATCGGAAGAAAACGAAAGACAACGAATTGCTCGAGAATTACATGATGGTGTTGGACAATTATTATCAGCCACTAAACTAAATTTAAGCGCTGTTTATTCCAATACTTCCAACTTAAAAATTCTCCAATCTTTAACTGTTTTAGATGAATCTATTAAAGAAATCAGAAATATTTCACACAATTTATTGCCGGATGTTCTATTAAAATATGGATTAATAAGTGCCATTGACAAATTTGTTCAAAAAATAAACCAAACCAATCAACTAAACGTCCAATTTGAATGCAATGGTTTTGAAGAATCTTCGTTGAATAATACTGAAAAATTAATGATGTATCGAATTATTCAAGAATCCGTAAATAATACCATAAAATACGCACACGCCAATGAGGTCATGATCCAACTTTCTGCTGATGAAAGAGAAATTTCTCTTATGGTACAAGATAATGGCAAAGGTTTTGATATAAAAAATATAAATACTAACAGTGGTATCGGATTTAAAAATATGCAATTAAGAACTGAATTTTTAAAAGGCAAAATAGATATTGAATCTTCTATTAATAACGGAACCACCATATTTATTGAAATTCCATTAACTTAAAAAATGAATACAAAAAAAATAAACATTATTATTATCGATGATCATCAAATGATGATTGATGGATTAGTGGCAATTTTATCTACTAATCCGGATCTTAAAATTTTAAAAACATATACGAATGGTAATGATTTTCTAAATGAAATTGATAACCTGCAACCGGACATTGTACTTTCGGATATTAGTATGCCACAAATAGATGGATATGAATTGACAAAAAACATAAAACAAAAAAATAAATCTATACATGTTATTGCACTTTCAATGTCTAATAATATCAATGATATTAATAAAATGATTGATGCCGGAATTGCTGGTTACGTACTTAAAAATGTTGGAAATAAAGAACTCATCAATGCCATTCAAAAAGTATCAAATGGAAAAATGCATTTTAGTGATGATGTTACGGAAGAAATGGTAAAATATAAAAACGACAAACCTATAAAAGAAATTGAACAAGCAAAACTCACTGAACGTGAATTAGAAATCCTAAAGTTAATTGTTCAAGAATTTAGCAATGCAGAAATTGCTGATACCTTATTCATTAGCGAACGAACGGTAGAAACGCATCGAAAAAATATGATTCGTAAGTTTAATACTAAAACAATTGTTGGCTTAATAAAATATGCTATGGATAAAAAGTTAATTTAGTATCCGTACCACTACGTAGTAAAAATACCTTCAAACCACCATCTTTTTAAAAAAAATGACACTTAACTTTATGAAGCATGACATCAAAAACCATAAAGTCATGTTCGGGTAATAAATAAATGGAAAACGGAGTTCAATCGAACTCCGTTTTATTTTAATTTATTTTATATCAATGAAAATGTTCTGCTAAATATCGTTCCGCATCCAAGGCTGCCATACAGCCGGTTCCGGCAGATGTAACAGCTTGTCTATATACTTTATCTTGCACATCGCCAGCAGCAAAAACACCAGCTATTTTAGTCTTACTTGATCCGGAAACTGTAATTAAATAACCAGCATCATCCATTTCCAACCAATTTTTAAAAATGTCTGAATTAGGTTTATGTCCAATTGCCACGAAAAAACCTTCTACTTTAATTTCAGAAATTTCTTGTGTTTGATTGTCTTTTATTTTTATAGCTTCCACTTTATGCTCACCTAAAACTTCAAGTGTTTCCGTATTCCAATAAATATCAATATTTTCCTTTGCCACTACTCTATCTTGCATAATTTTCGAGGCACGCATTTTATCACTGCGTACAATCATGTGTACTTTAGGACAAAGGTTTGACAAATACAATGCTTCTTCACAAGCAGTATCGCCTGCACCTACAATGGCTACTACCTTTTCTCTGAATAAAAAACCATCACACACGGCACACGCAGAAACGCCACTGCCATTTAATCGTTGCTCCGATGGTAATCCTAACCATTTTGCTTTTGCACCAGTAGCAATAATAACAGATTTGGCATGGATTTCAGTTTCTTCATCAATCCAAACTTTATGTATTTTTTCAGAAAAATCAACTTTGGTAACTTCACCAAAACGAATATCAGCACCCACGCGTTCAGCTTGTTTTTGAAAGTCATCCATCATTTTTGGTCCCGTAACTGCATCCGGATATCCAGGATAGTTTTCTACATCAGTAGTCGTCATTAGTTGTCCACCAGGTTCAATTCCTGTATATAAAACAGGTTTTAAATTTGCTCGAGCGGCATAAATTGCAGCAGTATATCCGGCAGGACCGGCACCAATAATTAAACAATTTACAGTTTCTATCATTTTAATTTATTTTGAGTTTTTAAAATACATATTTGCTAACAAAATCAACCTTAAATAGTTTTGTCAAGTGTAATTAATTGTTGATGAATGGCCAATACTTGTTCTATCAATGACTTTGTTAAATCATTATAAATAATAAAATCAGCACGTTTCATTTTATCTTCTTCTGGTAATTGTTTTTTTATTCTATCCATTACTTCTGCCTCACTAATTCCATCTCGCAGCATAGTTCGTTCCATTCGAAGATCAATTGGTGAATAAACAGTAATAATTTTATCTAATAACTGATAACTACCACTTTCAAACAGAATAGCGGTTTCGTATAATGTATATGTTTTATCTCGATGTAAATGGTACCATTGTTGTGTATCTAAAAATACTGCAGGATGTACCAATGCATTTAATTGTAGCAATAAATCGTTTTGTTGAAAAACCTTTTCAGCAATAAATTTTCTATTTAAACGACCATCTGAAAAATATGCTTCGCTTCCAACTAAAAGCTTTATGGACGTTTTTAATTGAATGTCTTCTACCATCAATTCTTTGGCGCGCATATCTGCATAATATACAGGAATTCCCAATGTAGAAAATAGTTGGCAAACGGTCGTTTTACCACTGCCAATTCCACCGGTTATTCCAACTTTCAACATACGTCAGAATTAAAGAAATTTAAAATGAAAAAAATAAATTGAATTAAACAGCTGCTGTCGTTGCATTCAACGTTTTTGATAATTCAGAATTAATCGCAGATTTTTCCATTTTTAATCTGGTTGGACCATCCACTTGTATTAAAAATGTTTTATCTTCTTCATTTACAGATACAATTTTACCATGGATACCGGAAACAGTAATAACCTTATCTCCTGCTTTTAATGTATCAATAAATTGTTGTGCTTCTTTTGCTTTTTTAGATTGAGGTCTAATTAAAAAGAAATAAAAAACGGCAAACATCAAAACCATCATAATAATGGTGGACATGCCACTTCCGGATGCACTTGTTGATTGTAATAAAAATAATAAATTCATTCATTAATAATTTAATCCACGAATTTACCTATTTTTTAAATGGAATTTCAGTTCATTTTAGAATAAACATTTTAGTAACCTTAAAATGAGATTTTTACACCTAAAAAGATAGCATTTAATGCCCAAAAATTGGATTATGTTGAGTAATCCACAAAAGGTTAATAATAATTTTGTAGTAACATTTAAAAAACGTATCTTTGCATTCCGAAAATAAATATCTGAATAAACAATTTAGACGAAAAATAAGATGACAACAACACAAAAACAAGACATTTTTAAAGAATTTGGTGGTTCTGAAACCAACACAGGTTCTGTTGAATCACAAGTGGCATTGATTTCTCATAGAATCAACCACATTTCAAATCATTTGAAAACAAATAGAAAAGACTTCTCTTCTACACGCTCTTTGTATAAATTAGTAGGTCAAAGAAAAAGATTATTAAAATATTTGGCCAATAAAGATGTTGTTCAATATAGAGCATTAATCGAAAAACTCGGATTACGTAAATAAACCGATTAAATTTAGCGAGGCTATAGCCTCGCTTTTTATTTTATACCTATTAAATTTTTAAAAATGCAATTCAATATACATACTCAAACAGTAGATATAGGAAATGGCAAAACTGCCACTATAGAGACAGGAAAATTAGCTCGTCAAGCAGATGGTTCCGTAGTAGTTCGTTCTGGAAACTGTATGATTTTAGCAACAGCTGTTGCAGCAGAAGAACCGAAAGCAGGTATTGATTTTTTCCCGTTAACAGTTGAATACCAAGAAAAATTTGCAGCTGCAGGCAGGATTCCAGGAAGTTTCCACCGTAGAGAAGGCAGAGCAAGTGATTATGAAGTGCTTATTTGCCGTTTGGTAGATAGAGCAATACGACCAATGTTTGCAAAAAACTTTGTAAACGATACACAAGTTTTAATTTATTTAATTTCTTCGGATGAAAACGTACAACCTGATTCATTAGTTGGTTTAGCAGCATCTGCTGCTCTAAGTATATCTTCCATTCCTTTTGAAGGACCGATTTCTGAGGTAAGAGTAACAAAAATAGGCGAAAATTTTGTTGTTAATCCTTCTTTTAAAGAAGCAGAAAATGCATCTTTAAATATTATACTTGCAGGAACAATAGATAATATTTTGATGGTGGAAGGTGAAGCTAAAGAAACCAGTGAAGCAGATTTAATAAATGCCATTAAAGTAGGACATGAAATTATCATCAAACAATGCCAAGCACAAGTTGAATTACAACAAAAATGTGGCAAAACTAAAATGATTGTTTCAGAACCAATTGAAGATGAGGCATTAAAACAAAAATTAAAGGATTTTGCAGAAAAAAGAATTCAAGAAATAGCAAAAGCTGCATCTGGAAAACATGAAAGAAAAGGAGCCTTAAAGCAAATTAAAGAAGATTACATTGCCGCAATTCCTGAAGATGAATTAGATTCATTCAACAAAGAGCTTTTCTCTAAATATTATAGTAAATTGGAAAAAACAACCATTAGAAATGTTGTTTTAGATGAAAAAATTCGTTTAGATGGTAGAAAAACCGATGAAATTCGTCCTTTATCTATGGAAGTAGATGTATTACCTTCTACACATGGTTCTGCTTTATTTACAAGAGGTGAAACTCAATCTTTAACCACAGTTACATTGGGTTCTAAAACCGATGAACAAATGATAGACAAAGCAGAAGAATTAACTTTTAATAAATTTATTCTTCATTATAACTTTCCTCCATTTTCTACTGGTGAAGTAAAAATGCTTCGTGGAACTTCGCGTCGTGAAGTGGGACATGGTAACTTGGCAATGCGTTCATTAAAGCAAATACTTCCTTCTGAAGAAGAAAACCCATATACGATTCGAGTGGTATCTGATATTTTAGAATCGAATGGTTCATCTTCTATGGCAACAGTTTGTGCCGGTTCTTTAGCGTTGATGGATGCTGGAATTCCATTTAAAAAACACGTTTCAGGTATTGCCATGGGAATGATTGCTGAAGATGGAAAATATGCAATCTTATCCGATATTTTAGGTGATGAAGATCATTTGGGTGACATGGATTTCAAAGTAACAGGAACAAAAGATGGTATTTGTGGTGTTCAAATGGACTTAAAAGTAGATGGACTTTCTTATGAAGTTTTAGCGGAAGCATTGGAACAAGCTAGAAAAGGAAGATTACATATCTTAAATGCAATGGAAGCTTGCATTCCAGCATATCGTTCTGATTTAAAACCACATACACCTCGTGCTGAAAGTATTAATATACCTAAAGAATTTATTGGAGCTGTAATTGGACCTGGTGGAAAAATTATCCAAGATATACAAGAAAAAACAAGTACAACCATCACTATTGAAGAAAATAAAGAAAAAGGAATTGGTATTGTAACTGTTTTATCAAACAATAAAGAGAACATGCAAGCAGCATGGAAACGAATTAATGCCATTGTTGCCGTTCCTGAAATCGGTCAAGTATATGATGCGGAAGTAAAATCAATCATGCCTTACGGAGCATTTGTTGAATTTATGCCTGGCAAACAAGGTTTATTACATATTTCTGAAATTTCACATAATCGATTAGAAAACTTAGAAGGAATTTTTAAAGAAGGTGATATTGTTAGCGTAAAATTGTTAGAAATTGACACTAAAACTGGTAAATTTAAATTAAGCAAAAAAGCGTTACTTCCTAAAGAAGCATAAAATAACCATGTCACATGGTATATTAGTCGGCATTTTTTGCCGACTTTTTTATTTTCTATCTTTGATTTGAAAAAAAATATTTCATTTTTGTAACATTTTTTTAACAATAGTCGTATATTGAGATGAACTATTATGCTGCTTATGACAAATTTTTTACAAAAAATCATTCCATTTTTTTTAATTAAGTTGTTTTGTAGCATGTGAATTTTTTAACCTAACACTAAATACACATGAAGCAATTAAAAATTACTACCAAAATTACATCGAGAGATAGCTTCTCGATAGATAAGTATTTAAGTGAAATTTCCAAACTTCCCATGCTTTCAGAGGAAGAAGAAGTGGAAACTGCTAAAAAAATTAAACAAGGCGATGCTGCCGCTTTGGATAAGCTGGTGAATTCTAATTTACGTTTTGTAGTTTCTGTAGCAAAACAATA
The DNA here is from genome assembly GCA_017984135.1 of Chitinophagales bacterium. Classification (GTDB taxonomy): domain Bacteria; phylum Bacteroidota; class Bacteroidia; order Chitinophagales; family JADIYW01; genus JADJSS01. Next base: position 205,146 of record JAGNZZ010000001.1, on the reverse strand, counting down.
CCAAAACCAAGGATTAGCCTTAAATGATTTAATCAATGAAGGAAATGTAGGTTTAATAAAAGCAGCCACCAAGTTCGACGAAACCAAAGGTTTTAAATTTATTTCCTATGCTGTTTGGTGGATTCGTCAATCCATTTTACAAGCGCTGATTGAACAACCACGTGTAGTTCGATTACCAATGAACAAAGCCACTATCTATAATAAAATTCAACGCACCATTGTTGAATTTGAACAAAATAACCAACGCGAACCATCCAATGATGAACTTGCAGAGTTATTAGAAATGAAACCAGATGAATTAGCCACCTTAAGAGCAACGCTTACCTTTCATCTTTCTATTGATACTCCAATTGGCGAAGATGATGATACTACTAGCTTGGATTTAATGAGTGATAATTCTATCTCTACACCTGACAGTTTGCTAATTGATGAATCTTTACACGATGAACTCGAGCATGCCTTACATGCACTTTCAGAACGTGAAGCAGAAATCGTTCGTTATTATTTTGGAATCAATGAGTTTAGTCAATCTTATAGTTTAGATGAAATTGGTATCAAAATGCATCTTACACGCGAACGTGTTCGCCAAGTTAAAGACAAAGCCATTCGAAAAATGAGAAGATTTGCCATTACCAAAGAATTAAAATCGTATTTAAATTAGATACAATTTTAGAGTTTTATTCTTTACTAATAATTTAATCTTTTTTGATTACCAAATAAGATTTGATAAATTCCTTTTATCTTTACACAAATGAACCAACCTATCATTGCACCATCTGTATTGTCGGCAAATTTTGCCCATCTTCAAGCTGATTTTGAAATGCTTAATCAAAGCGAAGCAACCTATATTCATATTGATGTGATGGATGGTGTTTTTGTGCCTAATATCTCTTTCGGATTGCCTATAATTAAAGCCATGCGAAAGCTAAGTGCTAAAACATTCGATGTGCATTTAATGATAGTAGAACCTGATAAATATATTGATGCATTTAAAGAAGCAGGTGCTGATATTTTAACCGTTCATTTAGAAGCTAGCACACATTTACATCGCTCTATACAAAAAATAAAATCTATAGGAATGAAAGCTGGTGTTGCTATTAATCCACATACCAATATTTCATTGTTAGAAGATGTAATTTCTGACATCGATTTAGTTTGTGTCATGAGCGTAAATCCTGGATTTGGTGGTCAAAAATTTATTGAAAATACCTACGAAAAAGTAGCCCGTTTAAAAAATTTAATTTTAAAAAATAATGCGCAAACATTAATAGAAATCGATGGTGGTGTAACGTTAGATAATGCTAAAAAATTAGTTGATCATGGAGCAGACATATTAGTTGCCGGAAATACCGTTTTCAATTCTCCTAATCCTATACAAACTATACAGCAACTAAAATCAATTTAAACTCATTTTATAGAAATTATTTACTTATTTTTAGTTGCTTAAACCTTGAAATAGATTTTCATTTTTTTCGTTTAATATATGATGCAAAAAAAACACATCACTACTCTCCTTTTTATTTTAGTATGTGATTTTTGCATAGCACAAAATTCAGTAGTTATTTCCGGTAAAATTGCGGATGTAAAAAATCAAGGAATTGCCAATGTGTCTGTAATTCAAGTAGGAACCAATAATGCCACCATCACCAATAATAAAGGTATTTATTCAATTGATGTAGAATATGATGATTCATGTGTTTTAGAATATAGTAATCTTGCTTATGAAAAAAAAAGAATGACTTTTTATTCTACTAATAAAATGAAACTTTTTAAAGATATTGAATTAATCCTTAATGAAAATACCATTGAAAATGTAAATATCACAGCTACTAAATCCGATAAAGTAGGAACATCTATTATCAAAGGAAAAGATGCAGAATACTTTCCAAATCCAACTGGTGATGTAGGAACTGTGGTAAAAACATTAGGACAAGGTGTACAATCCAACAATGAACTTTCCGGTCAATACAGTGTTCGTGGTGGAAATTATGATGAGAATTTAGTCTATGTAAACGATTTTGAAATCTATCGTCCTTTTCTTACTTCCAGCGGACAACAAGAAGGCTTAAGTTTTACCAATTTAGATTTAACAGACAAGCTATCCTTTTCCGGTGGCGGATTTGAATCCAAATATGGCGACAAAATGTCTTCTGTATTAGATATAAAATATAAAACGCCTAAAACATTTAAAGGCTCATTTATGGCAAGCATCTTAGGTGTAAATGCACATGTAGAAGGTGCAGCCTACACCCAAAAAGATACGGCAAAAGACAATGCCAAATTTACGTATTTAGTAGGCATGCGTTACAAATCAAACGGATATTTATTAGGAAGCTTAGATAAAAAAGGGGAATACAATCCCAATTATTTTGATGTACAAGCCGATTTCCATATCAAACCATCTATCAAACACGATATAGAAATATTAGTTAATCATTCCTTTAATGATTTTAAATTTGTACCCGTTACAGAAGAAACACGAGCCGGAACTTTTGATCAACTTATTCGATTTTTGGTAGATTATGAAGGCAACGAAAAAGACAAATTTCAAAACACGATGGTTGGTATTGCGTATAAATTTTTACCCAATACCAATTTAAGTTTGAAATTTTTAACTGCTTTCTGGAAAATGCGTGAAAAAGAAACCTTTAATATCACCGGATATTATTCTTTAGATGAAATAGAAATTGATCCATCCAGCGATAATTTTGGAAATGTAAGAAAAAATTTAGGAATCGGTGCTTTTCAAAATTGGGCAAGAAACACCTTAAATGCCACAGTGGCTAATTTTGTACATCATGGAAAATATAACATTAAAAATAAACATTTATTAGAATGGGGTGCTACTTTTCAATACGAACAAATAAACGATGAAATTAGTGAATGGCAACGCTTAGATTCTGCAGGCTATTCAATTCCATATTCAGGCAATAATGTTAGTTTTCCATATCGTTTAAAATCAAAAAATAATTTAAGTTCTTTTAGAACACATGGCTATTTTCAAAACACATGGAGTAAATTATTAAAAGACTCATCAACACTAACAATCATTGGTGGTTTGCGTTATACTTATTGGAGTGTAAACAAAGAATTTCTTGTAAGTCCACGTTTGCAACTTTTTTATCATCCACATTTAAAAAGTGATGTTACCTTTAGATTTACAGGTGGCATGTATGTGCAACCACCTTTTTATAGAGATATTCGTGGATTTGACGGAAATATACATAAAAATATAAAAGCACAACAATCCTACCATGTAGTAATTGGTGCCGATTATAATTTTAAAATAAAAAAACGTCCATTTAAACTTACCGCCGAAGCCTACTACAAACATTTACGCAACGTAAATCCTTATGAAATTGAAGATGTGCGTATTCGATATTTTGCTAACAACCATGCTAAAGGTTATGCTACTGGCGTAGATGTTCGTTTGTTTGGTGAAATGATAAAAGGCATTGATTCATGGATTACATTATCTTATTTAAATACCAAAGAAGATATTTTAGACGATTATTTTGTTCAATATAAAAATAAAGATGGCATCGTTATCACTCCTTCTGTATCCGATCAAGTAGCTGTAGATTCATCTATTGTTCATCCAGGATATATTCGACGACCAACGGATCAATCCTTTTTTGTTAGCTTTTATTTTCAAGATTATTTGGAAAAATATAAACGCTTTAAAGTGCATTTAAATCTTGTTATTGGCACCGGATTGCCTTTTGGTCCACCTGATAAAAACAGATATAAAGATGTATTTAAAATGCCACCATATCGCCGTTTAGATATTGGTTTTTCTGCATTATTATTAAATGGTGATAAACGTGGTATAAAAAAGCCAAGTAGCTTTGGCAGTAAGTTTGAAAATATTTGGGCGAGCTTTGAAGTATTCAATATCTTAGGCATTCGCAATACACTTTCCTACCGTTGGATAAAAGATTATGAAAATAATTTGTGGGCAGTTCCCAACTACCTTACTTCCCGTAGGTTTAATGTAAAATTGAATATTACATGGTAGTGTAACAATCGCTACATTTTAGACTAAAAAGAGATCTTTCGTTTGCCATACTCATGCTTATTGGTTGGTGTCCTCAGCAACCAAATATGAAGTACAAATAATTAAATGAAAATAATTTACTTTTAAAACCAATAGTAAAATAAGGCTATTTGAAGTTTAAAAAATTAAATGGGAATAATTTAAACATAATTTGTTTAGATGATAAAAACAAAATATGTGTACAGATTACCTCATTTAAGGTAATGCCAAAGTATGCTTACATCTCAATATTTATTTTGAAAATGTTTTACTTTTAAATTATAATCAAATCAAGTATTGACAAATAAGTAGTTTGACTTTTTATAAAAAAAAATCCGAGTAAAAACTCGGATTATAATAAGGTTTATTTTTTAAAAATTAATTACCTAATGCTTTTGCTTTATCTAGCATATTCATGCTCGCATACACTTTTTTCAAATTGGACTTGTAATCAACGTTTGCTGGATCAATTTCATACGCCTTTTCTAAATAAGGCAATGCTTTTTTAAATAAGTCATCGCGTTGTACTTTTAGTTCATTGTATTTTTTTCCTAATGGATCTTCTTTATCATCAATCGCATTCATGTTTTTATTGACTTCAACACCTTTATTAAAATACATAACACCCATATTAAAATATGCATCTCCATATTTTGGATTGATTGCAATGGCTTTATCGTATGTCTCTTTAGCCTTTTCCGTTTCATTATTTTTATCATATAAAACAGCTAAATTAAATACAATAGATGCATTTTTAGGATCGTTGGCTACAGCTGCTTCAAACTTAGCAATAGACTGTGCCACATCGCCGGCATCTAATGCTGAATTTAACTCATATACTTGTAAATTTTTATTAGTAGGATATTTTGCTAAGCCTTTGGAAACAATATTTTTTAAATCTTCTAATTGTTTTTTATTATCGTATATCTGCGCTAATGTTTCATAAATTGAAGGATTGTCGTAATTCATTTCTACTAATCTTTTTAGATAAGGTTGAGCCACATCTAAATTACTAGCATTAGTAGCCGCAATTCCGGCAGCAAAAATATTATTGGTATCTAATGATGCTTTATATTGCTTAGATACTAAAAATTCATCTACTTCCTGACTTGCTTTGAAATGTTTAAATGCATCATCGTATTTTTTAGAATTAAATCGTTCAAATCCTTCGTTAAACAAATAGCTGTATAACATTTCTAAACTTGGAAAATTCTTTTTTTGTTTTTTAGGATTTAATTCCAATTCATAGGATTTAAAATAAGCATCTTTTGCGTCAAACAAGCAATTTGGATTTTGGGCGTAATACAATTTACCTTCATAAATTTGTTTATAGACATCACCTTTCGTTGACCACGCATCCACTCGTTTTTGAATTTCAGCATCTGCTAAAGCTTCATCAATCGATTTTTTAGCATCTAAAATTTTTCCGGCTTGCATGGAAAGTTGAGCATCTACAATTTTACCTTTTTGGGCAAATGTCGGTTGCATCATCAATAATGCACCAATAAAAGCGATTGTTAAATGTATAGTTTTCATATTATACTTCATTTTTTGGTTCATCAATAGTTGTGTTATCTTCTGAATTATTTTGGGTAGTTGTTGAATCCTCGTTCACCACTGCATCTTGGATAGTTTCTATTTCTTCATCTTCTTCGTGATCTATTTTTGAAACGGCAGCGATGGCATCGTTGTCCTTTAATTTTATTAAACTAACACCTTGTGTATTTCTGCCCATGGTTCTTAACGAACTCAAGCTAATGCGAATGGTTAAGCCAGATTTATTGATAATCATTAAGTCATTATCATCGGTTACAGAATCGATGGCAATCATGTTACCTGTTTTATCGGTTACGTTTAATGAAATCACGCCTTTACCACCTCTAGAAGTAATTCTATAATCGTCTAATGCAGAACGTTTTCCATAGCCATTTTCTGAAACCACCATGATATCATCTTTGTTTTCAGATGTTGTATCTGCACAAACCATGCCAATTAACTCATCTTCATCACCACGCAGAGTGATACCTCGAACACCAGAACCGGTTCTGCCAATTGAACGAACATCCATTTCATTAAAACGAACAGCATATCCTTTTTTAGAACCTAAAATAATTTCACATTTTCCGTTGGTTAAGGCTGCGGTAATCAGCTCGTCTCCTTCTCGAACCGTAATGGCATTAACACCATTGGAACGAGGTCGTGAATATTCGCGAATCGATGTTTTTTTCACGGTTCCGCGTTTGGTGGCCATCACAATAAAATGTGTTTCCAAGAATGTCTCATCTTTCAAATTAGCTACATTAATGAACGCTTTTATTTTATCGTCTTGTGCTATGTTTATAATATTTTGAATAGGTCTTCCTTTGGAAGTTTTATTGCCTACTGGTATTTCATATACTTTTAACCAATAACACTTTCCTTGCTCTGTAAACAATAATAGATAGTTATGTGTAGAGGCAACAAATAGATGTTCAATAAAATCTTCATCACGTGTTTTTCCACCTTGTGAGCCTTTTCCACCTCTATTTTGTGTTTTATATTCAGTTAAAGATGTTCGTTTTATATAGCCTAAATGAGAAATAGTAACTACTACATCTTCTTCTGCAATCATATCTTCATACGAAATATCATCACCATATAATATTATTTCTGATCGACGAGCATCTCCATATTTTTTCTTTATATCGGCCAATTCATTTTTAATGATATCAAAGCGTAAATGTTCATTGGCTAATATTTCTTTTAAATGGGCGATTAATTCTGAAATTTCTTTGTGTTCAGCTTTTATTTTATCTATTTCAAGGCCCGTTAAGCGTTGTAAGGTTAAAGCCAAAACAGCTTTTGCCTGAATTTCAGACATGCCAAAATTTGCCATCAAACCATCTTTAGCTGCTTCAGGATTTTTAGAAGACCGAATTAATTTAATCACCTCATCTAATGCATCTAGTGCAATTAAATATCCTTCTAAAATATGTAAGCGTTCTTCGGCTTTGCGCAATTCGAATTGAGTTCTTCGAGTCACGACTTCTAATCTAAATTCCACGAAATATTGAATCATTTCTTTTAGATTCAATATTTGAGGGCGACCTTTCACCAAGGCAATATTGTTTACGCCAAAGCTGGTTTGCAATGGTGTATGTTGATATAAATTATTCAATACAACATTTGGAATTGCATCTCTTTTTAAGTCAAAAACCACACGCAATCCATCTCTATCCGATTCATCGCGAATTTCAGCAATGCCATCAATTTTTTTCTCATTGACCAATTCAGAGGCACGTGTCGTAATCATTTTAGGTTGCACTTGGTAAGGCACTTCTGAAATGATAATTTGAGTACGACCTTCTTTATTTTCTTCAATGCGTGCTTTACCTCTTACACGAATTTTGCCTCGACCTGTTTTGAAAGCTTCTTTCACACCTTCATAACCATAAATCAATCCACCTGTTGGAAAATCAGGCGCTTTCACATGTTGAATTAATTCATCTATTGTAATGTCTTTATTTTCAATGTATGCGTTAATACCATCAATCACTTCTGATAAGTTATGTGGTAACATATTAGTAGCCATCCCAACAGCAATTCCTGAAGCACCATTGATTAATAGCTGAGGTACTTTTGTAGGTAAAACAGTTGGTTCTTCTAGTGAATCATCAAAATTAAGCTGAAAATCGACCGTTTCTTTGTCTAAATCTTCCAACATTTCTTCGGCTATTTTTTTCAAACGTGCTTCTGTATAACGCATAGCAGCCGGAGAATCACCATCGATAGAACCAAAGTTACCTTGTCCATCAATTAAAATATAACGCAATGACCATGGTTGTGCCATACGTACCATAGTGTCATAAACGGAACTATCGCCATGTGGATGGTATTTACCCAATACTTCACCGACGATACGAGCTGATTTTTTATAAGGTTTGTTGGAAGTCATGCCCAATTCATTCATGCCGAATAAAACGCGTCTATGAACGGGTTTTAATCCATCTCGGACATCTGGCAAGGCACGTGAAACGATAACCGACATCGAGTAATCGATGTAGGCTGCTTTCATTTCATCTTCAATGTTAATTGGAATAATTTTGTCGTGTTGTTTTTCTTCTAATTCGTCTGACATTTAGTTTTAATTTTCGTACCACAAAGATACCATATTAGGCTCGTTTAATAGCGTATTAATATGCCTAGATATCCACATTATGTCAGTAGTTTAATGGCTTGTTTAAATAGATATTAACCAAATATCGTTGGGTAAAAATAACATACCAATTTCTTACAGAAAAAATGTGTAGGATAGGCATTTAAACACTATCTTATTTAATCAAATTATTTACATTTGCATTTATATGCAACAAGCTAAAAGATTAGTAATAATTGGTGGTGGAGCAGCAGGTTTTTTTGCAGCCATACAAGCAGCAACATTAAGCATTAATTTAGAAATCATTATTTTAGAACAAGGCAATGATGTGCTGGAAAAAGTACGTATTTCTGGTGGAGGAAGATGTAATGTAACACATGCTTGTTACGAAGCAAAAGAACTTATTAAATACTATCCTCGTGGAAGTAAAGAATTGTTGTCGCCATTTTATACATTCAATTGCACACATACTATCGAATGGTTTGAGCATCGAAATATTGAGTTAAAAACAGAAGCTGATGGTAGAATATTTCCAGTTAGTAATTCGTCTCAAACAATTATTGATTGCCTAACGTCAGAAGCAAATAAATATGGTATAAAAATTATAAAGCAAAGTAAGGTTTTAAAAGTTGAAAAAAGCGAGTTATTTCGTATTTATTATAATGACAAAAATATTGAAGCCGATTACGTCTTATTAGCATCCGGAAACAATGCTACTATGTGGAAAATAATGCAACAATTAGGCCATTCTATAATTGCTCCGGTTCCATCTTTATTTACATTTACTACGCAGCACGAATTAATAAAAAATTTAGAAGGCATCTCATTCCCATCTATAGAAAGTAGTTTAATGGATTCAAAATTAAAAATCAATGGAGCCATTTTGATTACACATGTTGGATTAAGTGGTCCTGCAATTTTGAAGTTATCTGCATTTGCAGCCAGAGAACTATATGCAAAAAATTACAAGTTTACGCTATACATCAATTGGATAAATTATAGCCAGGAACAGGCTTTACATCTATTAAAAGAGGAAAAAAACACGCAAGCCAAAAAACAAATGAGCAACTTCTCTCCTTTTGATTTACCACATCGATTTTGGTTAAAAGTATTGGAAATAAATGGGATTAAAACGAATAAAATAGTGGCAGATTTAAGTAAAAATGATATACAAAATATTGCGCAAACCTTAACCAAAACAGCGTTTGAGGTAATTTCAAAAAATACAAATAAAGATGAGTTTGTTACTGCCGGCGGCATTGACCTTCGTGAAGTAGATTTTAAAACCATGCAAAGTAAAATAATTCCTAATTTATTTTTTGCCGGCGAAACCTTAAATATAGATGCTGTTACCGGTGGATTTAATTTTCAAGCAGCATGGACAACGGGATTTATAGCAGGAAATAATATTGCACAAAAAAACTGCATTTAATTTTTATTACTTTTGTTTAAAATTAGACAAATGGATACTAATCATTTTCAGGATAAAACAAGTGTAAAAAATGAAATTGAAATAAATAGTGTTGCGTATAGATTTGGTATAATCGCAGCATTTTCGGCTGTGTTTGTCTCTATTTTATTATTCATTTTAAACTATGAATTTCATGGATTATTAAAATGGATGCCTATAATTGTTTTTCTAATAATACTACTTGTTGCTCAAAAGCAAATTGTAAAAATGAATAGCTCTTATGCCTTTTCGTTTGGAAAATTATTTAAAGTTGGATTTATTATTTCAATAATCGCGGCAATAGGTATGCTTATTTATTTTAATATCTATATTCAACTGATTAATCCTGATTTTGCTGATAAAATTTTAGAAATCAGTAGAACTGAAATGGCAAAAAATGGCTTAAACGATGAGCAGATAGAAAAAGGAATTGAAATGACACATAAATTTATTTCACCCACATTTATGATGGTAATGAGTTTCATTTCAAGCATACTTTTTGGCTCAATTACTTCAGCAATTGGTGCAGCTATTTTTAAAAATGAGAAAGTATAAATAATGATATCAACTATTTTTCCGGCACATTTTACCCAATATGAATTAATCGATTCCGGTGATTTTCAGAAATTAGAACGATTTGGAAATTATATCACCATTCGTCCGGAACCGCAAGCTATTTGGAATAAAAAAATTTCTGATGCGGAATGGAAAAGTCAAGCACATGTGCAATTCGAAAGTCTTTCTTCTTCTTCTGGAAAATGGAATTTTCTGAAAAAAATGCCTGAAAATTGGCTATTGAATTATCAACATAATGGATTAGATATTAGTTTTAATCTGGCGTTGACTAAGTTTAAACATGTAGGTATTTTTCCGGAACAAAGTGTGAATTGGGATTATATTTTTCAGCGTACAGCTGCATTAAAAAGCCAAATGGAACATGTGAAAGTATTGAATTTATTTGCTTATACAGGTGGCGCAAGTTTAGCCGCTACCGCTGGTGGTGCAGAAACGTTTCACGTTGATTCTATTAAACAAGTGGTGAGTTGGGCAAACAGAAATATGGAGTCTTCAAAGTTGAAAGACATTCGTTGGGTAGTGGAAGATGCTGTAAAATTTGTAAAAAGAGAATTGAAAAGAGGAAAAATATATCAAGGAATTATCTTAGATCCACCGGCGTACGGACATGGAACAGATGGTGAAAAATGGAAATTAGAAGATCAAATTAATGAAATGGTTTTTGATACGCTTTCGCTCTTAGATAAAGAAAATCATTTTTATTTATTGAACACGTATTCTTTAGGTTTTTCATCCTTAATTATTGAAAATATTATTTCCGATAATCTTTCAAAAACAAGCTTTAATAAAGTGCAACCAGAATATGGTGAGCTATATATTCCATCTACGACGGAACAAAAATTACCTTTGGGTGTTTATTGTCGATTTTGATTATAAAATATGTTCTAATAATTTTTTATAAATAGAATATCCATCTTCCATTTCTTGAATAAAAATAAACTCATCTGCCGTATGAGAACGTTCTGATTTTCCAGGACCCATTTTTACACTTGGAATTTTTAATAAGGTTTGATCCGATAAAGTAGAAGATCCAAATGTTTCAATATTTAATTTTTCAGCTGCTTTAACAATTAAATGATCTTTATCTATTTGAGATGGTTGTAAGCGTGTAGAGCGTGCATTTATGGTAGCTTTTACGTTATCGCTAATAATTTCTAAAAGTTGTTCACTATTGTATTCAGGAATGGTACGTACATCGATGGTGTATTTGCATGAATCCGGAATTACATTGTGTTGTGTGCCGGCCTGAATCATGCTTACAGTCATTTTCACAGGTCCTAAAACTGGATTTATTTTTTTAAATTGATAATTCTGAAACCATTGAACATCAATCATTGCTAAGTAGATGGCATTGACACCTTCATTTCGTGCGGCATGACCTGCTTTGCCTCTTACTTCGGCATCAATCACCATTAAGCCTTTTTCAGCAATTGCCATTTTCATTTCGGTGGGCTCACCTACAATAGCAAATTCACAATTTGTAGTGATATCGTCTAAAATTTCAATTCCATTTTTTCCTGAAATTTCTTCTTCTGCAGTGGCGGCAAAAATGAGGTTATATTTTAAATCTTCTTTGTCGTAAAAATATAAAAAAGTAGCTAATAGAGTTACCAATGCTGCACCGGCATCATTACTTCCTAAGCCAAAAAGTTTACCTTCCTCAAGTGTTGGAGTAAATGGATCTTTTATCCAACCGCTTACCGGTTTTACTGTATCAGTATGAGAATTTAATAAGATGGTTGGTTTTAAAAAATTGAAGTGTTTATTTTTAATCCAAGTATTATTTAATTTGGATTCAAAAGGAATTTTTTTTGATTTTAAGAATTTCTGAATTACATCAGCTACTTTTTCTTCTTCTTTGCTAAATGAAGTTGTTGCAATAAGTTGTTGCAATAAATCAATGCATTGCATCAATGGTTCTTCTTGTTTTTTTGTCATATTTAATTTATGGTAAAGGTGGTTCCAAAAATAGCATTTTCATTTACATTTTTAAGTACATCTTTAGCATGGCATAAAATGACTTTGTGCACGCCATTTTTTAATGCTTGTTCGACGTTGTTTATTTTAGGAATCATCCCATCAGAAATAATATTTGTACTTTTTAATGTTTCAATTTCATTTAAAAATACTTGATGAATGATGCTTGAATTATCGTTAATATCTTTTAATAATCCATCTTTTTCAAAGCAATAATAAAATTCAATTGGTTTGTATTTGGATAATGCAATTGCAATTTGTGATGCCATTGAATCCGCATTGGTATTTAATAAATTACCCTTTTTATCATGGGTTATTGGTGCCAGAATGGGTGTAAAATTATTCTTGATTAAATCTAAAAAGAAATCAGCATTTACAAAATCGATATCACCTACAAACCCAAAATCTATTTCGTTATGAACGCGTTTGTGTGATTGTATGCTATTGGCGTCAGCACCAGTAAAACCGATTGCATTGACGTCAAATGCTTGCAATTTTGCGACAATTTTTTTATTAATTAAACCGGCATAAACCATCGTAACAACATCTAATGTTTTTTCATCTGTTACTCGTCGACCATCAATTAGTTGCGTTTCAATTTGTAATTTTTCACAGAGTTGAGTTGCTATTTTTCCACCGCCGTGAATCAGTATTTTAGGCTGGTTTATTTTACTAAAATCAGACAAAAATTGATGTAATGCATTTTCATCGTCAATTATATTTCCACCAATTTTTATAACAATTATTGAATCCAATAGGTATATTTATCTGTAAAAATAATAATATGCTAAAGAAATTTGTGTTTTTGAATATTATACTTTGTTCAATTTTTTCATGTGAGAAAGTAAGTATCCAAAAGACATTTAATAAAATAAGTACGGCAAATGGTCCAGAAGATATTATCCACGACAAACTTAATCATAGACTAATCGTTTCTTGTAGTGAAAATAGAGATGGCATGCCTTTACATGGTGAATTTCAACAACTTAATTTAAATACTGATATATGTACGAGTCTGCCTATTTCAAATCTTCCTACGAGTATTCCATTGCATCCACATGGTATAGATCTTCAAATTATAAACAATATTTCCTATTTATTTGCAATTAACCATTACAGAGATATCGGAAAAAATAGTTCCATTTTACAATTTAAAATACATAAGGATCATTTAGAATTTATAAAAGAGTTCAAACATGATTTAGTGATATCACCCAACGATTTAACCGTTTTGCCGAATGGTAGTTTTTTTTTTACAAATGATAAAAACTCGACCAATATTGTAGATATAGTTACGAATCCATTTAGTGGTTCTTTAGTTTATTGTGATGGGAATTTAAATTGGAAAAAAGTAGATAGTGCTTTAGGTTTTCCCAATGGATTATATAATGAAGGAACTACTTTATATTTAGCTACTTCTAGGCATTATGGTTTATATACTTATGAAATACAAGCAAATGGTCTATTGAAAAACAAGCATAAATTAAATAGTATTAATGGTATGGATAATATTTCTGTTTATGGTGATGAACTAATAATTGCAGTACATCCAGATGAAATTAAATTTGCTCTTTCAGCATATTTTCCAAATGTATTATCACCGTGTAAAACGTATGCTATAAATAAAAAAACAGGTGCTGAACGACTTATTTACGCTAATGATGGTTCTCAAATATCTGGATCATCTACGGCAATTGTGGTCGATGAAAATTTGTATTTATCACAAGTATTTAGTGGATTTATAATGAAAATTACGCATTACGATGATTAGTAATAGGCTATAAAAAAAAAGCACTTTCAGTATAAATTGAAAGTGCTTTCTATTTGATTTATTTTAAATAATCTTATTTTCCCGGACGTAAACTACGTACTACTTTTCCGGTTTGCCACATTTCAGAGTTTCTGATTTCAGCTAATTCTGCTTCTAATTTTTCTCTGTAATCAGGTTGTGAATTTGTATCAATAGAACGTTGGGCTTCTTCACCAGCTGCCACTTTTGTATATAATTCGTCGAATACAGGAAGAACGGCTTCACGGAATGGGCCTTTCCAGTCTAAGGCTCCACGTTGAGCAGTAGTAGAACAGTTACCATACATCCAATCCATTCCATTTTCTGATACTAATTTGATTAATGATTCTGTTAATTCTTCTACAGTTTCATTGAAAGCCTCAGAAGGTGAATGTCCGTTTTTACGCAATACGCTGTATTGAGCTTCCATGATGCCAGCTAATGCACCCATTAATACACCACGTTCGCCTGTTAAATCAGAATATACTTCTTTTTGGAAAGTAGTTTCAAATAAATAACCAGAGCCAATGCCAATACCCAATGCAATTGTTCTATCCTGAGCTTTACCAGTTGCATCTTGGAAAATTGCATACGAAGAATTTAACCCTTTTCCTTCTAAAAATAAACGACGTAATGAAGTTCCTGAACCTTTAGGCGCGGTTAAAATAACATCTACATCTGCAGGTGGAATAATACCTGTTCTATCTTTATAAGTAATGCCAAATCCGTGTGAAAAATATAATGCTTTTCCAGCCGTTAAATGTTTTTTTACGGTTGGCCACATTTCAATTTGAGCAGCGTCCGATAATAAATACATAATGATAGTTGCTTTTTCTAAAGCTTGTTCTGGTTCAAATAATGTAGTTCCGGCTACAAATCCATCTTTTTCTGCTTTGTCCCAAGATTTTGACGGCTTGCGTTGCCCTACGATTACATTAAATCCATTATCGCGTAAGTTTAATGCCTGTCCAGGACCTTGAACGCCATAACCAATTATAGCGATTACTTCGTCTTTTAATACTTCTTTTGCTTTTGCTAACGGAAATTCGTCACGTGTTACTACGTTTTCTTCTGTTCCGCCAAAGTTCATTACTGCCATGATTTTGTTTAATTTAAGATTTTAAAAGGATGATTTATTATAGTTTTTAAAAAAAAAATATTAATTATCTAAGTTAATTGTGCTTCAAAAATATCAATTTGTTTATTAATTTGTTTTAATAAATTTTCAGCAGCCCAAGTTTCAGCATTAAATTCGATAGTAAATTCACCATCATTTTCATTTATTTTTTTAAAAGAATAATTGGTTACGTCCACTCTTCTTCTTGAAAAAATGAGCATAAATCGACCGATTAATATCGGCTGATTATAAGAAATAAATTGTATTTTATATGGTTTCATTATAAATTAAGGTTCTAAAATTACATCGCTACAAGCTTTTCCGCTTGGAACCATTGGGAATAAATTTTCTTCTTTTTCAACAACAACTTCTAAAACATAGCCACCTTGGTGCGCAAACATTTTATCTAAAGCGTCACTTAATTCCTCTCGTTTTTCCACTTTTGCTGCTTCCAGTCTAAATCCTTTAGCAATGGTAACAAAGTCAGGATTTTTTAGTTCAACTTGAGAATATCGATTATCAAAAAACAACTGTTGCCATTGTCGTACCATGCCTAAGTAGTTATTATTAAAGATAACTACTTTCACATTTAAGTTATTTTGCCAGATAGTTCCTAATTCTTGAATAGTCATTTGAAAACAACCATCTCCAATAATAGCCACAACCGTTCGATCTGGCGCTGCCATTTGTGCGCCAACTGCCGCCGGCAAAGCAAACCCCATAGTGCCCAATCCACCACTTGAAACCCAAGAGTTAGGTTGTCTATAATTATAGTAACGCATCGCATACATTTGATGTTGACCCACATCTGGAACAATGATGGCGTTTCCTTTTGTTTTATTGTCAATTAAATGCATAATTTCACCCATTTTTATTCCATCTGAAGATGGATGAATAGCAGGTTGAATTACAATTTGTTCTTCTTGAGCATCTAAATCTTTAAATGTTTGAATCCAAGCTTCGTGATTCTTTTCAAGGATGTATGGTAATAGTACGTCTATTGCTTCTTTCGCATCTGCACTGATACCTACTTCTGTTTTTACTACTTTATTAATCTCTACTGGATCAATATCGATATGAATAACTTTAGCTTGTTTTGCAAATTTACTTACATCACCCGTCACACGATCATCGAATCGCATGCCAATTGCAATCATTACATCGCATTCATTCATTTTTATATTGACAGAATAATTACCATGCATTCCTGGAATACCAACATAATTAGGATGATCTGGGTTAAAACCACCCAATCCTTGCATGGTTGTTGTTACCGGAATTCCAGATTTAGTTGAAAGCTTTTCTAAATTGTCCTTTGATTTGGATATTATAACACCTTGACCTGCAATAATTAATGGTTTTTTACTTGAATTAATTATTTCAGCAGCTTGTTGGATTTTGGACACATTAACATCTGCTTTAGCAATATATCCTCTAACAGAGGTGCAAGGTGAATAATCCGTCCATTCCATCATTTCAAACTGAGCATTTTTAGTTATATCAATTAAAACCGGTCCAGGTTTTCCGGAATTTGCAATATAAAATGCTTTGGCTAAAATCTCTGGAATTTCAGCAGCTTTGGTTATTTGATAGTTCCATTTGGTAATAGGCATTGTAATGCCAACAACATCTGTTTCTTGAAAAGCATCCGTTCCTAAAAGATGCATGGGTACTTGACCTGTAATACAAATCATTGGCGTGCTATCCATGATGGCATCTGCTATTCCGGTTATTAAATTGGTTGCACCTGGACCAGAAGTAGCAAAGCAAACAGCAGCTTTTCCGTTTACTCTAGCCCAACCTTGTGCAGCATGTGTAGCACCTTGTTCATGTCGAGTTAAAACGTGATTAATTTTATCCATGTAATGCCATAATGCATCATAAATAGGCATAATTGCTCCTCCAGGATAACCATAAATTAAATCAATTCCTTCTTCGACTAAACATTTTATGACTGCTTCTGCGCCTGATATTTGAGTTTTTGTAGTTGACATTTTTAAAATACTATGCTTATTACAAATCTACTAAATATTGACTTGTATTAAAAAAATGAATGTTGATTTTGCAATAAATAGTGATTTCTTAACAAACTTCTTGTTAAAGTAAATGCTTTACGTTTGTTTTGTTAAGACGAAAACAAATCCATTAATTTTTTCCACTCTTGATTGATTGTTAAGTAATGTTTTTTACATAACTCCAAATTGGTTAATGTTATTTTATTCTGTTTTATACCTACCATCACATTTGAATACCCATTTACTAAGGTTTCAACAGCTGCTACTCCTAACCTTGAGGCTAAAATTCTATCGTTCGCTGTTGGATTTCCTCCTCTAAGCAAATGGCCTAAAACAAGTGTTTTAATGTCGTATTCAGGATGTAATTTTTGAAATTTTGCTGCTATTTCTATAACGCCGCCAGCATCATCTCCTTCTGCCACTACAACAATAATGGATTCTTTATGTTTACATGATTTAAGTTTTTCTGATAATTCATGCAAATCAGTTTTTATTTCAGGAATTAAAATATCTTCTGCGCCGGCCGCTAAGCCAGCTTGCAAAGCAATTGAGCCAACATCTCGCCCCATCACTTCTATGAAAAACAATCGGCCTAAAGCATTGGCTGTATCTCTAACTTTATCAATCAATTCTACAGCAGTTTGTACGGCCGAATCAAAACCTATTGTATAATCTGTACCATATAAATCATTATCAATCGTTCCAGGAATTCCGATGATGGGTAAATTATATTCTTTTGAAAATTGTGATGCTCCTTTAAATGTACCATCGCCACCTATAACAATTAGAGCATCAATTTCATTTTTTTTTAGATTGTTGAAAGCTACAGCTCTTCCCTCAATTGTAATAAAACGCTTACTTCTAGATGATTTCAAGATGGTTCCACCTCTTTGAATAATATTTCCTACATTTTTGGAGTTTAATTTCTTTATATTATCATCTATTAATCCATCGAATCCGTTAAAGACTCCAAATACTTGTATATGATGTTGAATAGATGATCGAACTACAGCTCGAATACAGGCATTCATTCCTGGTGCATCGCCACCGGATGTTAGTATTGCTATTGACTTTATAGATATCATTTATTGAATTTCATTAATAGCTATTATTTATAATTTGCTTCTTTGGAATATCAAAATAATGATTATTATTTGAAAGGAGAAAAAAAATGGGCATTATTGGACTCGAACCAATGACTTCTACCTTGTCGAGGTAGCGCTCTAAACCAACTGAACTAAACGCCCATATCTACATAAGAATAAGTCATGTTATATATCGTCTGTAACACAACCATTGCTGGCAGATGAAACGGATTTTGCATATTTATATAAGATTCCAGATTTAGCCTTTAACGCTGGAGCAGTCCAATTTTGTCTTCTTGCATTTAATTCTTCCTCACTGAGAATGACATCGATGGTATTATTCACGGCATCAATTATTATTCTATCTCCATTTTGAACTAAAGCAATGTTTCCACCATTTTGAGCTTCAGGCGTTACATGTCCAACCACAAAGCCATGAGAACCACCACTAAATCGACCATCTGTGATTAAGGCAACTTCTTTACCCAATCCTTCGCCCATTAAAACTGAAGTTGGCTTTAGCATTTCCGGCATGCCAGGCGCACCTCTTGGTCCAATGTATCGAATAACCACTACATCTCCGGCTACCACCTTTTTATCTTTCATAGCATCAATTGCTTCTTGTTCTGTATTAAAACATTTAGCGGTTCCGTCAAATCGTTCTCCTTCTTTACCTGTTATTTTTGCTACTGCACCTTCACTGGCTATGTTTCCATATAGAATTCGAATGTGGCTCGTTTTCTTTATTGGATTATCAATGGTATGTAGTAAATCTTGACCTTCTGTTAGGTCAGGAAGTTCTGCCACATTTTCTGCTAATGTTTTTCCAGTTACGGTTAAACAATCGCCGTGTAACATACCCACTTTTAATAAATATTTCATCACCGCAGGAACACCTCCAATTTGGTGTAAATCTTCCATTACATATTTTCCACTTGGTCTAAAATCTGCTAACATTGGTGTTTCATTTCCTAAACGAACAAAATCATTTATGGTAAGTGGAACACCAATTGTTTTTGCCATAGCAATTAAATGCATAACGGCATTGGTACTTCCTCCTAAAACAATTACCATTCTAATAGCATTTTCAAACGCTTTGAAGGTCATGATATCGCTTGGCTTAATGTCATTTTCTAATAAATTTTTAATGGCGATGGCGGCTTGTTTTACTTCATTTTTTTTAGCATCAGAAATCGCTGGATTACTTGATGAATATGGTAAACTCATTCCTAAAGTTTCTATTGCAGAAGCCATCGTATTTGCTGTGTACATTCCACCGCAAGCACCTGCGCCCGGACAAGCATGTTCGATTACTCCTTTGTAATCAGCATCGGAGATGGTGCCTGCAAATTTTTTACCCAAAGCTTCAAAAGCGGAAACCACATCTAATTTTTCGTCTTTATATTTTCCTGCTGCTATGGAACCACCATATATCATTAATGAAGGACGATTTAAACGTGCCATTCCCATAATTACGCCAGGCATATTTTTATCACAGCCAGCAATAGAAATAATACCATCATAAAATTGTGCACCTGCGTTTGTTTCAATAGAATCTGCTATCACTTCACGTGAAACTAAAGAATAACGCATGCCTGATGTTCCCATTGAAATACCATCACTTACACCAATGGTATAAAAATTTAAGGCAACTAATCCTTGTTGGATTACTAAGTTTTTTAGATTTGCTGCTATACCATTTAAGTGCATATTACAAGGATTTCCATCCCAGCCAGTAGATACAATACCTACTTGTGCTTTTGTGAAGTCTTCGTCTTTTAATCCGATCGCGTGCAACATAGCTTGAGCTGCTGGTTGCGTTGGATCTTGTGTGATTACTTTGCTGTATTTGTTTATTTCTGACATGCTATTCTATTAAGTTTTCAAATAAACAAAAGAATTTTTTAATGACATAGGATAAAAATCAAATTTAAATACAGAATGCTCAATAAATAACATAAAATCAAGATATGTGAATAAAATTGAAAGCTAATGAAGGAAGTATTGTGTTAAATTTATGTAAACCAACTAAGGATATGCACGAAAAGAAAGTTGAAATTGATGTTCACAAGTATTTTGTCGCTATTTTTTTATTCGTATTAATTGCATTGTTTATTATTGTGTCTGTATAATTTTTATTCATACAATTTTAAAAGTTAAAGCGATTCAATGTACTGAGCTTCATTTTTTAAAAAAATGAGGTTGTAAAAATAATTACAACCTCACATTTTAAAAATCAAACAAAACTATAGATACACATTGCTACCATAACTTGAGGCAGAAGGTGTGGTGGTTGGAGTGCCACTTGAACTATTTCCAAATTGTGGTTGTTCTGGTCTTGCATCATTATCTCTAACGAATATATAAGCTTCTTGCATGGATACTTTTCCGTCGTTATTGCTATCTGCATCTACCGCAACGCCATCAGGAGTCATTCCGTTTATTGCTGAAAAAAAACGATAGGTCATTTCGCCAAAATTTCCTGAAGCATGTGAATAGGTGACTTGATATTCTGTACCTGATGTTATTATTACACGATTACTACCTCTCAAGTCCCAAATTAAACCGCCACTAAAACAAGGTTTTACAATAGCGATTAATTCATAAAATGGCAATCGATTAATTTTTGCTGCGATGGAGTCGTCAAGGAATGGTTGAGAAACGCCATAAAAACAATAATCTTCATCCGTTTTATTACTTGCTTCTGGTTCATCAATGTTTGCGTCGAGAACGCCATAATTATTTCCAGTAGATGTTTCGAATCCACCACCATGATTATTGAACATTAAGAATAATTTCGATTGTGAATTTAATTTTGCTTTCATGTATGAAATTGCTCCATCAAATCCCGTTGGATTAGCAGCATAATGTACTGGAATTTCTCCATCTTCACCAGAGCCATTTTTATAAACCACTCTAATATTAGCAGGATCATATCCTTTTGAAATCAAAATTCTATACATAAACTTTAAATCATTCCAATATCGCCAATATGCTTTCGATGAATTTATTCCGCCACTATATAAGATAGCACATTTAATTCCAATTGGAGTAATAGCCAATGAACATACCAAAGGATATCTATCACAAAAACTTACTCTTGTTGGTGTAACAAAATAAGAAACACTATCAATAATTTGTGCGCTGGATGATGATAGTTTAAGTGTAGCTAAAGAAGAATTGCCAAATTTTGCAGCAGTACCCAAAATAGAAGCATCTGTATTTTTTTCTAAAATTCCTTTTATCCGAACTTTCTTTCCATGAAAACTATTTAAGTTATCATTAGGACTTTGTAGTTCTAGATGTAAATATTCAGATTCTGGATAAAGGCCGTCAAATAAGTAATTTTCAGGCTCCGAAGTAATAATTGGTTTAGTATTTCCTTCTGAAATAATAAATCCTTCCACTTCAAATTCTTCACCAATTCGATCTTCCCAATTTACACTTTTAATATCAGCATAATTTTTATTTTTGATTGGTGCTTCTTTTTTACAAGAAGTAATCATCAATAACAAGGAAATAAATGTTATTAAACAAGTTATTCCCAATTTTAGTTTATTTTTCATAGTCTTTATTTTAATTAGTGTAAACTTAGATATCAACTATGTGCTATGCTTGATAAATTAGCATTCGGTCGGTTTTAATTAGAATTCGTAAAAAAAACAGCTCATTTAGAGCTGTTTTTAATAATAAAGATAGAATGTACTTTATGCTGCTTCTATTTCATTAAACATTCCTAGAAACTTAAGCATTGCTCCTAAATTACTAATTTTAATTTTACCCATCATTACTGCCATTTGTTTATTTACACGTCCTTCTTCTGCATCTTCAAAATCGCTGGCTAATGCTGAGATTAGACAATCAGCTTCTCCGTTTAAACCTTCTGCTACTGTACAAACACCATCTGCTACAGTTACTGTAAATTCACCTCCATTATCGCCTTCTAATTTAAAATGGAAGGTTCCACTTTGTCCTGCAGATTCTTCTGATTTTAGTCTGCTAGGTAATCCTAATACAATTTCTTTTGCTGTCATTTGAGTTGATTTTTATTAATTAATATGAATAAACAAATGTAAATAAAGATTTTAATTATTCCAAATATTTACCAAACGTTCGTTTGTTTTACCGCTTTTAATGTTGAATATCAAGTGCTTGATATGAATTAACACAAATTTTACAAATAATTTTTTACCAAACGTTTAGTCAAATTAATAGAAAATGCTTATACTTGTTAATGTTTTTTAAACATCCTGTTGTTTTAAAAAAAGAAAATTATGTCCACTATAAAAACAAAAATAAATACAACCGCTGCATCATATAAAGAGAATTATTCTAAGATGCTTGATAAAATTGCTGAGTTAGAAAAACATCTCAAACAATCCATATTTCAAGGAGATGAAAAACATACTACTAAAGCGAAATCACAAGGCAAGTTCTTAGCCCGTGAACGAATAGAATTATTACTCGACCAAGATTCTCCATTTTTAGAATTATGTCCTTTAGCAGGATTAGGTGTAAAAGGTGGCTTTGGAACAGGTGGCACTATGGTTGCTGGTATAGGTTTTGTATCTGGAAAAATGTGTTTAATCACTTCAAATGTTGGCACTAATAAAGGTGGTGCTATTGATATTGCTTCTTTGAAAAAAGCATTACGTATTTCAGAAATTGGACGAGAAAATAATTTACCAGGAATCAGTTTAGTGGAAAGTGCAGGTGCCAACTTGCCCGACCAAGCACAAGTGTTTAATTTAGGTGGAAATAATTTCAAAGAAATTACACGTCGTTCTAAACAAGGTGTGCCAACGATCTCTATCGTTTTTGGAAATTCAACTGCCGGCGGTGCATATATTCCAGGTATGAGCGATTATACTATTTTCATTAAAAACAATGCTAAAGTTTTCTTAGCCGGACCACCATTAGTAAAAATGGCTACGAATGAAATTGTAGATGATGAAACTTTAGGTGGAGCAGAAATGCATTCAAAAATTTCAGGCGTTTCCGATTATTTAGCGCAAGATGAATTAGATGGAATCAGAATTGCAAGAGAATTAATGGCTAATCTAAATTTAAAATCTCATATCCAAAATCTCAAATCTCAAAATTATAAAGAACCTCATTATCCTATCGACGAGTTACTCGGAATTGTTTCTGTGGACACTAAAGTTCCTTTTGATTGCCGAGAAGTAATTGCTCGCATAGTAGATGGTTCAGAGTTTCACGAGTTTAAAAAAGAATATGGCACTACGTTAGTTTGCGGTTATGCAAAAATTCACGGTTATCCTATTGCAATCATCGGAAATAATGGCGTTTTATTTAATGATTCGTCTAACAAAGGTGCACACTTTATTCAGTTGTGCAATATGAACCACACACCTATCCTATTTTTACAAAACATTACAGGATTTATGGTGGGAAAAGATTACGAACAAAGTGGCATTATTAAAGATGGTGCCAAGATGATTAATGCGGTTTCTAATTCCGAAGTACCTATGTTTACTTTAATGATGGGCGCATCGTATGGCGCAGGAAATTATGCGATGTGCGGTCGAGCTTATAATCCACGTTTTTTATTTTCCTATCCAAACTCTATGATTGCGGTTATGGGTGCAGAACAATTAGCTGGTGTCATGCAAATGGTCAGCAAAGAAGCCGCTATTAAATCTGGTCAACAATACGACGAAACACAAGCAACACAAATGAAAGAATTTATGAAAATGGAAATAGAAAAACAAAGTAATGCATTCTTTGCTACAGGTCAACTTTGGGATGATGGCATCATCGACCCAAGAGATACACGACATGTATTTGGGTTAATATTAGCATTAACCTATATAAATGAAGTAAAAGGAACAAATGCTTGGGGTGTGTTTAGAATGTAATTGAATTTATGATTTAAGAATTCAGATTTAAGATTTATAATATGAACTCAATTGAACTACGAAATAGAACAAAAAAATTTGCTGTAAATACTATAAAATTTACTGAAAACATAAAACCGACTTATGCTAATGTAATCATAATTAAACAAATCGTTAGAGCATCAACATCCGTTGGTGCAAATTATCGTTCTGCATTAAGAGGTAAATCAAACCCAGATTTTATCAATAAAATAAATATTGTTCAAGAAGAAGCAGATGAATGTATTTATTGGGTTGAACTATTTGAAGAAACAAATTCAAAATTAAATGGATTAGAAGAATTAATCAAAGAATCAAATGAATTAACTGCTATATTTTCAGCTATTCTAAAAACACTAAAAGCTAAAAAAAATCATAAATCTGAAATCATAAATCTGAAATCAAAATATGTCTAAAATAAAAAAATTATTAGTTGCCAATCGTGGGGAAATTGCTTGCAGGATTTTTAAAACGTGCAGAGAAATGGGCATTGCCACTGTTGCTGTTTTTTCTGATGCGGATGAAAATGCATTGTTTGTTAAACTCGCTGATGAAGCTGTTCGTATCGGAGGAAAGCAACCGAATGAATCGTATTTAATAATCGATAAAATTATGGATGCAGCAAAAAAAACCGGTGCAAATGCTATTCATCCAGGTTATGGTTTTTTGAGCGAGCGTGTTGAATTTGCTCAACGAGTGATAGCTGAAAACATGATTTGGGTTGGACCTCATCCAAAAGCTATTGAAGTGATGGGCTCTAAAATTGGTGCAAAAAAAATTATGCAAGCACACCATGTTCCAACCATTCCTGGCTATCAAGGCGATGACCAAAGTATTGAAACCATTAAAACAAAGTCAATTGAAATTGGATTTCCTGTTTTATTGAAAGCAAGTGCTGGCGGTGGCGGTAAAGGTATGCGCATTGTGTGTGAAGAAAAAGAGTTAGACAAAGCCATTGCCGAAGCAAAATCAGAAGCATTAAATGGTTTCGGCGATGATACACTTTTAATAGAAAAATATTTCGATTCTGCTCGACATATAGAGTTTCAAATTTTTGGAGATAAACATGGAAATGCATTGCATATTTTTGAACGTGAATGTAGTATTCAACGGCGTTATCAAAAGATAATAGAAGAAAGCCCATCTCCTTTTATCACAGAAGAAACACGAAAAAAAATGGGTGATGCGGCTGTTGCTGCATGTAAAGCTATTCAATACGATAATGCTGGAACAGTAGAGTTTATTGTTACTCACGACCAATCTTATTATTTTTTGGAAGTCAACACGCGTTTGCAAGTCGAACATCCAGTTACAGAAGAAGTTACCCATTTAGATTTAGTTCGATTGCAAATAGAAGTAGCACAAGGAAGTGCAATTCCTTTTACACAAAATGAAATTACCCAAAACGGACACGCTATTGAAGTGCGTTTATATGCCGAAGATGCAGCCAACAATTTTATGCCAGTAAGTGGAAAAATTTTGAATTGGCAACCTGCAACTATTGATGGTTTGCGTTATGACACCGGAATTGAAAGCGGTTCAGAAATTTCAACTTTCTACGACCCAATGATTGCAAAAATAATTGCTAAAGGAAAAAACAGAAACGAAACCATCGCTAAATTGACTTTAGCATTGCAAGAAACTGTTTTAACTGGTTTTACAACAAACAAAAATTTCTTAGTATCTATATTACAAAACGAAGATTTCCAAAATGGAAATTTTGATACGCATTTCTTGGATAACAAATTCCAATATACCGGTGAAAATTATCCGCAAGAAACCTTGGATATTTTGACTTGTGCCTTGCAACATTATCGTTTTTTACAAAGAGAAAATGAAAGATCCTTAGCAAAAGGCGTTCCTGCAGGTTGGCGCAATAATTTCTATCAAGCGCAACAAGAAAAATACAGCTTTAACGGCTTTGAATTTTTGGTAGAATACAAAAACGAAAACGGATATTTACATATTTCATTTGCAGATAAACATTTCGCTTCAAAACACCATACCTATAACGAGCACCTTCATTCGATCTCGCTTAAGGCGAGAGAGAAATCCCGAAACAATTGGCACACTTTTGAAATAAATAATATTCGTCGAAAATTTTTCTTCTCTAAAAACGGTAATCAATATTTCATACATTCACCACAACTTGGGCAAATTGTTTTGTTTAGTGTAGATAAATTTCCAAGTCCAATTGAAGAAACAGTAAAAGGTGCATACATTGCACCCATGCCAGGCGAAATAACGGCAGTATTAGTAAAAGCCGGCGACAAAATAAAAAGTGGCGATGCTTTATTAAAAATGATTTCTATGAAAATGGAAAGCACCATTGAAGCCCACAGCGACGGCGAAGTAGAAGAAATATATGTTAATGAAAAACAATTTGTAGAAAACGGAACGTTATTGATAAAAATGAAAGAATGATTGAAATAATGTAAGATTTCCACTTTCGTGGGAATGACGTGGTTACATTAAGATACAAATGTCATTCCCTTGTAAAAGGGAATCTCATAAAAAAATGAAAAGAAAAAATGGAATAAAGTAAGATTCCCACTTTCGTGGGAATGACATGGTTACATTAATACACAAATGTCATTCCCTTGTAAAAGGGAATCTTATAAAAACAATTAAACATGAGAATAGACAATAAACATCCATGTATTTACATTATCTCCAATAATTTTGGTAATGTAATTTATATTGGTGTCACATCTTATTTATGGTATAGAATTTTACAGCACAAACAAGGCGATGGTTCAGTATTCACAAAGAAATACA
Organism: Chitinophagales bacterium; assembly: GCA_017984135.1. Lineage (GTDB taxonomy): Bacteria > Bacteroidota > Bacteroidia > Chitinophagales > JADIYW01 > JADJSS01. The sequence goes on along the minus strand of JAGNZZ010000001.1, from coordinate 178,291 downwards.
AAATAAAAAAGTTGATTTATTTCGAGGAGTTTAATAATATGGCAAACGCAATAGAAAGAGAAAAACAATTAAAGAAATGGAATAGAAAATGGAAAGATGAATTAATTGATACTATAAATAAAGAAAGAGTAGATTTAGCGATTGATTGGTATTCAGAATTGGATATAATAGATTATAATGAATCTAAAAAATATTTTGGATATTAAATGTCATTCCCTTGTAAAAGGGAATCTCATAAAAAAATGAAAAGAAAAAATGGAATAAAATAAGATTCCCACTTTCGTGAGAATGACGTGGTTACATTAAGATATAAATGTCATTCCCTTGTAAAAGGGAATCTCAAAAAAATATAAAATGAAAATAAAAATGGAATAAAATAAGATTCCCACTTTCGTGAGAATGACGTGGTTACATTAAGATATAAATGTCATTCCCTTGTAAAAGGGAATCTCATAAAAAAATGAAAAGTAAAGTTAGAATAAATTAATCTCAAATCTGAATTCATAAATCATAAATAAATATGCTCTACTCACAACAAGACATCCATAATTTCAACGAACAAAGTTTTACTTACCTACTTGTCGAAGAAAAGGAAAACGTGTTAACCATCACACTCAATCGACCGGAAAAACGCAATGCTTTTCACGCACCTTTAGCAAATGAATTAGCATTCGCATTAGCTTATGCACATTACAACAATGCTATATGGTGCGTGGTTCTCAAAGCCAACGGACCAACCTTTTGTGCCGGTGCAGATTTAAAAGCCTTTGCTGGTGAAAACACTGCCGAAAAACAATCTACCATACCTATGCCAAAAGATATGGTCAAACTCGGCGATGAATTCAACGGCTTACATAAACCTTGCATTGCACAAGTACATGCCGATGTTTATGCCGGTGGATTTTTAATGATTGGTGGTTGCACACACGTCATCGCCGTTGAAGAAGCCAAATTTGGATTGCCTGAAGTAAAACGCGGCATTTTTCCATTTCAAGTAATGGCAACATTAGAGCCTTTAATGTCGGCACGCCAACTGTTAGACTTATGCATTCGAGCTAAAACATTGACAGCAAGTGAAGCAAAAGAAATCGGATTGGTTTCTGAAGTAGTAACTGCAGATAATTTAGAAAATCGAGTACAAGAATTAATTGCAGCAATCAAAGAACAATCACCTACTGCCATACGATTGGGCTTGAAAGCATTTCAAGAAATGAAAACAAAAAATGCCGATGAAAAACACAAATATTTGCATGCTATGTTGATGCAATGTTTACAAAGTAAAGATGCAGCTGAAGGCTTAACTGCATTCAAAGAAAAACGAAAACCAAATTGGATTGGAAATTAAAATACTAACCGCAAATCTCGAAGTTTCAGAATTACGCAAAGTTCTTGTAGAAAATCTTGAATACTTTGAAATAACTTAGCATATTTTGTGGTTAATATAAAAATGGAAAAATAGAAATAAAAACTTTGCAATCTTTGCGAATATATTACTTAGCAAACTTTGCGGTTAATAAATAAACAAAAAAAATCAAATAAATGTCAAACAAAAAACTAATACTAAGTGCAGCGCTCACAGGAGCAGCCACCAACCGTTCACATTGTCCTGCCATACCATACACACCAAGAGAATTAGGTGAAGAAGCCAAACGCGCAGTAGATGCCGGCGCAAGTATTGTACACATTCACGCGCGCGAAGACAATGGTATTCCAAGTTGGCGAACAGAAGTATTTGAAGAAATTAAAGCGGAGGTACGCAAACATTCTTCAGATGTGATTATCAATTTTTCTACAGGCGCAATCGGTCTTTCCGTAGAAGAAAGAATCAAGCATTTGCCGATTACAAAACCCGATATGGCAGCGTTTAATATGGGCAGCATGAACTATGCTATCTTTTCCAAAAAACAAAAACAATTTTATTGGAATGCCGTTTTTGAAAACTCCTTTGACACGATGATTAAAGTTGTAAAAACAATGAATGAAAATAATATTTGTCCGGAAATGGAATGTTTCGACACCGGACATATTCATAATGTTGTGCCACTTCGAGAAATGGGATTAATTCCTGATAATGCATGTTACAGCTTAGTAATGGGCGTGCTTGGTGGTATTCCTGCAACAGTAGAAAATTTAATGCATCAAATAAAGCAAGTACCGGAAAATGAATTTTGGCAAGTGATTGCTATCAGTAGAAAGCAATGGCAATTGGCTGCTATTGCTTGTACGATGGGTGGAAATTTTCGAGTTGGATTAGAAGATAATTTCTACTTACCCAATGGCGAAATGGCAAAATCAAACGGCGAATGTGTAGAAGCCGGCGCAACATTAGCACGTATGTTAGACAGAGAAATTGCAAGTATTTCTGAGACAAGAGAAATGCTGAATATCAAAACAATTAATTAATCATTAACCGCAAAGAGCTCAAAGATTTTTCGCAAAGGACACAAAGTAAGTTGAAATGATTTATCAACTATATAGCAAAAAGCAAATATGGAATTATAGCAAAGTAATAATAGAAGAAAATGAAAGAAAATGAATTATCACATTTTGTTATAGGTATAGCAATTGATGTTCATAATGCATTAGGACCTGGGCTTTTAGAAAGTGCATACCAAGAATGTTTATATTATAAGTTGAAAAAGGAAGGATTAAAAGTTGACAAAGAAAAAGCAATACCATTACTATTTGAAGAAGTTAAACTTGATTGCGGTTATAGAATTGATTTATTGGTGGAAGAAAAATTAGTAATTGAAATAAAAAGTGTGGAAGCGTTAAATGACATTCATTTAGCACAAACGCTTACTTACTTAAAACTTGGAAATTACAAACTTGGCTTATTAATAAATTTCAATGTAACCCTTTTAAAACATGGAATAAAAAGAATAGTAAACGGATTATAAACCTTTAAAACTTTGCGAAAAACTTAAAATACTTTGCGGTTATAAAAATAAACCTCTTCGAACTTTGCGGTAGCCTTTGCGCTCTTTGCGGTAAATAAATCACGAGAAAATATGAGCATTTTAGAACAATATTATTTAAAAGAGGAACATCAATTATTTAGAAAAACGTTTCGCGATTTTTTGGATAAAGAAGTAATACCCAATATTGACCAATGGGAAGAAGATGGATTTTTGCCCAGAGAAATTTTTAAGCGTTTTGGTGAAATGGGATTTTTTGGGATTACGCAAGAAGAAAAATACGGCGGTTCTAATTTAGATTTTTGGTACGATGTTATTTTTATTGAAGAAGTAGGCAAATGTTGGAGCGGTGGTTTTGCAGCAAGCATTTCCGCACATCCATATTTGTCTATGTCGCATTTAAAACACGAAGCATCTGACGAATTAAAAGAAAAATATTTACATAAAGCCATTGCCGGAGAAATAGTTGGATGTTTAGCCATTACTGAGCCACACGCAGGAAGCGATGTTGCCGGAATAAAAACTACAGCAATCCAACAAGGTGATAAATACATCATCAACGGAAGCAAATGTTTTATTACCAATGGCTATTTAGCCGATTATATGATTGTAGCTTGCAAAACTGCCAACTCTGGCGCAAGTGGTATATCTATGATTTTGGTAGATGGAAATGCAAAAGGTGTTTCGAGAAATAATTTGAAAAAATTAGGTTGGAAAGCCAGTGATACGGCAGAAATTGCATTCGATAAGGTGGAAGTGCCAATATCCAATTTATTAGGTGAAGCAAACAAAGGATTTTACTACATCATGCAGCGTTTTGAATTAGACAGATTGACCTTAGCCTTAGGAGCAATTGCTGCATCTGAATTAATGATACAATACACCTTGCAATATATGAGTGAACGCAAAGCATTTGGAAAAAGCATCAATAAATTTCAAGTTTTGCGACATCGAATGGCACAACTCAGTGCAGAATTAGAAAGTATAAAAACTTATACCTATTTAATTTGCCAAATGCATAACGAGAAAAAATATTGCGTTAAAGAAGCTTCTATGTCAAAATATTTAGCCACAGAATTATCTGATAAATTAGGCTATCAATGTTTGCAAATGTTTGGTGGTTATGGTTATATGGAAGAATACAAAGCGGCACGTTTTTTCCGAGATTCACGCTTAGGCACTATCGGCGGTGGAACATCAGAAATTATGTTGGAGATTATATCGAAAATGGTTATTGATGATAAAAGCTATCAGCCCACAGTCGACCGACCACAATCTAAAGATGTAAGCATTGATGATATCATCAATAGTTTACCTTCGAGATTAAAAACAGAAAAAGCAGATGGAGTAGTGTTGAATGTGTTGTTTGAATTTGAAGATGAAAAAAATCATTGGGTTCAAATAAAAAACAAGCAAGTTGCTTTGTCCACTGTCGACCGTCGACCGTCAACTGTGGACTTGATAGTAACTACTAACCAAGCAACGTACATTGCCATTGAAACAGGAAATCTTAATCCGCAAGAAGCATTTATGAGTGGCAAAGTTCAAGTAAGTGATTTAGGAAAAATGATGCAGTTAGGTACTTTGTTCCGAAAATTTAATAATGAAACAATAAAATAATTAAATAATGTAGGAATGAAAAAATCTATTATGGAAAAAAATAGCAATCCAATATTAAAATTGACTTTTGATTTTTCAATTCAAAAAGTCATGTATTGTGAATTATTAGAATCAAATAGAAAATTTATTATTTCAAATCAATTATTAAAATCAGGAACATCAATTGGTGCAAATGTAAGAGAAGCACAAAATGCTGAAAGTAAAAATGATTTTATTCATAAAATAAAAATTGCATTAAAGGAATTGGAAGAAACTGAATATTGGTTAGAAATATGCAATGCAGTTGATACCTATCCTGATACTCAAAATTTAATTGATAAACTATTAGAAATTAGAAAAATACTCACTAAAATAATATCAACTTCAAAGTTAAATATTAAAATAAACTAATTAATTATTACATTATTTAATTACTAAATTATTTAATTATCATGTCAACAGCACTATCCTACTATTTTACAGAAGAACATGAAATGTTCAGAAAATCCATTCAAGATTTTTTAAAAGCAGAAGCCGTTCCTCACATCGACCAATGGGAATTAGATGGAAAAATTCCTCGTGAATTTTGGAAAAAATTTGGCGAAATGGGTTACTTCGGACTCAGCTTTCCAGAGCAATATGGCGGAAGCAATCTCGACTTTTTCTATACTGTTGTCATGTTAGAAGAAGTGTCTAAAGTCTTTTCTGGCGGTTTTGCCATCACGGCAGCCGTACAAGTATGCATGAGCAGTCCATACATCTTACATCATGGAAGTGAATACTTAAAAGAAACATTTTTCAAAGCTGCCATTGCCGGCGAAAAAATTGGCAGTATTGGCATCACAGAACCAGGTGCAGGCAGCGATGTGGCTAACATACAAACTCGCGCAATAAAAGAAGGTGATTACTACGTTGTTAATGGCTCTAAAACATTTATCACTAATGGCGTTTACGGGCATTTTGTAATCTTGGTTTGTAAAACCAACACAAGTGCTGGCGCAGCAGGCGTAAGTTTGTTGGTGGTAGATTTAAATAGTGAAGGCATATCTAAAACCAAATTAAAAAAATTAGGTTGGCATGCATCTGACACGGCAGAATTGCATTTTGATAATGTAAAAGTGCCAACAAAAAATTTATTAGGCGAAGAAGGAAAAGGATTTTATTATTTAATGGGCGGCTTGCAATTAGAACGATTAGCAGGTTCAATCATGGGATATTCCGCTTGCGAAGGCATGATACAATATGGATTGGAATATATGAGTCAAAGACATGCATTTGGTCGTCCAATTAATAAATTTCAAGTACTGCGACACAAAGTAGCACAATTAGCCGCTGAAACGGAAGCAATAAAATTCTATGTATTACAAACTTGCAGAATGCATAACGAAGGAAAATATGCTGTAAAAGAAAGTTCTATTTCTAAACTGTTAGCATCCGAATTAGCAGATAAATGTGCCTATCAAATTCTACAAGTTTTTGGAGGTTATGGTTATATGGAAGATTTTAAAATTGCACGAGCATTCAGAGATTCTCGAATCGGAACAATTGGTGGTGGAACCTCAGAAATTATGAGAGAAATTTTAGCTAAAATGATTATTGATGATACCAACTACGATAGAGCTACTTCAATCAATAAAGAAGAACATACTTCATTAGATTCTGTAGAGGCTGTTTTTCAAACTTTGCCTTCCCGATTTAAAACAGAGAAAGCAAAAGGAAAAAATTTAAATATGGAATTTAAATTTGATTCAGCAACGTATTTTGTATCTATAAATGATGGTATTTTAGAAATCATTAATAATGGGAATAGTGGACAAATTGCAGTTGACTGCACCGTAGAAACCGATGATGCCACTTACGTGGCTGTTGAAACAGGAAAATTGAATCCTCAAGAAGCATTTATGTCCGGAAAAATAAAAGTATCTGATTTGATGAAAATGATGGAATTTGGCGGATTATTTAAGAAGCTTTAAACAAAAGTTGATAAAAATCAATAACTTTAACATTTAGTCGCGTTAATTTTGTATCGCAACATGAGATTTATCAATTTTTTTATTCTTGGAACACTGTTTGTTTTAACAACAGCATATACTCCATCTGCAAAAATCGGAGGAATTGGTGGGCAAGCCATTTTTGATTCTACTACGCAACGTTTTAAAATCAAATCATTAGAGATAAACCATTACTTGCATGCTCATTCCATTCGACCTGGCGATTTGATTTTAGAAATAGACAAAGTGCCTATTCATAAAATGAGTTATAGTGAAGTTTTAAAATTAGTACAAGGTACAGTAGGCACACCCATGAGCTTAAAAGTATTACGCTATAATGCCATTGAAAAATATTACGAAATTAATAGAATTCGAGTCACCTTAGACATGAATCCAACTTGGTGGTCAGTTCCAGATTACAAATCCTATTCATTAACAGATGGCATCAATCATACTATTTCACAGTTAAAATATAATGCAAAGTATGCTTTGGATTCCATAAAAATTCCCAATACAAACAATAAATTTTTTTGTAACTATATAGTTAATGGTGCGTATGAATCTACATTTATAAAAAATCAACAAAACGGCAAATATAGTTGGAATTGTGGCTTCATAAAAACTTCAGATAGAAGTAAAGCTATTGGCATGTATAATTATGTAGTCATTCAACTTAGAAACTATAATTTGTCAAATGCTAAATTGCAAAAAATAGAAAGCATACAAAATGATTTAAAAACATATAGCATCAGCACTAAAGAAGTTGCAGACATTAATTTAGTAAATTTAAAACTAGATGTCAAGCTTACTAAAGAATTTGACAAAGATGAAAATTCCGAACTTTGGAACGTGGAATTAGAAGTTAAAATTTAAGTACAATCTTATCAAGATAAGTGGCGCTTTGATTTCCAGTATTAAAAATTAAATCCAACACACATAATTCTGGTTTAAATTCCATTCTATCATTAAACACTTGTGTATATTCCGGAAAATATTCGATACGTGCATTTCTGGGTAATATAAAATTCCTAAAATCATTTCCATGATACTCTTCCGATTTATAGTAACGATCTAATTCATGTACTGTGATATTTCGTTTTAAGATGGATGAAATCACATTGAAATAATCAAGATTAAATTCTAATAAATAATCATATTTTTTGATGTAAAATGGCTTAATTCTATCTTCATAAAACTCAAAAAAAGGAGAACGACTGTAACAGGAAATTAAGCTTTGCCAATGTAAACTTTGCCAATCTTCTTTATACGAAATACGAACATCTTTCATCGCTGAGTGTTGATTCTTTCCACTTTCTAATGGAATACTTAATCTCAATACATCATTGGCACTTAATATATGTGCCCGATTTCTATAACTTCGTTTTACATAATGTTCATGCTTATCAAAACATATTTCCGGAGCGTTCAATAATAATTTCCAATAGCTACAAGTTCCAATGTATTGTGACTCAATCAACATTCTATTCATGCCGTAAAGATAGTTGATTATTTAAAAATCAGGATTTCTATACGTTTTAAAAATAAATAAAATAATAGCATAAATATTGTAAAATCATAATTCTGAAATCTTAAAATATACCTAATTTAGCACCATGCAATGGCTTTTAACAAAAATAGGACTTTTCTGCGCTCAGCTACTTTCCTATTTACCTTTTTCATTTTTACTTTTCTTGAGTGATTTATTATATTTTATTTTTAATAGAATAATTCCATATCGAAAATCAATTATTGACCTCAATTTAATCCATGCATTTCCCGATAAACGAAGTGAAGAATTATGGTTCATTCGAAATAATTATTATAGGCATCTAGCTGATTTTTTGATGGAAACCATAAAAAGTATAACCATGTCTAGAAAACAACTGGCACAACGTATGCTTATTCAACATGAAAGTTATGCTTTGCTTAAAAAATATGAACAAAGTGGACAATCTATATTCATTGTATTAGGCCATTATGGTAATTGGGAATGGGCTTCGCTCCTTGCTGCATTAGAAACAAAATTACCATCAATTGCGCTTTATGCTTCACCCAGTAATAAAACGTTTGAAAAATTTTTATTAAAAAACAGAACTCGATTAGGTGGTCAATTAATTGCCAATCATCAACTTAAATCTCTTTATGTTGAATTAAAAAAACAACCTTGTTTAGTGGCATTTGTTGCAGACCAAACACCAGTGGAAACAGACAAAGCATATTGGACAAAATTCTTGAGTCAAAACACACCATTTTACAAAGGTTTTGGCGCATTAGCACAAAAAACCGATGCCATTGTTTTATATGCTTCCATCCAAAAAATAAATCGTGGTTTTTATGAAATAAAATTCGACACCATCACCAAACATGCAGCGAAAAATACAGAAGATGAAATTGTAGAAAAATACGTACGTTTGTTGGAAAATGATATTCAACAAAAACCGGAATACTGGCTTTGGAGCCATCGTCGTTGGAAACGTGCCGGCATTAAATATTAAAGAGACATTTTTATTCAATATAGTTTGCAAAAAGTAGCTGTCGTCATATTAAATTATAATGGGAAACATTGGTTAGAAAAATTTTTACCCAATGTGATACAACATTCTACTTATCCTAATACTGAAATTATTATTGCAGACAATGCTTCTACGGATGATTCCATTGAGTTTCTTGCTGCTAAGTTTCCTAACATTAAAATTGTTTCAAACAAAGTAAATACTGGTTATGCAGGTGGATATCACGATGCATTACAGCATATTGAAAGTGATTTTTATGTACTTCTAAATTCAGATGTCGAAGTAACTCCTAATTGGATAGAACATGTAATTTATTACATGCAACAAGATGAAACTATCGCCGCTTGTCAACCTAAAATTTTATCTCATTCCGATAAAAATAAATTTGAATATGCAGGTGCTGCTGGTGGTTTTATAGATAAATATGGTTTTCCGTTTTGTAGAGGTCGGATTTTTGAAACTTGCGAAACCGATGTTGGTCAATACAATTCTAATATTGAAATTTTTTGGGCAAGTGGTGCTTGCTTATTTATTCGTGCAAAATTGTATCACGCTGTAGGTGGATTAGATTCCGATTTTTTTGCGCACATGGAAGAAATTGATTTATGTTGGCGATTAAAAAATATAGGCTATAAAATTTACTATTGTGCAGATAGTATTGTGTATCATGTAGGTGGCGGCACTTTAAATAAATCAAATCCACAAAAAACATTTTTAAATTTTAGAAATAATCGCATATTATTACATAAAAATTTATCCTCAAATGAACTTCATTCCATTGCTTTCATAAGAAATATGTTGGATGGCATTGCTTGGTTAAAAGCATGTTTAACGTTAAATTTTAAAGAAGCAAATGCCATTAAAAATGCCATTAAAGCTTATTATAAAAACAAGCCTAAATGGGATAAAAAAAGAAATGAAATAGAACAGCAATTTACCACCAAAATACCAAATAAAACAGGTATTTTGAACGATAGTATCGTATGGTTATATTTCATAAAAGGATTAAAAAAATTTAATCAAATTAAATGGTAACAAATTAAAATTATAAAAATATAAAAATGAAAGTTCTCATCATTGGTGCATCTGGCTTAGTAGGTTCTAATTGTTTTAATGCCTTTAAAGAAAAAGGTTGGAATTGTGTAGGCACTTATTTTTCTTACGAAACCAAACAAACTGTTTTCTATGATACCTTAAATTTGGAAAATGAAAATAATTTTGATGTGCATAAATTTAATCCCAATGTAATTGTACATTGTGGTGCTTTGACACATGTAGATTATTGTGAACAAAATGAAGCTGAAAGTTACGAAAAAACAGTGGTTTCCACTCAAAACATGATTGAACTAAGTAAAACACTCAATGCCAAATTAGTGTTTATTTCTACCGATTATATTTTTGATGGCAACGATGGACCTTATGAAGAAACAGCCACGACGAATCCAATATCTATTTATGGAAAGCATAAATTAGAAGCCGAACAAGCCGTTTTAAACGCAAATCAAACTAATTTAGTTTTACGCATTACAAATGTATATGGCGATGAAGAACGTGGCAAAAATTTTGTATCACGGATGATTGATCAAATATTTGAACAACAAAAACTCAACTTACGTTTACCGATTGACCAATATGCCACTCCAATTAATGCTGCTGACATAGCACGTTGTTTGTATTTATTAATAAATGATGGCAAATCTGGAATTTATAATATTGCAGGAACCGATTATATGAATCGAATACAATTGGCACTAACCATTTTAAAATATTTTCCAGATGCCGAATATGAATTAATTCCTTTAACTACTGAACAAATTAACGCGCCGGCAGCACGTCCATTGCAAGGTGGTTTGAAAAATAGAAAATTCATGGCTGAATATCCTAATTTTCGATTCAATACAGTAGATGATTATGTCAACTATAAAAGCATAGCCTTTGCGATGCAAGATGATGAAGAAGCATCGTAAGTCAGAAATATTGTAATTGAATAAAATCAAAACAGAAACAGAAATAGAACAGTATTTTAAGTTGATTTTTAGATTACTTTCACAATCATTCCAATACCAAAAAGAAATAAACAAACACCCACAATTTTTTTAAGGTAGCCTAAATTTTGCAACGTTAATCTTTGTTTTAAGTAATACGCAAATTTCATTTTCAATAAATCAAATAAAAACACCATCCACAATATTCCAAAATAGAATAAAAATTTATCCGAATTGGAATTATATTGAATAGAAATGGTAGAATACATCGTTATCCACCAAACAGTCACAAACGGATTGAAAATATTAATGGTAACACCTTTCAAAATTGCACCCATAATGGTTTTAACAGAAGTTACATCAACTGCTTTTAAATTAGACCTTGCTAAATACGTAACCACACCAAACACCATTAAAAGTACGCCGCCAATTAAACCAATTTTCTGTTTTAATTCATTATCAAAAGGAAACTGTTGCAGCAGCGTTTCTATGCAATAAATTAAAATAATATCACTCACTATCACGCCAAAAACATACGCCAATCCACTGCGCCAACCTTTCGACATCGTAATATCGGCTAAGGCTAAAAAAATGGGTCCAACCATCAAACTAATAGTGATTCCGGCAAGTATTCCTTTGAGTAGTGGTTCCATTAAATTTCAAATAAAACTTCATTTTTAGGAACACGTACACGTTTGCCATAAATGCCTTCTGGTTTGGCTTTTCCCACCGAAATAATCATGTTAATTTCAGCTGCTTTGGGTAATTTTAAAAACTTTTTGACTCGTTCACTATCATAACCTTCCATTGGACAAGAATCATATCCTTCTGCTTTCATGCTGAGCATAAAAGTTTGCGCAGCTAAAGCAGCACTTTTATGTACCACAATACGAACATCCGTAGCGGTTACTTCACGCGGAATGGGCTTAAATGTGCCGCTAAAGTCGGCCGCAATTTTCTTTAGTTTACCCGAAATATCAGCCACATCAGAATAGTATAATGCTGGAATTAATTTTTTGTAATAATTCATAATTAGATGATGTTTCTTCTCTAATTTATCTGGAAAATCATTCATGGCTTCATTTAAAATAAAATTGGCATGTTTTTTCCATTTATCTTTTCGCGTTACAATAACAATTAATTCATTGGCTGTTTTTGCAGATTTTTGACCTAAACAATAGGTTACTAATTCTTCTTTTTTGGATTTAGTTTTTACTCTATAAAATTCCCATAATTGTAAATTACTGGAATTAGGCGATAGCAATGCGCGTTCTAAACTTCGTGTTACTGCACTTTCATCAAATGGAAATTGAGCATCATAAATTCGAATGGAACGACGTTCTTCTACAATTTCATTAAATATCTCCGCTTTAGTATTCATCAATAATAATAATTAAAAATTTGAAAAAATAAATGTACTAAAAAAATTATTTTACTTTACTCACTTGATCATCAAACTGAACAAAAAATTTATCTAGTTTATGGCTTACATCATCCACATTTAATACTTCATCAGGTTCAGGGTTTGTAGTAATAATTTGATTTTTATTTTCAAATAATTTGATGTGCAATAATTCAGCTAAACTTAATATTTTTAGTAAAATAAATTCGCGATGATTTAACTCTTCACGCTGATTATATACTTTATACGTATAACTAATCGTAATAGAAATTCCAGTTTCTTTTATATTGGAAAGATGCACATCAATCGTAGAATTTTTAGTGTATGGATATTTTAATAAAATTGTTTTTATACCTTCAATAAATTGTTCAACAATATGTAGTGGCGTATGATAAGGCAATAGAATTTCAGTTTTAAATTTCTTAAATACACGATAGCCTTTATTATCAATAATCATTTCCAATAACTTGGCATTCGATATATAAATCAAAGATTCATCAGCCGTTTTAATTCGTGTGGAACGAAATCCAACTTCTTGTACTACACCTTCTACACTATCACTTTTAATGGTATCGCCTAGTTTAAATGGCTTGTCAATAAAAATCATTACCGATGATATAAAATTTTTGACGGTATCTTGTGCAGCCAACGCTAATGCCAAACCGCCGACCGATAAACCGGCGATGATAGTGGCAAAATTAACGCCTAATGTATTTAATACATAAAACAATCCTACAAATACAACCGTGAATTTTATAAACTTTTGTGCTACAGAAATAACTTGTTCGTTCCATTGTTCTGAGGAATCATTTTTATATTTTAAAACATAAAAAATAAAAAGTTCTACCAGTTTATAAATTACAATAACAAGGATGGATGCTGCAATAAAATTTACACCGTTGATTAGTGCGATGGAATATTTGGGAGAAATAAAAAGTGTTGGGATAAATGTTTGTAAAACTATAAAGCCAATCCAAATAGAAAATAATTTTGAAATCGATTTTAATTTATCTACATCTTGAATTTCATTGGCATATTTTTTAAATAAAAATTTATTAAAAATAAAATGGAAAAAGAAACGCAATAAAAAAAACGCAAACAAGAATGCAACACTTATTATACCAATTCCTATCCATTGCCATGGATGTAGTTTCAAGTACTTTTCATTAGCATGAAACGGAAACCAATTTGCCCAAAAATTGGTGCCAAATGGGAATATTTTTTTATGCAACGAAGGCAATACATCTATAGTGGCTTGCGAATAATACCAATGATTTCCTACTTTCTCTACAAAAACTTCTGGCAAATGTTTGTCTAAAATATAAATTGCTCTAAAGCTGGCTGAATCTATATAGCTTGGATTATCAGGTGTTTTACGAACAAGTGCATTTAAATCAATTCCTTTTCCATATAAAATTTCATATAAATCTTTCGCCGCTTCAATGCGTTTTTTTCTATTTGGAATATTAAATGAATTCGCCGATTTTAATTCATCATAGGAAGTGTTTTTTAAAAAATGAGTGTGATTATATACTACATCATACGGTGAATTATTGGCATCTGCTGTAGCCGATACACCAATTTTTGCTGATAAAATTAGAATTAATAAAATGAAATTATAAAATCGCATAAAAATCATACTTCAAAAGTACATTAATTTACGCATTTTATGTTAAAATGAATATTAATTCAACAAAAAATTTAATTTTTTTACTATTAATAATCAACTATTTATAAAAATAAATGTTAAAATATACTACTATGTATTGCATAATACAATGTTTTAAACTTATCTTTGCATTGTAAAATACTTGGTTAAGTAAAATCTTAAAATAAAACAATATGAATAATCTAATAATCGCAGCCATAACATTAGTAATGTTACCTGCACTCGAAAAAGAAAGTTTTGCAAAAAACAACAAAAATTACAACCACCAACAAGCAATGCTCAAAGTGGAGAGATTGGATGTAAGCAACCTAAAATTAAAAAATGAGGATGAAAGCAATCTTGAAGAACGCACAGAAGTAAATGTGGATTACATGATCAATGAAAATGGAAAAGCATTTATTACCTACGTAAACAGTGAAAGCAATAAAGCAAAAGAAGAAGTGGTGAAATTTATTGAAAATGCTACTTACCATTATGTAGCTCAACCAGGAAAAATAAATTCAATGAGATTTATCCTTCAAAAATAATTTTTAGAATATTAACGATTAAAACAAATTAATTAATAACATGGCTACACAACAATCAACAGCGTTTAGTACCGAAAATACGAAAATACAGATGCGAAAAGGCATCTTGGAATTTTGTATTCTTGGAATTATTTCGCGCGGCGAAGTTTATGCTTCCGATATTTTAGATGCTTTAAAAAATGCAAATATGTTAGTGGTGGAAGGAACCGTTTATCCACTGCTTACTCGATTAAAAAACGCAGGACTACTCACCTACGAATGGAAAGAATCCAATTCAGGACCACCTAGAAAATATTTTACTTTAACGCTTGACGGTCAATCTGCTTTGGATGATTTAAAAGGAACCTGGAACGAACTTTCTAATGCCGTAGAAAAGGCAAGCAATTATCAAAAAATAGAAGAATCAAACTAAAAAATCATAATAAATAAAAATAAACGTCATGATAAAGACTTTCAATATTAACCTTGCTGGACAAATCTTCAACATCAATGAAGATGCGTACGAACAATTACTTTCTTACTTTAATTCATTAGAAAAATTTTATGTAAATGAAGAAGGTAAAGATGAAATTTTAAACGATATTAAGGCACGTTTTGCCGAGCTGTTTTTAGCTAAAGGAAAAAATATTATTATTTCCATGGAAGATGCAAATGCTGCAATTAATAACATGGGAAAGCCCGAAGAATTTGATGTTTCAGAAGACTCAACCAACACAACGGCGGAACAAAATACCACTACACAAACCGAATTTGCATCTACATCTACTTCCAAACGATTGTTTAGAGACAACGACAATGCATTAGTTGCTGGTGTATGTTCCGGATTGAGTTATTACTTTGGCATTAACGATCCCGTTTGGTTGCGATTAGCATTCATTATTTTTGTTATAATTGGATTTGGTTCACCATTTTTAATCTATCTTATCTTATGGATAATTTTGCCAGAAGCAACTACTTCGGCTCAAAAATTAGAAATGAAAGGGGAAAAAATCAACTTGAGTAATATCGAAAAAAAGGTGAAAGATGAATTCAATAAAGTATCGGATAATGTAAGTAAAAACTCCAATGGCGTTTTGTCTAAAATTGTCAACTTTATCGGAAAATTTGTACTCTTATTTATCAAATTTATTTTGGGATTAGGTGCTGTTTTAGCTGCATTAATTGGAGGTGCCACTGTTTTGGGCTTGTTTATTGGTGCTTTGGTAATTGCGTTCATTTCCATTTTTGGAATTCCATTAGCCAACCGATTCTTTTTTGAAAGTAGCTCAGATGGTTGGATGTTTGGTATTGGTATATTATTGATATGTATTATTCCAGTAATTTTAGGCGTTGTAACGTTAATTCATGTATTATCTAAAAAAACAAAACCACTTAGAAAACAATTGGTTTTTCCATTAATCGGCTTGTTTTTATTTGGATTTTTGTTAATCAATATTAGTGGTTATCATGCAAAACAATTGATAGCAGAAAAACGCAAAATAAATCAGTCTTTTAGCATTCAAAATGCCGATAATTTGGACACATTGCAATTGACTATCAATCCGGCATTATTAGATCATGAACATTCTGGTGACAATATTGAAATTAATGGAATTTCAGATATTATAGAATTAGTGGCTGACCATAATGAAAATATTTATCCAGTTGAAATTGAAATATATCCAAGTATAAACGATTCATTTTCTATTGTTAGAGAATATTCCGCTAATGGCAGAAATACACAAGAAGCGTTGGATAATGCGGTTTCATTTAATCATCAAATGACTCAGGTAAACAACCGAATAGTTATAGATCCTTTTATTGAATTTAATAAAAACAATATAAAATTCAGAAATCAGAAATTAAAAATAAAAGTGTTTGTTCCTGAAGGCAAAATAATCCGTTGGGATAATAATACTGAAAAATATATCGACTTAGATATGATTTCTTTTAACTGGGATTATGTTAAACATCCAATGCCACCTGCACCACCTGCACCACCTGTTATCCCGAATGCAAAAATTCAAATTCAAAAAGATTCTACAAAAATCATTATTAATGTAGAAGGCAATAAAAACATTGAAGAAGAATTAGATCGAGCTCAAGAAAAGTTAGATCATGCACGAGAAAAAATACAAGAAGCACACGAACGTTTCAGCGATGAACAAGATGATCATTTTGATTCAATTGAAGATGAAATAAACATTAATTTAAGCAAACAACATTATATTTTCAGAATGGTAAATGGTGAATTAATACCAATTGATTAACCGTTAAAATATCTTAAAAGTCAGTAATAATTGTAATAAATGTTCGAATGTTTTGACTCATTAAAAAATAAAAAAACTATTAAAAAAAAATCTTAATCATTTAAAAATTAAACACATGAAAAAATTATCTCTTATGATAGTATTAGGAAGCTTATGTCTTCTATCTATCGCAAAACCAGCCATCAATGTTTCACAGTTTGAAACCTATTCACAACAAATGCAGGCACTTTCGGCAAAGTATATCGCTGCCAACCAATACGAAAATGCCAATAAAACGGTAACTGTTTGGTTAAATTCGTACAATACTTTAACGGATAAGGAAAAAGCAAATTACAGTAATGTATATGCACAAATTATGTACAATCAAGCTTGTTCTTTAACACGTACCAACGACAAATTCCAAGCATTAAAAGCACTCAAAGAAGCTGTAAATGCCGGTTTTAATAACAAAGCAAAATTGGAAAATGATCCTAATTTAGTTGAACTTAAACAATACGAAGAGTTCAATAAAATTTTAAACAGCATTAAATCATAAAGTAATGCTGGTTTAATTCTTGAAGTCAAATGATGTGAATCCTGAACTTTAAAAAAGTTCAGGATTTTTTATTTCAATTTTTAAAAGTATTTTTATAAAAATAAATGATATGGATATTTTTGTAGGCAGCTTGCCATTTAAACTAAAAGAACAAGCATTAAAAGAACTCTTTGAGCAATTTGGAGAAGTGGAATCCGTAAAAATTATTATTGATAAAATTACACGACAAAATAAAGGATTTGGATTTGTGGTGATGCCCAACGATCACGAAGCACTACAAGCCATTAAAGCATTAGATGCCAGCATTGTGATGGATCGTGCCATTATTGTGAGCAAATCTGAAGTAAAAAATGAAAAGCCCAAAAAGAAAAATTTTGGAAAAGGTGGCACCAACTTTAAAGGCGATTTCGATAAAGCTAGAAAAAATTTTCCTGGAAAAAGTGGCTTCCAACGTGGCGGAAAACGTGGCAGATAATAACTAAAACGTGAATTATCTTTTTGCTATTTAATTTATAAAATTCATTTCTAATTAAATCTTATTTAAATTTATTTTTTATCATCTAATTTTTACTTCGTAAGGCAATTTATATTGATAAATTCCTAAGGATTGAATTTGCTCTAATTGTTTATAAAACAGCAGTTGTGGCGTAATGTTTTTTAGCATTTTCGAATTAGCATCTTCTTTATTTCCCATTAATTCGCTCAAAATATTTTCAACCATACTTTTGCTTTTGGGATAATTTACTAATTCTGCATTTTTAATTTTTGCTAATTCTTTTACTCGTTGTATTGCTAAATCCAAGCCACCTAATTCATCTACCAAGCCAATTTTTAAGGCATCTTGCCCTGTCCATACACGACCACGAGCCACTTTATTAACAGCTGCGGTATCCATATTTCTACCAGTGGAAACTCTATCTAAAAATATGGCATATCCACTTTCTACTTGATGTTGTACTTTACTCGTTTCTAGTTCATCCCAATCATTCACTAAATTAAAAAAGTTGGCATGTTTTGCAGTTGTCACTTCATCAAAAGTAACACCTACTTTTTCATTCATTGCTTTGCGAATATTTGGAATCATGCCAAAAATTCCAATGGAACCTGTTATTGTATTGGGTTCTGCAATAATTTTATTGGCATTTGCAGAAATATAATAACCACCTGAAGCCGCAAAATCACCCATAGAAACGACAATTGGAATTCTTGTTTTTAATTTTTTCAATGTATGATAAATTTGTTCAGAAGCAAATGCGCTTCCGCCAGGCGAATTTACACGCAACACCAATCCTTTTATGGATGCATCTTTATTTATCTCATTTATCAATTTTACGTAAGCAACGCCACCAATTACACCATCGTCTGATTTGCTATCATTTATGGTGCCTTCCGCATACAACACGGCTATTTTGTTTTCCTCTTTTTTCTTTGTTTTTGATTTAACAATTTCATTATAACTATTGAATGAAATCAGTTTCAAATCATCTGATTTTTTATAGCCTAACTTGGATTTAATTTCATCCATTACTTCATCTTCATATTTCACACCTGATGCTAAACCATATTTTACAGCATCTTTCGATGTCATTACCGTTAAATTATCTTGTAATAATTTTAAACTGTCAATGGTGATTTTTGTATTTTGATGAATAAAACTTAAATAGTTACCTGCAATATCATTTAATAATTCACTGCGTTGCAATCTATCTTCCGGACTCATATTGGTTCTGCGCATACTTTCAGTGGCACTCTTGTATTCTCCTACATAAAATACTTTATACTCAATACCTAATTTATCCATCAATCCTTTGTAATAATCCATTTGCATAGCAAAACCATCAAACTCACAATCTCCTAATGGATTGATATAAAATTTATCGGCCAACGTGTTAATCATGAAATTAATTTCTGGTGTTGAATTGGAATAGGCATATAAAATCTTATTCGATTTTTTAAATTCTGCTAATGCTGTTCGCAACTCAAACATAGTGGATGGATTGCCTTGTAATTCATCAATATTTAAGAAAACACCTTTTATATTTTCATCTTGCTTGGCATATTTTAAAACATCTTTTAACTCAAACAACCCAATGGTGGATGCATCTGAAACCGTTCCTGTAAGTGCACTCACCGGATTGATATTTCTAAATGGATTGGTATATGCTCTGTCTGTAATTTCTCCTTTTAAAGTGAGGTTTAAAATACTGTTCGCCTCTAACTTAGGTGCCGATTCGCCATCACTTAATATTCCACCGATTAAGAAGAAAAATATAAAAAAAATAACAAATCCAAATGCAAATAAACAAGCAAAAAACGTTTTCAAAAATGATCTCATATTTTATTTTTAGGTATTAAATGATATTTTTTTAAAGAAAGTTCAAAATTAGTTGTTATTATTGGTAAAATATTAATCTTGAATACGATTTATTTACTATTAGGCTCTAATAAAAACCATAGAATTCAATATCTTTTGGCCGCCAAACACTATTTGCAACTAGAAGTGGGAGAAATATTGCAGGTTTCCAGCATTTATGAAACAGAACCTTGGGGAAATTTAAATCAACCTAAATATTTAAATCAAGTATTGGAATTAAGTACTTCAAAAACGCCATTTCAACTTTTACATATTTTACAAAAAATTGAAAAAAATCTAGGACGAACCAATAAGCAACAAAATGCAGCTCGAACTATTGATATTGATATTTTATTTTATGAAGGGTACATTTTACATGCCAAAAATTTGCAAATTCCGCATCCACGTTTACATCTCAGAAAATTTACACTGCAACCTTTAATGGAAGTAAATAAAAGTTATATTCATCCCATTTTTAAAAAAACAATAGAAGAATTAATAAAAATTTGTGCAGATGACTTGAAAGTTGGTATTTTTACTCCTAAATAATCATAAATTGTTGTATCGTAAATATGAAGTATAAATTTATTGGAATCGAAGGAAATATTGGTGCTGGCAAAACCACTTTAGCATCTTTGCTTGCTGAAGAATTTAAAGGTCAACTTATTTTGGAAGCCTTTGAAGACAATCCATATTTGCCTAAATTCTATGAAGATAATTCTAAATACGCTTTACAATTAGAAATGTCTTTTTTAATTGAACGCTATCAACAGCTCACACGTATTTTCAGCGAACCCAATATTTTTTCCAATTTTACAGTAACGGATTATATGCTGCAAAAATGTTTATTGTTTTCCAAAGTAAATTTAAACAAACAAGAATATAGACTTTACAAACATTTCTTTGATCAAATTTATAAGAAATTACCTAAACCTGAAATCATTTTTTATTTGCATGCCGATTCTGATCAACTTTTGCGAAACATCAGAAAACGAGGAAGAGATTACGAACAAAATATGTCCAGAATATATTTAAATCGTCTGGAAAAAATGTACTTTGAATTTTTTAAACAAAATCCAAATTACAAATATGTGATTATTGATGTGAATGGAATTGATTGGATTAGCAATGTTTTTGCGTACAGACAATTGTTGAAATTATTTGATAAAGAGTATAATTTAGGAATGAATTATGTTCGATTAGAACAAGAAGAATTAATGCATATATCTGAATAATTAGTTTCTATTTACAACTATTATTTTACAAATCAAATCGGCTAATGTTTGCTTTTTAACATTGGTTAGTATTGCAATAAATCCAAAAAAAAGTGAAACAGAAAAAAATAAATGTTTGCTAGCCATCCAATAATCAATATCTCTTTTTTCTTCATTTAACACACGAATATTTACGATTTGCTTGCCTAATGTAGCATTCCATTCACCTCCTTCAAAATATATATAATAGATTGAAAAAATAAGGATTAATTGCCACCAATTTGAAGTGATGAACAGTTGCAATGTAGGCGCAATACCGAAATATCTGTTAGTAGCAAAACAAATTAAATTCAACAATGCAATATCCACAACAAAAGCAAGGCTACGTTGGATAAAGGATGCATATTCTACCGTACGAGTTTCATAGGTTTTTTCATCTAAAATTTCATCCATCGAAAAAACATTTATACTATTCATTACAAAAAAAACAAAAAAAAATTGAATATTGTAGGAACTATTCAGATATTCGTTTGCTAAAATAATAATAAACAACCTAAAATTTATTTCTATAAAAGTCAGTAATTAACAATGAATTACATCTAATACAAGATTAAAAACATGAACACTACAAGAAATTGGATATTATTAACCTTGTTTACCATTATCTCCTTTTTAGCAACTAAATGGTTAGCTGAATATCAAGATAAAAAAAATACCATTTCTGAACCTACTGTTTCTTTCGACATCAATGAGATTAAAGAGCGTGGTGTTTTGCGTGTCATTATAGAATATAATTCTATTGGTTATTTTATTTACAAAGGACAACGTTTAGGTTTTGAATATGAATTGATGCAACAATATGCACATTCATTGGGCGTAAAATTAGAATTAGTAATTGCTCAAGCTAAAGAAAATCCATTTAACTTATTAAACGAAGGCAAAGGCGATATTATTGCCAATGGATTATTGAATAGCCAAGTAATTAAACATCAAATCTCTTTAACAAATCCATATAGAAGTGTGGAACAAGTCATTGTGCAGCGAAAAGCGAGCATTAGCAATAATCCAACAGATAGCACACATATAAAGGATACACTTTTACTTTCCGTAGAACAGTTGGCAGATAAAATTATTTATGTTGCAGATAATTCAATTTACTATAATCACCTGAAAGAAGTATCCGATTCCATTGGCATTAACATGGATGTACGCATTTTGCCAGATGGAAGAAGTACAGACGATATCATTGAAGCAGTAGCCAATCATGAAATTGATTATACCATAGCAAATAAAGATGTGGCATTAGTCAACAAATCTTATTTTGAAAACTTAGATGTAAATACTTCCATTGGAAAACCGGAAGCATTGCATTGGGCTGTTCGTAAAAATGCACCTGAATTGTTAGCACATGTAAACAAATGGATAGCACTTTTTGAGAAAGAAAAACTATACAGTACTCTCTATTTTAAGTACTTTAATGAAAATAAATACATTCAATTTGGGTTTGATGAAAATGCCGAATTACAGCAAGGAATGATTTCTCATTATGATGCCATTATTCAACAGCATGCAAAAAAAATAAATTGGGATTGGCGGTTAGTCGCAGCGGTTATCTATCAAGAATCTAAATTCAATCCCAACGCACGTTCTTGGTGTGGTGCACAAGGTTTAATGCAATTAATGCCTGGAACTGCGCGACAAATTGGCGTTCCTGCTTCACAAGTTTACAATCCAAATGCTAACATTAAAGGTGGAACAGATTATTTAAAATATTTGGAAAAAATGTGGTCAAACGTTACCGATTTTACGCAACGTATAAAATTTATTTTAGCCTCATACAATGCAGGACCAGGACATGTACAAGATGCCATGCGTTTGGCGGAAAAAAATGGATATCCAAAAGATAAATGGGATGGTTCAGTAGAATATTTTATGTTGTATAAATCGAATCCAAAATTTTACCGTGATCCAGTGGTAAAATATGGCTATTGCCGTGGACAAGAACCTTTTAATTATGTACGTAAAATTGTAAAAAAATATTTCGATTATCAATCTAAAGTAAACCTAGATGCTGCACAAACTGCTTCCGCTTTTAAAATGGAACAAGTTTCTCCTATTGCTTTCGATGGCATTGAAGGTGTTTATAATCCAACGGAAGGCTTAATAGCACGCAGTGCAAGACGAGAACTTTTCTTATCTCATAAATTATTTGAAGAAAATGAATTAACACCAAGATATAAAGGTAGAAATCCATTTGAACAACCCAAAAAAGAATTATTTGTACGAAAAGACAATCGTGAAATACAAGATTCTAGCAAGCAATTATTCCAAAATAAGCAACAGTTGTTTAAAGGTCAAACACAAAAAAATGGACTAGATGTAAATGAAGAAAACAAGATTAACAAACTCACCCCAAGAAAATAAAAATTCAATTTCTTTATTGTATTTACAACTTTAACATAAGGATAAAAAAAATGCGTTCTTAACAGAACGCATTTCAACTATTTTAAGTAGATATTATTTTCCTAAAATGCTTGTTTTTAACCCAGAATCAATTGGATTAGCACCTAACCATATTCCAAATAAGGCATCTTTAAAATCTTCACCAGCAATTGTAGCCAATAATTTTCCATTTTTATACGATTTCACACCAATCTCTTTAGTATAATCTAAAATAAATACATCACCTTCTTTAATTTTTTCTTTAGAAAAAATAGAAATAAAATTGTCAATTTTAGATTTTAATGGTGCAGTATTTCCACCCAATGACTTAGTAAAACCTTCATGGATGGCTTCTGACATATTATCACTATTTACAACACTTGAAGTAATTTGCAAACGCACTGCCATATCTTTATCCGATTTTAGAATGCTTACCGCATCGGTACTTTTTGCTTGCAAATACAAACCTAATACATACACTTTAAAAAATGCTTTTTTACGAACACCAGCACCGTTTAAGGTAAGTTCCGAAGTAGTTGTTTTTAATTTGGATGGTAATGTAACTCCATTTACAGTTACTTGTGCATTACTGGTTGTAAACAAACAAAATGCAAATGCTATTAATAGTAATTGTTTCATATAAAAAATTGGTTTTAATAAATGCTAAAATAATTATAATTTACAAGTTCACAAAACAATATTTATGCCAAAAAACAGGAATGTTTCTAAGTAACAAAAACATTATAAACCTAAGTTTGTTATTTCTATATCTATTTTAAAAAAAATTAGAGTATGTTATATAAAACAGTAGAAGCAATTATTGCGCCCAGTGAACCACATTTTGTAGGAGATGGATTTAGAGTGCACAATTTCATTCCAAGTTTTCCAAGCTTAAGTATGAAAAGGATGTCACCATTTATTCTATTAGATTATAATTCTAAATACCAATTTAGTGCTAGAGAAATTCCTCGTGGCGTTGGTGTACATCCACATCGTGGATTTGAAACAGTCACAATTGCTTATAAAGGAAAAGTGGAACATCATGACAGTAGTGGTGGCGGTGGAATTATTGAGGAAGGCGATGTGCAATGGATGACTGCTGCTGCTGGCATTTTACATAAAGAATTTCATGAGAAAGAATGGAGTAAAAATGGTGGTGAGTTTCAAATGGTACAATTATGGATTAATTTACCTGCAAAAGATAAAATGAGTTCTCCAAAATATCAAGCGTTATCAAATAATAGGATTCAACGTTTTATTTTGAATAAGCAACAAGGTGAACTGGAAATTATTGCCGGAAATTATCAAGGCATTCAAGGTGCTGCCAGTACTTTCACCCCAATACATCTATATAATGCAAAATTGAATCAAGATAGCGAAGTAGAATTTTTATTTCCAAAAGAATACAATACCGCATTGTTAGTTATAGAAGGTGATATTACTGTAAACGAAAGCAGCAACGCTCCTTTTAATCACTTTGTGTTGCTGAAAAATGATGGCGAAAAAATTAAAATAAAAGCCAATGAAAAATCGATTGTGTTAATATTAAGTGGAGAACCAATTGATGAACCAATAGCAGCTCATGGACCATTCGTGATGAATAACCCTGAAGAATTGGTCCAAGCATTTGAAGATTATAACACTGGAAAATTTGGAGTTTTAGCCGAATAATGTGCACGTTACCAAATAGCATGATGGTCTTCGGCTACGCCGATTGCAGTAAATTTTTCCTCTTTCCCATCTATCATTACGGAACCATCTAGTGTTCCAAATGGTTGAATGAATTTACTTTTCATCACTAATGCATTTATATTTTCACTTCGCGCACCACAAGGCGATAAATGACATTTTAATATTCCATCTTGAGTGGTAATATTCCAATCCGATTTGTCATAAGGCGCTTGCATCGAAAAAGTAGCGGATGACAAGGTGGTTTTTTGTCCATCAATCCACAAAATATTCTCCATATTATTATTAAACCTATCTACTAAATTAACTGCGATAGATTTTTTAGATTCTGTAATTCCAATAAATGACAACCAATTCCAAATAGTTTCTCTTGGCGGAAACCCTTTTGTAAAATCTATTGAACCATATTTTCCACTTGTTGCATAAGTATTCGTATTGCCTTTATTTATTTGCACTTTTACAGGTAAACATACATTCTTGTAAGTAAAATTAAACGGCTTATCTCCTTTTGAAGGTGCTACAATACTAACTCCATTCGCCGTATTTTCCAATTCCATGTATAACTTATATTTACCAACATATTGGAGTTTCATTTTGCCATTTTCTGTTTTTATGAGATAGTTTCCCAACTTCCATTCACTGTCTAAATTTGGGTTAAAATCGGTTGGGAAACCCAAGGGAACCGTGATTTTATCTTCTTCAAATAAGCTGTCTTTAAATGAATAAAAATAGGAAAATGCAGTGGCTACCATTCCTGCATCCACTATTGCGAGGCCACAAATTAATTCAGGACTAAACACGCCTACAAAAATCCAAGCTTTTCGTTCTGTACGTCTTTTTTTAGCTACAAATCCTTGTTTATCGACTGATGATGTATCGACATTTTTTATTAAATCATCATAAATGCCAAATGGCACTACCGTTTGGTGTTGGTCGTATATGAAATCTTGTTGTGGTAAAATCATGTTTTAAATTTTTGAAATGAATATCTAAAATAAAAAAAGACAATATACCAAACAATCTTTTGTCGATATATTGTCAATTTTATTTAAAAAATAAATTATTTTACTAATTCGCCGTACAATTCAGCACGTTGTTCTTTTATTTTTGGATCTTCTAAATATTCATCATAAGACATCAATTTGTCTAACATTCCATTGGGTGTAATTTCTATAATTCTGTTAGCAATGGTTTGAGTAAATGTATGGTCATGTGAAGTAAATAATATGGTTCCTTGATATTCTATCAATCCATTGTTTAACGCTGTAATGGATTCTAAGTCAAGGTGATTGGTTGGTTCATCTAAAATTAAGAAATTTGCTTCTTCTAACATGGTTTTACTCATCATGCATCGCACTTTTTCTCCACCAGAAAGAACGGTACATTTTTTCAAGGATTCTTCACCACTAAATAACATTCTTCCTAAAAATCCACGAACAAAAGTTTCGTCTTTTTCTTCAGAATATTGACGCAACCAGTCCACTAAGTTTAAGTCATAATTTTGAAAATAAGCAGCATTGTCATTAGGAACATACGATTTTGTGATAGTTACGCCCCATTTTATTTCTCCGTTATCTGCATTTTGTTCACCGGCTAAAATTTTAAAGAAATTGGAAACAGATAAACCTTCTTTAGATATAAATGCAATTTTATCACCTTTATTTACGGTGAACGTTACATTTTTAAATAATTTAGTTCCATCCGTTGTTGTATAATTCATGTTATGAACATCCAAAATCATATCGCCGGCTTCTCTATTTTGTTTAAAGAACAAACCTGGATATTTTCTGCTGGATGGTTTAATTTGTTCTATATCTAATTTTTCTAAAGCTTTTTTACGCGAGGTTGCTTGTTTAGATTTTGAGGCATTGGCACTAAAACGAGCAATAAAATCCAATAACTCAGCTTTCTTTGCCTCATTTTTCTTGTTTTTGTCGGCACGTTGTTTTAATAACAATTGAGAGGTTTCGTACCAGAATGTATAATTACCAGTATATAGGTTAATTTTGCTAAAGTCAATATCTACGATATGCGTACAAACCATATCCAAGAAATGTCTATCATGGGAAACAACAATTACTGTATTTCTAAAATCAGCCAAAAAGTTTTCTAACCAAGTAATGGTATGAACATCCAAATCATTAGTAGGCTCATCGAGAATTAAAATGTCTGGATTGCCAAATAATGCTTGAGTCAATAATACTTTAATCTTATCAGAAGAAGGCAGTTCTTTCATTAATTTATAATGCTGTCCTTCTTTCACGCCTAAATTACTCAATAATTCTGCTGCATCGCTTTCTGCATTCCAACCATCCATTTCTGCAAATTCCGCTTCTAAATCGCCAACCCGAATTCCATCTTCATCAGAGAAATCAGGTTTTGCATACAATGCATCTTTCTCTTTCATAACGTCGTATAAACGTTTGTTGCCCATCATTACAGTATCTAAAACAGATATCTCATCAAACTCAAAGTGATTTTGTTTTAAAACCGACATACGTTCTCCAGGTGAAAATTCAATATTTCCAGTGGTAGATTCAATTTCACCAGAAAGTATTTTTAAAAATGTTGATTTTCCGGAGCCATTTGCACCAATTACACCATAGCAATTTCCATGTGTAAATTTGATATTTACTTCATCAAATAATACCCTTTTTCCATATTGAAGCGATAAATTATTTACTGTAATCATACTCTATCTAAAATTTGGTGCAAAGATACTGAATTTAAAACGGATAGACTTAAAATCATCGAATAATGAATTGGATTTAATGTTTATTTGATTTGGTTTTCTTAATCGTATTGTTGTAATTTACATAAAAATTAAGCTATGCAACGTAATTGGTGGAGATGGGGCGACCCAAACGAATTAAAACATATAAATGATTATCCAAAATTAAAAGACATGGTGGAAGAGCGATGGAAAATGCGCTTAAGAGAAGATTTTTTTCCACCAAAATCATTTGAATTGCCTATTTTATCTGAAAAGAAAAAAAATTTAATAAAAGATATTTTTGCATCACTTCATCCTAAAAAAATATCCTTTAATGAAGAGGATAGATTAACGGTTTCATTAGGTAAAAGTTATTACGATGTCATTCGTATTTTCAATGGAAATGATTTTGTATCGCCGGATGTGGTGATTACTCCTACTACACACGATGAAATTCAATATGTTTTAACACAAGCCAGTGAAAGCAATGTATTTATTATTCCTTTTGGAGGTGGCACAAATGTAGTGGGTGCATTATCATTGGATAATTTACAATCGAAAGCAGAAGCTATTTGTACCTTAGATTTACGTAAATACAAACGCATGTTACAAATAGATGAAGAGCATTGCATGGCAACGTTTGAAGCCGGAATATTTGGTCCTGAATTAGAAAAAATACTGAATGCAAAAGGATATACTTTAGGTCATTTTCCTCAATCTTTTGAATACTCAACTTTAGGTGGATGGATTGTAACACGTGGTGCTGGTCAAGAATCTACCTATTACGGAAAAATAGAAGATTTAGTAGAAAAAATAAAAGTAGCCACACCAATAGGAACATTAGAAAGCAATGCATTTTCTCACGATGCTTCAGGCATTAATGTATTGCCATTTTTTGTTGGCAGTGAAGGCACATTAGGTGTTGTAACAGAAGCAACCGTAAAAATTAAAAAGCTACCTAAAAACTACAGATGGATTGTTGCTCTATTTCCATCTTTCCAACAAGGCAGTAATTATTTAAAAGAATTAATCCAATCCGGAATTAAACCATCCGTAGTTCGTTTATCTGATGCCAATGAAACTAACTTATTTTCAAAAATGTCAGCATCAACAGGCCAACCTGGTTTATTAAATGATTTTAAAAAAGAAGCTCAGAAATTTATTTTACAATGGAAAAATTTAACCGAACCTTGTGTTTGCATTATGCGTTTCCCTCAAGGTGATTTTAGTGTGTCTTCTCAAATAATTTTAGCAAAAGACTTAGTGGATAAACACAAAGGCATGCTGGCTCCCAATACCATTGGCGACAAATGGGCTGAAAGTAGATTTAAACTTCCTTATTTGCGTGATACGTTGGTGGAACATTCTATTTATATCGACACTATGGAAACTTTAGTGCAATGGAAAGATGTACAAAAGCTACATCAAGCCTTAACTAAAGAGCTTAGTAAGTTTTCAGCATTTAATAAAAATAAAGGCATTTTTTTAGCTCATATTTCACATGTTTATCCAAATGCAGCTTGTATGTATTTCACCGTGATTACACCTATGCTTAAAGGAAGAGAAGTGGAACAATGGAATGAAATAAAAGAATTAGTGACTAACACTATTATGCAACACAATGGTTCTGTGTCACACCATCATAGCGTTGGTGCTGATCATCAAAAATGGTACAAAACATATTCCAATGATTTAGCATTAGAGGTATTAAAATCGATAAAAAATAAATTGGATCCAAAAGGAATTATGAATCCAGGTAAATTATTTAGTTGATAAAATGAAAAGAGCCTATAACATACAACGAGCTACTTCAGAATTATTCGATGTTGTCGTTATTGGTGGTGGAATTACGGGTGCCGGAATCGCATTAACAGCTGCAAAAAAAGGGTGGAAAACGCTAATAATAGACAAGCATGATTTTTCATTTGGCACGAGTTCGCGTTCTGCAAAAATGATACATGGTGGCTTACGATATTTGCAACATTTACAAATAAAATTAGTAAAAGAAGCCTTGCACGAGAGAGAGCATTTACTAAAAGAATATCCTCACTTAGTGAAGCCTCAGCCTTTCTTTATGCCTATTTATAAATCAAGATTAAGTAAAATTAAATTAGGCATTGGACTTTCCGGTTATGATTACTTAACCGGCGAAAGTAGCATGCCTAAACATTCAGAAATTGAATTAGAAGAAATAAAAGAAAAATTTCCTCAACTGAAAACAGATTCCATGTTAGGTGGTTTCGTTTATTATGATGCAAAAACAAATGATGCCCGTTTAACGAATGAAGTAATACAAGAAGCAAC
This sequence comes from Chitinophagales bacterium, assembly GCA_017984135.1. Taxonomy (GTDB): domain Bacteria; phylum Bacteroidota; class Bacteroidia; order Chitinophagales; family JADIYW01; genus JADJSS01. The sequence goes on along the minus strand of JAGNZZ010000001.1, from coordinate 148,188 downwards.
AGATTTAGGTGCTGTGGCTATTAACTATTTTGAATTAATCGAATTTAAAAAAAATGAAAATAGTATTAGTAGCATCATTTGTAAAGACAAGATTTCAAACTTTACTCAACAAATAAAATCGAAAGTTTTTATTTCTGCGACCGGCATCTGGACGGATGATTTAATGCATACTTTTAATCCGAATGAGAATAAAAAATTCATGCAACCAAGCAAAGGAATACATTTAATTATGTCGGCGGAACATTTTCCTAAGGATTGTGTGTTGCTATTGCCTACTTCCAATGGAGATGGCCGAATGCTTTGGTGTATGCCATGGGATGATAATTTAAATATTGTTGGCACTACCGATACTGATTACACCGAAAGCAACGAAGAAATTCCTGTTTTAGAAAATGAAGTCAATTATATATTAAATAGTGTCAATGCTCAACTAAAAGAAAAGCAACTTACTCATCAAGATATTCTAAGTGTATTTGCCGGCATTAGACCTTTACTGAATGATGCTGAAAATAAAAAAAGTAAGGATCGTTCGCGTGATTATCAATTATGGTGGAACAATGATAACATGCTTACCATTTCAGGTGGAAAACTAACCTCATTTTTATCTATGGCAGAAAAGGCTGTTGAAACTATTGAAGAAAAACATATTATAGCAGCAAATGGAAATAATGAAATTAAAATTAATACATTAATTGACCGATTTAAACATCGTTATGGAATTAAAAATGCTACGTTAATTGCAAATATTGCTAGAGACAATGAAAATATTACCCATAACTTTGAAAAATATCCATATTGTATGGCTGAAATACTCTTTTTCATTCAACATCAACATGCTCAAAAATTAGATGATATATTAACCAGAAGAACACTGATTACTTATCAAATGAAACAATATGATTATCAATTTATTGATGAAATATGCAAGTTACTTGCAATAGAATTAAACTGGTCTGAACACCAAAAAGATGAAGAAAAAAATGCATATTATTCATCATGGTCGTCTATGCATACCTGGAAATAAAAAATTAAATTATTTTCATTAAATTCATTCTCTTAAAAAAACCAACTAATTCAAAACTATACTTATGAAACTTGCATTTCTATTAAATGGTTCAGCTCGAGGTTTACATAAATTACAGAAAAACATAGACGTTCATTTCAAAGAATTTGAACCAAAATTTTTTATTTCTGAATACGTTGGCCACATAATGGAGCTGGCAAAAAATGCAATTTCACGAAATTATGATACATTAATTATTTGTGGTGGTGATGGTACTTTAAACGAAGCCATTAATGGAATTATTGAAGCACATAAAATTGGATTAGGAAACACACCAGATGCTTATGACTGGGAAAAAATTGTAAAAATAAAAGTGGGTGTTTTTCCATCAGGAAGTGGAAATGATTTTGCTAAAACGGTAAAAATATCAAAAGAAATAACTGATTTAAAGATATTAATAAGCCAAGATAAATCTCAACTAATCGATATTGGTTGGGTTTCTTACTTTAAAAATAAACAAGAAGCCGCTCATCGTTTTTTTATCAATATTACAGATGTTGGTATGGGTGGAGAAACTGTACTAAAACTACAAAATAAAATTCCTTTAGTTGGCCCAGACATAAATTATTTCTGGGCAATAACATCCACATTGGCAACTTATGAAAAAGTAAAAATTAAAGCATTCAGCGATGATTTTACGTGGGAAGGAAAAGCCATCAACTTTGTGGTCGCCAATGGAAAATATTTTGGAAATGGATTGTGTGTAGCACCCGATGCCAGCATTACGGATGGAAAATTTGAAATTGTAATAATTGGAGATGTGAACTTAATGGATTATTTCAAAAACCTAAGCAAAGTAAAAAAAGGAGAAAAAATTGAACATCCTGAAGTACATTATTTCAGTTTGGATAAAGTGAGCATTGAATCCTTAGAAACACGTGATATTTCAATTGATATGGATGGTGAATTTATTGGCTACGCTCCTATGACCTTACTCAATCTATCTAAAAAGATTAATTTTATTTGCTAGTTAATAGACATAAAAAAATCCCAATTAACTTGGGATTTTATTTATTTATTTAGTCAATTAAATGCTTACCATCTTGGACAAGAAAACTTATGATTATATGGATTTTTGCGACCAGCATCGCCTAATGTCATTGTTGGAATCATAAATGTAAATGTCAATTGAACCTGAAAAAATTGGTCATTGTCTTTTTTATCACCACGTTGATTTCCTGTTCCTCCAACATTTAATGCACCATTTGTTTTTTTCTGACCTTCTACAAAGTTGAATGTATTATCTGGATAATTTCCGGTATTGGCTCTGTTTTGTAATTCTTGTCCTAAAGGTGACATACTAGCCAATAAGTCAGGATTTACATAGTTTCCACTTACATCATCCAAATAATCGGTAAATGTTTGGTGATAAATACCTTCTAAAGCAATAGAGAATTTTTTAGAAACATTATATTTAATACCAACTAATGCCATTAAATCAAATTGAAAATTACTATACCCTTTTTTTACCCCAACGGTTTGACCTTCTGTGCCTAATGGTTTTAGTTTTACTTTTGTACCATTGTATTTTGTATATGGATTAAAATAGAAGAATCCAACACCAGCACCTACATAAGGTGCCCATCTTTCTTTTGAACCTTTTGCTTGGTTGCGAATATATTTTTTCAAATTTACTTCTCCTATGGCTTGGAATTCAAAAAAATGAGTTGTAAAATTTAAATTTCTACGCGCACGATACCAACTATCTGTTGGGCCATTTGGTCCAGGAGGAACACCATCTGTATTTTTATCATCCGCAGATAACATACCATACATTAAGTTGGCTCTTACTGCAAAAAACTTATTTACATTGTATCTATAAAATGCAGATATGCTAAATCGAGTAGCTTTAAAATCAACATCTCGAATAAACGGAGATCCAATTTTCTTAGCACCACCTAAATCGGTTAATGCAAAATTTGGCCCTAATGCAAAACCAATGTCGTGACCATCTCCTTCATCTGCGGCATTAGACAAAAACGGGATACAAGTCAATGCAATTAAAAGTAGTGTGCTTGAGATGATTTTTTTCATCGGGTTAGTTTTAGTTATTAAAGGTTAAAGGTAGTAATTATATTTATTTTCTAACAGCTTTTTTTTCAATTTTTGCACATATTATACATTTATCAATATCGTGTGCTCTTGCCGTGCAATATTCACGTCCATAGTATATAATTTGCAGGTGTAATTTGTTCCATAAATCTTCCGAAAAAAGTTTTTTTAAATCTTTTTCTGTTTGTTCCACGCTTTTTCCATTGCTCAACTTCCATCGATACGCTAAACGATGAATATGTGTATCTACTGGAAATGCAGGCACACCAAAGGCTTGGCTCATCACTACACTGGCAGTTTTATGACCAACACCTGGTAATGCTTCTAAATCTTCAAAGGTATTTGGAACTTTTCCTTGATGTTTATCTATTAAAATTTGTGATAGTTCTGAAATTGCTTGCGATTTTCTTGGTGATAACCCACATGGCCGAATAATTTCTTTAATGGATTCTACAGAAATTTCAGACATCATTTTAGGATTATTCGCCAACTTGAACAATGCAGGCGTCACTTGGTTCACACGTACATCCGTACATTGCGCAGAAAGCAACACGGCAATTAATAAGGTATATTCATCTGTATGATCCAATGGAATTGGTGGATTGGGATATAGGTTATCCAATGTTTTTAAAATAAATGAAATTTTTTCTTTCTTAGTCACTACACGAAAATAAATGGAATACACTTATCTTCGCTCAAAACAATTCCACACATGGTTGAAATCTATACAGATGGTTCTTCAAGAGGCAATCCCGGACCTGGCGGATATGGTGTAGTATTATTGGCACAAGGACATCGAAAAGAACTGTCAAAAGGATTTCGACATACCACCAATAATCGCATGGAATTATTAGCCGTAATTGCCGGCTTAGAAGCCTTAAAAAAACAAGATTTAGAAATTTCCATTTATTCCGATTCAAAATATGTAGTGGAATCCGTGGAGAAAGGTTGGGTTTTTCAATGGAATATGAAAGAAGATTTTGCTAAGAAAAAGAATCGTGATTTATGGAAACGATTTTTAAAATTGTATGAATATCAAAATATCACATTTATTTGGATAAAAGGACATTCTACCAATAAAGAAAATAACAGATGTGATATTTTAGCCACAGAAGCAGCCGATAGTTTTGAGTTAGCCATCGACGAAGTCTATGAAAATGAAGTAAAAAATAAAAATGGATTATTTTAATCAAGTTCCTATCGAAATTATTATACCATTCATCCTTTTTATAGGTTCAATAATCTATGGCACTTTTGGTTTTGGTGATGCCTTGTTTGCCATGCCATTACTTTCGATGATTATTGGGGTAAAGATGGCTGCTCCATTAATGACAATTAATGGTTTAACTTTATCTGCGTTGATGTTTTTTAAGCATTATAAAAACATAGACTGGAAAATTACAAGAAAGCTTCTAATTGCCTCATTTATTGGTGTTCCAGCAGGAATTTACTTCTTAAAAAATGGAAATGAAGAACTTATAAAAATAGTTTTAGGTGTGGTAATTATTTCTGTTTCTGTATATAATTTATTTATTAAAAATGAAATTCACGCTCAAAAAATACCATCTTATTCCGTGTATTTTTTTGGTTTTTTCGCCGGTGTATTAGGTGGTGCATTTAATTCCGGTGGTCCATCTATTGTTATTTTTGGCACGTTAAGCAATTGGTCGCCGATACAATTTATCAGTAACTTACAAGGTTATTTTATGCCGAATGATATATACATTTTAGTAGGTCAGCATATTTCGGGTATTTTAAATAAAACGATATTGTATTATTATGCAATCAGTTTACCTTTTGTTTTATTGGCATTAGCTATAAGTTCACGAATTAGAAATCAAATTGAAGAACATAAATTCAATCGTTATGTACACTACTTATTACTTATAATTGGAGTGTTGTTTTTAGTAAAATCTATACTATTTTTCCAAGCCTAATGCACCATGCTGCAATGCACCATTTTTATCAATCTCAATTTGGTTAAGTCGTTCACCAAAAATAAATCCTTCTAATTTAAACTGAATGGATTGAACTGTTTCAATTTGTTCCACTTTCACTTTAACACTTTTATTAAATGGTGCAAAAATTGACACACGCGCAATGGTATTTGGTTTTACATCGTTCAATATAAGATTTTTATGTTTAGATTGAATCGTTATTTTTTGAATTATTTTTTCTGAATGGTTAAATATAATTAGCTTATTCATAGAATAGAGGTATGCAAAAATACAACCCATTAAAACAACAATAAAAATTGTAACTCGATGACGCACGTTCGTTTATTTTTACAAAAATAAGTTATAATACTTAACTTAGGCTGTACTTATTACTAATTTATGTCAAAAAAAGATCATCTTTTCGAATTAATTCAGTCTTTAGATAAATCTGAAAAAAGATATTTCAAACTAGCATTTTCTGATCAAGTAAAAGACAAAAAATACATCAAGTTGTTTGATGTATTAGAACGAACAGAAATATATGACGAAAAAAAAATTAAGTATCAAATTAAAGATGCGTATTTAGAAAAACATTATGCTGAAACTAAATATTATTTATATCAGCAAATTTTAAAAGTATTAAAAGAATACAGAACGCAACATTCTATTGATAACATACTATTAGATAAACTCCAAAATATTGAAATATTAATACAGAAAGCTTTATTTGATCAAGCAATTAAAGAATTAACCAAAGCAAAAAAAATGGCTTATGAGTATGAACGATTTGAGTTTGTTTTATTGCTAATCACCTATCAAAATAAAATTATAGTTTCAACTCGTCTGCAAGGTTTTAACGAAGCACGTTTGGACGAATTTTGGGTTGAAAAAAAATCTGGAATTAAAAATTTCATAGATACTCAAACGGCACGTCATAAAGTGTTACAATTAATGGAATCTAAAAATAGAATTGGTTATATCAAAACTAAAGAAGATAAACAATTTTACAACAACATAAAAAATGAAATTGAACAGTTATTACAGCAAGCAAATTGTAGTATTGCAAAGATGTATGCTATTGAAAGTTTAATATTTTACTACAATCACATCGATGAAAAAAAAATGCAGAATTATTACTGTAGAGAGTTGATTTTATTGCATACACAAAATCCGGCAATTAATGCAAGTCATCCATATCAATTGCCTTCTGCTATTCATAATTTATGTTTAAGTGAAATAAATTTATTGAATTTTGATGCGGCAAAAAAATGGATCTGTATTCAAAAATCTTATTTACAAATTATTCAAAACGACTCCGAAATAAAATACAAAGTAGAATGGAGTTTAGCGTCGCTACAATCTTATTTCTATAACGTTTCCGGTCGTTTTGATGAAGGAAAAAATATCGTAAAAGAAATCATACAATGGATAGAAGCAACGGATGAAATAGACCAGCGCAGTAAATGGATTTTTTATGGAAATTGTGCTGAAATTTCTTTGGGTGCTATCAATTTTAATACTTTTTTTTATTGTATCAATAAAATTCAAGAATATTGGAATCAAATTGATTCATACAATAAAATAAACTATATCATTTTACAAATGTTTGCGCATTTGTATGAGAAAAACATTGAATCTGTACAATACCTATTTTCCTTTTTAGAGAAAGAAATCAATATGGTTCGCAAGAATAATCCAACACCAATTGAAATAATAATTTTAGAATTTTTCAAAAAAATACAACAACATAAAAAAAGTGATAAAAAAATTACCGAATTAGTGAAAGAAACGCAACTTTTACTAAAAGCAAGAGAGCACGAAATACAAACCGGTGAATTTGAATATGCATTATGGTTGGAACAATTATTATCTAAAAATTCTTATGAAAATTTAGTACGTCAAAAACGTAAAATAGAAATTGAAAAATTTATTCCATTTTGGAATGAAGAAGTCGAAGTACAAGTTGATATTGAAGCTTTTAAAAAGAATTTACCGAAACGAATTCGTTAACTAAAAAAAATAAAAAGCCAGTCCAGCAGCAACTATTTGTAATATAAAGTTATCAAATCCACCTGGCGAAAATGCTTCGGTAAGTGTGCAAAGCATTGCTATACCAAAGGCAAGTAAAGCACATTGAACATTAAAATCTGAAATACCTTGAAATACAATCATAATTATAAAAGAAGAAATAAAAACAGCCATACTACCTTCTATACTTCGATATGATTTTTTCTTGACATCAAAACTAAAAACAGCATATTGGTGCTTGCCATATCGTGTGCCAATTGGCTCTGCAATGGCATCGGCAATTCCGGTTACAACATAACCAACAATGGCATAGCTACCATAGAAAACATTAGATAAAACGCCACCTAAAAATGTAGCTAAATAGGAAAAAACAATGTATTTAGTACGATAAGGTGCATCTTTCTCTCTTGCAATGGCTTCATAAAATAAATTACTAGCGTTTTGAATCCATGCATATATCAACACAATTGTTACAGACCAACCTAAAATAAAGACAGCTGAAATTCCGGCATACCTTTGATAAAAGTAGGCACTTATAAAAATGAGAAAGTGAAATAATTTTCGAGTATAACCTGTTTTCCATTTCCACTTTTGCTTACAAATTCCAGCTAAATAAAGGCTAAACAAACTCCATAAAATGGAAATGGGAAACAATAAAAGTAATTGCTTAAATGAAGGAAAATTATCTATAAAGAAATTAAAAACCTTCATTATAATTTATTTCTAACATTTCAAGAAATTAATCAAAATCAACTACGCCAAATTCTTTGATTCCAGTTAGTTGCATAGTAATTTGCCAAAGATTTCTAGCATTCTCAGAACTAATTGCTTCCAAAGATGGAATCGTTGGGTTTTTTCGATACCAATACATGCCTGTTTTATCTTTCACCAATGGAGAAACAGCTAGATAAATAGAGGTTTCTGCACCTTTTTCGGGTGTAGTTAAAACAAAGCCAAAGTTTTTCATTAAAAACTGCATTAACTTACTGCCACTATTTCCAAAATTAGAATTGATATTTCCGGGATGCAAACAATTAGATGTGATACTGGTATTTTTTTTCAGTTGGTAAGCGAGCTCTTTGTTGAATAAAATATTCATCAATTTGGTATGGCCATACTGAATCCATGAATTAAAATTTTTCTCTGCTTGTAAATTATTCCAATTCATATTGGTGAAACGATGTGCCAACGAAGCCACATTTACAATACGAGCATTTTCAGATGCTTTCAATAAATCTAATAGATAATGTGTTACTAAAAAATAACTTATATGATTCGTAGCAAACATCATCTCAAAACCATCTTTACTTATTTCGCGCTCACCTACTATAACTCCAGCATTATTTATTAATACATCAATATGATTGTACCGCATTCTAATTTCTTTTGCAAAATTTTTAATAGATGCATGTGAGCTAATATCACAAATAAATAAATCACAATTTCCCAACCCAGTTAAGGCATTGATATCTTCTTGTACAGCTTTTGCTTTTTGTTCATTTCGACAAACCATCACTACTTGTGCGCCCATTTTTGCAATCTCTGTGGCTGTGATTCTTCCTATTCCAGAATTACTTCCAGTAATTACGACTACTTTACCTTTCATTATTTTGTTTGGATGATTTTTTAATGGCTGAATATACTAAAAAACAAAATGGAAATACATACGCTAAATAAAACAATAATCTCCAAGTAGGAACAGATTCATTGTTTATTATTTTAAGAATTATCATTCCTATAGCTACAATTGCTGAAATAATGGCTAATGCTTTTGCCCACCATTGAGAGTACATACTTTTACGTTCAATTATCTCATGTGTAATAATAGACTTTGTATTGTAAGTACTGATACTTGAATTAAGTTCATTCCAATATGTTTCAAATCTAGCATTATCGTCTAATGTTCTAGGTTCTATTAAAATGGTTTTAGATGGTTGTTTTGTTTTTATAGAAATCACTTTACGATGATAACTATCTTCATCTAAATAAATATTCGAGATGTTTACGAATTCAATAAATTGATTTTTTTGTTTATATAAAAAAGTAGTTTTTTCAAGATTGATTTCAATGCCATTGGTGGTATGCGTAATATCGCCTTTGGTTTTTATCATCATTAAAATAGATACAATCACCAATAAACTTCCAAAAATAATAGCACTAAATAAGATAATTGTTTCGTTTTCATTATTTAATTTCAATTTATCGAGCGAAAACAATGTGAAAAGAATAAATGCAAACAACACCAACATTGAAACAATGATAGTAAGTAATACATTTTTACTTTCGGAATATTTTACAGCTAATTTCAGCATCGTTTTATTACACTAAAATAGTAAATGATTCCGATAGCAATCAAAAATTTTCAAAACAAAAATGAAATAAATGAAATAAAAAAAACGGAAACACAATTTTGTATTTCCGTTTAAAATATTGAAAAAATAAAAATTACAAGCCTGAAATTTTCACATCATCTAATTCGTAAATAGTACGTTGTTGCGAACCTGATTTAGAAGCATCATATTTAAAAGCAACATACACATTGCCTGAGTATGCGCTCAAATCGAGTGTTCTAAAAGGAGCTAATGTACCATAAGATGAAACTGGTGTGGTACAAATGGTATCTGCCAATGTAGTCCATGTAAATGTTTGTGGCGATGTGCTTGTTCCATCATAATTGGTAGAAATTAAAACTTTAAATGAAGAAACACCATCTGCTTTTCCAGGTGCAAACATAAATTTCATTTTTTTAGAAGCAGATGAACCAAGGTTGATGGATGGCGTAATTAACCATGATGCAATTTGTCCATCTGTAGCATTGTAAGAATCAATTTTTGCACATTTAATTGGACCAAAAATAGCATTTTGCCAAAGTGCAGAATTTAATTCAGTAATATTTTTCCAACCGGTAACGTTTAAAGTACCATTATTGCTGCCAGGAATTGAATTAAAGTTTTCTGAGAAAATAGTAATTTCATTTGGATCTGATCCATCACATCTAAAGTTGGTTAAACTTAAGTCTGTGATATCGCGCAAAAGTAATTGTTTTTCACTGTTATATATTGAATAGATACCATACGCAGTTCCATTTCCTTTTGGTGTATGGGTAAATGCAAATTTGCTGTAAGCACTATTTCGAACGGTAATAGTAGTAGATGGCGAAGAACAAGTTCTTAGGAAACGTTCGCCAGTTGTTGGTGATGGAAGATTCACGTCCGCAAAAGGAACATCTGTTGAGGCATCATCAAATTCTACATTCATCAATTTTATTAAACGGCCATGATAGGAATTATTTAAGTCGTTGATATTGGTAATCGTTTGAGCTAATGAATCTGCATTATAACCAGTTGGTCCTTTTACGATATATTTTGTGATTAGATTAGCTGGAATTCCTTCTACACTCACGCCATTAGCGTATCCGCCTAATTGTAGAAAACCACCATAAGTGCCTAAAACTAAACCTTTACATTTAACATAAATTTTTCTGCCTACTGGAAAATCGCCATAAAGTGCACTTCTGTCAATTAAAATAGGCATTGCGCTATTTCCATCATCTATAAAAATTTGTTCAAAAATATTTCCACTTATATCATTTCCTACTACAATTCCTGAAATGGTTACTTCCTCAGTAATTGTTTTAGGAGAACCACCAGTGTACATGGCTCTCAAACGAGAAATACTAATGGTATCCAAATTTGGATCTTCTGTAATTTGTTTAGGCTCATCAAATTTGTCTTTACGACAAGATGTTACTGATATGATTGCTGTAAAAACGAGCAAGGTAAATAGCAGTTTATTGAATGTTGTTGTCATATTATTCAAGTTATATTTTTAGATATTTTTTTACATTCTGAAAGTCAAGTTTAAATAGAAGTTTGCTCCGTACGCATACGAATATTTCTTAGGAAACTTATAAGGATCTTTTTCTTCAAAGTCAAATCGCAATTGTTCTCTTGCACCCACAATGATGTTTCTATTATTAGTAACATTGCTTATTCCGGCATTAATGACGATGTAATAATTTCCGGCATTTTTAACTTTCATTTTTTTAAATGTAGATTTTAATCTCCATGAGTAGCCACCGGACAAGTCTAAAGTCCACTCACCTTTCTTGCTCAAGCGTTCTTGAGTAAGAATGTTTTTATATTGCTCGGAAGTTGGATCCAATGCATCCACGGCTCTTTCGGTACGATGAGAAGGAGCAATATCTGTCCACATCCAATCAAAGAAGTTGACGTTTGCACTGATGTACCAGAATTTTTTTGAACGATAATTTAAGCCTAAACTATACGCCATTTGTGGTGTTCCACCAACATTCATTCCTTTGGTATAAACTGTTTCTACCATTTTAAAATTTGGATCAGCATCAATAGTTTCAATCACTTGCTGTCTGTCGCTATAAAAATATTTACCAATTGAAGCGGCCAAAGAAGCGGATAATCCTTTATATAAAGATGCTTCAATACCTAATTCTGCTCCTGCATGAATTTTATCTATTTGAGTAACTGTATAGCTGGTTAAACTTTCATAGGTATCATCATAGAAGAAAATGGAATTAGAACCATCTTTAAATTTAGTAAAGAAACCTGTGGCTTTTAATTTTACTTTTGGATGGATGAAAATATAACCCAATTCCATAGAACCTATACTTTCACTTTTTACATCATTGGCAACCTCATTACTGGTTCTACTTGAAATAAATAGTTTATTCCAATAAGGTGCACGAGTTGAATACATACCATTGGCATAAATATAATTTCTACCATTAATTTTGTATGTCAATCCGGCTTTTACCGCATAATTAAATGAGTTTACACTTTTTGACTTTCCTTCTGATTCAGTTGGATTCATTCCATTTTTAAAATGTCCAATTCTATGTTGTGATGTGTATGATAATTCTACACCTGTAAAGAAATCAATATGTTTAAAATTAGCTTTAAATTGACCCCAAGTAGTTGCTTTATGAATAATTTGGCTATAATTGTAGCCATACTTATCACCTACTGTTACAATACGATTCGGATGGTTTAAATCGGCTTGAGCATACGATGAATATTTTCCGGAATCGCCTTCAACAAATTCATCTACATCTACATAAAAATCAGCACCTAATAAATCTTTAACACGCTTAAAGTTTTTAGTTTGATTATATTGGTAAGATGCGCCAGCAGTGATATCAAAGTTTTTCACCGTAACATTATAAACAGAATTTAAATTAAAACGTTGGTATTTTTGTACCACATCATTTAGTACATAAGAGGCACGTTGACCAGTTACATCATTACCAGGAATGCCATCCACATCTTTAATAGTAGTATAGTTGCCAGCATCTCCGTTTGTGGAATACAAATAATTCCAATCCATTTGCAATAAATCAGGATTGGCTAAAATATTTTCACGAACTTGTTCTTGTACGGTTGAATCATCAATATAACTTGGTAAATATTTATAATAATCTGGTCTTGGATCTTTTGCATTATATCTATCTAATCCAGAAACAGCACGTTCACCAAAACTATAACTTGCCGCAGAAAGTACGTTCATATTGTCTTTAGGCTTCCATTCGTGTGTCAATATAAATACAGGTTGATGTCTATATTCAACTCTTGAATTTCTAATTTTTCCATTTTGGTAACCCCAATTAGGATTATAATAATGTGACCCAGCTAAATCATACGCTTCTTCCGTAGTAGAAGTGGCTTTACCTTGTTTGGTAGGTACACCAAATGCAGTTAATGCTAATGATTGGTTTTTAAAGAATTTTTGCACCGATGCATAGTAGGAAATACTCTGCAAAGATGTTCCTTTAATATAGCCTTGTTTTGCCCATCTTCCAAATAAGGAAACAGCAATACTCCAACCTTTTTTTGTAATTCCTGAACCCCATGTTACGCCACCTCGTAAATCATACGTTCTATTGGATGTACCTATTGTAACGCTCAGCTGTTTACGTTGTTTAGCAGCACGCATATCAATAGAATACAAACCACCTACTGAACCAAATGCAAAAGTGGAAACATTTAAACCGATGGAATTTTCTCGGTTTCTGGTTACATCGTTCAAACCTGACCATAAATTATATGATGAAAAACCATTGTCAATATAATCAGTCGGAACGCCGTTTACATACGTTTCAAAAAAATCATAATCGTATCCTCTAATTTTAAATCGAGTAATTCCCCAGTTAAATGAGGCTGCGGAAATAAACGGATCACGACCGGCTGAAAGTATGGGTGAAATTCCTTGATCTGAACCGGATTCATCATTGGACTCAACATCTTCTAGGGTAACTGTCGGAATATTTTCATATATTTTACTATTAATGAGTGAGTCCGATGGTTGATTATTACCCGTATCCAAAGTGGTACTGCTGGTGTCTTGTTTGATTTTTGCAATTGCATTTATGTTTATATACATACAACCACAAAAAAATAGAATTACTGCTTTTTTAAACATATAATTTGGTATTGAATTTGCTATTTCTTTTAAAAACGACTAACAAAGGTAAAGATAATTATCTAAATTTATGTTACAACAATATTTCACATTTTCCACAATCAATTTTCACATATAATTCCTATTTTTGACCATGCAAAAAAATATATGTATAGCAATACTCAATGTATTCATTTTTTCACTAATATATAGTAATGCTTTCGGGCAATCCAAACAATATAAAATTATCGTAGGCGGTTTTTACAATCTTGAAAACTTTTTTGATACCATTAATGATCCAAAGACATTTGATGACGATTTTACACCCAATGGTTCCATGCATTATTCGGCAGAAATTTATAAAGATAAAATCAAACATTTAGAACAAGTAGTAGCACAAATAGGAACAGATTTGTCGCCAGACGGAATGGCATTTTGGGGAACTGCTGAAATTGAAAATAAAGAAGTAGTAGTGGATTTAGTCAATCAACCGAGTTTGAAAAATAGAAACTATCAGGTGGTTCATTATAATGGTAGCGATCCACGTAGTATTGATTGCGGATTTGTTTACAATCCAAAATATTTTAAACTGCTTTATAGCAAATCTATTCCTATTGATTTGAGATTGGCTGTAAAAGATGCCAAACCTACTCGAGATGTTTTGTTTGTGCAAGGAATTTTAAATTTGGATGACACCATTAGTGTATTCGTTGGTCATTGGCCTTCGCGTCGCGGTGGCGAAGAAGTGACGAAACCGATGCGTAATTATGTAGCAAAAGTAATTAAGCAATATTCTGATTCATTAATAGCCGTTAGTCCTAATTCAAAAGTAATAGTGATGGGCGATTTAAACGACAATCCTACTGATGAAAGCTTAATTAAATATTTAAACACAGCAGCCAAACCTGAAAAATGCACTGAAAAAGGTTTTTACAGTCCTTGGATTGATTATTTTAAAAAAGGAATCGGCACATTAGCTCATAACGATGCTTGGGGATTATTCGACCAAATTATTTTTTCTAAAGCTTGGTTAAATAAAAATCAAAATGGTTTTTTCTTTCACAAGGCTTACATCTTTAAGAAAGATTTTATGATGCAAAAAACCGGAAAATATAAAGGATATCCTAAACGCACTTGGGATTTTAATATTTACAATGCCGGTTATAGCGACCACTTACCTACTTATATTGCATTTCTAAAAGAAATTAAATAAAAAAGACAAGATTTTTACATAAAACCTTGTCTTCCAAATTTTGCAGTTTACTAACTTTTTACAGTTAACTATATCTACATTATTTTAATTATTTGAATCTTTTTTCATTTCTGCCAAATAGCTTTAACACCATTTTTCAGCTGAAAGTTTCATTTGTTTTACCAAACATATTTCTTTCACTTCCCTTACTACTAAAACATCAAATAACTTAATTAAAGTTGTAAAAATTGTTGGAACTTGTCAAGTAATTTCTCCAAATTTTATCCACTTTAGAATTCATACCTGTTTCCACAATTTTTTATAATGAGAAATGCACATCTTTTCCACAAAAAATAAAATTAGAGCTTAAATCCTTTAGAATATGTTTCCCATTTTTCAATTACTTTTTGATAGTTTTCCGGCAATGGAACTTCAAAATATAATTCTTCATTGGTTCGTGGATGCACAAATCCTAAACTTTGTGCATGCAATGCATGATAAGGCATTAATGCAAAACAATTTTCTATAAATGTTTTATATTTTCCATAAATTGTTCCTGACAAAATTTGATCGCCTCCATAACTATAATCGCCAAAAAGTGTATGTCCAATATATTTTAAATGTACCCGAATTTGATGCGTTCTTCCCGTTTCTAATTTACATTTCACCAAAGTAGTATAACCATATCTTTTCTGTACTTCATAATTAGTAGCTGCAAATTTTCCAATATGTTCCTCCTCTACAGCAATGAACGTTTTTCGGTTATTAGGATTGCGGGTAATATTAGAAACAATTCTATCTTCTTGCTTTTCCATATCGCCCCAAACGAGTGCAATATAATGTCGTTTAATGGTTCTATCAAAAAACTGCTTCGATAAATGTGTTAATGCATGTTCTGATTTTCCAATAATAATTAATCCAGAAGTATTCTTATCTAAGCGATGCACCAAACCTGGACGCATTGTGTCAGAAATTTCAGGTAATTCTTTACAGTGCCACAACAAAGCATGCACTAATGTTCCGTGAAAGTTTCCATGACCTGGATGGCAAACCATGCCTGCCTTTTTATTAATTAATAACACATCATCATCTTCATACACGATGTCCAATGGAATATTTTCCGGTTCTACTGTATAATCCCAAACAGGATTTGGTAATACTACCTGAATCACATCATGTGGTCGAATTTTATAATTCGATTTTACTGATTTTCCATTCACCAAAACACTTCCTGCTTCTGTAGCATTTTGAATTCTATTTCTAGAAATATTAGGAATAATGTCGGTTAAATATTTATCAATACGAACTGGTTCTTTGCCTTTGTCAATCACAAAACGATGATGTTCATATAATTCATCTTCATTTTGTTCTTGGTTCAATATTTCTTCTGGTGGATTCATTTATTATACACTATAAATAAGATTTTTAAACTAATAAATCAATATTAAAAACCTGTTTAAAATTATTTACTAAAATAGGTTTTACATCATCTACTTTAATCACATTTACTGTTGCGTTTAATTCTTGTTGAATGGAAGTAACGCCTTTATCTGTGAAGCCACAAGGATTGATTAAATTGAAATAATTTAAGTCCACATTTACGTTCAATGCAAATCCATGCATGGTTATCCAGCGCGATGTTTTTACGCCAAAAGCAGCAATTTTTTTAGGTTGATGATCCAGTCTTGAATGTACCCAAACGCCCGTAGCATCTTCCATTCGATATCCTTCAATTCCATAATGTGCAATGGTCCTTATAATTACTTCTTCAAGCAAACGCATGTATTGTTTCAAGTCAGAGGTGAAATAATCTAAATCTAGGATGGGATATCCTGTGATTTGCCCTGGACCATGAAAGGTAACATCTCCACCTCTATTAATATGAAAAATGGAAATACCTTTTTCTTGCAATATCATTTCTGAAAACAAAACATTATTTTCTTTTGCTGCTTTTCCTAAAGTGATAACCGGAGCGTGTTCACATAAATACAAACAATGAGCGTGTTCATTTGATTGCTCAGCTATTTTATGTTCAATAAGTTCATTGAATTTTTGAGTTTGAATATTTAATGCATCTTCATATTCAATTTCACCTAAATCAACTACATTTATTTTTTGCATACACATCGACTTATGTCGATCAATTATTAAAATGGGTTTTCGGCTAATTTGCCTTTTAAACGATTGATGACATCAATTTCAATGGCATCCACACCTTTTAATTCAGCAAGATAAAAAGACACCCAATCAGTTAAGTGGATTAAATACAAACTACGAATTAAATCATGATCTCCTTTAGAATATACTTCTACAATATCTTTCGTATATTGGCTTACTACTTCTTTGGTAAATTCCATGCGCTCTTGGTTCCGTTCAAAATCCTTGTTGTTCCTTAAAAACACAACTGCAATGTTTTCATTTTTCTCACGCCAACCTACTAATTCATTATGATTCATTTCTGGCACCACATGATGCCAGCAAAGCATCTTAGAATTTTCATTAATTTGCTGACGGAAACGTATAGAAACGCCTTCAAATTTTGCATCTGAATATATCACCGGAATTTTTCCGTTTAATTTCGATGCCATTTCTTTCGCTTGTGTTTTAATTTCATTTTCATCTGCATCTAACAATTCAATAGCTGCTTGCAAGTATTTTTTAAAACCATCTTCCAGTAAACTTAAATGATGTAAAATATACAACAATTGTATAAACGATTGACCAAATGCAGAACGTGGTGGTGCTCCTCCATCTATCAAAATATAATCAATATCATTGGTTTCTGCATATTCTTGCACCAAACCACCTGAAGTGATACATACAATTTGAGCATTCTTTTTAAATGCCTGCATTAAAGCAGAAAGTGTTTCTTCTGTATTTCCAGAATAAGAAGAAATAATCACCAATGAGTTTTCGTTTATAAATGCGGGAATTTGATATTCTTTATTTACAATAATAGGAACAGCAATATCATCGCGTAATACATTGGATAAAATAGTACCTCCAATACCTGAACCACCTAATCCTGAAATTAGAATATTTCGAATTGGAAATTTATTTTTTCCAATTTTTGCACTTTCACCTATTTCTATTGCACGTTGTATTTGTGCCGAAAATCCTTGAATAAGATCATCCATTTTCATATCTGTTTATCAAATTTGAATGTAAAAAAACAAAAAAAAAATCATAACTCATAAATCAATTATCTTTATCCTATAAATTCTATGAAACTAGCTGCTAAAAATGGAGAAAAAGGAGAAAAACTTGCACTTGATTATTTACAAAATAATGCATTTCAAATTTTATACACCAACTGGAGGAATAAGCATGCCGAAATAGATATTATTGCTCAAAAAAACAACTCCATCATTTTTGTGGAGGTGAAATTTCGTTCTGCAACTATCTATGGAAATCCTGAATCATTTGTATCAAGACATAAGATAAAAAAAATGAAAGAAGCAGCAACTGCTTATATTGAACTTTATGATTGGAAAGGCGAATTACGTTTTGATATTATCGCCATAGAAAATGAAAATAAAATCATGCATTTTGAAGATGCGTTTTATTGAGATTGAAAAATTAATTTTTCGTACATTTGTATCTATTTTTACACTATGACCAACGAACAATACAAATCGCTCCTCGAAAGAATTGAAGCTTTCAGGAGATATCTTTGACATCGCTAATAAAATTGAACAGATAAAAGACGATGAAGCTAAAACTTTAGCTCCTGATTTTTGGAACGATCAACTCAAAGCGCAAGCTTTGATGAAAGAAATAAAGCAAAACAAACATTGGGTAGCTTTGTACAAAAGCGTTGATACAAAAATCAATGACTTGAAGGTGTTGCGTGAATTTCAAGAAATTGGAGAAGCTACTGATGAAGAGCTGGACACACAATATCAAATTATTATTGATGAATTGGATGAAAATGAATTTAAATCAACACTAAAAAATGAAGAAGACAATCTAAATGCTATCATTGAAATAAATGCCGGTGCTGGCGGCACCGAAGCTTGCGATTGGGCAAATATGTTGATGCGTATGTACACGATGTGGGCAAATAAAAATGGATATAAAATTACTGAACTTGACTATCAAGCCGGTGACGTAGCAGGCATAAAATCGGTAGCATTGGAAATTTCTGGCGATTATGCGTATGGCATGCTAAAAGGAGAAAATGGTGTACATCGATTAGTACGCATTTCCCCTTTTAATGCGCAAGGTAAACGCATGACTTCCTTTTGTTCGGTGTTTGTGCATCCTGTGGTAGATGATTCTATTGAAATTGAAATCAATCCAGCTGATTTGGAATGGGATGTGTTTAGAGCACAAGGTGCCGGCGGACAGCACATTAACAAAACGGAATCTGCCGTACGAGTACGCCATTTACCTAGTGGCATAGTTTGTGAATGTCAGACACAACGCTCTCAAATACAAAATAGAGAAACTGCTTTAAAAATGTTGAAATCCAAATTGTATGAAGCTGAATTACAAAAACAATTAGAAGCACGTGATGCTATTGAAGCCCAAAAAATGAAGAATGAATGGGGTTCACAAATACGCAGCTATGTATTGGACGATCGTTGGGTGAAAGACTTGCGTTCCGGCTACAAAGTAACCAATCCGGATAATGTATTAGACGGAGATTTAAATGGATTTTTTAAAGCCTATTTACTGCATAAGAGCGAATAATGGAAGAAAAATTAATAGAAAATATCGACTATTATATTAATGAGCAAGGATACTTTGTATTTACCAAAGCTTATCATTTAAAAAGAGGATATTGCTGTGGAAACGACTGTAAACATTGTCCTTGGAAAGATGAGAATATCAATTCCAATTCGGAACTAATTGACAATTAAATGATTTTCTATTCCTTTTGAGTACCTAATAATCGAACAATAACATCAGTACCTTCAATTTGACTTAAAATTACTTTTGTCAATACCATCAATGGAACGGACAAAAACATGCCATAAATTCCCCAAAGATAACCCCAAAACAATAAGCCGGTAATTATAACAATGGTGTTTAAAGAGATACGATTGCCCATATAAATAGGTTCTAAAACGGACGCTAAAACAAAATGAAAGATATAGGAAACAACTATTAAAATAATAGAGGTAATTGGCGTATTAAACTGAATTAATGCCATTATAAAAACAGGAACTAACCCAATGATAGCACCAAAAACGGGAATAAAATTCAAAATAAAACCAATAAAACCCCAAAATAAAGCAAATTGCAGTCCGAATAAAAAACAGATAAAGGTAATACCCAAACCATAGACTAAGCTGATAATAAATTTCACTTTCATGTAGGAAACAATCGAGCTTTTCACTTCTTCAAATGCTTTGATATATTTGGTACTTTTGCCTTCTCCACCTAAATACATTAAGTAGTTTTCATACTTTAAAATTCCCGACAAAATCAAAACTAGATAAATAGCTGTCAATAAAAGCTCCTCAAAAGTAGAACCTAATTTTCCAAAAAAAGAGGAAGAATTATCCATGATGAATTCGGAAGAAATACTAGAAGAAATTTTACTTGCTAAATGTTCTAAATTAATTTCTTTACCTGTAAATCGATTATACATATTTAATAATCCAGCTAATTTATCTTGTACTTGTGTCAAAATAAATTCTTTTTCTGAATAAATTTCCATCCCAGTTTTATATGTAAATGCGCCAATTAAAAAAAAGAGCATACATAAAAAAATCCAAATTATACTTACACTAAGCCAAAGTGGAAATTTTCTTTTTTCAAACCAAACTAAGGTTGGTTGCATTAATAATGCAATAAACATTGCCAACAATAATGGCACTAATAATTCTTGAAGTAAATGTAATAAAAACAATACAGTGATACTGGCAAAAAAAATCAAAATAATTCGGATTGTTTCTAATTGTTTATTCATTTACAACCATCTTTTTTTTCTAAAATAAAATACGAATACAAGAGAACACAATATACTAATGGAAACAACAATTGTGAAAGCGTGTGCATGATGTTGAAAAGGCAAATCAATGTTCATTCCATAAATACCAGCAATTAGTGTTGGCAACATTAGTGCAATGGTTACTGCTGTTAAGCGATTAACGACATGGCCTAAATTATTAGAAATAATAGACGCAAATGCACCCATCATATTGCCTAAAATATTTGAATACACATTCGCCATTTCCAAGGCTTGCGAATTATCAATCAGAATATCCTGAAATTTATCTTTTATTCGTTCGTCATCTTTCAATTCTAAAAAATCATTTCGTTGAATTTTAAGTAAAACCATTTCATCCGCACGTAAGTCATTCACAAAATAAATTAATGCTTTTTGAAGATGCAATAATTTGTTCAACTCTTGATTTCTACTCGAATAGTTTAATTCTTTTTCGATTTGTGAAATACGTTTATTTATTTCTCGTAAATAATGTAAAAAATAATAGATATTACGTTCAAAAATTCGTATCACAAAATCATTTCTATTTTGGAGGTTGATGTTCTTTTGAAAATTTCGTTCAAACCATTCTATTAATGGATTGTTTACGGAACAAACCGTAATGATAATATCGGGAATTAGAATAATACCAACAGGAATGGTTATGTATGTTGCTTCATCTTCTAAATCAAAACCTTCGTTTAAAATTGGTGTATTAATAACGATTAGTTTTGCATCTTCTTGTTGTTCATATCGAGAACGTTCATATTGGTCAATACAATCGACAATATAAGAAAATGGAATACTTTGCTCTTTAGCAAACTGTTCCAATTGTGCCATACTAAATGGTGGCGCAATGTTTATCCAACAATCTTTTTCAACTTGTTGAATACTTTGCAATGTATCTTCTATTTTTTTATAAATAGTAATCATGAATTAGTCGATATTTATAGTGCCACTAAATACAAAATTGGCTGCACCGATTAACCAAATATCTGTATATTTATTTTCATATTTCATAAATGCTACCGATAAAATTCCGCCAGGTGTTTTAATATTTATCTGTCCAGCAGATTGATTTCTTATATGTGCTACACACAATGCTACTGCAACAGTTCCAGTACCGCAAGATAATGTTTCATCTTCTACGCCACGTTCATAAGTGCGCATACTAACATTATCCTCTTTAATCTCAACGAAATTCACATTAATTCCTTTTTCTTTAAATGTATCATTATATCTCACTTTTTGGGCTTCTTCCAAAATATTTATCTGCGACAAAGCCGTTCTAAAACTAACATAATGAGGTGATCCAGTAAACAATACATAATCATTTTTGTCCATTTTTATTTCAGCAACATCTATCATTCTTAAATGAACATTATCTTTATCAATTGTAAAATCATGTACGCCGTCAATCGCCATAAATTTACCTTTATCTTTCACTATTCCCAATTGATTTGCAAACGCTGCAATGCATCTTCCGCCATTTCCACACATGGTACTTTCATTGCCATCTGCATTGTAATACACCATTTTAAAATCATATTGTTCTATGTTTTCTAATAACATTAACCCATCCGCTCCAACTCCAAATTTACGATCACAAAGTTTTCGAATCAGCTCAATATTTTCATTTGGAAAAAACAAAGACCGATTATCAATTAAAACAAAATCATTTCCAGTTCCTTGATATTTATAAAAATTAAAATGCATGGTTCAAAGGTACATTTTCTCCACTAAAAAAATCTGATTAAATCTTTAACTTTTTTTAACCAGCACCTAAGAAACTTTGCTTTTTATTTTTGTTTACCATACGAACAATACTTCTACTTTTAAATTTAAATTATGAAAAAATTCTTAGCGTACATTATTGTTGGTATTGTAAGTACCATATCCACGTTAGCCATTATACACTATTATAATGATAGCATTTTTACCACGCTGAAACACAATGAATCATCGGATAAAGATGTATTTAAACTGGCGAGTTATAATGGTAATTTACCAAACGATGCTTTTATCGGCGCAGCAAAAATCAGCACTCCAGCTGTGGTACATATTAACACCAAAATGAAGCTGAAAAAACAGGATAGAAATATGCAGAACAAGAATCCATTTTTTCAATTTTTTGGTGATCCTTTTGGTGGTTCACCTTATGATATGCCACCACAAGAACAAGAAGGTTCCGGTTCCGGTGTAATTATTAGCAATGATGGCTATATAGTGACCAATAACCATGTTATTGATGGTGCGGATGAAATCAATGTAAATTTATATGACAATAGAGAATTTAAAGCAAAAGTGATAGGTAATGATCCAAACACAGATTTAGCCGTAATTAAAATTGATGCATCGAATTTGAGTTACTTAACATTTGCCAATTCCGACGACGTACAAGTAGGTCAATGGGTGTTAGCAGTAGGCAATCCATTTAATTTATCATCTACTGTTACTGCAGGAATAGTATCTGCCAAAACTAGAAATATTAATATATTAAGAGATAAAGCAGGTAACCTTGCTATTGAATCGTTTATACAAACTGATGCTGCCGTAAATCCAGGTAACAGTGGCGGTGCATTGGTCGATTTAAATGGAAATTTAGTTGGCATTAATGCTGCCATTGCCACTCCAACTGGTTCTTATGCTGGTTATTCCTTTGCTATTCCATCCAACTTGGCTCAGAAAGTAGTAAAAGATATGATTGATTTCGGAATTGTACAACGTGGTTTCTTAGGTGTTAGCATTCGCGAGGTGGACGCAGAATTGGCTAAAGATTTAAAATTAAATGAAATTAAAGGAGCTTATATTGCGGAAGTCAATAAATTAAGTGCTGCAGAAACTGGAGGCATAAAACGTGGAGATGTTATCTTAAAAATAGGAGAATCGGAGATAAAAAATACAGCTGATTTACAAGAACATGTGGCTCGTTATCGTCCAGGCGATAAAATTAAAGTAGAAATTTTCAGAGATGGAAGTTTAATAACTAAAGAAGTAGTTTTAAAATCAAAAGAAAATAAAACAAGTTTACTTAGCAAGGAAGAATCACCAAAATCAGATGACATATTAGGTAACCTAGGCATCTCTGTAGAAGAAATAAGCAATTTAGAAGCAAAAAAATTAGGCACAAGTGGTGGATTAAGAGTGAACAAAATTACAGATGGCATCATTCAACAAAATACCAATATGCAAGTTGGTTTTATTATTATTGGTATCAATAATAGAGCTGTTACAAAAAAACAAGATTTAATTGATTTGATTAATGATAGTAAAGGAAACGGTATTCTGTTACAAGGAAAATATCCTGACCAAAATGGACTTAAATATTATGCATTTGGGTACTAATTAAAATCTAAATAAATTTTTTATTAAAAATAGCTACAAATTACGGTAGCTATTTTTTTTAGTTTAATTTCATAGTATGGCAAATTCATATTTTCAGTTTAAGCAATTTAAAATTGAACAAGAAATGTGTGCCATGAAAGTGTGTACAGATTCTTGTTTATTTGGTGCTTGGGTACCTATTCCAACTTCAACAAAAACTATTTTAGATATCGGCACTGGCACTGGTTTATTAAGTTTAATGTGTGCTCAAAAAACAAATGCTTCAATAACCGGAATTGAAATTGACGAAGCTGCATATTTACAAACACAATCGAATTTCAAAAACAGCCATTGGAATAATAGATTGGAGGTTGTTTTGGGTGATATAAGAAAATATGCATTTCAACAAAAATTTGATTTTATTATTTGCAATCCACCATTTTTTAAAGATAAAATTGTTTCATTTTCTCCAACAGAAAAAATTGCGAAACATTCCACACATTTAAATATTTATGAATTATTTGAAAGTATCCATAATCTACTTAATTTGAATGGACAATTTGCGTGCTTATTTCCATTTTTTCGAAAAGATGAAATTGAAAAAATTGCGTACGAATTTAACTTTCATTTAGTACATTCCATTTACTTTAAACAAAGTACCTCACATTCCTATTTTAGGTATGCCGCAGTTTTTACTACCCAAAAAAATGAGCCATTATCCCATCAAGAGGTTGCAATTAAAAATGAATTAGGACACTATTCAGATGCAGTTATTCAACTTCTTCAGCCTTATTATTTATATCTATAAAAAATACATACAAAATACAAAATAAATTCATGGAAAAATTAAAATGAAATACATCAAAAAATCATAACTTTATAGAAATTAAATCTATGAATAAACTATTTATTTTCATTATAGTTTCTTTATCATTTCACTTGGTCTCATTTGCGGATTCACCAATTGACATCACGGAACGTTCCATGGTGGACACATCCTTAGTTCCATTTTATCATGGTGTTGCTTCTGGCGATCCAACGCCAAATTCCGTAATACTATGGACACGAGTTACTCCGGAAACGAATGACAATGTTAATGGAACTTGGCGTGTAGCGCTAGACACAAATTTCACATCCATTGTACAATCGGGAACATTTTTAGCCGATAGCACCAAAGATTATTGTGTAAAAATTGATGTCAACGGATTGCAACCCAATACTTGGTATTTCTATGAGTTTACGGCTTTAGGAAGAAATTCATTAATAGGCAGAACTAAAACTGCTCCGGTAAGTGGCACCAATCAATTGCGATTTGCATTTGTATCCTGCGCCAATTATCCAAATGGATACTTTAATGTATATAACAGAATTAGAGAAAGAAACGACATTGATGCTGTTTTACATTTAGGAGATTATATTTATGAATATGCAGGAATACCAGCAACAAGAAATGGACAACAACCATTGCATGAAATAATTAAGCTAGCCGATTATCGTCAACGATATTCATCTTATCGTTTAGATCCAGCACTGATGAAATTACATCAACAATTTCCATTTATCACAGTTTGGGATGACCATGAAACTGCCAATAATTCTTATTCTGATGGAGCAGATAACCATACTCCAGGAGTTGAAGGTTTATGGAGCGCGCGCAAAAGTGCCGGACAACAAGCAAATGATGAATGGCTACCAACAAGGCTTCCGGAAGTAAGCAACCCAAATAGAATATGGAGAAAATTAAGCTTTGGAAATATGGCTGATATATTTATGTTAGACACACGCTTGTACGATAGAAGTTTACAAGGTGGAAATACAAATGATTCTTCCAGACATATTATTGGAAATGAACAAATGCAATGGTTAAAAACGGAACTCATAAATTCCACTGCAAAATGGAAAATTATAGGACAACAAGTAATGATGGGCAATTTAACTCCATTTGGAATCATGTTGAATAATGATCAATGGGATGGCTATAGTGTAGAACGAAAAAAATTATACGATATTATTTTAAATAATAACATAAAAAATGTAATTGTATTAACTGGCGACATACATACTGCTTGGGCAATGGATTTACCATACAATACTTCTACATACAATCCATCCACAGGTGCGGGATCGGTAGGTGTGGAATTTGTATGCACTTCAGTAACTTCCAGCTCATCTCCTATTCCTTTAGATCCCATTTATAATTTAGTCACTTCACTGTTACCTCATATTAAATATGTTGATTTACATAAAAAAGGATATGGTATTTTAGACTTACAAAACAATGCTGCTCAAGGCGATTTTTATTCAGTTCCTACCATTACTCAATTAAATCCTAATCAAGCATACGAAACAGGATACTTCACATTAGACAATACTCGATGGTTGAAAAAAGCTAGCTCTAAAACCATTAAAACAGATGCTTTGCATTATTTTGCTCCCGAAAATCCACGAGACGAATTAACCACTGCTATTAAAAATAAATCAACAAATTTAATTTTATTAAGTGCATATCCTAATCCATTTATTGATAGAGTTACTATACAATTTAATGTTGCTACTTCTGAAAAAATAGAAGTAAATTTAGTGGATTTATCAGGCAAAATATTAAAACAAGAATTTTTTGGTCACTTAACTAAAGGTTTATATAATAAAACAATTCATTTAGATGGCTTAGCAAGTGGTGCATATAATTTAGTGGTACGAAGCAATAACGAAATCATAGAACGAACTATAGTTAAATTTTAAATTTATGGCAACGAAAAAAAATACTCCAAAACCTATTGCAAAAAAAACTATTGCAAAGACAGCAAAATCAATACCTAAAAAAACAGTACCAACAAAGCCTATACAAAGCAAACAAGCTATAAAACCTAAGGTTTTGACTACACCTAATGTATTAAAACCTACGGTAAAAGTTGCAAAAAAAACAAGCTTAAACCTGCCAAAGGATTTAAAACAAATCTCAAAAAAAACTGTTGAGTTATCATCATCAAAAGAAGTTGTCAATAAAAATATTTTTCCAATTGGAAATTTTATTGAGCCAGAAAAATACACCGATACCATCTTAGAAAAATTAATAAAGGAATTAAGTCAAATTCCTAAGCAACTAAAAAAAGTAAGCAAAAAAATTAAGTACAAAGATCAATTACAACTATCCTATAGAGATGGAGGTTGGACAATCGAACAGATTATTCATCATTTAGCAGATAGCCACATGAATGCGTTTATTCGATATAAACTAGCATTGACGGAAAATAATCCAACAATCAAGCCATACAATCAAGATTTATGGGCAGAAACAACGGATATACAATTACCGGTAAAGACATCAATACATCTATTAAAATATATCCATAAAAAATGGAATACAATCTTAAAAAATATGGATGCGAACGATTTCAACAGAACATACACACATCCTGAATACAATAAAAGTATCCCATTAAAAGAAGTTTTAGCATCGTATGTATGGCATGGCAAACATCATATTGCACAAATAGATGTTGCATTATTAAATGATACTACTGTACGTGAAATTAAAGTAGAAAAAATAAAGAATACGAAAGATTCTAAATTGGATAAAAGTCATAAGAATGATAAATCGAAAGAAAAATCAAGTTAATTTCATTAAGAATAAATACATCATCACAGTTGTTTGCTTTGTCAAAACCTAATGCTTGCGTGTAAAATTTTCAATTAGTTTGTTTTTAAGTTTGCTCAAGCATTTATTTATTTTTGTTGATTTGGATAAAAAGTTAATCGTAAGCCATTTTTATTCCAAGTATATGCTATGTCTTCTAGTTTAGATACTAAAAATTTCCAGCTCATCTCCTTTTGTATGATGAATTTATATTATCAAACGATAATATATTATTTTTTTATTTCTTTAAAAATAAAATGAAAAATTTGTTTAGACAAATACGAAACTGAAATTTTTACTTTTATAAATTAAAACTGATTAGTAAACGTTGCAAATGAAAATGAAAATCAAAAAATTAAAGGAATTCATTTTTTTTAGCATTTATGGTTTCTATTAATCCAATTTCTTTCATCATCAAAAAGAAAAATAAAAAAAACTCTGTTTTACAACAGAGTTAAAAAAAATAAAAAAGAAATATACTAATTAGTTTTTCAAATAAACGTTCCAGCCATAATCTGCTGTCGTATTGTCGTCTGGTTTTACAAAGCCTTCTGCTTCAGTAATTCCACTAACACATTCGTGTTTATAAATTGTGATAGAAGTATCAGAAATATCTTTAAAAAACATCACGAAATATTTTCCGTTCTTAACACCATTGCCAACTGTAATAAGTTTGTTTTGAAGAGTATCAAAACTATGTAAGATTTGAGTATAATTTGTAGTATAAACAGCACCCAACATACTATATGAAATTGAATCTTCGTAAAATATATTTGTTGACAACTGATCTCCTAAAATTGGAATATTAAATTGCCAAGAATAAGTACCAGAAAAAGGGATTTTAACTATCTCTTTAGTAGTTTCTTTTTCTTTCGTACAAGCTAAAAATAACGTAGATAGAATTATAAAAATAATTAATTTATTGTTTTTCATTTCTGTGTTATTTACTTATTTTAAATTAGTAGAGCCATCCGGTTGATATACAAAACGAATGGTATAATATTTTGAAATATCCAATAAACCATTTGGTATTGCTGGATTTCCTAAATAATAATTTAAAATTTCAAATTTTGCATATTTGCCTTTAGATGTTTTTACCACAAAAACTTTTCCGGCCAATGGTGTTATAGTATGGTTGGGCGGACCTGCATAATTATACCAACCATTGTTACTACCAGATGGAATAGCATACGTAGCACCATCTTGTACATAGCCTGTCGTTGGTGCTTCCAATACTTCGCTAAATAACGCATTTTTAATAATAACACCTGCTGTTCCTGAACCACTAGTGCCACTATTAAAAATAATTTTAGTACCGTTAAATGCCATATCCCAGTTTAATGTAGTTGAATCAGAAAAAGGAACAGTATCTCCTTTTTCAAAACTATAAAATTGATAATGTGAATACGTGGCATTGATGTTGGAATCAATCACCGCTTTTAAAGGTGGTGTTGGTTTCGGAGTAGTTTCTTGAGTACAGCTAATTAGTCCAAAAATTCCAAGACTAAAAGCGATTAAAAAAAGTTTTTTCATATTAATAATTATTTATTTGAGTTTAAAAAATTAATGGTTAATCCAACTATTCCGGTGATGCCGTTCATTGAAGGAATGTATTTACGTTTGGCATTTAAAATATTATCTACGCCTACCATTATATGATATTTATTTTTAAAAGTCTTTGTGAAAGAAAAATTCAACAATGCGTAGCCTTTCGCATACTCTTCAGCTACGTCTAAAATTTGATTTCCATTGATATCACTCCAACCATATTTACCTTTATAAATGACACGTAAATAGGTATTAAAGGCATGCTTTTTATTTTCGTAATAAATTTTTATGTTGAATGAATGTTTACTTCTATCAAACAAACCGCCGTATTCTTTTTTGCTAACACGGAACGTTTCAAGAGTAATAGGATCACGTCTGAAAATTTCTCCGTTTTTAATTCTATTTAGTACCTCTACATTTTTTGCATCAATAAAATTATATCCCATAGTAAGGCTCAATCCTTTGATAATATGATACGTGGCATTTACTTCCACACCTTGTGTATATACTTTATTTAAATTGAAATAGGTATAAATTAATGCGCCATTTGATTTAATAGCTGTTGGTGTTGCTTCTATTAAATCTGTTATTTGATTTCTAAAATAATTTGCTGTGAACGATAATTTTGAAGGAATTGGATGAATTTCAATTTCAGCATTGGCAGACCAAGATTTTTCCGGCACTAAACTTTTTATTTGTTCAATTGGAATGCTATACGATTGAATTTGTCCTAATGACTCTAATTCTTCTAATTTTTGTAAGGCTACTTCAGCACCAAAAATTGAATAGTTTACTAATGCATTGGTGAAGTTTAAATATTGTTGACGAATATCGGGAGCTTTATAACCACGTCCACCAGAAATTTTTATAGAAAAATATTCATTGACATTAAATCTGGCTGACACTTTTGGTGAAAACCATTGTATTTTAAAGTCACTTGGAAAATCTGTTCTATTTCCGGCATTTATAATAATTCTATTTTTCCAATCATATTGATATTGAAAAAACACAAATTCTTGGTGCTGTTTAATTTTATTTTCTATACGATTGGAAATTATACTATTGTAAAAACCGCCAGTTCCAACTGTAAACAAATGTCCGTTTTTAGTATAATCCAATTGAGTTTCCAGCTTTGTAAAAAATTGTTTCAGTTGATCGTTGTATAAATCAGCATTAAAATTTTCTCCATTAAATAGACTATTAAATAGATAATAGGAATTATAGTTTTTAATGTTAAAAACTATATTCTTTTTTACAAATTTGAAATACGGTGAAATTGCAAATTCATTAATTTTATCTCTTTGTGTGGCAACCATATTTTCATTCGATGAATTGAGATAGTTGTCTTTGTTGTGTAATGTGGAGAAATAATATTTCAAACCAATTCCGGTTTGGATGTTTTGATTTGCACGAACAGAAATTCTGCTATTTATAGTAAAATCATTATAAGGCGAACCTTCTTTAAATACGGTGGACTTATTGGTGTGATATCCATTTGAAAAATTATGAACTATCGTATTTTCAAAACTAACTTTGTTTTTAGAATAATTTCCTAAGATGGATGAAGAAACAATTGCCGGAGATTTATATTGGATAGAAAAATCTAAAGCATTTTTTATTATTCCAATATCTTCTGTGATAATATTGATAACACCACCAATTGCATCGCTACCATATAAACAAGAAACAGGACCTTTTACTATTTCTACACGTTTAATATTTCCGACTACAATTCTATCTAAATCAACTACGCCCGCATTTTTGCCAATAATGGGTTCGCCGTTAATAAGAATAAGTGTATATTCTGCCGACATGCCTTGCAACTGAACGCCAGTTCCTAAAAAATGACTCAGTTGGATTCCATTTTGTTCTTGCAATAAATCGCCCAGTTTTATAGTACCAGAAGCTTGAATATATTTCTTAGCAATTACGCTTAATGGTACCGTAGTTGTGGCTATTTTCGTTTCAGTTTTAGTGGCAGTCACCACAATCTCTTCTATTTGATTATTTTCAGTTTCAATCTTATTTTCAAAAGTAGAATCCACTTGTTGAGCGTGTAAGATTGTAGCAACTGCACCAAAATATATAACTAAAATAATACGCAACATCTGAAAAAAATTGAATGGTTTATTTTGTAACTAAATGTTCTGTTATTGTTTTTCTAATTTCTTTTTTTGCTTTCTCCGAATTATATTTTTTATCGTTAATAAGTAATAAATTCATAGCAAATAACTTATCGTGTAATGTTTTTCCTTCCACTATTCTGTTCACTTTTAATTCGGTTTGTGATGGTAGAATTTCATTCCAAACGGCACGAACATCCAACCAAAATAATTTATTAATATTCCACCAATCTATTCCTGCTTTACATTTATTTTCATCTACTTTTCGATACATATTATATCCTTTCTCTTCCGTAATTAAAGTGTCTATTGCAGCTGCTTGTCGAGTAATTTTTTTGTTGTCTTGTTCGTGTAAATAACCTGTATCAGAAATATATAAACGATTCAATCTGTTTAAAACATTATAATCGCTTCGAGTAGAATATTCACGTCTAGGTAATGGCGCATCAGAATTCGATTGCCAAAGAGTTTTTCCATCAAAATAGGTGAAAGTTGCTACGCCATCGTACTGCGGTCTGTCGTCCACTTCAAACACTTTTTGTGTCCAAGTATTTTTTATATTTTCCGACTTCAATGGTGTCGATTTCCAATGGTAATCTTTATTATATGTATAGATAGTTGAATTTTCAAAACTCCATTCTTCTCGCCAATGCTTTACAATTGAGCTTTCGTCAAGAATTAATATGTGTTGCATTTGTATAGAACCATCCGTTTGCGGTTCATAAGAAACCCATTCCAAGGCTTCGTTTACATACGTATCCTTTAATTTATATTTCTTATTTGGTGAAAATGTTTCTTTATATTTAAAATCTACTTCAAAGCAACCACATAAATTTTTAATGGCATTTACATCTTTATCATAAGAATTTGTTTCAGCAAATCCAACTTGATTCAAATACAAGAATAATAGAGTATTGAATAAATATTTTGACATCTTTTAATTATTTAGATGCAAAAATAAATGAGTTTATTTAAAATTAGTCTAAATAAAAATAAATACCTATAAAAATACCTAAGCTACCTAAATTTAGTGAAGTAGATAAGAAGACAATATAGTATCATGCTTCCATCGTAGATTATTTTAATCCAAAGTTTTAGTACTTTGTCTGACTTTAGTTGTGTATAAATTTGCAATAAAACGATAAGTGCTATTATTGAAATAATTGTTGCGTCTGTTAAATATTTGTTGGGTAAGTGCATCCAATTTATCAGCATAAAGATGAAAATAAATACAAATACGTAAATAATTGACAACATAAAACAAATAAATTTTGATTTATTGACTCCAAATACGGAAGCAATTGTGTGCATATTGGTTGACTTATCTGTTTCAGCATCATTGATATCAAACGGCAGTGTGATAAAAAAAATATAGATAAATTGAATCAAAAACAATAAAATTACTATTCTGAATAAATCAACAGGATGTTGGTGTTGCACTTCTGTATATGGTAGAATTACAGATGTAGCGCTCCATACAAAGGCTATTAAAAATATTTTTACAAAAGGAAAATCTCGTAATCGTGTTTGGATGCCGAAAGGTTTTAAGATGGGTAAAGGATATAATACCGAAATACCACCAATTATTCCTAAAACGATGATGGTATTTAGATGCAAAAAAAATGTAAAGAAGACTGCTAAGGAACCAGAAACGTAAATAGTAAATTTATTAAAATTAGGAAATCGTTCGAACCACTGCGCCACAATTTCATCTTTATTGGAATATTCACCTTTTTTAAAATAAATCCATCGACTGATTTGATACACAAACCAAGTAGAAAAGAAAACTTGTAGGGATAAAAAAATAAAGGAATGGCTTTGAATGTCTAACAAAAAAATATTCGCCCATAAAAAACATACTGCAGCTATGGAAATAAATAAATTGGTTTCAATCAAAAATTTAATTGCTCTAAACATAAGAAGCCGATAGCGTAGCTATCGGCTTCAATATACAATTATTTGAAAAAAATTGGAAATAAAACTAAATTAACTTAAGTATTTTAATTTCATTTTTGGTGATATTTTTCTCAATGTTTCAAAAATTAATTTAATTACATCTTCCACATCAGAAATAGCCACTGTTTCTACAGTAGTGTGCATATAACGCAATGGCAAAGAAATTAAAGCACTTGGAACGCCACCGCCAGTATAAGCGAAGGCATCGGTATCTGTTCCTGTTACACGACTTGCTGCATCTCGCTGAAATTTAATTTTTTCTGTTTCTGCAGTATCGATAATTAATTCGCGCACTAAATTGTGTACTGCTGGCGCATACGTAATCACTGGTCCGTTTCCGCATTTAAAATCACCTTGAATTTTTTTGTCAATCATAGGCGTTGAAGTATCATGACAAACATCGGTAATGATTGCGATGTTGGGTTTAATTTTATTTACAATCATTTCTGCACCACGTAAACCTACTTCTTCTTGTACGGAATTACAGATATATAAACCAAAAGGTAGTTTTACTTTGTATATTTTAATTAAACGAGCCACTTCCGCAATCATAAAACCACCTATTCTATTATCCAAGGCTCTTCCTGTATAAAACTTTTTATTAAGAATCATGAGTTCGTCTTCAAATGTGGCAACTGTACCAACATGTATGCCCATTTTTTCCACTTCCACTTTATTTTTTGCACCAACATCAATTGTTATATTTTTCACGGATGGTGCAGCATCTTTAGATGAATCGCGAAGATGAATGGCTGGCCAACCAAAAATTCCTTTCACAATTCCTTTTTTAGTGTGCAAGTTTACACGCATGGATGGAGCTATCATGTGGTCGGAACCACCATTTCGAATAACATTAATAATTCCGTCATCACCTATGTAACTTACAAACCAAGAAATTTCATCGGCATGTGCTTCTATTACCACTTTAAACGGTGCATCAGGATTAATAACACCATAAACAGTTCCATAATGATCCACTTGATAATCATCAATGTATGGTTTGATATAGTTCAACCATATTTTTTGTCCTTCTGCTTCAAATCCAGTAGGTGAAGCATTGTTTAAATACTTGAATAAAAATTCTTCAGCTTCTTTTTCAATCGAATATTTCATATAAAAATTTAAAATAATAAATCGTATTCATTGAATATATTAGAATAATATAGTATGAATATCTTTAATTAATAACGAGACAAATGTACAATTTTTCTGTTAGCTTATGCAACTATATAGATAAAATTATAAAATTCTAAGCGATAGTACGTGAATGATTTTTAAAATAAAAATGTCGACTATAATAGTCGACATTTTTTTATAATTAATTACATTCAAAATTACAATTGTAATTCATTTAATGAAATTACTTGTTGTTGTTTCACATTTCCATTATTATCACAAATGTCAAGTGCTATTTTTACAGGTGATTGATTCCAATCAATATTAATCATACCAAAACTAAATGCTCTGTAAACATCACCTAATCTGAATTGGCTTGGTCTTGCATTGTATTCAGTATGTGTTAAACCACTAGAAGTGAAGTCATAAATTGGGTACAAGTTAGATGGCGTTCGTTTATTAAATTCAGAAAAATGAACATCTCCACTAATTACAAAAACTCCTTCTGCATTTGCATCACGAATGGCTTTGTAAAATTTCTCCATTTCATGTGGATAGTTTGACCAAGTTTCCCAACCATTATTTTCAGTACCGAACTGTGTGCTTGATACCACAATACGAATGGTTGCCGGAATAGTTAATTGCTGTCTGAACCAATTCCATTGGGTTGCACCTAATATTGATTTAGTAGTATCAGAAGTTGGAGATAAAGGTTCCATACTTAATACATCTAAGAAATTTCTACAATCAAGCATTATAATTTGTACACGATGATTCGCATCTCCATATAGATAAGAAGTATAAATTCCATCATGAGTTCGAATATCGTGTGTAGAAGGAATTTGCCAAAACTTCATAAACTTATCTTTCGATTGAATTTTATAAGGAAACTCTTTTCCTGCATTATTTAAACCATAATCATGATCATCCCAAGTGGCAATACTTGGCACTGCTGCTCTAAAATTTTTATAATCAAAATTATTTTTCAGCATATCATATTGAGATTGAATCCAGTTCGGGTAGTCAGGATTTCCAATAATATTATCTGCATACACATTATCTCCCATGGCAATGTACAAGTCTGGATTTTTATCCTTTATGGATCGATAAATAGATAAATTGCCACTTTGATAGCAACAAGAACTAATGGCTATTTTTGTTAGATTTAGGTTTAAATCATTTGGTTTAATAGTTGGTTCACCACCACCTGATGGAATGCAAGCAGTAATGACCAATGGTATCAATAAAAAATAAATAATTTTTTTCATAAAAAGGATTTTAGTTGTTACGTTTAATAATTATCCAAATTACGAAAAAAACATTAAAGTGGAATATTTCCGTGTTTCTTTTTTGGAGAATGCACAATTTTGTTTTCCAACATTTGGAAAGCTTTAATTAACTTTAATCTTGTTTCATGTGGATGAATTACTTCATCAATAAATCCTCGTGCGGCTGCTTTATATGGATTGGCAAATGTATTGGTGTATTCATCCACTTTTTCCTGTAATTTATCTTCAGGTTTAGTGGCTTGTTTTATTTCATTTTTAAAGATAATTTCGGCTGCGCCTTTTGCGCCCATCACTGCAATTTCGGCACTTGGCCAAGCAAAATTCATATCAGCACCTATGTGTTTTGAGTTCATTACGTCATAAGCACCACCATACGCTTTTCGAGTTATTACTGTTACTTTTGGAACCGTTGCTTCACTTAATGCATATAATAATTTAGCACCATTCGTAATAATACCATGCCATTCTTGATCGGTTCCTGGCAAAAAACCTGGAACGTCCACTAATACTAACAAAGGAATATTAAAGGCATCGCAGAAACGTGTAAAACGAGCGCCTTTCCTACTGCTGTTTATATCTAATACGCCTGCTAAATATGCAGGTTGATTAGCAACAATTCCGATACTTCTTCCAGCAATACGTGCAAAACCAACTACTAAATTTTCAGCAAACCTTTTATGTACTTCCATAAATGAATTTTCATCGCAAGTATGTGTAATTACATCACGAATATCGTATGGTTGGTTGGGATTTTGAGGTAATATCGAATTAAGTTCGGCTCTAACTTCAGGTACAGATGATTTGTATGGATAGTTGGGTGCTGCTTCTTCACAATTTTGTGGCAGATAACTCATCAATTGTTTAATTTGCTGAATACATTCCACTTCGTTCTTTGCTGTAAAATGAGTGACTCCACTTTTTGTAGCGTGTGTCTGTGCACCGCCTAATTCTTCAGAAGTAACCTCTTCATGTGTTACCGTTTTTACTACATTTGGACCAGTAACAAACATGTACGAGGTATTTTCAACCATCATTGTAAAATCGGTCATTGCGGGTGAATAAACGGCACCACCTGCGCATGGTCCCATAATCGCAGAAATTTGAGGTACAACACCTGAAAATTGAACATTTCTATGAAAAATATCTGCATAGCCACCTAATGACACTACACCTTCTTGAATACGTGCGCCACCGGAATCATTTAAGCCAATAACCGGTGCACCTGTTTTAGCCGCTAAATCCATAATTTTACAAATTTTCTCAGCATGAGTTTCCGAAAGTGAACCTCCAAAAACCGTAAAATCTTGTGAGAAAATATATACTAACCGATTATTTATTTTTCCATATCCAGTAACAACGCCATCTCCCAAATATTGTTCTTTATCTATACCAAAATCAGTAGAGCGATGCGTTACCAACATCCCTAATTCTTCAAAACTACCTGAATCTACTAATAATTCTATCCGTTCACGTGCCGTTAGTTTTCCCTTTTTATGTTGATCATCTATGCGTTTTTGTCCGCCACCAAGATATGCCTCTTGTTTTTTTTGTTCTAATAATGCTATTTTTTGTTCGTGTGTCATATCTACAAAAATAATGTTTAATCATCAATGATGAATTTGCAAAAGAGAAATAATTGTTACTAAAAATCTATTTTAAATTTATTTTCTAAATTATAGATAAGCTTTGTGCTTGTTCCTAATGGAGGTCGACTATCATAAGTCATTCTATAATTCAAGCCAAATGATAATATTTTATGAAATTTAAAAAAAATAGCATTTTCAGTAGAAACTCTAAAATCTTTTATCGCGTCAAATCTCGGTTGATAATAGGTCGTACTCACTAGTTCTATCGTATTTATAGGTCGGAAGCTAAAGCTTAAATAGCCACTAAATCTTCCTTGTAGTAATTTTTCTGTTTTATCTTCATTAATTTCGTATTCCAACATATACAAAGTACCCAAATAGCTTTTGAATTTATTTACTTCAACCAGTTTAAAGCGTGGACCAGTTCCCAATAAAAATCGCATCCTTAATCCTGTGAGTTTATTGTATTGAACTTGTGAAAATGCCTCCCAACGCAACCATTTTCTAATTTTATAATTATATCTGAAATGAAAAAAACCGGAATTAATAACTTTGTTCTTTCCCGATTTTAAAATATCTAAATTACCTAATATAAGATATAGATTCTTCTTGTTCTTGTACTGAACATGTGCCGAATTAAAAAAAGCAAAATATTTATCTTTTTGCTTCCCAAAGGTAAATCCTAAATTGTATTCTCCTGCCCAACCTATCGTATCCGTTACATATCGCTGACTTTCAATATTTACAACTTGCGCAGATAAACTCGTAAAAACCAGAAGTAATAGAATTAAAAAACAGCTTTTCATAGGTTTCTAAAAATAATGTTTTCAATCTTAACATAAAAACAATGAAATTATTTAGAATAAATCTAAATAACAGTTGTTTAATCGTTGATTAAGGCTTAAATTTGCATTTACTAAATATTAGGTATCACCTAACGTATATTAAGTATGACAGAGCAAGACGCAATAATAGATGAAGTAGTAAATTCCGAGTATAAATATGGTTTTGTTACTAATATCGAACAAGAAAATGCACCTAAAGGATTAAACGAAGATATCATACGTTTCATATCTGCTAAGAAAGAAGAACCGGAATGGATGTTAGAGTGGCGTTTAAAGGCTTACAAAGAATGGCTAAAAATGACAGAACCTAAATGGGCTAATGTGCATTATCCGAAGGTAGATTTCCAAAATATCATCTATTATTCAGCACCTAAACCTAAAAAGGAATTAAATTCTTTAGATGAAGTGGATCCGGAATTATTAAAAACATTTGAGAAATTAGGCATTTCTTTAGATGAACAAAAAAGACTTTCAGGCGTAGCCATTGATGTTGTATTTGATAGTGTTTCAGTAAAAACAACTTTCCAAGAAACTTTAAAAGAAAAAGGAATTATATTTTGTTCTATGAGCGAAGCAATTCGTAATCATGGAGATTTAGTAAAACAATATATTGGAACAGTAGTGCCACAAAAAGATAATTTCTATGCGGCCTTAAATAGTGCTGTTTTCAGTGATGGCTCTTTCTGTTACATTCCAAAAGGCGTTCGATGTCCAATGGAATTAAGTACTTATTTTCGTATAAATTCAGCTGGTTCTGGACAATTTGAACGAACATTACTCATTGCTGATGAAGGTGCTTATGTTTCCTATTTAGAAGGTTGTACTGCACCACAACGTGATGAAAACCAACTACATGCAGCAGTTGTTGAATTAATAGCTTTGGACAATTCAGAAATCAAATATTCTACGGTTCAAAACTGGTTTCCTGGCGATAAAAACGGTGTGGGTGGAATTTTTAATTTCGTTACCAAACGTGGTATTTGTAAAGGTAAAAATGCTAAAATTTCTTGGACACAAGTAGAAACTGGGTCAGCCGTTACCTGGAAATATCCAAGTTGCATTCTTGCCGGAGATGGTTCTATTGGGGAATTTTATTCAGTAGCATTAACCAATAATTACCAACAAGCAGATACAGGTACGAAAATGATTCATATAGGTAAAAACACGAAAAGCCGAATTGTATCGAAAGGAATAAGTGCAGGAAAATCGCAAAATTCGTATCGTGGATTAGTAAAAGTGCATAAAAAAGCAGAAAACGCACGTAATTTTTCACAATGTGATTCATTGTTGATGGGAAATTCGTGTGGCGCACATACTTTTCCATACATCGAGGTACATAACAATTCATCAAAAGTAGAACATGAAGCAACTACTTCAAAAATTGGAGAAGATATGTTGTACTATTTCCAACAACGATGCATTGATGAAGAAACTGCTGTCGCTATGATAGTGAATGGATTTTGCAAAGAAGTAATGGATCATTTACCAATGGAATTTGCAGTAGAAGCTAAAAAATTATTAGAAATTAGTTTAGAAGGAAGTGTTGGGTAATGCATCCATGAAATAATGTAGTAATAAAATACATTATTTAATTAATATATCAATAAAATAAACAATCATGTTAAACATAAACAACTTACACGTATCTATAGACAATAAAGAAATATTAAAAGGACTTACATTACAAGTAAACGCTGGTGAAGTACATGCTATTATGGGACCCAATGGCACCGGAAAATCAACCTTAGGAAATGTAATTGCAGGAAAAGATGGCTATGAAATTACAACTGGTGAGATAAATTTTAATAATGAAAATATTCTTGAATTAGAAGCACACGAACGTGCTCAAAAAGGTATCTTCTTAGCATTCCAATATCCAGTAGAAATTCCGGGTGTGAGCAACGCTAACTTTTTAAAAGCAGCAGTAAACGAGCAACGCAAAGCCAAAGGCGAAAATCCAATGCCACCAAATGAATTTTTAAAATTGATGCGAGAAAAAATGGAATTAGTGGAAATGAAAAAAGATTTTATTTCTCGTGCTGTTAATCAAGGTTTTTCTGGTGGTGAAAAAAAGCGAAATGAAATTTTCCAAATGGCAATGCTCAATCCTCAATTAGCCATCTTAGACGAAACCGATTCGGGATTGGATATCGATGCTTTACGTATTGTTGCTAACGGCGTAAATAAATTGAGAAATAAAGACAATGCATTTATCGTCATTACACATTATCAACGATTATTGGATTATATCGTTCCAGATTTTGTACATGTGATGTATGATGGTAAAATTGTAAAAACGGGTGATAAAAATTTAGCTTTGGAATTAGAAGAAAAAGGATACGATTGGGTAAAAGATTTAGATGCTGTTTAATAAAAACACGAATACCTTTTCATCATTAAAACAATGGTTTGAAAAAAGTGCATACTAAATAAACAATATTCTCCTAAAGCCTAAATGACGATAAATAGACTATAATGATAGAACAATTAGAAAATATATTGCCAACATTAAAAGATGAACATCAAAAAAAATCATTAATAAATGCTATTGAAATTGGTGTTCCATCTATGAAAAATGAAGAGTGGAAGTATACTTATTTTAATAAAATTATTCAACAAGTTGATACAAACCAATTAGTTCATCCCAATTACAACATTTCTCTAAACACAGAATATCTACCATTTATAGAAAATAATTCTGTATCAGAAAATAGATTAGTTTTTGTAGATGGTATTTTTCATAATGAATTGTCGAACTTAAAAAATCATCCAAAAATAAATTTCTGGAATAACAATAACAGTACAGAAAGCAACACTAACGATTTTTTATTAGAATTAAACAATGCACTTACGTCTGATGGTATTTTTTTAGAAATTGGAGATTTTGTTATTCTCGATGAATTGATTGAAATATTTTACATACATACCAAGCCAAAACAAATTATCAACTTAAAAAATAAAATACAAATTGGCAAAAATTCACAAGTAAAATTTGCAGAATATTTCTATAATTTAGATGAATCAACAACATACAATAATATCGTTACAGCATTAGATATAGCTGATAGTTCGACAGTAGAATGGTATAAAATTCAAGATGGTGGAATTGGTTATAGTATCACCGATAATATGCAAGTCCATCAAACACAAAAATCCGTTTGCAATGTAACGACACTTTCATTTACCGGTAGTATTATACGAAATGTGTTGACTTTTCATATAAATGGAGAACGTGCTGAATCTCACATGAATGGTTTGTCAATCTTATTAAATGATGAACACGTGGACAACCGAACATTGGTGAATCATAATGTTGCAAATTGTGAAAGTTTTGAATTGTATAAAAATATTTTAGGTGGCAGTTCTGTAGGCGTTTTTAATGGCAAAATCATTGTAGCGCAAGCAGCACAAAAAACAAATGCATTCCAAAGTAATCGTACAATTTTATTAAGTAATAATGCTATAATAAATACCAAACCTCAATTAGAGATTTTTGCAGATGATGTAAAATGTTCTCATGGTGCAACTTCATCTCAAATTGAAGACAGTGAATTATTTTATTTACAAGCACGTGGCATTGGTAAAGATAAAGCACGTGGTTTATTGGTTTTTGCATTTGGCGAAGAAGTGATTGAAAAAATAAATTTCGAACCATTGAAAAATAAAATGGAAAAAAGAATTGCTGAATTATTAGAAATTGATTTATAATAAACGTAATTCATTTGGGTAGATATCTTCAAGAAAGAAAAAATAATATAAATAACAAAAAATGTTAGATATACAAAAAATAAGAGCTGATTTTCCCATACTAAAAGAAAAAATTAGAGGCAAACAATTGGTCTATTTAGATAATGGAGCATCTACTCAAAAACCACAAATTGTTATTGATACAGAAAAATTTTATTATGAACATCAATATGCCAATATCCATCGCGGAGTTCACTTCTTATCACAATTAGGAACTGATTTATATGAACAAGTTCGACAACAAGTTCAAGCCTTTATACATGCGAAACACGACCATGAAATTATTTATACTAAAGGCACCACCAATGCCATTAATTTAATAGCATATTCCTTTGGAAAAAAATTTATACAAGAAGGTGATGAAATTGTAGTGACAGAAATGGAACATCATTCAAATATTGTTCCATGGCAAATTTTATGTGAAGAAAAAAAATGCATTTTAAAATATATTCCTCTGCAACCAGATGGAACAATCTCAATTGAAGATGCAAAAAAAATAATTACAACAAAAACGAAATTAGTTTCTTTCACTTATGTTTCCAATGCATTAGGCACTGTAAATCCAATACAGGAATTAATAGCAATTGCACATCAAAATGGCGCAAAAGTATTAATAGATGCCGCACAAGCCATTCAACATTTCAAAATTGATGTTCAAGCACTAAATGTTGATTTTTTAGTCTTTTCAGGACATAAAATATATGGACCAACAGGAACAGGAATACTATACGGAAAAGAATCTATATTAAATGAAATGCCACCTTACGAAGGTGGCGGCGATATGATAAAAAACGTTTCATTTAAAGGAACAGAATTTAACGATTTACCTTTTAAATTTGAAGCCGGAACACCAAATATTGCAGGATGCATTGCCCTTGGAAAAGCCATTGAATATGTTCAACAAATTGGTCTGGATAATATATATACCTACGAAACAGAATTATTGACCGATGCCTCCAAAAAACTTGAACAGATTGAAGGTTTAAAAATATATGGAAATGCTAAAAATAAATCATCTGTAATTTCTTTTCTCTTAGAAGGTATTCATCCTTATGATGTGGGTATTATCTTAGA
The DNA here is from genome assembly GCA_017984135.1 of Chitinophagales bacterium. Classification (GTDB taxonomy): domain Bacteria; phylum Bacteroidota; class Bacteroidia; order Chitinophagales; family JADIYW01; genus JADJSS01. The sequence continues at coordinate 105,301 of JAGNZZ010000001.1, read as the reverse complement.
TAATCAAGGAATAGCTATCAGAACCGGACACCATTGTGCGCAACCTGTGATGGATTATTTTGGAATTCCAGGAACCTGCAGAGCCACTTTCTCTTTTTATAATACAAAAGAAGAAATAGATTTATTAGTAGATGGAATTTTAAAAGCACAAAAAATGCTTGCATAAATTTAAAAAATGAACACCATAAACGACATACAAAACGAGATCATTGATGATTTTTCCATGTACGAAGATTGGAATGAGAAATACGAATATTTAATTGAATTTGGAAAATCATTAACACCTTTAAACGAGCAATACAAAACAGATGAAAACAGAATACATGGATGCCAATCTCGTGTATGGTTACACGCAGAAATGATAGAAGATAAACTATTTTTCTATGCCGATAGCGACGCAATAATTACGAAAGGAATTGTAGGATTATTAGTAAAAGTATTGAGCAATCATACACCTAAAGAAATTACAGAAACAGATCTATATTTTATAGAAAAAATAGGATTAAAAGAACACTTATCTCCTACTCGTGCCAATGGTTTATTAGCTATGATAAAGAAAATGAAAACATATAGCATTGCTTTTAACTTAAAAAAACAAGACTAAAGATTAAATATTAATAATATAGCATAAAAAATGGAAACACTCATGCAAAAAACATTTATGGAAATAAAAGATGAAGCAGTTGCACAAATTCATACTATTTATGACCCTGAAATTCCAATAAATATTTATGACTTAGGTTTAATCTATGAAGTAAACGTAGATGTAGATAATAATGTACATGTATTAATGACATTAACTGCACCAAATTGTCCTGCAGCAGAAAGTTTACCAGCCGAAGTAGAACAAAAGCTAAAGGCAATTGATGGCGTAAACACTTGTCGTGTAGAAATTACATTTGAGCCCACTTGGGATCAAGAGATGATGAGTGAAGCCGCCAAATTAGAACTAGGTTTTTTATAATGAAATAATGCTATAAAATTGAAATTAAACTATATTAATCAATAAATAAATTACAACAATATGTACCCAGAACAAATGACCAAACCAATGGCAGCAGAATTAGAAAATGCTGGATTTATTTCTTTAAAAACACCTGAAGAAGTAGTAGCCATTTTAGACAAAAAAGAAGGAACTGTCTTTTTAGTTATTAATTCCGTTTGCGGTTGTGCTGCAGCCAATGCACGTCCAGCTGCCATACATGCAGTGAATGCCGGCAAAAAACCAAACACCTTAGTTACTGTATTTGCAGGTGTAGACAATACTGCTGTAGCAAAAGCTAGAGAATACACGTTTCCATTTCCTCCAAGTTCACCAAGCATGGCCGTTTTTAAAGATGGGAAATTAGTACACATGATTGAGCGTCACATGATTGAAGGCCGACCAACTCAAATGGTTGCCAACAATTTAATTGCTGCTTTCGACGAATTTTGCTAATAACATTAATTACCAAAAAAATGAATAACGAACTACGCATTGTATTTATGGGAACGCCAGATTTTGCCGTTCCTTCATTGGATATTTTAATCCAACATAAATACAATGTAGTAGGTGTTATTACCGCACCCGACAAACCCAGTGGACGTGGACAACACATCCAACAAACTGCCATAAAAAATTATGCCCTTGAAAAAAATCTAAACATACTTCAGCCGGAAAAGCTAAAAAATCCAACATTTATAAATGAATTAGAAGCACTAAATGCCAATTTATTCATTGTGGTAGCTTTTCGTATGCTTCCGGAAATTGTTTGGAAAATGCCTAAATTGGGTACATTCAATTTACATGCTTCTTTATTACCACAATATCGCGGTGCTGCGCCTATTAATTGGGCGGTTATAAATGGCGAAATAGAAAGTGGCGTGACCACTTTTTTTCTTCAACATGAGATTGATACCGGAAACATCCTCTTTCAAGAAAAAGTAACTATTGATAAAAATGATAATGCCGGAAACTTACACGACAAACTCATGCACATTGGTGCGAACCTTGTTTTAAAAACGGTACAAAATATAGAAACCAACAACATTCAATCTATTCCACAAGAAAACGTGAATATTGAACATGCCACGCTCCATCACGCACCCAAAATATTCAAAGAAACTTGTTTAATTGATTGGAATAAAAATGCCGATGCTATCCAAAATCTCATTCGTGGTTTAGCACCTTATCCTGCTGCTTTTACATATTTAGATGGCAAAGTTGTAAAAATATTTAACACAAAAATTACTGCTCACTTTTCGAATCCATCTTCCAACACACGTAATTCAGAAGTATCCAACATTAACTATATTACTGACCAAAAATCGTATTTAGCTTATCAATGTGCCGATTCTTATTTAGAAATTCTAGAATTACAATTAGAAGGTAAAAAAAGAATGACCATTCAAGAGTTTTTACGCGGTTACAAGTTTAAATAAACCTATACTTATTGTGAATTTTATTATCTCAACATTTTTTTTGAGTAATCCTTAAATAAAATATCATTAGAAAAATTTAATAATCAATAAGATATACACAACTGTACAAAACCAAATAATCATAATTATCTATTGTATAGACACTTGTTCGATATTGTTACTAATTTCGATAGAACAAAATATGAGATGATTAATCACTCTAACAAGCCTCAAGCAAAAATTAGAAAGGTAAATTTCAAATTTGAAAAACCATTTCCCAAACATTGGTATAATGACAATCCAATTGCTACACATTTTATGAATGCACAGCACTTGGTTTTTCCAGATGGAGAACGATTTTTTATTAGAAGTGTAAAAGCATTTTCTAATTATTATAAAAATGATCCAGAATTAAAAAAACGGGTGGATAATTTCATCGGACAAGAAGGCACACACTTTGCAGAACATCAGAAATTTTGGGATATTATGATTGACCAACAATTAAAGCCCGAAGGATTTCTAAAGCATTATAAAAAAACAGCTTGGAATGGCGCAGAAACTTGGTTACGCAATAAATTTACTAATACTAATTATGGTAATAAAATTGCTTTAAGTATAACTGTTGCTTTAGAACATTATACTGCGATGTTGGCTGAATCCGGAATATTAAATAAAGATATGATTGTGAAAATGCCACAAGAAATGCAAGATTTATTTATGTGGCATGCTGCTGAAGAAATTGAACATAAATCTATACCTTTTGATGTATTGAAAAAAGTGGACGACAGCTATATTCTTAGAATAAGTGGTATGGCAATTGCATCTATTGGATTGTGGTATTATTTAACTGCTGGAACAGTTTATTTAACGCGTCAGGATCAAGATATAAAACGAAATGAAATTCCAAAATATACATTTCAATTTCTTAAAAAATTTAGAGAAAATACAGGCAATACTTTATCAAAACAATTTAAACAATATTTTGAAAAAAATTTTCATCCAGATCAAATAGACAATTATCATTTGGCTGAAGATTTATTAAAAGATAAAAAATACGCTTAAAAATTTACACTTAATTTAAATTCAAAACTAAGCATTATGGCAACAGCAACTAAAAAACCGAGCAATAGCAAAGTAGCAGAACCTGCAAAAAAAGCTTATGATCACGAGGAAATAAAAGTACGTAAAGTAAATTTCCGAATCAACAAAGATTTAAATAGATTTTACTACAAAGGAAACCCTTTTAGCACGCATTTCATCAATGTGTTGCATATCTTATTTCCAACAGGCGAACGTTTCTTTGTGAATTCCGTTTTAAAACATCAAAAACAAATTACCGATGAAAAATTAAAAAAACAAATGCGTAATTTTTGTGGACAAGAAGGCATTCACAGCAGTATGCATGAACGTTTTTGGAATATTTTAAATGAAAATGGTTATATCATTAAAGGATATGAAAACCATATCGATAACTTATTACATAATGTGGTAGCCAAAATTGAGTCCGAAGGTACTCGATTAAACAACGTAGATTTGGTAGCTACTGTTTGTTTAGAACATTTCACTGCATTATTCGGTCATGCATTATTTGCAAATGTAGATTTATCGGAAAAAAATGTGCCTCAAGATATGGCTGAATTATTTTTATGGCATGCTTCTGAAGAAATTGAGCATAAAAGCGTCGCTTTTGATGTATTGCAAGAAGTAGATAAAGATGAATACGTCAAACGTATTATTGCAATGCCTGTGGCTACTGCTATCTTATATTTCTATTTAAGTATTGGTACAATTATGATGCTGTATCAAGACAGAAAACATTTGCAAATCACTAAACTTCCAAAACAATTTTTTGAGTTTGCAACTGGATTATTTACAGAATTACATGGTGAAGTATTCAAAGAATATTTTAGCTTCTTCAAAAAAGATTTCCATCCTTCTGACTTAAATGATTATCATTATGCAGAAGAATTTTTTAAAGATAAAGCATACGCTTAATCCATTCATTTTAATCTATAAAAAAGAGAACAGCACAATTTTTATGTGCTGTTTTTTTTATAATAAATGTATCATACAACGTTGTGATGCATCTACAAAAATAAAATGAAAATATCACACACGTTGAAACATCAATAAAATAAGATACTTTGAAACATGAAATGTAAAATGAGCATAAATTTAAAATTTATTACTTCAAGAAATAAAAACAAGAAAGCAAGTAAATCATCTTTAGAATAATAAATTAAATTCCTTTTTGAAAAAAATCAATCACTCTTTTTTCCAGCCAATTATGTTCCTCATTCATGTTCTCACAAAAGCCTACATGACCACCACCAATCGGAATTTCTAAATGAAAATAATTTGATTTTTTTGCAATTTGTATAGGATAACACTCTTTTGTCAACAAAGGATCATTGTCAGCATTGATTAAAAGTGTAGGTGTTTTAATACTTTTTAGATAGGCTGAAGCTTGAACTTTTAAAATATAATCTCTGATGTCTTTAAACTCATGAATAGGAACAGTACAACGTTCTGTAAATTCCCATAAATTTTTTGCTTCCATTATAGATTTATAATTCATAATTTCAGGAAAACGAGCTTGTTTTTTTAGTGCTTTTATTTTCACTTGCTTCGTAAATCGTTGTTCATAAATTTTATTCCATCCTTTTATTAAATGTGGAAAGGACGTTTCATAATGAATTGGAACGGAAACTGCAATAGCGGAAGTAATTGATTGAGTAGATTCCCATTTCTCTTCTCCTAAATATTTCAATGTCATATTTCCACCCATTGAAATTCCAATTAAATCAAATTCCTCATATTGGTAATTGGCTAAAATATGTTTCACCACAAAATCTAAATCATCTGTTTTACCGGAATGGTAGCCAAAATATTGGCGATTATCTTCGCCACTACAACCTCTAAAATTCCAAACACAAACATCATAATTATTTTTATTCAAAATTTTTGTAAGTCCTTTGGCATAAACTCTATCGGAGCTTCCTTCAAAACCATGTGATATTAAAACTATTTTTTTACTACCAACTTTACACCAATCTAAATCTAAAAAATCATCATCCCAAGTTTCTATACGTTCACGTACGTACGAAACTCCATCTACTTTTCTATATAGATTAGGTACAATAGTTTGCAAGTGCTTTGTGTAAAGCCACTTTGGAGAATTTAATATGGGTGATGTATAGAGCAATTATGTTGATGCAATTTTATATCTTTTATTCCAAAAAGTCAAGTAAATATTCGTTAACTTCTTCCGGACAATCATTTTGTGTCCAATGTGAACAGTTAGATATATATTTAACATCATACGTTGCATCGACATATTTTTCAGTTCCATACGTCAATTCTTTTCCTAATGCTTTGTCGCCTTCACCCCAAATTAAAAGTGTTGGAGATTGTATTTTTTGTTTAAAAATAGACGTATTTGGACGTGTCTGCATCATGGCTCTATAATAATTAATGGAGCTGGTTAATGCGCCATCATGTTTAAAAGCCTCTACAAATGCATTTAAATCTGCATCTGTAAAATTTTGTTTGTTAAACATCCATCCACGTACAAATTGTTTGTAAAATAAAGGCAACATGTTTTTATATAATAATTCAGGCAGAACCGGAATTTGATGCACAAACATATACCAGCTTCTCAAAACTTGCATCGGATTTGTTTTGAAATTATCTAACATTATTTTTGGATGTGGACAGTTACAAACCACCAATTTATCAGTCAATTCAGGATACATCGTGGCAAAAACCCACGCTATAGCACCACCCCAATCATGCCCAACAATATGTGCTTTTTTAAAACCAGATTTTTTGATGAGTGCAGCAATGTCATTTGCCACTACATCTGCTTTGTAATTAGCAATGCCTTTGGGTTTGTCACTTAAATTAAATCCACGCAAATCCGGTGCCATCACTGTAAATTTTTCAGCTAAAACCGGAATTTGATAACGCCAAGTGTACCAAAATTCTGGCCATCCATGTAAGAGAAGCACTAATTTTTTTCCTTTGCCTTGTTTGGCTATGTGTAACTTAATTCCGTTTACTTCTATGTATTCGTGTTGTACTGTTGACATTTTAATTATTTATTCTAAGTTATAAAAAGTTTAAAGAAACTACAATATAATAAATTAACGTAAGGTAAGAATTACATTTTATTTTTAATTTTTAAAGCCTGTTTCGCTGCTTTAATTTTACTACCTAAAGTAATAGATTTATATTTTTTAATCTTAATTTTTTCTGGAATAAATCCATCTTTAAGTTCATAACTGCATATCACATTTCCGTATTTGTCAATGCAAGATAAGTTGACAGATTTATTACCATTAATTTCTACTTTCCCAAAAGCATCATTAAAATTAGAATTTTGAATTCCTTGCCCACCTTTATTCCATACATTCATTTGTAGATTATTATAAATAATAGCTGCTAATCTAGAATTCTTTTGTGCTAATCCGCCAGCCATTAGTTCGGGAAATCCAGCATTGGTACCATCATCAATGGCTGCAGTATGTGCATCTCCACTTAAAACAAGTACATTTTTTATTTTATTATCATGGCAAAAATTCAAAACAGCAGCTTGTGTTTCTGGAAATGCAAACCACATTGAAGATAAAGACGCTGCTACATAAACACCTGTCATACCATTTGGAAGTTTTCGATTTTGAACACGTTTCAACAAAGCAATATCAAGTATTTTTTTGTACGATTTATTAAATGTGACACCACTCACAATAAATTTCCATTGTGCCGTTGATTTTTTTAAACCATTTAACAACCAATCCAATTGCTCATCATCTAAAATGGTATGATTATTCGGTACTTTATAAGTATAATAATTGTCTTTTAAGAAAAATGATTCCGTATTTGGAGAACGAGTGGAACGAGTATCTAAAAAGAAAAATTCTGAATTTCCACATAAAAATGAATGATACGCTTTATTATTGATATTGGAATAGGAAGGAAAAAAAGTATGCATCCCATTTATAACGGTTTCTCGCAATGAATCAGGATAGGCAACTTCAATTATTTTAATTTTATTATTCTCATTATTTAAGATGGAATACGTATTTTTTGAAAAATCATCAAATACGCCATCTTCATCATCAAAAACAAAATCAATCGAAGTGGATTTTAGAAGATTTTTTAAATTAGGCATTTCGTAGCGTTTTGTATATAATTCTTTCTGATGTTGCAAACTTTGCGTATAATAAAATTTAGATTCATTAAAATTATTTGCGTATAACCAATCTCCTAAATGAAGAAAAAATAAGGGATCTTGTTTTTTAATTTCAATAAAAATAGAATCATTAAAATGTTGCTCAGTACATGAACCAAACGTAAATGAAAATGGAATTGATAAATTTGAATCCGGAAATGTTTTAAATGTATTTCGAGCAATTGGGATACCATTAATTTTTATTAGAAGCGTATAAACAGTGTTCGATTTAAGCGTATTTATTTCTAGTTTGCTAACGAAATAGATTGAATCAGAAATGATATTATTAATTACGAATGTATCATTTTGGTCACTAAATATATTTACTTCTGAAACAGATGAAAAATCAGTAAAATAGAGTAATTTACAACTGTTTGAAGTAACCGCTCCAACAATGGGCACACCGATAATAGACTGTGAAAATGTATTAAATTTACATAAAAATAGAATGACAATAACAACAAAAAAATGTCTTTTTATAAAAAATTCATTACGCATTACTTTCTACTCGTTTCTTTAATTACTTTTGTATAAATCTACTAAAAATTGGCATTTCAAGAAAGAATAATTTTTATTGTCGGCAATTCTCGCAGTGGCACTACCATGATGCTTCGAATTTTCAATAATCATTCACAATTAATGGTTCTAAATGAATTGCATTTTTTTGAGCAATTATGGTCGACAAGCGACAAAGGAAAAATAATTTCGCCACATCAGGCTGTAGAACTAGCATCAAAGTTAATGCTGACTCAACGTATTGGCTACATGACACATGACCAAGATTACATACAATTTAATGCGGAAGCAAGTAATTTCGTACATAAAATAAACTCAAGTAATTTAACCGCTGAATATGTTTTTAATGAATTTACTAAATATGAAGTTGCGCTCAATAATAAGTCTATCGTTTGCGAAAAAACACCACAAAATGTGTTTTATTTAAAAGAAATTTTAGAGCTATATCCGAAAGCTAAAATTATAAATATGGTACGCGATCCACGCGCCATTTTATTGTCACAAAAAAATAAATGGAACCGTCGAAATTTAGGTGGCAATTATATGACACGAAAGGAAGCATTGCGTTTGCGTATCAATTACCATCCTATTACCTTAAGTCAACTCTGGAATGCAGCCATCAATGCTGGAAATTCTTTAGAAAATGAACCACGTATTATTTCCATTCGATTTGAAGATTTATTGGAACAACCACAATCTACCATTGAAATAATTTGTCAGCATATTGAAGTTGAATTTGATTCCAATATGCTGAATATTACACAAGAGAGTTCATCCATAGAAAAAGACAGTAAAGAAATCGGCTTTAAAAAAGAACGTGCCAGCAATTGGAAAAAAGGTGGATTGAATTCATCTGAACGTTGGATTTGCCAACAACAATGTTCGAAAAATTTAAGCCTATATCACTATCCTATTGAAAATATTTCACCCAATTATCTGTATTTAGCGTTTTATTTCATCAGCTTTCCCATTAAATTAGGAATCGCATTTTTAATGAATTTAAACAGAATGAAAAATATTGCAGAAACATTAAAACGAAGATTAAAATAGTAAAGAGCGATTGGTAATGTGATAATTTATATTGTAAACTTTAAATAAACAACTAAAAAATGTCATTGAAAATTGAAAGACGACATATTTTTAATTTAGATTTTGTAGCAGCAGATAATTTTGAGGCTATCCTTCATTCTTTAATTCAGGATGAAACACCAAATGGGAAATTGCCAATTGTAATTACGCCAAACGTAGATTTAACCGTTCACCTTAACCACAATAAAACATTATTAAATACGTTTCAACACGCACGATTTATTTTACCAGATGGCGCACCAATTATATGGTTTTCAAAACTACTACGAAAACCGCTAAAAAAACGATTGGCCGGCAGCGATTTATTTCCTCTTATATGGAAAGCTAGCATGCAGCATCAAAAAAAAATATTGATGATTGTTCCTAATGAAAATGTTCAACAAAAATTAGAACAAGAATATCCAAGTGCACAATTTTACATTCCACCATTTTTTGAAGCAACTTCCAACGAAATTGAAAAAGAAGCACAAAATATTCTTCCTCTTATTTCAAACCATCTACCTGATTTTATATTTTTAGGATTGCGCTATCCAAAACAAGAATTATTAATCATCAATCTTCTTCAAAAAATTAAAGAAAATCAACTCAAAACACCTGTATTCTTTAACTTAGGTGCATCCTATGAATTTTATACCGGACTAAAAAATAGAGCTCCTATTTGGATGCAAAAAATTGGTTTAGAATGGATGCATCGATTTTTATCTGAACCGAAAAGAACTTTTAAACGTTATTTTTACGATGATTTATATATTTTTGTATTGTTTGTGAAAGAATGGCTCAAATAAAAATGAGAAATGAAAAATGAGATTTAAGAATTCAGATTTATTAAACTTAGAACCAATGACTATTGTCTAATAGTTATTGTCCAATAACGATAAAACATTAAAATAAGCATTGACTAACCAATTAGACGATATTGACTTAAAAATTTTGACCATCTTGATGAAGGATGCGAAAACACCTTTTTCAGAAATTGCTAAAACTTTATTTGTTTCTAATGGAACAGTACACGTTCGTATGAAAAAAATGGAAGATTTGGGCATCATAAAAAGCTTTAATCTTCAACTCAATCATCATAAAATAGGTTATGATATTACGGCGTTTCTTGGCATTTATCTCAGCAAAAGTTCGCAGTATGATGAAGTAGCCAAAGCATTGGAAAAAATACCTGAAATTGTGGATTTGCATTATACCACTGGAAATTATTCTATGTTCTTAAAATTGATTTGCAAAGACACCGAACATCTTAGAAAAATATTAATGGAAAAAATTCAAAATATTCCAGAAATAACTCGAACAGAAACGATGATATCATTACAAGAAAACATCAATCGTCCATTAGACTTCGAGGTTTAATCTCAATTTAATTTCACTTCATCAAATTTTACTATCTTTGTTACAATGCAAATTTTTGACAATATATTACAAACTATCGGCAACACACCTATTGTACGCTTAAATAAAATTACAGCACATATTCCAGCAACTATCTGTGTAAAAATAGAATCTTTTAATCCTGGAAATTCTATCAAAGATAGAATGGCTGTAAAAATGATTGAAGATGCAGAAAATGATGGACGATTGAAACCAAACGGCACCATTATAGAATGTACTTCCGGTAATACAGGAATGGGTTTGGCAATGGCAGCTTGCATCAAAGGCTATAAATGTATCTTCACCACAACGGATAAACAATCAAAAGAAAAATTTGATATGTTGCGTGCTTTTGGTGCGGAAGTAATTGTATGCCCGACCAACGTTGATGCCGACGACGAACGTTCTTATTATTCCGTTGCAAAGAAATTATCCAAAGAAATTCCCAATTCAGTTTGGCTAAACCAATACGATAACCTTTCAAACCGACAAGCACATTACGAAAGCACTGGACCTGAAATTTGGAATCAAACAGATGGAAAAATAACACATTTTGTAGTTGGCATTGGCACTGGTGGAACGGTAACCGGAACATCCAAATATTTAAAAGAACAAAATAAAAATATCAAAACGTATGGAATTGATACCTATGGTTCCATTTTAAAACAATTTCACGAAACGGGCACCTTTGATCCAAAAGAAATTCATAGCTACATTACCGAAGGCATTGGTGAAGATATTATTCCACAAAATTATGATTTCAGCTTAATAGACTATATAGAAAAAGTAACCGACAAAGATGCTGCGCTCATGCAACGTAGATTAACTAAAGAAGAAGGCATTTTTGCCGGAAATTCTGCCGGTTCTGCCATTCAAGGCGTACTTCAAATACATGAAAAATTTCCATTTACTAAAGATGATTTAGTGGTAGTTATCTTACACGACCACGGCTCTCGTTATGTAGGCAAATTCTTTAATGACGATTGGATGCGCGAAAAAGGATTTTTATAATCTTAATTATAAAAAATAAAAAATGCTGTTCAATGAACAGCATTTTAGGTAATCAAGAATGTTTAAAATTATTTAGGAATATTAAATAACGTACAAACTTCATCATAACTCATTTGAGTAATCGGTTTGCTCAAACGTACATGTCTTACGGATGGAATAATTACATATCTAAATTTATGGTTACTGCTTATTGCCGGAATACCTTTAGGATTTCCAGATGTTTGGATAAATTGCACACTACCTTTTGAAAGTGCATAATCCCAAACACATAAATAACCATCTTCAATTGTTGTAGTAGCTAATTTACGCGTTAAATTGTTATCATTATACAATCTACAATAGGCTAATACGACACCTTTATCTAAAATTTCTTGACTAATTTTAGGCGCTGAAACGGTAAACGTACGAATACCAGTTGGTGTTGATGAACCACCACCACTTCCGCCAGTTGTTCCACCACCACCAATACCACCACCAGGTGTTTCTGCTTTGGGCGACAACCAATCTGAATAAACCACATCTGCACCATTTACAATAACAGAGTCCTTTTTAATAATGGTATCTCTAATGGTTTCGATTTGTCGTACAATAATTGCATCCTCTTTTTTGCAAGAAGCCATCATCATCATGACAACAGCGACTAAGATTAATGTTAAGTTTTTCATAGTTTTATTATTTAAAAAGTTATTTGATACTGTAAAGTTGTTTTTAAATAATAAACTTCGATTTTTTAATGTTTAAATGGAATTATAAATGAGTAAATGGTAAATTTGAAAATGCTACACTCACAAAAAATAATTTCATTAGTGCCATCCATCACCTTATTACTTTGTGATTTAGGTTTGGAAAATAATATAGTAGGCAGAACTAAATTTTGTATTCATCCAGCAGAAAAAATTAAAAAAATTCCCATTATTGGTGGTACAAAAAACATCGACCTCAATAAAATAAAAACACTACAACCAGATATTATTTTTGTTTCTAAAGAAGAAAATATAAAAGAGCAGATTCTAGAATTAAAGAAATCGTTTAAAGTCATCGTATTTGATGTCGCTTCTTTGGAAGATAATTATAAAATGATAGTAAAAATTGGAAAATTGACCAATACATTAGAAAGAGCACATAAAATTATTATTGAAACAAAACTAAATTTTGAACAATTAAAGAACAATATTATACATTCAAATTTAAACGCACTTTATCTCATTTGGAAAAATCCGTATATGACTGTTGGAAAAGATACTTTCATCCATGATATGCTCACTCAAATGGGATTAAATAATTTATTCGCACATCAAACTCGATATCCAATTATTCAAAACTTGCAAACGAGTTATTTTCAAAAATGCCAATTAGTGCTGCTTTCCACTGAACCATATCCATTTTCGGAGAAACATTTTAAAGAAATTCAAGAACAATTGCCACAGGCTAAAATTATTCTTGCAGATGGAGAATATTTTTCATGGTATGGAAGTAAAATCATAGAAGCACCTACCTATTTTCAACAATTACTCGAAAAAATTAACAAAACCTAAAAAACTTAGCATTTACTGCTATTCACTTATGAGTATTTCTTATCTTTGCACTCAAAAAATTAGGAAATGAGCAAATATATAGACTTATTAGGCGAAGAAAGAGCACAATATTTATTGGAACATACTTCTAAAACCATTGACAAATCGTTATTACATTTACCCAGTAATGATTTTGTAGATAAAATATTTATTCAAAGCAATCGCAATCCTCAAGTGTTACGCAGTTTGCAACAATTATTTGGAAACGGTCGTTTAGCCAATACTGGTTATGTTTCCATTTTACCCGTTGATCAAGGTATTGAACACAGTGCTGGCGCCAGCTTTGCTCCTAACCCAATTTATTTTGACTCAGAAAACATCGTAAAATTAGCCTTAGAAGGTGGTTGCAATGCCGTAGCATCTACTTATGGTGTTTTAGGTTCTGTTGCTAGAAAATATGCTCATAAAATTCCTTTTATTGTTAAAATCAATCACAATGAATTTTTGTCGTATCCTAATTCATTTGACCAAATTATGTTTGGCACTATAAAAGATGCTTGGAATATGGGTGCTGTTGCCGTTGGTGCTACTATTTATTTTGGTTCAGCAGAATCAAAACGACAAATTGTAGAAGTGGCAAAAGCCTTTGAATATGCACACGAATTAGGTATGGCAACAATATTATGGTGTTATACACGAAATAATGAATTTAAAAAAGATGGCGTCGATTATCACACTTCTACCGATTTATCTTCTCAAGCCAATCACTTAGGTGTTACGATTCAAGCAGATATTATCAAACAAAAATTACCAACCTTAAATGGTGGTTACAATGCACTTAAATTTGGAAAAACGCATTCAAAAGTATATTCTGATTTAACTACAGATCATCCAATTGATTTAACACGTTACCAAGTAGCCAATTGCTATATGGGTAGAGCCGGATTAATCAACTCAGGTGGAGAAAGCAAAGGACAAACCGACTTAGCAGAAGCCATTGAAACTACCATCGTGAACAAACGCGCCGGCGGAATGGGATTAATCTCTGGTCGTAAGGCTTTCCAAAAAGATATGAAAGAAGGTATTCAATTATTAAATGCTATCCAAGATGTATATTTAGACAATTCTGTTTCTATTGCCTAAATAAAATCAAAAATTAAACCTTAAGCTCTGATTTTATCAGAGCTTTTTTATATAAAATGAAAATAAACTGATTTTTTTGTTTTATCTCTTTGAAAAAAGAAAATAAAAAAAGGCAAGTTACTTACAGCGCACCGCTCAACCAACTACCTTTGCTGCCTTCCGACCCTGGAGGATTTGTCAGGAGCTGGTCGTATAAGACTTGCCCGACTGCAAATATACAACATTAATTATTCTTTCAAATTAAAAATAAGGTTAAATAAATTTTTACTCGTACGTATTTTTCTTTTGCTATTCTTGTTTAACTTCTTATTTTTACGATATGACAGATATTGATTTCAACAAGAATGAAGATACCATGCGTTTGGCAGTGGATGAATTAAAAATAAAACTTCAAAAAATATATTTAGGTGGCGGACAAAAAAAAATAGATTCCGAGCATAAGAAAGGAAAATTGACAGCACGAGAACGTATCAATTATTTAATAGATAAAAATTCAGAATTTATTGAAATTGGATGTTTTGCTGGAGAAGATATGTATGCAGAACAAGGTGGTTGCCCCAGCGCAGGCGTCGTGGTGGTCATTGGTTATATTGCTGGAAGACAATGCATGATTGTTGCCAATGATGCAACCGTAAAAGCAGGAGCATGGTTTCCTATAACCGGTAAAAAAAACCTGCGTGCACAAGAAATTGCGATGGAAAACCGATTGCCGGTGATTTATTTAGTAGATAGTGCCGGCGTGTTTTTACCGATGCAAGATGAAATTTTTCCTGATAAAGAAAATTTTGGTCGTGTATTTAGAAACAATGCAAAAATGTCTTCCATGGGCATACCACAAATTGCTGCTATCATGGGAAGCTGTGTTGCCGGTGGTGCCTATCTTCCAATCATGAGTGATGAAAGCATAATTGTTGATGGAACAGGAAGTATTTTTTTAGCAGGTCCATATTTAGTGAAAGCTGCTATTGGCGAAACAGTAGATAGCGAAACGCTTGGTGGTGCTACGGCACAAACTGCCATAAGTGGCGTTTGTGATTATAAAATGAAAGATGATAAAGAGTGTTTAGATACCATTAAAGATTTAGTTAGTAAAATAGGAAAATTTGAACAGGCTGGTTTTGACAGAATTAAAGCTAAAAAACCAAAAGCAAATGAAAAAGATATCTATGGCATTTTTTCTTCTACTAAACCTTATGATGTAAAAGAAATCATAAAACGAATGGTTGATCACTCTGAATATACAGAATTTAAAGAAGATTACGGTCAAACCATTGTATGTGCGTATGCTCGAATTGATGGATGGAGTGTTGGCATTGTTGCCAATCAACGTTCTGTTGTAAAGAGTGCAAAAGGCGAAGTGCAAATTGGCGGTGTCATTTACTCCGATTCTGCCGACAAAGCCGCTCGATTTATTATGTTATGCAATCAAAAGAAGATTCCTTTAGTTTTTTTACAAGATGTTACCGGATTTATGGTAGGAAGTAGAAGTGAAAATGGTGGAATTATAAAAGATGGTGCCAAATTAGTAAATGCCGTTTCTAATTCAACCGTTCCTAAATTTACTATTGTAATCGGAAATTCGTATGGTGCCGGAAACTATGCCATGTGTGGCAAAGCTTATGATCCTCGGTTCATGTTAGCTTGGCCAAGCGCAAAAATTGCAGTAATGGGTGGCGAACAAGCTTCTAAAGTAATTTTACAAATACAAGAATCTGCCATAAAAGCAAAAGGAACGGAATTAACTGAAGTAGAAAAAAATAAAATATTAAAAGAAATTAAAGATAAATACGATAAAACAACTTCTGCGTATTATGCGGCAGCTCGACTTTGGGTAGATGCAATAATTGACCCATTAGAAACCAGAAAATGGATTTCTCAAGGCATTGAAGCAGCCAATAATGCTCCTATTGAAAAATTTAATGTCGGCGTTCTACAAGTTTAATTTAGTTTTTTTCACATTTTGAAAATATTGCAAAGCTTAAATTTGTATTCAATAATAAACATTCAAAAAAAATGAGATTAAATAAATTACTTTTCCTACCAATTCTAATTTTAATTAGCCTATCTTCTTGTAAAAAAGAATCAAAAGTGGATCAAGCTGCCGCCGATAAAAAAATACTTTTGGACTATATTGCCAAAGATAGCTTAGTGGTTGATTCCACTGCTAGCGGATTGTATTATTCTATTATCGATTCTGGAAGCACGGTAACGCCACACTTAAATTCCTATTTAACGATACATTACAAAGGATATTATACATCAAATGCAATTTTTGAACAAACTAGTGGCGAACCAGTAAAAGGTTTTTTAAAACAATTCATTGCTGGTTGGCAAGAAGGCGTTCCTAAAATTAAAAAAGGTGGAAAAATTAAATTACTCATACCATCTGCATTAGCCTATGGTAAAAATGGTGCAGGAAGTATTCCGGCCAATACTGTTTTAATTTTTGATGTGGAATTAATTAATGTAGAATAAAAATTTATTCGTTGTAAATTCAACATTTAAAATCAACCTCTTGAATGAATTTGACTTAACGTTCACTTTGATATAACATAAAAGTGTTTTGTCAATTAATAAATTCAGAAAAAAAATTACACTTTTATCATGGCTCGTTCTGACTGCGATTTAAAGAAATGCGCATAATTTTGCAGTAACAACATCACAAACATATCATGAGGTACATCATGAAAAGAGCCATAATCTTTTAAATATTCCATGAATTGTCCACCTTCTTTATCATATTGCTGAAAAACAGAATCATTTTCACCATCAAATTCTAACACTTCAACGCCTAAATGATCGCATAATTCTTTATTAAAAGCAGGTGTAGCTTTCACCCATTTATCATTTAAATAAATATCTGTACATGCATGAAACACTAATACATCTGTACCTAAAATTTCAATTAATTTTTCAACACCAATATGATTTCGAACATCAAAAAAACAAAGACGTGCTGGGATATTTACCACGCGTAAACAAGCTGCTAACAAACAGGCTTTTTCTATGCAATAAGCTTGTTTATTTTCTCTATTAAAAATAGAACTTGCAATCATTGCTTTATGTCTTAAATCAATATTATATGGATTATATCGCCAACCATCTCTAATAGATTGATATAGTTTAATGGCAATTTTTGTTTTATCTATTTCATTACCAATTGTATTTTTCACAAATCGAATAATATCTGGCTGATTACTATCAATAAAATAAGAAGGTTGTAAATATAATTCGATGCCCAATTCTACGTTTTTCATACAACAAAAATATGCATTCACACCAATTGTTAATAAAGTAAGAGGTTAAGTAATTAAAAAATAAGTATTTTCGCCATTATGTCAGATGAATTAGAACAAAAAGCACCTGTGAAACGAAAACCAAATTTTGGTTTTGCCATTATCAGTATTGCCATGATATTGTTTATCATCGGTTTATTTTCATTTGGAGTTTTTACCATCCAAAAACAAATTAAAGAAATTAAAGAAAGTGTTCAGATAGATTTGAATTTAAAAGCAGATGTTACGGACGCACAAAAAGAAGCACTTACTAAATATTTGAAGAAACAAAAGTTTATTTCTAAAATTTCCTATAAAAGTAAAGAAGTAGCTGCGCAACAATTTGAAAAAGAATTAGGTCAAAATTTCACAGAAATTTTAGGAAGTAATCCATTATATGATGCCTACATAATCAGCTTAAAATCTGATTATACAAATCCGGAATTTATTCAAGAAGTAAAATCTGATTTTTTAGCACAAAGTGGTGTTCAAGAAGTTCAATATTCTGAATTAGCCATAAACTCTACCAGCACGACGTTAAAGCCTATCACTATAGGCATTGTTGTATTGAGTATAATCATGTTAATAGTAGCATTTTTAATTATTGACAATACCATTCGATTGATGATGTATTCGCAACGTTTTCTGATACGAAGCATGCAACTAATAGGTGCAAACGAATGGTTTATTATAAAACCGTATCTTTTAAAATCCATTATTACTGGAATCATAAGTGCAGCCATTGCAATCCTATGCTTAATAATCATCATTTATTTAACAATTAATAAGTTTGGTTTACAATTTGTCACACAAGATTTCGTAATTTTATCCTTTATTGCGTTGGGATTAATTATTTTTGGAATTATTATCTCCATCACAAGTACTTATTTTTCAGTAAATAAATATTTGAAAGTAAAATTAGACGAATTGTATTAAAGAATAAAATATGGCAAAAACACCTCTTAAAAATTCACCTGCTCCGAAAGTAGCTAAACCAAGTTCAGCCACGAAGAAGCCAAGTAGTTCAAGTTCATTTTTTCGTTTCCCGGAAAGTAAAAACAACACTTTGTTGTTTGACAAAACCAACTATGTTATAATGGGAATTGGAGCTGCTTTAATTATCTTAGGTTTTATATTAATGAGTGGCGGCGGCAGTGATGACCCAAAAATATTTAATGAAGCTGAAATTTATTCATTTAGAAGAATCACCTTAGCTCCAATTGTAGTAATTTCCGGCTTCTTGACGATTGTGGTTGCCATTTTAAAAAAACCGGCTACTTCCGAAAATATTGCGGCTTAACTCTTGTCCACTTTTCTCATTTAAGGTATGAATATTTTACACGCTATTATCCTTGCTATTGTAGAAGGATTAACTGAATTTTTACCCATTTCTTCTACAGCACACATGATATTTACCAGTTCTATATTAGGAATTGGTCAAGATAAATTTGTGGAAATGTTTCAAGTTTCCATACAATTCGGAGCCATATTGGCTGTCGTTGCCTTGTATTGGAAAAAATTTTTCGACTTTAAAAATAGTTCGTTTTATTTCAAATTAATTGCGGCTGTTATTCCGGCATTGGTGTTAGGAAAATTATTCGATGATAAAATTGAAGCTGTATTGGGAAACCCAATTCCTATAGCCATCGTATTAATAATAGGTGGTATTGTCCTATTATTCATCGACAATGCATTTAATCAAGCAACTATATCCGACGAAAAAGAAATTCCGATGCGGACAGCCATCACAATTGGTTTTTGGCAATGCTTAGCCATGATGCCAGGAACCAGCCGAAGTGCCGCATCAATTATTGGTGGCATGCAACAAAAACTTTCACGAAAAGCAGCTGCCGAATTTTCATTTTTTTTAGCTGTTCCAACCATGTTTGCCGTAACGGTTTATTCCATTTTTCTAAAAGATTGGAATCAACAAGGTATGGATGTAAAAGGATACGAATTGTTACAACAAGGCAATAATTTAAGCTTATTTTTTATTGGAAATATAGTAGCATTTTTAGTAGCCATTTTAGCTATTAAATCCTTCATAAGCTTACTCACTAAATACGGTTTTAAACTTTGGGGTTGGTATCGAATTGTGGTTGGATTTATTTTAATTATCTATTTCATCTATTTTCAAAAATAAAATTTAGCCTCTTTATTTCCATTTAATGACAGCAGCAGATTTAGAAAACGGACAAATAATTCTTATAGACAAGCCACTTGACTGGACCAGCTTTGATGTAGTCAACAAAATAAAATTTGCTATTAAAAAAAAATATGGAAATATTAAAATTGGTCATGCCGGCACATTGGATCCTAAAGCAACTGGACTATTAATTTTATGTACTGGAAAAAAAACAAAAGAAATTGAAAGCATTCAAAATGCCGATAAAGTTTATACCGGAACATTTTTCTTAGGTGCTACTACAGAATGTTATGACGCTGAACGGCCTGTTAACCAAACATTTGATTTATCTGGAATTACGCATGCCATGTTGATACAGAATGCAAATTCTTTTTTAGGTACGCAAGAACAATATCCACCGGCACATTCAGCTGTAAAAATTAATGGAAAAAGAGCGTATGAACTAGCTCGAGCGGGCAAAGAAGTCAACATAAAGTCAAAAATAATAACCCTTAAAAAATTTGACTTAACCAAAATTGAGTTGCCTACTATTGACTTTTATGTGGAATGTACAAAAGGCACCTATATTCGTAGCCTTGCACATGATTTTGGAAAAAAATTACAAAATGGTGCTTATTTATATGCCTTACGAAGAACAAAGATTGGAAATTATACCATTGATGATGCACTACAAATTGAAGATTTTTTAAATAAATTGCACTAACATTTATAGAATGCAAATACACAAAGGACTTCAACATCTACCTAACTTTAAAAATGCAGTGCTCACCATTGGCACCTACGATGGCGTGCATTTTGGACATCAACAAATTATCAAACGCTTAAATGATATTGCTGCAGAAATAAATGGTGAAAGTATTTTACTCACTTTTGATCCACATCCACGTTTGATTTTAAATCCAAATGACAATAAACTAAAGCTGATATCAACTATTGATGAAAAAGAAGAGCTATTGGAAAAATATGGATTAAATCATTTAGTAATTGTTGAGTTTTCAAAAGAATTTGCATCCATGGAAGCCGATGAATATGTAGAAAAAATTTTAATCAACAATTTTCATCCAAAAAAAATAATCATCGGTTACGATCATCGATTTGGTAAAAATAGAAAGGGAAATATTGATTTACTTCGTCAACTTTCTACTAAGTATAATTACGAAGTTGAAGAAATTCCGGCGCAAACATTAGATGAAATTTCTGTTAGTTCCACTAAAGTTCGTACTGCATTATTGGAAGGTGATATCATACAAGCCAATGAGTTTTTAGCGCATCCATTTACCATAAAAGGAAACGTAATTCATGGTGATAAAATTGGACGAATTTTGGGCTTTCCTACAGCAAACATTGAGGTTTCCAATCCACATAAATTAATTCCTGCTTCTGGTGTGTATGCCGTAAAAATAAAAATTAAGGATACTTATTACAAAGGTGCATTGAGTATTGGCTATAGAGAAACTGTTTTTGACAATAGCAAATTAACCATTGAGGTTTTTATTATTGATTTTGATGGTGATTTATACAATCAGCAATTAGACATGATTTTCTTAGATTATATTCGTCCACAAATAAAATATGAAAATTGGGATTTATTAAAAGAACAAATTGAGAAAGACGTTGAATTTATTCAACAAATCTCCATTTAATTTCCATTTTTTATCATGGCAATATGTGGCAATAAATCTTCTATATACTGCTCTCCTACTACTTTAAATCCGTAGCTTTCATAAAAACGAACCAAGTAATATTGTGCGGAAATTTTGATGGATTTAGTTGGAAATAAAATTTCCATTTGACGCATGGCTTCCTCCATTAATTGACGACCATATCCAAGTTTACGATAGTGTGTTTTGCTTACTACTCGACCAATAGACACATAATTTTCATAGGAAATTTTTTGTGGTACTAAGCGACAATATGCCACTAATTCGTCTTGACTATACAACATTAAATGCCAGCAAAATTTGTCTTTATCATCAACATCTTTATAAATACAATTCTGTTCAATTTGAAATACCTCTTCTCTCAATTGTAAAATAGCATACAACTGATGAACCGATAAATCTTGAAAATGATGAAGAATAAATTTCATAAATAGCTATGTTTTTATAAAATTAAATTCGATTATTCACCAAAATATTCAGCATAAATATTTTCTGTTTCTTGTAATTTAATACTGTGCAATTGACAACCTAAAATATGTGGTTCTAATTGTTGCCAGATAATTTTCACTAAATTTTCTGTGGTTGGATGAATGTTTTTGGGAATAAAATCTACATCCAAATTCAAATTACTATGGTCTAATTTATCTACAATTACTTCTTTGATTTTTTTACTTAATTCTTTTACATTGATGATAAAACCTGTATCCGGATCCGGATTGCCTTTAACCGTGACGTACAATACATAGTTATGTCCATGCCAATTTTTATTGGAACATTTTCCAAATACAAGTTCATTTTGTTCTAACGACCAATAATCGTTGTACAATTTATGCGCTGCATTAAATGTTTCTCTTCGAGTTAAATAAACCACAATCAAAATTAGTCAATTACATGATTGCTGAGTAATTACTGAAGTTATATTTTAATTAAAACTCTATATTTGCTTTCAACAAAAAAAGATATGGCTGAATATAAGAATCTAAATATTACAATAGTTGCCGCAACAAAGTTAGAATTGATGCCATTATTTGAACAATTTGAGCCTAAACAAACCGATTTTAATGGACTGTACATCGTTCATGAACAATTGCATTTTTTAATAACAGGAATGGGCATGATGAATACGGCGGCACATGTTGCTTTGTATTCTCAAAAATACAGTCGTGATTTATATATCGATGCTGGCATTTGCGGTGCATTTAATCGGCAATTAAAGATTGGCGACGTTGTACAAATTACCTCTGAAACCTATGGTGATTTTGGTGTGGAAAATGACGAAGATTTTCAAGATTTTTTTGATTTAGGATTTATCGACAAAAAAGAAGATGCTTTTCAATATGGTTTATGTGAACCTATTATTTCTGATTTTCATACAAAAATAAATTTAGCCAAAGCCACTTCTATTACGGTAAACAAAGTGCATGGCAATGCAAAAACGATTCAATTAATTCAAGAGAAATACAACGCAGACACTGAAAACATGGAAGGTTTGGCGTTTTATTATGTGATGAAATTAATAGAAAAACCAAGTATTGAAATTCGGTCTATTTCTAATTATGTAGAAAAAAGGAATAAAGAAAATTGGAACATTAAAGATGCCATTGCCAACTTAAACGAAGTACTTTTATCGTTGATAACAGTTTAAAGCTGTACTATTTCGTATTGCTATCTCGAATAATATACAAAGGTCTGTTTTTAACATTGTCCATAATTCGTCCAAGATATTCGCCAATAATTCCCAAACAAATAAGCTGTACACCACCAATAAACAATATGCTTACCATCAACGATGACCAACCTTGAACGGTATTATTATTGGCATATTTTTGATACAACGTATAGAGAATAACCATAAACGAAATAAACGACACTAAAAATCCCATATACGTTGCTAATCGCAATGGCATATTTGAAAATGAAGTAATACCATCAAAGGCAAATGAAACCATTTTAGCATACGAATAATTCGTTTTACCTTCATAACGTTCTTCACGTTTATACTTTACACAAGTTTGGTTGAAGCCAGTCCAAGCAATTTGTCCGCGTAAAAATTTATTATGTTCCGGCATTGCAATCAAAATATCTCTAATTTTTTTAGTAATAATTCTAAAATCACCAGTATCTAATGGTATTGGTACTTCCGATAAATTATTAATAAACCGATAAAATAATTTCGCCGTTAAAAGTTTATGCCATGACTCACCTACACGATGTGCACGCTGTGCATACACCACATCATAACCTTGTTGAATTTTAGCATATAAATCATTAATTAATTCTGGCGGATCTTGTAAATCAGCATCAATAATAACAATTGAATTTCCAGTAGCATACTCTAATCCAGCAAAAACAGCAGGTTGATGACCAAAATTTTTACTAAAATCTATGTATTTTATTTGAGAATTATTTGCTGCAAGTGATTTTATTACTGCAAGTGATTGGTCTTTACTTCCATCATTCACAAAAATAAATTCGTAATTATTACTGATTGATGTAACCGCATTCACTAATCGTTCATACAAAACAGGTATGTTTTTTTCTTCATTAAAAACTGGTATAATAACTGATATATCCACAAGTCAAATTTAGGAATTAAGATTTATGATTTAGGAATTATTTTGATGGAATTTTCGGGTTTTGATACAATATCAACTCAATTGGATAACTATTATATTGAGAAACTACATTCCAATTCTTTAGTTGTTGAATTTGTTCATCAGAAAAATCATTGCCTATATTTGAAAATAAAACATAAGGAATCAAATCTATTGATTGCGCATGAACACTCACCAATCGAGTCGTATCTTCCAATAGATGCGTTTGTTTTAAGCTCGTTACCATAGGAAAAACGGACCCAATTTTATTACTATTTATTTTTAGATATTTTGAATTATGTAAATAAAAATCATCCATACATTTTGCATAAGAAATATAAGTTAACGTGCAATCCCAAGCATTAGAAATAGGAATTGGATAAATTTGAAAATGACCTAAAACAAGAAGAAAAACAATGATTTTTTTATATACAAATTTAATTTCCTTTAATAAAAGAAGAATCGGCAACAGCATTAACACATACACAATCAGAAAATAGCGATGGTTAATTGGATTCGTAAATGGCAGAAATGATATTGAAAAAAATATCAAAGGAACAAAACTGATTATAAATAGTTTATTTGAAATTTTAAATTTAAGAAAAATCCAAAAAAAGCATACACTTAAAACAATGATGCCCATATCAATATAGCAACGAACAATTGATAAAATATTTTTAATAAATCCATTAACATCAACAATACCACGTTGATTTGCCCATGCAGTAGAATTAGTAGAAAAATACCATCCAGTATTTTTAAAATGAAAAAAAGACCATGCTATAAATAAAATAAAACCAGGTAATAAAAATAAATTCCAATTAAACCAATTTTTTATTTTTCTATCTTCCAGAAAATAGATAGTAATCGACAACGCAAAAGCTCCAAAAACACCTCGCAAAGTAATGCTCATCATTCCTATTAGAATGAACATAAAATAAAATTTTTTATTTTTAAAATAAGCCACTAATGCCGATAAATAAAGACTCAACAGGACAATATCGTAACTTATTAAAGTGGACTGAGTAAGCACAGCAGGAATTGAAAACAATAAAATTATACCAAATAATTGTTGCTCTAATGAAAACGAGAATTGTCGCATCAATAAAATAAAAGAGTAACTCAACAAGAATAAAAAAGGTAACATTGCAAAATGTGCTACAATTAAATCTCTTCCAAAAATTTTATAAAACATGGTAATATATACATAAAACAAGGTTGGATGACCGGCATCCCATTGAGCTGGTGGAATAAAATTCTGAAATCCATTTTCATAAAAATATTGTGTAATGGTAGATGTGAGTATGGTATCCCAAAAAAATGGAAGGTGCCAAGAAAATACATTAATAAAAATTGCAATAAAAAATGCAACAATATAAATTCTTTTATTTTTTATCCATTCCACACATTAAAAATAACAATTTCAAATTATATTTACACTATGCAAACACTCACACTTGCCATATCGCCATGCCCAAATGACACCTTTATTTTTGAGGCAATGCTGCACCACAAAATTGACAATGAAGGATTAGAATTTGAATTGATTTTTGCGGATGTTGAACAACTCAATCAAGCTGCTTTTCAACAACAATATGATATTACCAAAATGAGTTACCATGCTTATGCGTATGCCTCAGAACATTATATTTTATTAAGATCGGGAAGCGCATTGGGCAATAATTGTGGACCACTTTTGGTAGGCAAAAAAGAATTAAATGATGAAGAAATGAATGATGCTAATATTTGCATTCCTGGTGAATACACAACGGCAAATTTGTTGTTTTCATTAAGATATCCGCAAGCAAAAAATAAAACATTTATTGTATTTTCTGAGATTGAAAATAAAATTATTAAGAACGAGTTTGATGCTGGTGTCATTATTCATGAAAATAGATTTACGTATCAACAAAAAGGGTTAAAAAAAATTATAGACTTAGGTGAATTTTGGGAAAAAGAACATCACGTTCCGATTCCATTAGGTGGCATTGCCATGAAACGAAATATTGACCAAGAAACACGCATAAAAGCGGAACGTGTGATTCGTAGAAGCATTGAATTTGCTTTTAATAATAGAACTTCTTCAAAAGATTTTGTTGCCACACATGCGCAAGAAATGAGTGAAGAAGTATGCCAGCAACATATTGATTTGTACGTCAATAAATACAGCCTAGAATTAGGATTTGACGGCGAATATGCCGTAAATACGTTATTTAAAATAGCGGAAGAAAACAAAATTATTCCAGAAATTTATCAACCCATTTTTTGTTGTGAATCTTAATTTATTTGGATTTATAATTATCCAATTCAGCTAAACGTAATTGTATATTATTTTCCCATTTTAGTTGCTCTGTTTTATTGGCACCATGATTGGTTTGGTCGTCATAAGCATTTTGTTCATTATCCCAATTGTTCATTATTTTTTTAACAATGGAATTATATTTTGATTTGTCTTTTGATGATTTTACTTGTTCAGAAATTTGTTTACGCATCATGCGTGCATACAATTCGGTGATATCGAAATGCAATTGTTCATGCTGAAGAATATACGAACTATTTATGTTGCTGTAGTGCCAAGAAAGATTTGGGTAAAATTTTGCAGCAATGGTGATTTCAATTTTTTTGTTGGTTGAAGTATATCCAACTTCAATGGATGATACAGTTTGAGCTTCTTCCATGTTTGGATACGAACGTTCAGGTTTTGCATTAAAATCATTCCAAGTAAGTTTTCTATTTTCATTCCATACTATAAATTTTGCAAATTTATTAGACGCCAAACTACTTGAATTTGTTATCGATACTAAAACTAATAAGCATAAAATGATAAACCGATTTGTCATAATTTTGTAACGCAAAAAGCATTCCTAAATTTTAAAGAAAGTAGTTAAGAAAGATGAAAAATTAAAAATTGTTTATGATACACATCAAATTCATTGATCAAGATATCCAAAAAAGATTGACCATACTGTGCGTAATAGGAAGAAAAATTTTCAACACGTTCTTGTAAATTATTTGCAGGAAAAAGTTGTTGTTTTATTTTTTCTATTTGATTGAGTTGTGTTTCATTTTTTTGTTTTAACGATTTAAGCATGCGTTTCTGTAATCCATCTATGCTATGCAATGTTTTTTGAAGCTCAGCTCCTACTGTATTTACCAAGCTTTCATCAATAGATTTAGTTAGACTTTGTAATTGAATAAATGCTTGTTCAATTTCATTTTTTATGTTACTTACATCAATATCATCATGGGTATGATGAGCAATAAATTGTTTTTTTATGGATTCAATATCGTTAAAAAAATCATTCTGATTTAACGCTAACTTTTCAATTTTATTTTCTAGATTGGAAGAAATCAGCAATGCTGAATTTCTCAAAATTAATTGAGGAAAATTTATCTTGTAAAAATCAAAAACAGGTTGGAGTTGCAACCAATAACTAATTTCACCAGCACCACCAATGAAACTTAATGCCGGTAATATTTTTTGCTGAAACAATGGACGTAAAATTACGTTTGGTGAAAAACGTTCAGGATGATTTTTAAGCTCCATTAAAATTTCATCTGTTGTGAATTGAATAGTTGTATTTTGTATTTTATAAATTTCATGCTCTTTTACAATGCGTTCTCTACTATTTTTACTTAAATAAAAAAGATTAATATCTCTAGGAAACGCTTGTTGTTTATAGCCTTTTGCTTCTATCTGGTTTATTTGTTGATTAACGAATTGTATGGTATTTTGATGCAATAATTCGTCTTTCATTATTTCAGAAAATTGTTGTTTGAATGTAACATCATCGCCATCAATAACAACTAAACCATATTGACCAAATAATTCATTAAACAAAAAACGCGTAGCTTGCGCTAATTTTTTTTGTTGGTATGCTTGTTCAAAAATGGAAATTAAATGTGTGGCGTATGCTGAATTTCCAAGTACGTTTTTAATTTCATCTACAACTGTATGTATGGTATTTAAAGAATATCTTCCGGTTGCACCACCTTGTTTATCGAACCATTCAATTTTTTTTTGAAACAAATGTATATGATTTATTTCTTCAAAATCATGATCTTCACTACCCAACCAATATACTGGAACAAAATGATAGTTCGGATATTTTATTTTTAGTTGTTTACATGTAGAAATGGTTTGAGCTACCTTATAAATAAGGTAAAGTGGACCTGTAAAAATATTTAATTGATGTGCCGTGACAATACAAAATGCATTTTCATCTTTAAGTACATGAATATTATTTGAGCAGTTTGGATGAATGTTGATGTCAATACCATTTTTATATTGTTGTTCGATAGTCGATGCTAATAATGGACGATTGATTTGCTCATTTTTTTTATTCAAAATAATTTCTTCAATTTCTTCAATTGTATTTTTGTATTTATAAAATGGGTTTAACGAAGGTTTTTGATCAATATAATCCAAGATTAAGTTTGAAAAAAAACCAGTGGACGAGAAAGGAATTTGTGTGCTTGTCATGTTTTTATTTTGTTTAATACTATTGAACTACTTCGCCGTATAAATCAAAATCTGTTGCATCTGTAATTTTCACTTTGCAAAAATCACCCATTCTACAAAAATACTTTTTAGCATCAATAAGTACTTCGTTATCTACTTCGGGTGAATCGTATTCCGTTCTACCAACGAAATATTGACCTTCTTTTCTATCAATTAATACCTTAAATTCTTTGCCAATTTTTAGTTCATTTTTTTGAAATGAAATTTCTTGTTGAATTTGCATCAATCGACTGGCTCGTTCTTCTTTGGTATCTGCATCCACATCATCTTCCAACTCAAAAGCTGCGGTATCATCTTCGTGTGAATATTGAAAAACACCTAATCGTTCAAATTGCATTTCTTGAACAAAATTACAAAGGTCATTAAAGTCAGATTCTGTTTCACCTGGAAACCCAACCAACATGGTGGTTCGTATAGCAATATCTGGTAATTTAGCTCTTATTTCGTGTATTAATTGTCGTGTTTCTTCTTGTGTAATTTGACGTTGCATGCGTTTTAAAATGCGATTATTTGCATGTTGTAACGGCAAATCTAAATAGTTACATACTTTATTGCAATCACGAATAGCATCAATAATATCTAATGGAAATTTGGATGGATATGCGTAATGCAATCGTATCCACTCAATACCATTAACGTCATTAAGTGCATATAATAGTTTGGATAGTGAACGTTCTTTATAAATATCTAAGCCATAATAAGTTAATTCTTGAGCAATCAACATAATTTCTTTTACGCCTTGTTTGGCTAAATGATTGGCTTCTGATATAATTTCTTCAATGGATTTAGAGATATGTTTGCCACGCATAATTGGAATGGCACAAAATGTACAGGTTCGATTACAACCTTCAGAAATTTTTAAATAAGCAAAATGTTGTGGCGTACTTAATGTACGTTCGCCAACTAATTCATGTTTGTAATCCGCATTAAGTTTATCCAATAATTGGGGCAATTCTAAAGTTCCAAAAAAAGCATCCACTTGTGGAATTTCTGTTTCTAAATCATCTTTATAACGTTGCGACAAACAACCGGTAACATATAGCTTATCTATTCTGCCTTTGTTTTTTTGTTCGGCATACGATAAAATGGTATTGATAGATTCTTCTTTCGCTCTATCAATAAATCCGCAGGTGTTAATAATGATGATGTTGGCATCTTTCTTTTCTGATTGATGCTCTACTTCAAAGTCATTGTGTTTTAGTTGTGCTACTAGCACTTCGGAATCCACTACATTTTTGGAACAACCTAATGTAATGACATTGTATTTATTTTTGTTATGTGATTTAGTTTTCATAATAATCCAAATTGAAATTGAAGTGCTTCATTTATTTTTTGAATAACAGCTGTTTAATAAGCTAACTTCATCTATAGAAATAGCAGCAATAAATTATAAAAAAAAATTATGGTTTATTGGTTTCAAAATTAAGTAAAATTATATTAAGATATCAATACTTCAATAGCCATTTCACGATATAATTTGCATCTGCAATTGACCAAGCATGTGGATATTTGATGTTAAACAATTTACGTATTCCTTTGTTTTGTGTTAGCTTCAAATTGGCATGTTTATTACCATTTAATTGTAATTCATTAATAAAGCTAACATTGTCCATTATATTTAAATCATACGCATTCCAACGTTTCTCTTGCATTGCCCATTCAAAATCGGGTTCACAGAATATGGTAATTGGCATTGTTTCAAATAGATGCACTCCAAATTTATTTTTATCTTCTATGCAAAAAGGAGAAAGTTGGACATAGTTTAAGTACGCCGAATTTAAATCACCTTGAAAAATAGCTTGCATCTTTTCCAACATAGATTTATATAGTGGTTTATTCGTATAATAATAAGAAGAAGTATCATTGTACCATCTTTCATAAACCTTATACAGTCTTAAAAAATCCAAAGGTGGATCAATGGCAAAAACCGCTTTAGGTTTGGGAGAAATAGAATATGTATTACAATGTTGTACATATTTTACAACACCTGCACCACCTAATGAAAATCCACCTAAAAAATATTCATTATTCGGAATATTATATCGCAATAAAAGCAATGGAATTAAACTATCTAAATAGGTTTGCGTTTCATTATCAATAAAAAAAGATTGAGAGCCATTTTGCGTGGAAAGAATAAGCGATAAAATACCATTTGTTGCGGCCAATTCAGGAATTTTAGTTTCACGTTCAGCCAACAAAGGCGATTCTCCATATCCTGGAAAAAGTATTAATAGTTTCTTAGGTGCAGCATTTGGTCGATACACAACAGCATAATTTTTAGAACTATCTTGCTTATCGAAATAATCAATTGTACGGAAGTAGCTTGCCGATTTTTGAGCGAAACTAAACGAAAAAATAAAAAACGTTAAAATGAATAGTATTCTATTTTTCATTTAGACAACTATTAAGTGTTTCATAAATAAATTACTCAAACAAAGTTTCTATAAATGCTTGCTTGTTAAACACTTGTAGTTGTTCAATTTTTTCTCCTAATCCAATATATTTAATTGGAATTTTAAATTCATCTGCAATACTCAAAATAACGCCACCTTTTGCTGTTCCATCAAGTTTGGTTAATGCTAGAGCGGTAACTTGTGTGGCAGCAGAAAATTGTTTGGCTTGCTCTAAGGCATTTTGTCCGGTAGATGCATCTAACACGAGTAAAACTTCATGAGGTGCATCAGGAATTACTTTCGACATTACTTTTTTTATTTTAGAAAGTTCATCCATTAAACCAAGTTTATTATGTAAACGTCCTGCTGTATCGAGAATGACAATATCAACGCCTTTTGCCACGCCACTTTGAACTGTATCAAAAGCAACTGCTGCCGGATCAGAACCCATTGACTGTTTAACTATAGGTACACCAACGCGTTCCGACCAAATTGTTAATTGGTCAACGGCAGCTGCCCTAAAGGTATCACCAGCACCCAATAACACTTCTTTACCAGCATTTTTAAATTGATATGCTAGTTTTCCAATAGTAGTAGTTTTTCCAACGCCATTTACACCTACCACCATAATAACAAATGGTTTTTTATCGGAAGTAGGAATAAAATTGACTAAGTCTTTTGTATTATTTTCGGCCAAGATATTTCCAATTTCATCTTTTAATATGGAATTAAGTTCACTGGCATTTAAATATTTATCTTTTGCAACACGAGCCTCTAGCCGATCAATTATTTTTATGGTGGTTGATAAACCGACATCAGAGGAAATTAAAATTTCTTCTAATTCATCTAAAAACTCAATATCGACAGTAGATTTACCGGCGACTGCTTTTGATATTTTAGAAAAAAAACCTTGTTTTGTTTTCTCTAAACCATCCTGCAATTGTTTTTCTTCAACCAGAATTTCGTCTGAAGTTTTTGACTTACCAAATATTTTATCAAAGATTCCCAATTTTTAATGTTTTATAAAATGAAGTATAATAATTGAATGCAAATATAAACAAAAAAGCCTCTCTTGACGAGAAGCTATTATTATATACAATAAAAACAAATTACAGATTTTTTACAGTATCTTGCAATAGGTCTTTATGTACTACTTTTTCGCGCGTGGAGTATGCACCAGACTTTTCAGAGCGAACAAACTTGATGATTTTCACCATATTTTTTGATTCACCTACATTTTTACCTCTGTCAACTTTCGCGTTTTTAGATACTTTAGCCATGATTTATTATTTTATTTCTTTATGAACTGTTACTTTTTTCATAATCGGATTGAATTTTTTCAATTCGATTCTTTCTGGTGTATTTTTTCTGTTTTTAGTAGTAATATAACGAGATATACCTGCTAAGCCAGAAGTTTTATGCTCTGTGCACTCTAAAATAACCTGAATTCTATTGCCTTTCTTCTTTGCCATTTTTATAAATTTAAAAACCTAATTGAACTTCACCTTTTTTTTCAAGTTCTTTCAAGTACGTGTAAATACCTTTTTTGTTAATTGTTCTGATTGCTGAAGTAGAAACTTTCAAATCAATCCATCTGTCTAATTCAGGAATAAAGAAGGATTTTTTTTGTAAATTAGGATAGAATCTTCTCTTTGTTTTAATGTTAGAGTGAGAAACACTGTTTCCTGTCATTGGACCTTTTCCTGATAAATCGCAAAATCTTGCCATAATGTTTGTTTTAGGAGGTGCAAATATCGCAAAAAAAAATGAGATATCAAAACACCTTATGCACAAATGTTAATTAGGAATCGTTGAACCGTTCAACTATTTCCTGTTTTTTTTTAATTTGTGAACCTGAAGGGTGTCTCTGCCTGTCGGCAGACAGGGAACCACTAACCTTCTCATCACTTTACTTTAATTTTTCTTTCAAAAATTGTCTGCCAATTCCTGATTTCAAATATTTTTCTCGTTTTACGGCTTCATCTCTACTTTCAAATTCTTCAATATAAACCATTTCCCATGGTAGATATGCTTTTGTAGATTTTACTTTGCCATTATTATGCTCTTTAAGTCGATTTACAACATTTTCAGTTTGACCTTTATAAAGAGATTTTGTTTGCTGACTTTTTAAGACATAAACGTAAAACATAAGAACTAATTTGTGAACCTGAAGGGAGTC
>JAGNZZ010000001.1:29855-72151 GCA_017984135.1 Chitinophagales bacterium | reverse complement strand
CATTATTATGCTCTTTAAGTCGATTTACAACATTTTCAGTTTGACCTTTATAAAGAGATTTTGTTTGCTGACTTTTTAAGACATAAACGTAAAACATAAGAACTAATTTGTGAACCTGAAGGGAGTCGAACCCCTAACCTTCTCATCCGTAGTGAGATGCTCTATCCAATTAAGCTACAGGTCCATTTATTGTATTTATAAAATGCAACAAAATTCGGAGTGCAAAGATAATTTTTAATTTGAATAATTATTGCATTTGAATTGCATTTTAAATATTGATAACATTGAATAAATCAAAAAAATGATTTTGTATCAGAGTACAAGGTATTTAGCTTGAATTAACGGTTTAATTTTACCGTTTCATTTACTTTGTCAGCAACCTTTTGAGTATTAATACTCGTTCCTTCTTCTTGGCTAACTAATGCACCATCCGGACTAAAAATGCTAATAATATTGGAGTGAGAAAAATCTACTGGAGATATTTTTTTATATTTCATAGATAAGACATTTGCAAATTCTTGAGTGGATTCCAGATTTCCACGAAGAAATACCCAAAATGGCTCTGTCATTTTTCCTTTTTTTGCAAATTCTGCCAATCGTTCTGGAGTATCTGTTTCAGGATCAATACTTACAAGTACTAGAGATACATCCTTCAAATTATTTTTATCGATTTTTTCTTTAATCATTTTCATATCCGCCACTAAAATTGGACATGCTGATTTACATGTGGTGTAAATCATGACTACCACTAATGTTTTTCCTTTTAATTCTTTTAATTTTAGGGTTTCACCATACTGATTTTGCCAATCAGATGTTAAATGAAATATCGACTCTGAAGGTAATTTTTTTAGATTCTCTGAGTTTTTGAAATTACAAGAACTAAAAAATAATAAACAAGCTAAAATTATATTATATCTTTTCATGGTTGTAGATTTAAGTAATAAATACGTGTTTTTGTGGTTTAAATTAATTGTAGTTTTTTATAACTCATTGATTCTTAAAATTAACTTTTATTTTTTTTCTTAGTCTTAAAAAAAAAAGAATATCTATGGGAAAAAGAACAACCCAATTTATCTGCCAATAGGAAAGAAAAACAAGGCAAAAATATCAAGCTAAGCATAAGATGAGACATCGATTAAACTTATAAATCTTTAGCACATCTAAAACCTAAATTGGCCACGGTATAATTTGCTTTTAAGCTAGTTCTGATTCCAAAACGCATAAAAGCAGCATAATTTAACACGTCTGTCGCATTTGTTGCTCCAGCAGCACAAACTAAGTTTTTATCATCAAACTTACCACTACGAGAGTCACCGGTAACAAGCACTGAATTGAAGTCTTCTGTCCATTCCCATACTAAATCAAAAACATTATAAACGCCCCAATAATTTGGTGATGATTTTTTCACAGAATTGAATTGTCTGTCGCGAACTAAGTATAAATCTACAATATTATCAGAATACGCTTTCTTTTTCCTTGCATTCGGTACTTCTTCGTCAGCCATGGCTAAATATTCCCATTCATCTAAAGTTGGTAATCTTTTCTGAACAGATGTAGCGTATGCTTTAGCGGCAAACCATGAAATATTACAAACTGGCGCATTTGGATTTGCATTTTTAGGCAAAATGGTATCAGCCACCCAGTTTTTTAAATAGGAACTATCCACAAATATGCCTTTTGCTTGAGAACGACGCCACTGCGGATTTTTTTTAACAAATTCCAGAAAGTCGGCATTGGTGACTTGATGTTCATCGATCATAAAAGATTTAACAAAAACCAATGAGTCATTCGTTCCATAAAATGGCTGATAGTTACCACCATCTACTTTAACCATTTTTGTAGAAGTTTGTATTAACTGGATTTTCACATCCAAAATATCCTCATTAATAGGCTTTGGTTCTGTGCGATTGCAAGAACCAAAGCCCAATGATAAGGAAAAGATTATGATCAAATATCGTGACATTAATCTCATTTATTTTTTTAGTGTTTTCCTTTTTTAAATACTTTTGCATTTTCGTCACCTACTACTTTTAATTGGCCTAAAGAACCTTTATTAAAAGTTCTAGACAAAGAGTGGTCAACGATATTATAAACACCTGGTACTTCTACTTTAAATTCTACAATAGCAGAACCACCGGCAGGAATAATAGTTGTTTGAATATTGTGTGATACACTAGAGCCACCTTCTTGATGTACATTATCAAAAATTTCTCCAATTACGTGGAATGAAGATACTAAATTTGGACCACCATTACCTACGAATAAACGAACGGTTTCGCCTACTTTAGCTTCTAATACATTAGCCCCTAACATAGAACCTTTTTTACCATTGAATAGTACATAATCAGGATTTTCGGCTACAGCTTTATCGTTATCAAACTCTAAAGTACCATTTTTACCCATTTTAGTATAGAATTCACCTTGCATGATATAATATTCACGATCTACTTTTTTCAAACCACCTGCAGGTTCTACAAGAATTAAACCATACATACCGTTTCCAATATGCATAGGCACTGGAGGTGCAGCACAATGATACACATATAATCCTGGATTTAAAGCTTTAAACGTAAATGTTGCCTCTTTTCCAGGAGCAGCAAAAGTTGCTTCAGCGCCACCACCAGGACCATTTACAGCATGTAAGTCAATATTATGAGGCATTACACTGTTTGCTGCATTTTTTAATTGCAATTCTACTTCGTCGCCTTCGCGTACACGGATAAAGCTTCCTGGAACAGTGTTGTTAAATGTCCAAAAAGTATATTTTTGACCATCTGCGATTTCTGTTTCAATTTCTGTTGTTTCTAATTTTACGATAACTTTTTTAGGCGCTCTATCTCCAATTGGTGCTGGCACTTTTGGTGCACCTGTTACTTCAATTTCGGTTGGGGTTCCTTCTGCTACCATATCGATAGCTACTGATCCAGAACCAGCATTCGATTCTGAATTTGTTTTACATGCACTTACCGATAGTGCTAGTAAAAGTCCGATTGCAATTTGTTTTGTTGACATGTTGATTGATTTAAGTGAATAATGAATTTAAAATTTATAATTGAATATATCTAGATTTACGTCTATTTCGAACCACAACCAATGTTGAACTGGAGCTGATTTAGTTACATCTTTTAAATATAAGATGGCTGGAGTAGAAACATAGATTGAATATCCTCCTAAAAAGTTTGCAAATTTAAGAAACTTATAGTTGAATTTTAAATCTATTTCTTGTCCAAGATTACAAGAATAATTTTTGATACTTGATTTAATTTGATTGGGTGTTAAAAATTGATGAAATGCTAAGTTAATTGCTGTTTTTTCTGTTGGTTTAAAACCTACTTGCGCGTAAAGATCTGCTAAGCCTGTATTTTTATGTGCTTTTCCTGCATAAAAATAATCCATATTGCCATAGAATTTATGATTTGTTCCAAAATAAGGTACAAAAGCATTATTATATTTTTTAGGTGCTACACCAACGTTGTTTCCACTTACAAAATCAGTTCCAATTCCTATATTCCATTTTTTTCCAATTTTTCTATCTAATAAAAACGCAAGTAAATACGCGTTGGTTTTTAATCCCATTTGGTTTTTACCGGTTTGATAGTAAGCAGATACGTTGAATTTCCAATTTTCATCTTTGTAGAAATAATTTGCACCTAATGTATGTGAAAAATGATTTTTTACTGTATCGGTTGCCGTTTTAGCATCTTGAAATCCTAAGTTAGTGAACAAGAAACTTACCTTATTTTTTTGATTGATATTTACTCCAGCCCAAGCTGTTTGCATCCATTTATAAGGTGTTGCATTTTTTGAAGTATATAGATTTCCAGAAGTATTACCTAAATTATTACTATAAAGCTCTTTATAATTTTGATTGAAAGCAAAATACGTTTTTAAATCTAATTTTTTACGTTTAAACTGTACAGAAAGTGCGTCGTGAGCTCTTCCACCTTGCGCCCAATCTAATTCTCCAAAGAAACGTTCGTCATCTAATGATATTACTTGACGACCAATTTGGAATGCTATAAAATCTTTTGGTTGAAATTTTATCCATACATCAAAAAATGAAATGCTATTGGATGTAGATGCGCCTTGTGTTAATCCATCTTGACCCCAAATAAAAACGTGTTGAGGTGTAAGTTGGACTGAAAAAAGATCTTTATACGCATATTTTAATCTTATTCGATTGCGTTGACTAATATATGCGGCTAACTTTTCACCAGTTTGCAACGGTTTATAATATCCATGACGCAATTCAAATTTGGGTCTAATATTTGTAGAAATTACAAAATTATGATGTTTAACGATGGAATCTTGTGCTTGTGTGTTTTGAAAAAACAACAACATGCCTATAAGTGAAAGAATTATTTTTGTTTGGCTTTGGTTTTTCATACAAAATATGTTTATTATGTATGACAAAATTAAGAGGCAATCTATCGGTTATCTATGATAGTCATCAAGCGTTGATATGACAGTAATCAACGAAAAACATGACGATTATCATGGATATGGATAACTAAAATGAAAAAGGAGATGATTTAAAACTAATTATAAGGATATGTCATTTATGATTCTGCCATCTTTCATTATTAATTTTCTGTCGGCATTATCGGCTAAATGGTCATTGTGCGTTACTATTACAAATGTTTGGTTAAATTCATTTTTTAATTCAAAAAACAATTGATGTAATTCTTCTGAACGTTCTGTGTCTAGGTTTCCGGTAGGCTCGTCTGCAAAAATAACTAATGGGCGATTCATTAATGCGCGAGCAACAGAAACGCGTTGTTGTTCGCCACCAGAAAGTTCGTTGGGTTTATGATGCATTCTATTTTTTATACCAAAAAAATCTAACAAACTCGCAGCACGTCTTCTGCTTTCGATTCCATCTTTCTTTGCAATAAAAGCTGGAATACATACATTTTCAAGGGCGGTAAATTCGGGTAAAAGGTGGTGAAACTGAAAAACAAATCCTAAGTGTTGATTTCTAAAAGCGGATAGTTCATTGTCTTTTAATTCTGATATTGTTTGTCCATTTATTTTTACTATTCCAGAATCTGGAATATCTAAAGTTCCCATTATATGTAAAAGTGTAGATTTTCCAGCACCTGATGGACCAACGATACACACTAATTCACCTTTATTAATTTGGAGAGAAACATCTTTTAGAACTTGTAATTGACCATAAGACTTACAAATATTCGTGCAATTAATCATAACTAATATATATTTAAATTTACACAATATACCCAAGCTCTTTCATTTAATTCACTTTTTATAGCGCTTAATCTTTCTGTAAGCTGGTCGCTTTCAACTAGCACTGTTATTCTAAACAATGCATAATTATCGTCTTTAGCTACCTTTATTGTATAGCCTTTTGCTTCTGCTTCCGCGATTAATTTGTTCGCAAGTGTTGTATCAAAAAAAGTTCCAATTACGATGTATGATGGATTGGAAATACTTGTTGCGATTGTGTCCTTGGGTATTGCATTCTTATTTGCAATAACCGATTTTGTATTGCTATCTAAAAGTGTTTCATTTTTCGAATTTGACTTTGTAGGTGATGAATCAAAAACAGAAATTAAAGAAGATTCTGACTGATGGTTTTGAGTGTAATTTTTATTTTGCTGGAAAATGAAATAGGAACTAATCGCCAATACAAAAACAACGGCTGCAGATGTGAAAATTTTTATAAAATTCGATTTAGATTGATTGGCTTTTGAATCTCTATTTATAATTCTTTGATAAGATTCATGTATGGCTGTTTCATTGTCTTTTAATCGTCGTATAGGATGAATCGACAAAGTAGATAACCCATAACTGTCTAATAAATAATTATGTGTGAAATAAGGTTGAAAATGAATGGTTTCATGTTCGTCTAAAATTAAACGACCTATATCATTTAAAATAAAGCTTTTGTTTTCTTGGAGTGATATATTTGCTTGCTTAACAAATTCAGTAATTTTTTCTTCTGCTTGATTAGCGGATATAGAAAAATGTGTAGCAACGGCACTCAATAAAATGCCATCATTATTTTGAATACTACGATTAAATGCTAAGTTTTTGCTTGGCGGTGAAATTATGTTTTGTTGTAAATGTATTTCTGCGTGGTTGTAATTTCCAATAAAAGCTCCAAAACCTGGCACTATAACACAGTTGTTCGACAGTAATAATTGTTGGATAATTTCAAGCATTAAAACAAAGTTAATAGATAGAAAGTAGATTACCAATTAAATGGTTGTATAATTCAATTATTTAATGCTAAAAGAATAAAAATGTAAAAAAAGAAGTTCGTTTTTCAAAGAGTGGAAACTATTTGTTTTCGTATATATTTATCATATTTAGAGCGAATCCGGCTTAACGTTTCTGGTGTCATATCTAAATAATTGGCAACATCTTTAAGGTTTACCCGATTCATCAAATCGCCATTAATTTCAATAAATTGACTATATCGTTCTTCAGCAGTTAAAGATTTTACAGTAGTTAATCGTTTTAAATAAACGGAAATAAATGACTCCAACATAACTCGATACAAACTTTCAATGGCATGATATTGTTTACATAAACTAATTAAATCAGTATATTTAAGTTTGATTAAGACAACATTTTCAACAGCTTCGTAATTATAATATTCATCGTGGTTGAAAAGATTGGTAAAATTACCGCCAAAAACGCCATTTTCTTTTTCAAAGCGTTCTACAATCATTTGATCATTTTTATAGTAATATATTTTTACAACACCTGAATAAATAAAATAATAGTATGTTTCTGGCTCATTGACACCACTGCTAATTAATTGATTTTTTTTTATTTTTTGAAATTGAATATTGGCGTTTACTTTCTGAATTTCTTCCGGGCTTAAATTTACATTAGCAGAAAACCTATCTATTAAGTTAGATTTAGCATTTTGTTCTAATAAGATATCTGTTCTACTTGGCATTTGTTTACGTTATTCAAATATACAAAAATTTAATGTAGAAATGTGGCTACTTCGCCTTGTTTATCTTGTCAAATTTAGCACGTATCCTACTTAATGTTTCTGGTGTCATTTCTAAATAATTGGCTACATCTTTTAAGGATACACGATTCGCCACATCACCATAGTTGTTGATAAATTCTGCATATCTCTCTTCCGTGTTTAATGATTTATATAATGATAAATGGTGTACATAATTCACATGAAATAATTCCATATTTACACGATATAGTCTTTCTACTTGATGGGATTTATTGCATAGTTCTTCGAGGTCTGTATATTTAATTTTCAGAAGTTGTGCATCTTCTACAGATTCATAAATATATACGCCTGGTTTTTTAGTTAAATGTGTAAAATTACCTCCAAAAAATCCACCTTCTTTTTCAAATCGTTCAATAACTATTTTATCTGATTTATAGTAATAAACTCTAACTATACCTTTATAAATGAAATAAAAATAGTCTGCAATTTCACCTTCATTAATAATGATTTGGTTTTTCTTACACGTTATCATTTCAAATAAATCCAATAATGAATGGATGGATGTGTCATCTATTTCAACAGTAGAAAGTAGAGCTTTTTTTAGATATTCTTTGGCATGTTGTTCTAACGTGCTTAAACTGCGTTGAGTCATTTCATGAGGGTTTTTCAAACTTACGAATTAACTTTTAATATTGTATGCATACCGCAATGATTTTATATTAACTTAAAATTTAAAATCTTATAAATAAACTACATACTTATTAGAACAAAACACGCCTATTATTTATAAATGGGTGCAAAGCAAAAGCTATTTGCTTAACAAATGAAATACTATTTTTGTTTAATAAATGAAATATTATTTTGTTGACTTAGAGCGAAGCCTGCTTAATGTTTCTTGAGTGATTCCTAGGTAAGAAGCGATAAAGCGAAGTGGAACACGGTTTAATAAATCTAAATTATCTTTAGCAAATAAGTTGTACCGTTCTTCAGCAGAAAGGAATAGCACATCGAAAGTTTTTTTCATAAATGCACCATAATATGCTTCAATAATTTTTCTGCCCAAATGTTCTAAAGAATGGTATTTGGCATAAAAAGATTCCATCACATCATAATCTAATTTTATGACGTGTGTATCTTCTAATGCTTCGTAATTACTATAGTTATTATTATTAGTTAAAATTGAATAAGTTGCGGCAAAAAGCATATTTTCTTTAATAAACCAATTCGTAATTTCTTTATCTTCTTTGACATAATATATTCGAACTAAACCTTTACAGATAAAATAAACCGTATTTGAAAATTCACCGGCTTTTAAGATCATTTGTCGTTTATCAAATTTATGAAAGGTGAATTGATTGCATAAATCAGTCAACTGAGCCGTATTTGTAGAAGGATATAATCTTAATAAATACTGTTTCAGTTGTTCTCTATATAATTCAATATCAATGTCTTTTTTGCTCATATTGTGATTATTTTTTTTGCCCTTAGTCTGCTTAATGTTTCTTGTTTAATACCTAAATAGGTGGCTATGTATTTTAAAGGCAATCGATTTATTAATGCGGCTCTATCACGCACAAAAACGGAATAACGTTCTTCGGCTGACAGAAACAAACTATTGTAATTAGTTATTAAATAAGATGCATAATATGCTTCTACTATTTTTCTGTTTAAATGTTCAATGGAATGATATTTCGATGCTAATACTTCAATTTCATTTGATTCTGCAACTAAACAAACTACATCTTCCAAGGCTACATAATAATCAATATTTGGCAGATTTGTAAATAATGTAAATCCATTTGCAAATAAAGTATTTTCTTCTTTAAAGTCTATCGTTACTTCCCGTTCTCCTATAGGATAATAGATACGAATTAAACCTTTTACAACAAAAAATAATTTAATATCGCTTGTGTTGTTGGGTGCGATTATTATTGATTTTTTTTTGAATTCTTGCAATGAAAACAAATTCACCAATTC
Organism: Chitinophagales bacterium; assembly: GCA_017984135.1. Classification (GTDB taxonomy): domain Bacteria; phylum Bacteroidota; class Bacteroidia; order Chitinophagales; family JADIYW01; genus JADJSS01. The sequence continues at coordinate 63,225 of JAGNZZ010000001.1, read as the reverse complement.
TTCTAATTCAGAAATTGGAATGTTTGAAAATTGTAAAAATATATCACTAAGTGATTTTTTATACAATTCAGTCATATACAAAAGTTTGTTCACGGTTTGTTTGTTTTCGTATTACAAGATATTAAATATCTTGATTCATGTCAAATTTTTCTAAAAAATTTGATACTTTCTTAACAAACAAGCCTCCTAATTGTCCATCCACCACTCGATGGTCGTACGTATGAGATAAATACATCATGTGTCTTATTGCGATAACATCTTGGTTATCAACCTCTAAAACAACTGGTTTTTTCACAATAGAGCCAATTGCCATAATAGCGACTTGAGGTAGGTTAATAATAGGTGTACCAAGTATATTTCCAAAAGTACCAATATTTGAAATCGTATAAGTGCCGTTCATCACATCATCTGGTTGTAATGTATTCGTACGAGCCTTCACCACAATATCATTCATGGATTTAGCAATACCTAATAAACTCTTTTGATCTGCATTTCTTATTACTGGAACAATTAAATTTCCATTAGGTAAAGCAGTAGCAATGCCAATGTTAATGTCTTTTTTACGAATAATTTTATCGCCATCGACACTCACGTTTATCATTGGATATTCTTTAATTGCCTTTGCAATTGCATCAATAAAAATGGGCATAAAAGACAAGCCAAAGCTTTCTCGTTTTTGGAATTGATTTTTATGTTTTTCACGCCAACGAACAATATTGGTTACATCGCATTCCACAAAAGAAGAAACATGTGCTGCTGTTTTACGAGAATTGGTCATGTGATGCGAAATTAATTTTCGCATTCTATCCATTTCTATAATTTCTACATTAGAATTTTGTTCTTGTATGTTGGGTTTATTTTCAGAATTATTTTCAGTTTTAATTACTTGTTTTATTGTTTCTTGTTTTGGTGCATTATCGATGCTTGTAGATGAAATAATTATTCCTTTTTTCTTTTTATCAACATATTCTAATACATCTTCTTTCGTTACTCTATTTTCCATGCCGTTCCCTTGAATTGATTCTAATTCTTGCATGGAAATATTTTCTACTTGAGCAATACTCAAAACAAGTGGCGAATAATATTTATTAGCACTTGGAATTATATTATTGACTTTTTCTGAATGCTCAGGAACAATAGGAGTTTTTATTGAAGTTTGTTTGAATTCTTCAACAATTTCAGGTACTCTATTGAGTGTTTTTGATATAATTTCTTCCTTGCTTTCTTCTATAGTTGAAATAGGTATTTGCTCAACCTTAAGAGTAGCATCTTCATTAATTTTTTCAATTATCACTTCATTAGCATCCACTTCAATTTCAATAATGGCTAATGGCTCGCCCACACCAACTGCTACATTAATATCATGCAACAATTTTTTTATAATACCATTCACCGGACTAGGCACTTCAGAGTCTACTTTGTCGGTGGCTACTTCCAAAACCACTTCCTGTTCATTAACCTTATCACCCACTTTTTTATTCCACGCTAAAATGGTAGCCTCTATTACACTTTCGCCCATTTTAGGCATCAATAATTTAAATTCTGCCATATTGAATAGTTAGTTTTGTGTTACAAAATACATGGTCAAAATTAAACTTTTATTTTGACTGTTTTAGCAAGAATTTTCTAAGCATCTCTAAACCAAAAATTGCTGATAATTGGATATTTCTTTCACGATTATTTGTAAAAACGAAATGTCTTACCACTTTTTTATCTTTAGTGCCAACACCAATAAAAACAGTACCTACAGGTTTTTCTTCGGTTCCACCAGTTGGGCCAGCTATCCCTGAAATAGCAATTGCCACATCAACATTTAATTGCTGTAAAGCACCATCTAACATCTGCAATACAGTTTGCTCACTTACTGCTCCAACGTTTTCCAAAGTATCATAATTTACTTTTAAAAGATGCTGTTTAATTTCATTTGCATACGAAACAATACTACCTTTATAATATGCTGAACTGCCTGAAACAGACGAAATTAAATGCGACAAATAACCACCTGTACAACTTTCGGCAGTACCAATCGTCCATTTTTCTTTTAGAAGCATCTCTCCTATTTTTGATTCCAGAATATCATTATCATAACCATAAACAAATTCACTAATTGACGATACTACTTCCTCTTCAGCTTGTTGTAAAATAGATTCAAGTTCTTGGTGGTTTTCACCTTTAATAGTTAATCGTAATCGTACTTTTCCTGTACTAGGCAAATAAGCTAATTTGATTTTACTATTTTTATTCTTTTCAAAAGAACATAATTTTTCAGCTAAAACAGTCTCTCCCACACCAACTGTTAAAATGCTTTTATGAAGAATAAATGGTATTGAATATTTAGTTTGCAAATATGGAATCACATCATCCAGAATCATCGATTGCATTTCGTAAGGAACACCTGGCATTGACACTATAGTTTTATGATCTTTAGTAAAAATCATACCGGCAGCAGTTCCATTTTTATTTTGAATTACTTTGCAATTATTAGGTAAATCCGCAACGCGTTTGGTTGATTCATCTATTTTAAAATTTCTTTTAGAAAAAATACGTTCAATATTTTTAAATGCATCTTCATTAAACGTTAATTGACCACCAAAATATTCACACAATACATCCTTGGTAATATCATCCGATGTTGGTCCCAATCCACCTGTAATTAATACAACATCAGATGTCTTAAGTGCATTTTCCAGGCAATAGATAATATCATTTTTTTCATCGCTTAATGATATATGATGAATAACATCTATACCTATTTCATTCATTTTTTGTGAGATAAAATATGAATTTGTATTCAAAGTTTGACCTATTAACAATTCATCACCAATGTTTAAAATCGTACATTTCATATTTACATTTAATTTGAATTTTTATTACTAATATTGATACTTATTACACACAAATAAACAAATTAAAATGAAAAAGTTTTTTGGTATTTTTTTGATATCCATATTTTTATTTGGTTGCACAGCACAACAAATTCAAGATACAGTGAGCGCGGTGTTGGGTTCATCCATGGGTGATCCAACAGAACAAGAAGCCGGACAAGGACTAAAAGATGCATTAGGAATAGGCATTACACAAGGAATGGGATTATTAGCTAAACAAGATGGATTCTTAGGGAACGACTTAGTGAAAATTCCGTGGCCCAACGAAGCGCAAAAAGTAAAAGATGTGATGCTAAACTTAGGCATGCAAAAACAAGTGGATAATGTAACTACATCTTTAAATCGTGCAGCAGAAAAAGCATCCGGTGTAGCAATAGATGTATTTATACAAGTAATAAAGCAAATGACTGTCACAGATGCTATTAATATTATTACGGGTGGAAATGGTGCAGGTACTGCTTTTTTGAAAAAAGCAGCAGCACCTATTTTAACTGAAAAATTTAGACCAATTGTTAACCAATCACTCGGTCAAGTAAATGCAACTAAATATTGGACAGATGCCACCTCTATATACAATAAAATACCAATGGTAAAACCTGTAAATACTGATTTAACAGGCTTTGTAACGGATAAAGCTTTAGAAGGTGTATTTAAAATGGTAGAAAAAGAAGAAAACAAAATTAGAGAAAATCCATTGTCAAGAACTACTGAAATATTGAAAAAAGTATTCGGCTTTGCTGATAGAAAAAAATAGCAAATCAAATTAACAAAAGTAAAGTTATAAATGTAATAGTACATAGTACATAGCATAAGAAATAATTAAAAAAATGTCGAGAAAACCACAACAAGGTCCACTACAAGGAATTCGTATCTTAGATTTAAGTCGATTACTGCCTGGACCATTAGCCACACAATTAATGGCCGATTTGGGTGCTGAAGTTATTAAAATTGAAGACACAAAAGCACCTGATTACAATCGATTCTTTCCACCGATGAAAGGTTCACAGTCTTTAAACTATATCAGCATTAACAGAAGTAAATTATCCATTACTTTAGATTTAAAATCGGAAGAAGGCAAACATAAATTTTTCGAACTAGTAAAAACTGCCGACATTGTCGTGGATTCATTTCGCCCAGGCGTTTTGCAAAAAATGGGTATCGACTATGACGCAGCGAAGCAACAAAATGAAAAAATTATTTATGTTGCAGTAACCGGTTATGGTTACACTGGTGCTTACAAAGACAAAGCTGGTCATGACATGAATTATTTGGGCTATTCAGGAATATTAGGATTGACAGGCGACAAAGAAAAACCGATAATTCCGGCGTGCCAAGTAGCCGACGTTGCCGGTGGAAGTTATCCAGCTGTTGTAGCTTGTTTATCGGCTTTGTGGGCACGTGAACGAACTGGAAAAGGACAATTTGTGGATGTGGCTATGACGGATTGTGTAATGCCATTATTGTCTATGCAATTCGGTGAATCCTTAAATACAGAAATTCGGCATAAACGGGGCGAACCTATGTTAAGTGGAGGCATGGCAAACTATCATTTATATAGATGTAGTGATGATAAATGGATTGCATTAGGCTCATTAGAACCAAAGTTTTGGCAAGGTGTTTGCCTATTAATAGGAAAACCAGATTGGATGCCACGCATGATGCCCATACCGGAAGAAGTAGAGATCTTAAAAAATGATTTGCAAGAAATTTTCAACACGAAAACACGTGATGAATGGGTTGCTCTAGCAGCACCATTTGATGTATGCTTAACACCAATTTTAGATTTAGAAGAAGTAGCAAACGATGTACATTTAAATGAACGTGAAATGTTTTTTGAAGTGGAACATCCAGACTATGGAAAAGTAATAGGCATTAATCAACCTTTTAAATTTTCAGAAACACCAGCAAAACCAAGTTGGGGTGCACCTTTAATGGGTGAAGACAATGCATTGTTAAAAGAAATAAAATAATAAATTGATTTTTTGCCAACTGAATTTCCAAAAACAAACGAATGAGTGTTGAACCAAGTGATGTATGAAGCTATTAACGAAAGAATTGAAGAATTAGTGGCCAAGACAAATTATCCTAGTAAATATGTTGTGCTGATTGGAGTAATTTTTATCAATGGCGACAAAGATATGCGTTCATTTTGCTCCTACAAACGCTTTGACTATATTGACTTAGCTACTCCGAAAAGAGAAAGTTTAATGAATGAATTTTATGCGTATAAAGTGCGGCTGCCGCAGTTTGACTACACGGCAGAATTAGTGCTAATTTGAACATTCAGTTTTCTAACAAAAATTATCTAAACACAACATAGCAACCTTAATAGACAGAACAAAAAAAATGATAGAAATGATACAAGAAGATTTTGAAACAATTAGTGAAGACGGAATAACACTAAAAGGTATTTTGTTGATACCTGACAACCCAAAAGCTGTAATACAATTTAATTGTGGAACTGCCACCAAGAAAGAGTTCTATTTATCATTTTTGACATACTTAGCAGAAAACGACTATTTGTGCTGTCTTTGGAATTACAGAGGTTGCAACGAAATGGACAATCTTAATAATAGTACCATTAAATTTTCAGACTACGGAACAAAAGATATGCCTGCAATAAAAACATATTTAAATGATAGATTTCCAAACTTGCCGTTTCTTTTTATTGGGCATAGTACTGGTGGACAACAAATAGGTTTTATAAATAATTTAGATAATGTAAAAGGTAACATCAATATTGCTGTATCATCGGGTTATTATCCAAATATGCCGTTTGGTTATAGAATGAAAGCGTATTTCTTTTTTTATATTTTTTCTCCAATTAGCGCGTTACTAAATGGCTTTGTAAAAGCGAAACCTTATGGTTTTATGGAAAATCTTCCGAAAGAAGTTGTGTTTGAATGGAGAAGTTGGTTAGAAAAAGAAGACTACTTCTTTGACAAAAAATTTTACGGGAAAACCATTCCGACCGGACATTTCCAAAACTATAAATTCCCTATTCATGTCTATTATGCAACAGACGATACAATTTCCAATGTAAAAAACACGAAAGCATATTGGCGTAACGTAAAAAGTGAAAAAGGTATAACATTTTCGGAACTAAAACCAGCCGACTTTGGGCTAAAAAAAATTGACCACTTTGGCTACTTTAAAAAAAATATGAAAGACAAACTTTGGACAGATATTTTAAAACGACTTGATGAACTAATAAAAATATAAAAGCCAGCACCTAACATCAGTTTGGCAAAGATGACGGCAGAAGTACAAATCCATGTTAAGCTCTTCGATTGAACTTTTGTGCAAAACGGAATATTTGCACTTCAATTTCCGCCACTTCAGAAATACCTAAACCGATAAAGGCTGAAAACCAAGCACTAAAAATTATTCTAAACAGCATAATCTATGCAAAAAAAACAGATTTGACAAATTCAACAACAATCTATTCTGAAATTGAACTAATAAATAAATTGGTCTTTAAACTATGTGGAATTAAACTAACAAACATAGAAACGCAAGCAGAAAGTCAAGACTATTTTGCTCACACTTTTCAACTTGATGGACAAAAAGTACAATTTAGAACTGCAAAAATTACACCAACAAAATCAGGACAATTTGTATCCATTTGGAAACGTAATAAACAAGGAATTACAGAGCCTTTTAACATTTCAGACGAATTTGACCTTTATATAATCGCAACAAGACATAATCAAAAATTCGGACTTTTTATTTTTTCTAAAACGATTTTGTTGGAAAACAAAATTTTATCTGACACAAAGAAAGTAGGAAAACGAGGAATTAGAGTTTATCCTACTTGGGATGAAACAACAAACAAACAAGCACAAAAAACTCAACATTGGCAGACAAAATATTTTTTAGAAATTACGCAAGGGAATCAAATTAACACAGCAATTGTAAGAAGTCTTTGTAAATTGAATAAACAATAACAAAAATAGTATGTGGACTACAGATTCTATATGGTTTGAAATAGCAGTGGTAAGTATAATTTTCGCATTAGGAAATATACTAATGGGACATTTTGAAGAACGAACGCCTAAAATTCGTAGAGTTGGGAAATACCTATTGACACTTATTTTGGTATGTTGCATCGCTGCCTGCTTTGGCAGAACAGCTTCAATGATATTTTTATCCCTTTTCATTATACCTCTAATTTATATTCACGGTTATTATTTACCAAAGAAAAAGGGTATTAATGGTTGGACAGGAGAACCAAAAAATAAGTATTACGAATTTCGAAAGTGGGACAAAGACATATTTTCAAACGAACAAGATGATAAAAAAAGTCCGAACAACTAACTGCATTTGCCAAATATTGAACAACAGTTGACAGACAGCAATAAAAAAAATTAGGATGATTAGAGAAGCAAAAATTGACGACATAAAACAAATTCAAATTGTTAGAAATTCTGTAACAGAAAATACTTTGTCAAACCCAAACTTAGTGACAGACCAAGATTGCGAAGAATTTATTACAGTAAGAGGAAAAGGATGGGTTTTTGAAATTGACAAACAAATTGTAGGATTTGCAATTGCAGACTTGAAAGAAAATAATATTTGGGCCTTATTTTTGGATCCAAACTTTGAAAAAAAAGGTATTGGACAACTGTTGCACAAAACTATGTTGGACTGGTATTTTACACAAACAAAAGAAAAAGTTTGGTTAGGAACCGCTTTTAATACAAGAGCAGAACGGTTTTACAGAAAAGCAGGCTGGACAGAAGTTGGTACACACGGAACAAAAGAAATCAAATTTGAAATGACATATAATAACTGGACAACGCTCAATGCATAAAAATCAATCATATATATATATATATATATCTTAAAATTTGAACATTATACATAAAATTTAGATAACAAATTTGGGCAGTTTGGATAATGGATTGTTCCAAAATAGGTTTTCACTATTCGAGTAAGAATAGATAAAAAAAATATAGTCAGCATCAAAACACGTGATAAAAATTGGCACCACGCTTATCAAAAAAAGTAAGCATTCTTACAAGTCGTAAATTATCCTATAAAATTTGTTTCCATTTTAAACAATACAACACCTATAAAAAATAATTTACATTGTTAATCTACTACTTTGTTACACTAATTTAATGAATACCAAATAGTTGCTTTCCTTTGGAAAAGTATTAGATTAATCTTACTTTTGAGTATGCTTTTTTGAATGAAAAGAGAAAAATACTTTTATAATCCCAATACGCTTAAATACGAAAAATACAAATTGAGTATTGGGCAACGTATTTTACAAATTGCCGGATTTTTTACTTCTGCTTTTTTCTTTGGTTTCTTGGCAATGATTTTAGGTTACAGTGCTTTTGATAATCCTGAGGTGCAGAGCCGAAAAATTGAGATGCAAAAAATGGAAGAAAAATATGACATTTTAGATAAACGCGTAAACGAACTCACCAAAGTAATTCAAGATTTAGGTGAAAGAGATGACAATATTTATCGGGTTATTTTTGAATCAGAACCTTTGCCAGATAACTTGCGAAGTGGTGGCATTAATAAATCTAAAATTTATGCAGAACTCAAAAATTTACCCGAAGCAAAAATTATTAGTCAAACCTTAATCAAATTAGAACAACTGGAAAAAAAAGCATACGTGCAATCCAAATCGCATGATCAACTTACAAAGCTAATAAAAAGCAAAGAAGCAATGCTGGCAAGTATTCCTGCCATTCAACCTATTTCGAATGAAGATTTAAAAAGAATCGCATCTGGTTTTGGCTTTCGAATTGATCCTGTTTATAAAACGCCTCGCATGCATGCTGGCTTAGATTTTACTGCCGAAACCGGAACGCCTGTATATGCCACTGGTGATGGTGTTGTGGAAATCGCTGGTTCGCAAGGCGATGGTTATGGAAACAAAGTAGTCATCAATCATGGTTATGGATATGAAACACTGTATGGACATAATAGCAAAATTTTGGTACATGCCGGCGAAAAAGTAAAACGTGGTCAAACCATAGCACTAGTAGGAAGTACTGGAAAATCTACTGGACCGCATTGCCATTACGAAGTTTGGAAAAATGGAGTTAAAATAGATCCAGTCAATTATTTCTTTAACGATTTATCACCTGAACAATATAATCAATTAGTTAAAATTGCCGAACAAAGTAATCAAGCGTTTGATTAATTTTATATTTTTTTTCTAAAACACTAAAAATAGTATGTCTAAATTCCAGTCAAACTTTATCATTACTCAATTCATAAATCATCACATTATTGAATTATTTCATTACTAAATTATTTCATTTATACAATAGAATATGCCTTACAAAGAGAAAGAAATAGAGAAAATGTATTTTAGCATTAGTGAAGTGGCTAAACAATTTAATGTAGCTGCGTCTTTAATTCGATTTTGGGAAACTGAATTTGATATTTTAAAACCACGCAAAACTCAAAAAGGAAATCGACTATATACTAAAAAAGATATCGAGAATTTTAGGCTAATTTATCACTTGGTGAAAGAAAAAGGATATACCTTAGAAGGTGCGAAGAAAAAATTAAAAGAAGGAAATACCGAAAATATGGACAATAATGCTGAAATTATATCACGACTCAAAAACATTCGAAAATTTTTAGAAACAATGTATAATGAGTTGTAGATGTGAAATCCGATTATTCGCAATGAAATTTAAGTTTTAATTGATTGAAAAAACACATAAAATAACATGCAACAAAAATCCACTAAAATAGTTAGCATCCTTTATATCGTTGTTTTGTGCATGATTGCTTGCAAGCATAAAAAAAATAATTCTGACATTAAAATTACTTCTCCATATTTTTCAACGATGATGAAATTGAATGAAAATGGTGTGTTTCGTGGTTTAAATTTTAATATGGATGTAGATGCAGTTCAAAAAGTAGAGTCTTCTAAATTGTTTGAAACCACTTCTGATCATTTGTTTTATGAACTTTCATTTCCTGTGGATTCTTCTCAATTTGTGGAGTATGCTAACTTGCAATATTTTTTCAATGGAAATAATCAATTAGATATTATTACTGCAGATGTTTTTTTAAATGATTCTATACAGGAAAAAGAGTTATACCAATCTCTCAAAAAATATTTCGACAACAACTTCGATGCTATAAACAATGACAATGGCAATTTCCTTATATGGCGCGCAAGGTTTAAGGATTCAAAACTTGATGAAAATTTTGACTATACAATTGGGCTCAAGAATTTCACCGAAGATTATGGTGTAACCATCGAATATTTATTGCAATAAACTACGCTTCTACCAATACCTCTTCTTCAATATCATCTTTCTCTACTTTCAAATTATTAATGATGAAAAGTTGTCTGTCGGGTGTGTTTTTTCCCATATAATATTCCAACAATTGCTCAATACTTTGATTGCTTTTTAGAACTACAGGTTCTAAACGAATATTTTCATTAATAAACTGTTCAAATTCATTGGGTGAAATCTCTCCCAATCCTTTAAATCTGGTAATTTCAGGCTTGCCTTTTAATTTATTAATTGCTTTTTGTTTTTCTTGTTCAGAATAACAATAAAAAGTTTCTTTTTTATCGCGCACGCGGAACAATGGTGTAATTAAAACATACAAATGTCCTTTCTTAACTAAATCAGGAAAAAACTGTAAGAAAAATGTCATTAACAACAAACGAATATGCATGCCATCCACATCGGCATCCGTAGCAATTACCACATTGTTATAACGCAAATTATCTACATCTTCTTCAATATCTAAAGCATGTTGCAATAAATTAAATTCTTCATTTTGATAGACAATTTTTTTTGTCAAACCATAACAATTTAAAGGTTTTCCACGAAGTGAAAAAACAGCTTGTGTTAAAGGATTTCTTGCTTTAGTAATTGAGCCAGAAGCAGAATCACCTTCTGTAATAAATAAGGTCGTTTCGGTATGTAATTCATTTTTTTCATCGGAATAATGAACTCTACAATCTCTAAGTTTTTTATTGTGTAAATTGGCAGATTTTGCTCGTTCATTGGCTAATTTTCTGATACCAGATAAATCTTTTCGTTCCCGTTCTGATTGTTGGATACGTTTTAATAAAGCTTCTGCAATGGTTGAATTTTTATGTAAAAATGAATCTAATTTATCTTTTACAAAATCATTGACGAACGATTTTAAACTAGGTCCATTTTCCCACATATTTTGTGAGCCTAATTTTGTTTTTGTTTGTGATTCAAAAACAGGTTCTTGTACTTTAATAGCTACAGCACCTACTATTGCTTGTCTAATATCCGATGCATCAAATTGTTTTTTATAAAATTCACGAACCGTTTTTACAATCGCTTCTTTAAATGCCGCTAAATGAGTTCCGCCTTGTGTAGTATATTGTCCGTTTACAAAGGAATAATATTCTTCACCATATTGGCTGTTGTGAGTTAGTGCTATTTCAATATCATTATCTTTTAAATGAATAATGGGATAGCGCAATTCTGCTTCATTTGTTTTTTTAGTCAATAAATCTTTCAATCCATCTTTAGAAACAAACTTTTCACCATTAAAATTGATAGTTAATCCTGAATTTAAATATGCATAATTCCACAATTGTTCTTGTATAAATTCAGTAACATAATGGAAATTTTTGAAAATGGAATTATCCGCATGAAATTGAAATTTAGTTCCATTTTTATCCGTTGTTTTAGCAATTTTGTGGTCATTAATCAATTCTCCTTTATCAAATTCGGCTATTTTTACTTCGCCATCTCTAACAGATTCTACTTTAAAATAGGTGGACAATGCATTCACTGCTTTTGTACCTACACCATTTAATCCTACTGATTTTTGAAAAGCTCGTGAATCGTATTTTCCACCAGTATTAATTTTGGAAACACAATCAACTACCGCACCTAATGGAATACCACGTCCATAATCTCGAACAGTAACCATTTTGTCTTTAATGGAGATATCAATATGTCTGCCATTTCCCATCACAAATTCGTCGATAGAGTTATCCACTATTTCTTTTAATAAAACATAAATGCCATCATCCGGAGCTGAGCCATCTCCTAATTTTCCAATGTACATACCAGGTCGCAAACGAATGTGTTCTTTCCAATCTAAGGAACGTATATTATCTTCGGTATATTGATTTTCAGCCATAAAAAAAATAAATTTTACAAGAACAAATGTATTATTCTATTGAAGAAAAAGTAGTATAAATTTTCCACAAAATGGGTTAAATATGCGCTTATTTTTTTTATCCCAACTTTTCGAGTAATAAAGTGGTCAGTTTTTTGGGATCAGCACTTCCGCGAGATAATTTCATCACTTCTCCAATAAATAAATTTAAATTCCCTTTTTTACCATTTCTATATTCTAATATTTTATCGGGAAATTTAGCAAATGCTTGCTCTATCCAAGTATTTAGTTCGTCCTCGTTATTGGATTGGATAAAATTTAATTTTTCAGCAATAGCAATAGCTGAAGAATTATCGCCTTCACACATGACTTTAAAAATAGATTTTGCGCCGGATGAACTGACAATATTATCATCAACCAACTGAATGATTTCAGCTAATTGAAGAGTGGTAACAGGAAGTTGCGTAAAGGTCAAATGGCTCTCATTCAAATAAGATTTAATTTCATTATTTATCCAATTGGCTGCTGCCTTATAATTCGAAGTATGTTGAATAAGTTGAAAAAAATAAGCAGAAATATCTTTTTCTTCACTCAATAAATATGCATCATAATCAGATAAATGATAGTTTACGTGCAATTGCGCTTGAATTTCTTTCGGCAAAGCCGGCATGGCATTTCTAATGTCTTGAATAGTTTGAGGATGAATGATTACAGGTGGCAAATCAGGCTCTGGGAAATAGCGATAATCTTGTGCATTTTCTTTGGTGCGCAACGTAAAACTAGTCGCATCTACTTGGTTAAAACTTCGTGTTTCTTGTTCAATGGTTGCACCTGCTTCATATAAATCTATTTGACGTTTTACTTCTACATCAATGGCACGTTTCACATTGCGAATAGAATTCATATTTTTCACTTCCACTCGATTTCTATACGTAGTTTCGCCTCTCAACCGAACAGAAACGTTGGCATCACAACGCATGGAACCTTCTTCCATGTTGCCATCACAAATATCTAAATATCGAACCAATTTACGTAGTTCTGTAACATAGGCATACGCTTCATCACTACTGCGAATATCTGGTTCTGATACTACTTCCAATAATGGAACACCTGCCCGATTCAAATCAATTAATGAAAAATTTTCATCTAATTCATGATTGTTTTTTCCGGCATCTTCTTCCATGTGAATACGAGTCAATGCAATTTTTTTTGCTACATTTTGTACAATTATTTCTACATATCCACCTACACAAATAGGCAAAGCATCTTGTGATATTTGATAGCCTTTAGGTAAATCTGCATAAAAATAATTTTTACGGGCAAAATGGTTTTCTTCATTAATCGTACAATTTAAGGCAATTCCTAATTTAATGGCTTTTTCTAAAACTGCTTTATTTAATTTTGGCAAAACACCAGGCAAACCCAAGGTAATTGGGCTTATATGTGTATTGGGCGCAGCTCCAAAATCAGCTTCATCGCCAGCAAATATTTTAGTTTTTGTATTTAATTGCACATGCACTTCTAACCCAATGACAATCTCGTATTTATCGTAAATTTCCATACTATAATTAAGTAAAGATACATATTTGAACATTATTGAAAAGTGAAATTTGTTAAAAAATATTCTTTACACATATTATAACAAACTGATTGTCAATGTATTAAAAAATGAATCTTGTTAAAATATTGATTTACAAGTAGATACAACAACCAATTTTCACTAATTTTATATAATTTTGAAATTGGGTTTTTTATTTTTTTTCTTTAGTAGGTTTTTATGTTTCAAAACAATCTGTTATTATTAATGGTAATAGTTACTTCTACGCTTGTAAGTTGTCAGAAGGAAAAATTGATTACCAATACTAAACAAGCATCCTTAACGGATGTCTTAGTTAAAACAAAAATATACTCCAACCATAATTCTGAAACGTATTATTATGATAGTCAAAAAAGAGTTTCTAAAATAGAATTTTTAGAAGATGGACATTCCTATTATTTTGAATATACTTATTTATCGAATAAAGTATTAGAATATAGAAGTAACGAACCTAAACACGAACTCGAAGAAACATTACCGAATGGAACAATACGATTAAACTGCACTTCCAATCCAAGAATTTATCCAATAAATAGTGCTGGATTTTATACCGGAAATACTTCAAATTGCAATTCATCTTCTTTTATATACGATGCCAATGGATTTGTTTCTAAACACACAATGGAAATGATTGATTTCAGCAACGAAGCAACACTAAACAATGATGGAAAAAATATAATAACTGCCACGAATAACGGATTTTCTTTTGGTGGTGGAAAATTTGAAAACAACGTAATTTACCAATACATTAAAGACTCCAAAAACACCATTGGAAATGCAAATATGGGTAAAAATTATTTAGGAAAAAGTTCTGAAAACTTAGTAAAAACGGAAGAAGTAGGATTAAATAAAACTACTTATTCGTATGAGTTAGATGAGCAACAACGAGTGATTTCAGTAACAATGAATAACTCCATTGGAGCGGCAAAAACCTGTTATTCATATTATTAAATTATTTGGTTACATAACATTCATAGGCTGCCGAGAGGCAGCCTTATTTTTTATAATAATTTAGGATAATTAATTCGTTTGCACCAAAAACAATTCTTCAGCTTGTTTCAAAACTGTATCAATTCCAGCACTATCATTTCCACCAGCAGTTGCATAAAATGCTTGGCCACCACCACCACCTTTAATAGCTTTTGCCAATTCTTTTACCATATTTCCAGCATGTAGTTTTTTATCTTTCACTAACTCATCGGAAAGTATGATTGATAATAGAGGTTTGTCATTTACAATTGTTGTAGCTACAAAAAATAAATTTTCAAATTCATTTCTTAAATCAAATTGAATTTTCTTCAAACCATCAGCATTCACGCCTTCCACTTTTTCTATCAATAAATTAATGTGATTTCTATTGGTTATTTTTGTGCGTAATTGTTGTTTGATAATTTCTACTTTTTCATGCTGATTTTTTTCAATTTCTTTTTTCAAAGAAAAATTTTCATCCTGTAAAGATTGAATTGATTTTAAAATATCTTTTGGATTTTTTAGTGCTTCTTTAATGAAATTAAATTGAAGAAGTTGATTGTCAACGTACGATAAAGCTAACTCGCCACAAACAGCCTCTATTCGGCGAACGCCTGCAGCCACGGCACTTTCTGAGGTGATTTTAAATAAGCCTAATTCGCCGGTAGCACCAACATGTGTACCACCACAAAGTTCAACAGAATATTTTTCATCCATAATTACTACACGTACCACATCTCCATATTTTTCACCAAATAATGCCATCGCTCCTAATTTTGTAGCATCTTCTTTTGACATTTCTTTAATTACCACCGGAATATTGGCTCTTATTTTTCCATTCACTACATTTTCTACTTGTTCCATTTCTTCATTTGTCATTTTTGAAAAATGAGAAAAATCGAAACGTAAATATTCGCTATTGTTTAAGGAACCTTTTTGGGCAATATGTTTACCTAATACTTGTTGCAAAGCTGCTTGCAATAAATGTGTAGCCGAATGATGGATTGTTGTTTTTTGACGCTTTATTTTATCTACTTTTACAACAACTTCGCCACTTAAATCTGTTGGAAGCTCATCGGCGTAATGTACTATTAAGTCATTTTCTTTTTTGGTATCTACAATTATAATTTCATTATCAGCAAGCGTGAAAACACCAGTATCGCCTACTTGTCCACCGCTTTCTGCATAAAAAGGAGTTTCATTTAATACCAATTGAAATTGTTCTTTGCCTTTAGATTTTATTTTTCTGTATTTTAATATTTTTGCTTTAACTTCTAACGTATTATACCCAACAAAAACAGATTTTCCTTCGTGTAACGTAATCCAATCGTCCACACTTAATTCAGTAGCGGCTCGGCTGCGATCTTTCTGTTTTTGTAGTTCAATTTCAAACTCATTCTCATCTACATTTAATCCATTTTCGAGAGCAATTAATTTGGTTAAATCTATAGGAAATCCATACGTATCTAATAATTCAAATGCGGCTTTTCCTTCAATTGTTTTGTTAGATTCTTTGATAATACTATCTAAACGTTTAAGTCCATTTTCTAAGGTTTTTAAAAATGAATTTTCTTCTTCTAAAATAACTTTTGCAACAAAATCTTGTTGTTGTTTTAATTCAGGAAACACCTCTTCAAATTGTGTCGCCAAAACAGGCACAAGCAAATGCAAGAGTGGTTCTTTTCTATCTAAATAGGAGAAATAATATCGAACAGCGCGACGTAATATTCTTCGAATAACATAACCGGCACCAGTATTACTTGGTAATTGTCCGTCAGAAATAGTAAAGGCAACAGCACGTATATGATCTGCTAATACACGAAAAGCAATGGCTTCTTTGCTGTCACTTCTATCATATTTTTTATGCACAATATTTTCGGTGGCTGTTATCGTTCCTGAAAAAACATCTGTATCGTAATTGGAAAGTTTTCCTTGCAATACTCGAACTAATCGTTCAAATCCCATTCCAGTATCTACATGTTTAGCCGGCAATACTTCTAAACTTCCATCTTTTTTTCTATTGAACTGAATAAATACATTATTCCAAATTTCAATCACCTGTGGATGATCTGCATTGACTAATGTTGCTCCATTTATCGCTTTACGTTCTTCATCGCTTCTACAATCTACATGTATTTCTGTACATGGCCCACATGGACCAGTGTCGCCCATCTCCCAAAAATTATCTTTTTTATTACCTAATAAAATTCTGTCTTCGGCAATCACTTTTTTCCATTCATTGTAAGCTTCTGTATCTTTTGGGATATTTTCTGTTTCATTACCTTCGAAAATAGTTACATATAATCGGTCTTTTTCTAATTTCAGCACATCGGTTAATAATTCCCAACTCCAAGCAATGGCTTCTGTTTTGAAATAATCACCAAAGCTCCAATTTCCCAACATCTCAAATAAAGTATGATGATAAGTATCAACGCCAACTTCCTCTAAATCGTTGTGTTTTCCAGAAACACGTAAACATTTTTGAGTATCAGCAATTCTCGGATGACTAGGTTTTCCAATTCCTAAAAAATAGTCTTTAAAAGGTGCCATTCCTGAATTAACAAACAATAAAGTTGGATCGTTTTTTACTACTAAAGGTGCTGACGGAACAATTTGATGTCCTTTATTTTTAAAAAAATCTAAAAATGCCTGACGAATTTCTTTTGCCGATAACTTATTTTCCATGGGACAAAAGTAATTATTTACCTTTCAATTTTATAATATCGAGTTTTAAGTAAAAATAGTTTTTACATAGTGGTAATCCAATTATATCCAGTAGTCTTAAAAATATTCTAAGAAATTGGTATCTTTTCCGGAAACGATGCGTTTATATCGATTGTGCAATAAATGACCAATGGTATCTTCCCAATGTAATTTTAATTTGTGTCCGTTTATACTTTCAATTCCGGCTACTTCAGAGGCTGTTCCTGTAAAAAAAGCTCCTTCTGCTTCAATAACTTCCTCTACACCGAATTGTTTTTCAATCACATCAATGCCCATTTGCTTAGCAATATCAATCAATACCGCACGTGTGATGCTCGGAAAAATGTTAGTGATTGGTGGAACAATTAATTTTCCATTTTTCTCCATAAAAAAAGATGCGCCTGGACCTGTGGCAATATAACCTTCCACATCTAACAACAACGCATCATCATATCCATTTTGATGGGCTTCACGCGTTGCTAATATGGAATTTACATAATTTCCTGTCACTTTAGTATCTACTGGCATAGTGCGTGGATGTGGCCTTCGCCACGAAGAGACTAAAATTTTCAGATGATTATTTGGATAATAACGATTCCATTTCCAACATGTCATCAATACATTAGGCTTATCTGCGTCAATCGCTTTTAAAGTCATATTTTTGTCCATAAAAACAAGCGGTCGAATGTAGGCTTCGTGCATATTGTTTCGCTCCAAAAGTTCATACGCATAATTAATCATTTCTTGCACGGAATAAGGCATAGAAATATTTATCTTTTCTGCTGATTTTTGCAACCGCTCAAAATGTCGTTTTACTTTAAATATTTGAGGTGCTTGATGTGCATTGTATGCTCTCAGTCCATCAAAAACACCATATCCGTAATGCAATGTTTGGTTAAAAGGACTTATTCTAAAATCGTTTACATTTTTAAAATCTCCATTAAAAAACAAAATCGACTTATCATTGTGGTATAACATGCTGAAATTTATAAAATTTAAATTAGAAATGAAAATTTACATTAAAAATAATCATAACAAAGAATTGATAAACCAAATCCATCATTAAGATGTTGAAAGTCATAACATTTCATAAATTTGCTCTATGATTACACAAGGAATTTCTATTTTAACCATCTTTATTCTTATTTTTATTGTATTTGATTTTATCTTGGAATTTTTCTTAGATAAATTAAACTCTAAGAGTTGGGATTTACCCATTCCTCAAGAATTAGAAGGCATTTATGACAAAGAAAAATATGAAAAAGCACGTCAATACCATCATGCAAAAGAACAACTCAGCAATATTGCAACGATACTAAGTACCACAATAACCGTTCTATTTTTATGGCTGAAAGGATTTGCGTATGCACATGATTGGGTTGCTTCAATAACGGCTTCTCCAATTTGGCAAGCGCTTTTATTTTTTGGTGCTTTTGCTGTGCTTTCAGATATCATAGGATTGCCTTTTGAAATTTATGGAATTTTTAAAATAGAAGAAAATTTCGGTTTCAATAAAATGACATGGAAAACCTATCTGGCTGACAAAATTAAAGGATATGTTTTAGGCGCCATTATTGGAGGTGTTTTATTAAGCTTATTTGTTTGGTTTTACATGATTGCCGGCAATTCATTTTGGTGGTATGCATGGGCGCTGTTTACTGCATTTACTTTATTTTTTACGATGTTTTATACCAGCTTAATTGTACCTGTTTTTAATAAACTAGTGCCATTGGAAGAAGGAACTTTACGCACAAAAATTGAAGCATTCGCACAAAAAGTAAATTTCCCATTAACCAATATTTTTGTAATAGATGGCTCCAAACGAAGTACTAAAGCCAATGCTTACTTTAGTGGAATTGGCAATAAAAAAACAATCGTTTTATTTGATACACTAATCAATGAACAAACTGAAGAAGAGCTAGTAAGTGTATTGGCGCACGAAGTTGGGCATTATAAAATGAAACATATACAAAAAGGAATGCTGATTGGCATTGTACAAATGGGAATTATTTTATTTATCCTTCAATTATTCATCAATAAACCAGGTTTAACACATGCGTTAGGTTGGCAAAGTGAAACACCTATCTTTCATTTAGGTTTAATTGCATTTAGTTTGCTATTTAGTCCAATCTCAACCATTACTGGAATTTTTATGAATATATTTTCACGAAAAAATGAATATGAAGCAGATAATTATGCCAAACAAAACGTAGGCACTGGCGAACATTTAATTAGTGCTTTACGAAAACTATCTGCCAACAATTTATCTAATTTAAATCCAAATAAATGGTATGTATTTTTTCATTATTCGCATCCACCATTGCTAGAACGTGTTAGAAATTTATTGAAATAGAAGGTTATCTTTCAAAAATTCAAGTATCGAAACCAATTAGCGTACAATTACTTTCCATACTATAATTATGAAAAAATTAAAGTATCTGGCACCGCAGATGAACTCAAATGCACCTTGAAATTAAAAAATAAAAAAGGGAAAAGTATCTGAAAATTTGAAATCAATGAGACTTAATTAAACTAAATAATTGATATACAACAAATTAAATAAAAAAATACGTAATTGTGGATAAGATGTGGACTTAATAAAAAATCAACATTAACTATAAGAAAATCAATAAAAAATAACTATATTTGCAGTCCAAAAAAGAGATATATGAATGCAATTGTAGAAATAGGCGGACATCAGTATAACGTAAATGAACAGCAAGAACTTTTCGTGTTAAAGTTAGATGGCAATGCCGGCGATAAAGTTACTTTAGATAAAGTATTATTAGTAACAAGTGATGCAGGTACAAAAGTAGGCACACCAACAATTAGTGGTGCTTCTATTTCTGCAACCATTGTAGAACATACCAAAGGCGATAAAGTAATCGTTTTCAAGAAAAAACGTAGAAAAGGATATAAAGTTAAAAACGGCTTTAGACAATCTTACACTAAATTGAAAATTGACAAAATCGCTTAATTCATTATTCAACTCTAAAAATTAAAATAAAATGGCTCACAAGAAAGGTGTCGGTAGTTCCAGAAACGGTAGAGAATCACACAGTAAACGATTAGGTGTAAAATTATACGGTGGACAAGCTGCAATTGCAGGTAATATTATTATTCGTCAACGTGGAACAAAATTTCATCCAGGTGAAGGTGTTGGCTTAGGTAAAGACCACACTATCTTTGCTTTAACTGATGGAAAAATTAGCTTTACAAAAGGGTACAAAGACAGAACATTTGTTAACGTAACTGCTTAATCCATTTAAAACATACAGCATAAAAAAACTGCATCTATCGATGCAGTTTTTTTTATTATTCATAGTTTATGGTTTGAATTATAATGAACTAAAGATTAATTATTGTCATCGTATTACATAAATTACCTTTCCACTTTCTTCATCTACTATTTTTTGCACTTCTTTTACTTCATTATAATTTTTATCTTCGGACGAAATAGTTTGCAAATCTTGGCTATTTCGTTGACAAGCACTTATTAATATTAAAAAAAACAGGATTATTATGTTTCTAAGAGTAATATAATTTTCCATTCCTCTTAGATTTTGATATTTCAAATTAATAAAGATTTTAATATTTGTCAAGTAGAAAAAAGTTAAAAATGAAAATAGAAATTTGGTGGATAGGAAAAACGTTTCAAGATTTTACTCAAAAAGGGTGCGTGGAATTTATAAAACGAATTCAAAAATTTAATTCCATAGAAATTATAGAAATTCCTGAAATTAAGAACCAACAACAAACTGCAAACTTAAAAAAAATGGAAGCAGAAAAAATTTTAGACAAGTTGAAGCCAACAGATTTCTTGATTCTATTAGACGAAAAAGGAAAGCAACTTACTTCGGTTGAGTTTGCATCTTTTATTCAACAAAAAGAAAACAATTCCATAAAAAAAATCATTTTTTTAATCGGTGGAGCTTTTGGTTTTGATGATAAAATATACGAACGAGCCAACGATAAAATTTCATTATCTAAAATGACATTTTCACATCAACTAATTCGTTTAATTTTTTTGGAACAATTGTATCGTGCATTTACCATTCAACATAATTTTCCTTATCACAACGAATAATGGAACTTTTAAAAACTAAAAACAATTTATATATCAAAAATAATCTATGCAAAACATTCAATTTCCACTCGAATTTAAATTTATTATCACTACATTTTCCAACGATTTTATTGCACGTGATGCAAATGGAATAGTGGTTGCTTATATTAAACAGAAAATGTTCAAATTCATTGAAGACATAAATGTTTATACGGATGAATCCAAAAAAAATATTGATTATAATATTAAAGCAGATAGTTGGTTAGATTTTTCAGCAGCTTACAATATGACGAATCATTTAGGCAATCATGTTGGTAAAATAGTACGAAAAGGTTGGGCTTCTATTTGGAAAGCACGATATGAAATATATGATGAAAACAATCAACAAGATTTACAAATTCAAGAAGAAAATGCTTGGGTAAAAGTGATGGATGCTTTATTGTGTGAAATTCCAATTTTAGGAATTATTTCAGGTTATTTCTTTAATCCATCTTATATTGTTGCTCGCCCAGATGGAACCATTCTTGCCAGACTGAAAAAAGAACCTTCATTTTGGGGAAGAAAATTTAGCTTAAATACGTTAAGTAAATTTGAAAAAGGCGAAGAAGAACGCTTAGTATTAGGTTTAATGATGATGATTTTATTAGAAAGAAGTCGAGGTTAATTTAAATTATATCAATTACTTTTTGCATATCTAAATCCAACATACATCTAAAATGATTTTTAGGACAATCATCTAATCCATGTTTATGGCATGGACGACATTTGATTGTTGTATTTTCTATCATGGCAGATTGCGCATTATTTTGGTATGGCGCAAAACCCAATCGTTTTTCAGTACCACCAAAAATGGAAATGATACGTTTGTTTAAAGCCGCCGCAATATGCATCATTCCTGTATCTGGCGTGATTACAAACTTAGCTTTTCTGATAACCGAAGCCGATTGGTTAATGCTGTAATTTCCGCAAGCATTGTATAATTTATATTTATCAATTGCTTCTAATTGTGCCCCTTTATACGCATCTTCCATACCACCAATAAGTATCAATGGAATGCTTGTTTTCTGACAAATTTCTTGTAGTTTTTCAAATGGAATTTGTTTAGTATAATGCTTCGCTCCTATTACTAAAACACCAAATCCTGCAATATGCGTAAATGGCAATTGTGCAAACCCAATTTCATCCGTTTCCCGAATAAAATAATCCAATCCTTTCCCATCATTAATAACATTTAATTTTTCTACTGCTGAAAAATATCGATCTACAATATGATTATTCAGCCAATTAATTTTAAATTGAATCAACATAAAACGTTTAAAACGCTGTTTGTTGTAACGAAATGTTTTACATTTTAATAGCGATGCTACTTGATGGGAACGAATCGAATCGTGTAAATCAATCATCAAGTCATATTGTTCCGATATTAATTCATTTTTCAATTCAAAAACTTCCGTATCTATACCATACACTTTTGTTAAATATGGATTTGCCGACCAAATATCTTTAAAAATATTTTTAGTTAAATAATGAATTTCGGCGTTTGCCAACTGTTGTTTTAAACAACGAATAATTGGACTTGTCAACACCAAATCACCAATAGAAGAAAAACGAACAAGCAGAATTTTCATGAATAATTTTCTATTAAAAATAAATTGAACAAACTAAACGTTTATACACTTGTCTTTTTTTTGATTTTATCAAGGTAAAAAAATGCATTATCATTATTTTAACGCGTTGTGCGGTTTAATTTTAGAATGTTTTTTTTATTCAATTGATTATCAAAATCAAACTTTTGTCACTTTTTTTCTTAGTCAAAAAAAGTAACCAAAAAAGACAAGGCAAAACCAAATGCTCCGCTGGTTTTGCCAGCCCACGCTTCTTTAGATACTACTTAAATCAACTTTTTTACTTTATTATTTCAATTTTTTAAATATTTAAACCGCACAATGGGTTATTTTAGTAAATTTTGTTGGTAATTACACACGCATTAAATATAAAAAATAAAACTTGATTTGTATTTTTAGGCAATGAGAAATTTAATTTTATTAGGTTGTATTTTAATTTTTAAATTCAACATCAAAGCCAGCGATACAAGTATTGTTTCCAACAACAAAACCAAACCAACTGTTTTTCATTTTTCTAGTACACGACCTTCTTTTTCTGAAGGTGCATTATTAGTGCCCAGCGGAAAAGCCCAAGTTGAATTAGGCGTTGAATATAAATATTTCAAAGGCAATGCGCACGAAATTCAACATCCTTCGTTTTTAATAAAATATGGAATTAGTAAATACTTTGAATTTAGAATAAATGGTGATGCCACTACTTATAAATCTGATACCGGTTCAATTACCGGATTTCATCCCATTTTTATAGGTATGAAATTAAAAATGATAGATGCCAAACGATATGCTCCAGCTTCATCTTTTATTTGTGGCTTAAGTATTAACTATGTTTCTACTAAAAATTTTAGAACCAAAATGATGGCTCCATATTTTAAAATTGCCTTAGAACAATTCTTACCTAAAAATGTTGGAATGGTTTATAATTATGGATTAATTTGGAATGGTGAAGACGCAAAACCTACTTATAATATGGCTATTGCCACCTCTTATACGCATTTATTTAAAAATGATGAATCCAAACAACGTCAATTAAAATACTTCTTCGAATTGTATGGAATCTATCCTCATGGAGAAAAATTTGATTTGCGTATCAATTCAGGAATGGCATTTTTAATCAATAAATTTGTTCAAGTTGATTTTTCAATTGGCGCAGGTTTATTAAAAAATTCACCTCGTGTAATTAGCAGTGCCGGTTTAGCCATTCGATTTCCAAAGAAAGACAAAGCAAAATCGCAAGATCACTGAAAACAATAAATCTTCACATTTAATATAAAAAATCAAGAATGAACTGCTAATTTTATTTAGCAAACATTTTAATACTAATCTATTTGATTCCATTCAAATAATTCTTTAGCATTAGAATTAAATCTATATTTTACTAAATAATAAATAAATATGAAACTATTTAAGTTCATTTTCATCGCATTTATGTTCATTTTTTTAACACAATGCTCCACACAAAACAAAGATGCTGATTTCCTAAAATTAGCCGATGAATACGTTGATGGTTTTCTAGAATGGAGACCACAATATGGCGTTTACTTAGGCTTGCACAATTATGATGGAAAAATTAATGATTTTAGTAAAGCATCTATACAAGCAGAAATTAGTAGATTAAAAGAGTATCAAAATAAATTTACTGATTTTAATTCAGCATCATTAAGTTCAAAAACGTATTTCGATTGGAAAATGATTTGTTCCAATATTCAATCAGAATTATTCCAACTAGAAGACTTAAAAACGTTTTCTACCAATCCAATGACCTATTCCAATTCTTTTGATTTGAATATTTATGTAAAACGAAATTTTGCACCAATCGAACAACAAGTAAAATCTATTATTGCTATAGAAGAAAAAATTCCAGCCATCTTTGAAAATGCAAAACTTAATTTACAAGATTCATTGGCATTGCCACATATTGAATTAGCTATTGATATTGCAAAAGGCAATGCTTCCTTTTTACAAACAGATTTATTAGTCGCGCTTAAAGAAGTAAAAGATAGCGTATTGATGAAAAGGTTTAACGAAGTAAACCATAAAGCCATCGCTGCACTGCATGATTATGCAAATTATTTAGAAAAAGAAAAATTACCAAAAGCCAATCAACGATATGCCATTGGAAAAGAAAATTTTGAAAAAATGTTGCTTTTCAGTGAAGAAATATCGATGACAGCTGATGAAATTTTAAAAATTGGTTTGGAAGAATTGAAAAAAGAGCAGGCTTCATTTGATGCTACTGCAAAAATAATTAATCCTACTAAAAATTCAATTGATGTCTATAACGATGTGCAAAAAGAACATCCCACTGCGGAAAGTTTAATTCCTGATGCCAAGAAAAATTTAGAAGCCATTCGTCAATATGTAGTAGATAAAAAAATTATCACCATGCCATCAGAAGTGCGTGTAAAAATTGAAGAAACACCACCTTATGCGCGCTCTACCACAACTGCGTCTATGGATACGCCAGGTCCTTTTGAAGAGAAAGCCACTGAAGCATACTATTATATTACGCCAGTTGACCCAAAATGGTCGCAACAACAACAAGAAGATTGGTTGGCTTCATTTAATTTTTATACCACAGATGTTGTTTCTATCCACGAAGCCTATCCAGGACATTACACACAATTTTTACACTTAAATGCTTCTTCAGCTTCTAAAATTCAAAAAATATTTGGCAGCTACGCCTTTATTGAAGGTTGGGCACATTATACCGAAAAAATGATGATAGATGAAGGTTTTTGCAATGGTGGTGATGCCATTAAAGCAGCAAAATATCGTATTGCACAATCCGGTGATGCTTTGTTGCGTTTATGCCGTTTGTGTGTTTCTATTAAAATGCATTGCCACAACATGAATGTTGAGGATGCTACTCAATTTTTTATGGACAATTGGCACCAAGGCGAAAAACCATCTCGACAAGAAGCCTTACGTGGTACTTATGATCCAGGTTATTTGTTTTATACATTAGGAAAATTGCAATTTTTAAAATTACGCGAAGACTACAAAACACAAGAAGGAACGAGCTTTAGTTTACAAAAATTCCACGATGCAGCATTAGATAACGGAATGCCACCAGTTCGATTATTGCGTGAAATACTATTGAAAGACAAAAAAATATGGAATGATATTTTATAAGGATTTATAAAATTTCTAACACTTTTTCAGGCGGACGAGCAATGACTGCTTTATCGCCATTTATCACAATTGGTCGTTCAATTAAAATGGGATTATCCTGTAAAATTTGTAACCATTCTTCCTCTGAAAAAATTTTTCCTTTAAAATTATCAATATAAACTTGTTCTTTGGTACGAATAAGTTCATGTGGTTTTAATTTTAATTTCTTTAATATAGATTTTAGCTCCGATATACTTGGCGTCTCTTTTAAATATTCAACGGTTTTGAATGGTTTATTTTGCGCTTCCAATATACAAAGTGCGCCTCTACTTTTTCCGCATCTGTTGTTGTGATAAATAGTAATCATCGTATTTATTTTATTAATAAAAAAACAAGCTTAAATACCTGTAAAATTAAAAGGCGTAATCTTTTTTAATTCCAATTTAATTTCATTTTTTATATCTAATTCATCAATAAATTGATGAATTTCATGTTCTCCAATTTTCAAATTTGTTCTGGTTAAATTTTTCAATGCTTCATACGGTTTATCAAATCCTTCTCTTCGTAAAACTGTTTGAATGGCCTCAGCCACCACTATCCAATTATCTTCCAAATCTTGATGAATTTTTTGTTCATTCACCAATAATTTATCCAATCCTTTTAAGATAGAATCAAAAGCAATGATTGTATGTGCCATAGGAACACCAATATTTCGCAACACAGTAGAATCCGTCAAATCACGTTGCAAACGACTAATCGGTAATTTTTCTGCTAAGTGATTGAACACAGCATTGGCAATTCCTAAATTACCTTCTGCATTTTCAAAATCAATAGGATTTACTTTATGTGGCATAGCACTGCTCCCAATTTCACCAGCTTTTATTTTTTGTTTAAAATAATCCATCGACACATACGTCCAAATATCTCTACAAACATCTATTAAAATAGTATTGATGCGTATATAGTTATGGAATAATGCAGCCAAATTATCGTAATGTTCAATCTGTGTAGTCGTTTGAGAACGACTTAAACCCAAAACATCATTCACAAAATGATTGCCGAAATGCTTCCAATTTATAGAAGGATAAGCCACAAAATGAGCATTAAAATTTCCGGTAGCACCACCAAATTTGGCAGAATATGGAATGTGATTAAAATAAGTAAATTGATACTCTAAACGTTCTACAAATACTTGAAATTCTTTACCTAAGCGTGTTGGCGAAGCCGGTTGACCATGTGTTTTTGCCAACATAGAAATGGATGAATATTCTTGAACTTTATGTTGTAAAGCTTGAATTAAATCCAATAATTTATTTTCGAAAACGCTTGAAAAGAAATCTTTTAGCGACCATGGAATTGCGGTATTGTTAATATCTTGAGACGTTAATCCAAAATGAATAAATTCAGATTTGTGTTTTAATTCTTCATTTGTAATATTTTCTTTGATAAAATATTCCACCGCTTTCACATCGTGGTTGGTTGTTTTTTCAATTTCTTTTACTCGTTCTGCATTTTCTATTGTAAAGTTTTCATACAACTTTCTCAACTCAATGATTTGCAAATCAGATAGTTCACCAATTTCAGGAATAATTTTTGAAAGTTCGATAAAGTATTCTACTTCCACTTTAATTCTATATTTTATGAGTGCAAACTCTGAGAAAAAATCAGCAAGTTTCTCCACTTTTGAGCGGTATCTTCCATCAATAGGAGAAATAGCAAGTAAACTGTTCATGAGTATAATTTCCACAAAAATAAGTATAATGCTGTAAAAGAATTTGATTTTTATAGTGAACAAAATGGAAAATTTAGTTTTATTTGCGATTCAAAAGCTGTAGAAGTAGTTTTATATATCCAAAGAATCTGAATTTCGATGGGTTTAGACGTTTAAACAACTGAAGAAACTATTTATTACTTACCTAAATACTTATATATAGTATGGCAAAAAATTTATTGATAGTGGAGTCGCCTGCGAAGGCAAAAACAATTGAAAAAATTTTAGGAAAAGATTTTATGGTCAAATCTTGTTATGGTCATATTCGCGATTTGGCTAAAAAAGAAATGGGCATAAATATTCAAAATAATTTTGAGCCTACATATATCATTTCTGATGATAAACAACAAGTTGTAAAAGAACTTCAAAAATTAGCCAAAAACAGCGAAGTATGGTTGGCAACGGATGAGGACCGCGAAGGAGAAGCTATTTCATGGCATTTAATAGAAGTTTTAGGACTCGATAAATTCAATACGAAACGAATAGTATTTAACGAAATTACAGCACCTGCTATCAAAAAAGCAGTTGCCAACCCAAGAACATTAGATCATAATTTATTTTATGCGCAACAAGCTCGTCGTATCTTAGATCGAGTGGTTGGCTTTGAATTATCGCCCGTTTTATGGAAAAAATTAGGTCGAAGAACCTTGTCTGCTGGTCGTGTTCAATCGGTAGCTGTTCGATTGGTAGTAGAACGAGAACGTGAAATCAATGGTTTTAATTCAGAAAGTTTTTATAAAGTAGTCGCTTATTTTATTTCTGATAAAAAAATATTTAAAGCAGAATTATCCGACAAGCTGAAAGACGAAAAAACAGCAGAAAAATTTTTAGCTGATGTAAAAAATGCCATTTTTAAAGTAGAAGATGTACAAGTAAAACCTACTCAAAAAAGTCCGGCTGCACCTTTTACCACATCCACCTTACAACAAGAGGCCTCTCGGAAATTAGGATTTTCAGTTTCTCGCACCATGACTGTTGCTCAAAAGCTATATGAAAGTGGAAAGATAACCTATATGAGAACCGATTCACCCAGTTTATCCGATTTGGCATTAAACAGCATTCAAGCTTATATTAATAAAGAATTTGGAAAAGATTTTTCTAATAGAAAGCAATATTCCTCAAAAAATTCAAATGCACAAGAGGCGCACGAAGCCATTCGTCCTACTTACATTGAAAATACGAATGAAGGCATCAATAGAGATGAAGAACGATTATACAATTTAATTTGGAAACGAACCATTGCTTCGCAAATGAGCAATGCCAGATTGGAGAAAACGACTGCCAAAATTGATATTTCAACTCGTAAAGAAAAATTCATAGCTGAAGGTGAAGTATTAAAATTTGAAGGTTTTTTAAAAGTTTATTTAGAAGGAACGGACGATGAAGAAACAGAAGAAAGTGGCATGTTGCCAACATTAACCATTGGACAAACATTAGATTTTAAAAATATTGAAGCCAGACAACGATTTACGCAAGCACCTGCAAGATACACAGAAGCAAGTTTGATTAAAAAACTGGAAGAATTGGGAATTGGCCGACCATCCACGTATGCACCAACCATTTCAACCATCATAAACAGAGAATATGTGATGAAAGGCGAAGCTGACGGCAAGCCACGTGCCTATCAACGTTTAGAATTAAGCGATAAAAATGAGATAAAAAAAGAAACCTTATCTGAAAATACAGGCTCGGTAAAAGGCAAATTAATTCCGACCGATATTGGCAGTCTAGTAACCGATTATCTGTTGGATAATTTTTCTCGAGTGATGGATTATTCGTTCACGGCAGAAATGGAAAAAGATTTTGATGAAATTGCGGAAGGCAACAAAAATTGGTCGAAAATATTAAAACAATTTTATGACCCATTTCATAAAGAAATAGAAGCTTCGGAAAATACCGATTTTGTAACCGGCGAACGAGTTTTAGGTATAGATGAAGAAACAGGAAAAACAGTTGTTGCCAAATTAGGTCGATATGGTCCAATGATACAAATAGGTACGGCTGATGATGAAGAAAAACCAAGATATGCTAAATTAAAATCTACCCAAAGTTTAGAAACTATTGTGTTTGAAGAAGCCATGGAATTATTCAAATTACCTTTAACGCTTGGTGAATTTGAAGGCATGGAAGTATCTGTAAATAATGGACGTTTCGGTCCGTATGTAAAATTTGGAGAACAATTTATTTCCTTGCCAAAAGGCGAAGAACCTACAGATGTAAGTTTAGAACGAGCTATTGAAATTATTAAATCGAAGCAAGAAGATGATGCGCCCATTGCTATGTATGATGGCAAGCCGGTAACAAAAGGCAAAGGCAGATTTGGACCATTTATCAAATGGGATGGCATGTTTATTAATATTCCTCGTGCCTATAATTTTGATACGATTAATGCCAAAGAATGTGGTGAATTAATTGAGAAAAAAATTGAAAAAGAAGCCAACCGATTTATATTACAATTTCCGGAAGAGAAAATTACTGTAGAAAATGGACGTTGGGGTCCATATATAAAATTCAACAAAAAAATGTTGAAACTTACCGGTAAAAAATACACCTCAGAAGAAGCAGCCTTACTGAGCTTGGATGAAATAAAAAAGATGATAGAAGCACAAGTGCCAAATGCATTTACCAAAAAAGAAAAGAAAGCTGCTACTAAAAAAGCACCGGCAAAAAAAGCTGCTACTAAAAAGAAATAAATTTCATTTTTTACTCAAGTTTGTACTTGTATTTTTGTTGAAAGTAAATGGCTTATAAAAGATTAAATAGCTCTCTAGCCTAAGGCGAGACGTATTGATGAAGCTCGATTTGAGCAACTACATCTTTCAATCACCATTGTTGACTCAGCATTAGCAATGTACATAACGTACCAGCAACAATAGTAAGATAAGCAGTTATGGATGTTGCTGCATAAATCTCGTTTCCCTCTTCAAATAATTAACATGGTAAAATTGTCAAACATACCAAGATTTGGTATATTTGATGTAAGATTAAAATTATGGCAAAAAATACTTCAATTTTGTTAGGAGATCATTTCGATACTTTTATAAATCAACAAGTTCAATCCGGAAAATTTACTTCTGCAAGTGAAGTTGTTAGAGCTGCATTAAGAATGTTTGAATACGAAGAAACTAAAAAAGCTGAACTTATAAAAGAATTGAAAAAAGGAGAAAAATCAGGCTTTGTAAAAAACTTCAATAGAGATAGTTTGTTAAAAACACTTCATCAAAAGAATATCAAAAAACGATGATGTACAAAATAAGTAATGAAGCTCAAAATGATATCGAAAATATTTGGCTTTATACCTTTGAGAATTGGTCAACAGCACAAGCTGACAGATATTATAACCTTATACTCGATGAAATTGAAAATTTAGCACAAAACCCGGAAGTCGGAAAAGATTGCAGTCACATAAGGAAAGATTATTTACGTTCAAAAGTGAAATCACATTTTATTTTCTACAAAATCAATAAAAAAGAAAATACAATCGAAATCATTAGAGTGCTGCATCAACAAATGGACATAGAAAACAGATTGAATGACTAATATCTTACGCTTGATTTATGTTTAACTAAGTTGTGCCCAATCGCTGTTGTTGATGTTCAGCCTTAACAATATACATTGCGTACCAACTGTAAACGCTTTCTTCATTCGATGTAAAAATAATTGTCATTTTTAAAATTTACTTTTATATTGCATACAGAATATATGTCAAACGTCAGTGATAAAGAATTTAGAGCACTCGTTTCATTATTAGATGATAATGATGATGAAGTGTATGTGCATGTTACCGATAAGCTTTTTTCATTAGGTTTGGATGGCATTCCTCTTTTGGAATCGGCATGGGAAACCACCGATAATCAAATCACTCAATCTCGTTTGGAAGATGTAATTAATAAAATTCAATTTTCAAATGTAAAAGATAGATTGATAAAATGGATTCAAAATGGAGTACAAGATTTACTGGAAGGTGCATTATTGGTAGCCAAATTTCAGTATCCCGATTTAGATGAATATAAGATTACACAAAAAGTAAATAGCATCGCTAAAAACATTTGGATTGAATTAAATCCAGCATTATCGCCTTTAGAAGAAGCACATGTAGTGAATCATGTATTTTTTCAATTGCATGGATTTTACGGGCAACAAACACAACAACTCGATATTGATTTAGGCTATATTAATAATTTAATAGACTCCAAAAAAGGCAATTCGTTAAGCTTAAGTATTTTGTATCTCATTTTAACACAAAAAAATGAGTTGCCTATTTATGGAGTTAATTTGCCGTATCACTTCATAATGGCTTACAGCAAAAAACAATTAAATGAAGATGAATTAGCGGAAAATAATCAAGAAAAAAATGTGATGTTTTATATCAATCCTTTAAATAAAGGAATTGCTTTTTCCAGAAGTGAAATCACGCATTATTTGGAACAGATGAAATTAAAATCGCATAAGAAATATTATTCGCCATGTAGTAATTTAGAAATCATCAAAATGTTGGTGTACAATCAAATGTCGTGCTATGACCAAAAAGGCAATAAACTAAAAGCGCAACAACTCAAAGAATTATTTGAACTATTTAATTTAGAAGAAGAACCCAATTTAGATGATATTTTAAATGAAGAATAACTTTCATTTTTTTGCAGAATTAATCAGCTTTAAGTTGTAGAGCTGTCCAATTCCAGCTAAAATTCCACCCAAACCACTAATAAAATGAGATGATGTATGATTTAATTGAAAAACAATTTTCAACAAAGAAGCAGATACCATTAGTATCAATCCAAAAAAGAAAATAAATGCTGGCGCTTTATAATGATGATGCTCTTTATATCCATGTAAAATGGAAGAAGTTCCCAAAATAAATACACTCACAATAATTACATATTCTACCCAATGGTATTGTTCAAAATAATTACCAACAGTTGGCAATACTATCACTAAAATAGGCGTTAACACACAATGAATGGTACATAAAACTGATAAGAAAACTGTAATTTGTTCTGAATAATGATTATGTTTATGTATATCTTTATGCTCGTTCATAATAGCAATTTAGTTACAAATATACCAATTTTTGCAACTAAATTGCATTAAACTATTTTTAAATATGAGTCCGTTAGAAACCACATTAAAACAACATCATTTACGCATCACTCAAATTAGGTTGGATATATTACTCTATTTTCAAAAATCAAATTCAGCGCTTTCTCATGCAGATATTGTGGACTATTTCAATAAAAAATTTGATCGAGTCACGATTTATAGAACCTTAACATCGTTTGAAGAAAATGGATTGCTACATAAAATTCCAGATGATTCCGGCATTGCAAAATATGCTTTGTGTCATCATGAACAAAATGTGCATGCGCATGATGACAATCATGTGCATTTTAAATGTTCCAAATGTTCAAAAATTGAATGTTTACATACTATCGAAATTCCAAAATTGCCATTACCAAAAAAATATAAAATGACAAATGCCAATTTATTGATAGAAGGTATTTGTGCTGCCTGTGTAGATGCTTAAAATAAATTAAA
>JAGNZZ010000001.1:0-29755 GCA_017984135.1 Chitinophagales bacterium | reverse complement strand
ACCACTCACCATTAACCATCATAATATGTTCGGATTATTTAATAAAAAAAAGGAAATTAAAGCAGTGGATTGTATTTACAAAACTGAAAGTGCCAAATACCAAGCATTGCTTCAAGCATTAAATGGAGATCATTTTATTTATTTAATTTATTATTTTGAAGATACACGTCAACAATTTTTAGAATTGGAAACCCAAAAAAATGAACTAAATAATAATGTAAAATCAAACTATAAACTTATCCAAGCAAATACATTACTTTCAAAATTGAGTATAGAGAAAGGCACTTTTATTTTTTTAGAACATCATCCATCTTTTGCAATTGAGCAAAAAATAAAACAACATTTATTCGAAACTTTAAGCATTGAATCAATCACATTTTACACGTCATTAGAAGATGAAATATTAATAAAATTTGGTTCAGATAGGATTCGTGTATTACTTGAAAAAATGGGATTCCAAGAAGACGAGAAAATTGAACATCAAATGATTACAGATTCATTGATACGTGCTCAACAACGCATTGATGAACAAGTACAATACCCATCTGATACACGCATGCGCAAAGATTGGTTTATATTAAATCCATTTCAATAGAAAAAAATAGAGCCGATTGCAAATGAAAAAAATGTATGTTCGTTCTAACTCAATATTAAAACCTAAGGTAAAATGAAATAACATCAATGACCACATGTTCCATTGTATTCAATGATGAAATTTTTCTTAATAAGATTATATTTATTATAGAACAATAAATAATAAAAACCTGAACTCAATTGACTAATTGGAATAGAAACAAAACTTTCATTTTTTGAAATAATATTATTCTGTTGATGCATAATTCGACCATCAACACCTATTATCATAAATTCGCCTTCTGTAATGGTATTCGCTTGGGTAAGCACATTCAAATAACTTACGCCACCATGGATAATGTTATTCATTATTTTAAAATCAATATCAGAATTACTGTTAATATGGATTGAAGTATTAAATACATATTGTGAATCCAAGGTGGTCATATTAATATTTCCATCTTGGAGGTATTGTACTATTCTATAATAATTCCAACCATACATATAAGAAGTATCATTATAAGTATATTCAACCGTATCAAAAGTAGTTCCAATAGGTAAGATGGTTTGGATATTAAAAAATAAATTTTTATCGTTACTCCGTTGAACTTCATATTTTAAAAGTTTATTTTCATGCATTCCTTTCCATGTAATGGCAATGTCATTATCATGTAATATTGTTTTAAAGAACGTTATAGAATCTAAAAAATAAATTAAGGTATCTATATTTGAAAATAAAAATGAAGAATCATTTAAGTTCATTTTAATTCTATAAAATGAACTATCCTTTATTGGCATAAAATCTTTAACAAAGTAATACGAAGTATCCTGATTTATTATATTTTCAAACGATTGATAATTGGATGTCTTTGGCATTTTTTGTGCATCATAATGCATCACTTTAAGTTCACGAGCATTCCATTCCACTTTTATATGATCAGATTGTACAGTAACATTTAAATTAAAAACTGAGTCTCGAGTATATGGTACTATTATTTTTTGGATATTTGAATATCGAATTGAATCATTATAACCCATCACCTTTATTCTATAAAACAAGGTGGAATCAAAAAAGTGATTATCAATGAATTTATAACAAGAATCAAAATATGCTATATGTGCTGTTTGTATTGTATCAAGACTCGTGAAATGTAAACTATCTTTTTGACTTCGTTCAATTACAAAATAATTGGTATTTAATGCATCTTTCATACACCATTCTACCGACACTTTTTGATTATTAAATTTGAGTTGGAAATTAAATAATGAATCAGACAAAATAGGTAAAGTAGTATGCGTTTTATTTATCCAAATGGGTGAAGTCCATGCCCAAACTTCTCTACTATTCACTTTATTTTTTTGTTTCACTCTTATATAATACAAACTGGTATCGGTCAACGTTGAATCAATATAAGAAAACGAATAATTTTTAGTATTCGAATTAAATTGTTTCAAATGTACCGTTGTATAAATGGGATGAATTGGGGCAATTGTATATTTTCCTTTCTTAAAATCCCATTTCAAAAGCTCTACTTTATCTAAATTATCGGTTCCATTTACTTCAAAAAATAAGGTTGGAAATGAATCCGCATGTACTGTTAATTCATCACCCATAATCGAATTTCCAATTTTAAAATTTAAGTATATTCGCTCACCTGTGGTTCCATAAGTATGTCTATTGTATAACGCAGTAAAGAGACTATTTCTATTTAGTGAATCGGCTATAATTGCTGTAATACCTGAGTTTGAAAATGCCATTCTACCATTATGACTGTCAGTACTAGACACAACACTTAGCTTCTCTCCTAGTGCCCAAGCATCTTGTGCATACGCAGGAAAGGTAGTAGAGCGTGCAGAAAATTGTTCATACGCTAAATTGTGAGATGGATTATAATACTCACACATCCCATGTCCACTATAAATTTCAATATTACGTTTGTATGTTTCATTTTTATACGTTCCACCAAATTCAGTTGCACCGTTATCAGGACCAATTAAACCAAATATTTTACCTGTATGATGTGGAATTGTGAGCATTTTTCCCTGCCAATTTAAGGCATTTAGTTGTGTCCATATATTTTTGATATTGGGAATTAAATATCTTGTGAATTGAGGTATATTATTGATAGAATCTTCTTTATAATTAAAAATAAAATTATAATGCCCTGATGGATTTTCTAAACTATTTTCATATCCTAAAAATGAAACAAAACGACTCGGTTCATTTACCAAACGCGCCTCGCTTTGTAGTGCATTCCATTCTAATGTGTTGATGCCAAACGTATCTATTGGATTGCAATCCATGTGGTCGGTTCCAGAATAAAAATCTAAGCCAGCACCATATCGAGCATAAGAATAGGCATCACTTCCAAAGCCATCTCTACTAAATTTAGTGTGTGTGTGAAATTCGCCCCAATAAATATTGAAACTATCGTTGGACACGTTAATAGGATTTGAAAAAAAATTACCTGTTAAAGGTTGGTTGGCACTCAATACATTAGCTTTTATAGTATAAATTCCTTTTTTTGCAAAATTAAGATACACATCTTTCGTACCTTTATCTGTTGCATTAAAATTTATGATTAAAGGAGTTAATGCCGAAGCGTCCGAACTTGTAATTTGTACAGATCCGGTAAAATCATTCACCACATTTTTACCCACATCATGTATCGCTACTTTTAATAACGAAGTATTATTTAAATTTCCTTTTGAACTTAGTACTAAATTGATTGATTTTGCAACAAGATGCTTTACATATATTGTTGGTTGTTTCTCAATAACATCAAAATTACCTGAATTCTGATTATCTATTAATACCACAAAATTATCAGCATGTTCCACCATCGAATTAGAAGTAAATGTTGGCGTTCCATTGGCACCATAAATAATTTGCAATGTATCTCCTTTAGGCAATGTATCTAACATTTGAAAAGTCAACATTTTTTGATTATTTTCATGTTGGTATGCATAATGGAATGCACTTGAAGGCGTAGTCGGAAATTCATCATTCGTTAAAGTCACATTTTGAATGATTCCTTTTTTATTCGTCGATTTACTTTTTATCTTGGTATATCCCGCTCGTACATTTGGCGGAAAGATAAGCCAAAACATTTCATCCCAAGCAAATTCACTAAAAATTTTTGGAAAGATTACTTTTATTTTGGCATTTTTATATATGGAATTTGAATCGGCTACTATATTTATAATTTTTGGAGTATACGTATTAATAGAAACAGTATCATTCTCCAAATAAACAGCATACTTTTTATTTAAATCTGCTGCAGAAAGTGATGTAGAAAACAAGATTAAAAACGATAAAAATATTTTTCTTTTCATATTTGTAAATAAACA
This sequence comes from Chitinophagales bacterium, assembly GCA_017984135.1. Classification (GTDB taxonomy): domain Bacteria; phylum Bacteroidota; class Bacteroidia; order Chitinophagales; family JADIYW01; genus JADJSS01. The sequence goes on along the minus strand of JAGNZZ010000001.1, from coordinate 25,831 downwards.
CAAATATAAAAGTAAATATTTAAAAAAACTATTTAATTATTTGCGACATGAAATTGCTGATGGCATCTTTCCATAAAACTATCATAAATAAAATTCCCCAAAGTGCGCCAAAAAAATGCGCATCATGTCCAATGTTATCATGGCCATTTTTACTCATATAATAGGAATACCCCAAATAAATTGGACCTAAAATATAACTTGGAATAAAAAATGGTATTGGAAAAATCATTAATTTCTGAGATGGATAAATAATGATACTGGCAAATAAAATAGCAGAAACCGCACCCGACGCTCCTAATGCATTGTAATTCGGATTGCCTTTATGTTTATTAAATGAAAACATCGAACTCATTATTAATGCAGAAAGATATAATACAACATATAGCAATGTACCAAAACCCGGAAAAATAACCGCTAATGATTGTTCAACTATGCCACCAAATAAATATAAGGCATACATATTAAAAAATAAATGAAAATAATCGGCATGTATGAAACCGGCTGAAATAAAACGATAATATTGTTTTCTGTGGTGAATAACATAAGGATTAAACATAAAATCCGACATGGTTTTGGCGTTGTTAAATGCCATGAAGCTTACAAGTACGGTTATTCCTATAATTATATATGTAATCATAAAACTTGGTAACGAAAAAATTATTCTTGTTTTTTAGGTTTTTTGGAAGCAGCAGGCAATATTTTTTTCAACATCGCTCCTGTCAAATTTTTGGCGCCATTTCTATTCAACAACCTGCTATTTATAAATACTTGTGCTTTATTAATAAATCCTGGAACCACATACGCTTGATGGCCTAAACTATCTAACGCCGTTTTTACCACAGGTAGCACGTCCATTAACATAGGTCCTTCTTTCATGCCTTTGGTCATTTCAGATTTAGTCATTCCCGGACACAATGCCAATACGTCCACATTTTTATCTTTAAACTCATAGTTCATACTTTCTGCCAAGGATAAAATATAAGCTTTTGTGGCGGCATAATGTGATAAAAATGGATGCGCACTAAAAGCACTAATACTCGATGTGAAAATAATGCCACCTTTTCCTCTACTTATAAATTGTTTACCAAATTCATAGCCTAAAATAAAAGGTGCTTTGGTATTAAGTTGTAACATCTGAAGGTTTCGTTCCAAACTACCTCTATAAAATTGACCTTCACAATTCATGCCGGCATTGTTCACCAATAAACCTACTTCTAAATCTTTTATAGCATCGAAAATATCAAATTGAAAACCATCTTTTGATAAATCAGCTTCTACAATTTTAGTTTCCACCTTATATTTATTTTCAATACTATGTGCAACGGCTTCTAATTGTTGTCTTCTGCGTGCCACTAACACTATATTTAATCCTTTTTCTGCAATTTGATGTACAAATTCAGCACCAATACCACTTGATGCGCCAGTTACAACGGCCCATGGTCCATATTTTTCTAAAAATTTATTGTTCATTTATTTAAATTATGCATTTAAAGTATAAAGTTAACTTTTTAAAACGGAATTAAAATAAATACATTAATTCTTTCCACTTTTCGTAACCGTGTATAAATTGATTAAAGAAATCAAATAATTGGCAATATATTTGTTGTATAAAATAAAACAATACAATGAAAAAACAATTTTTAATTTTATTTGCATTTGCAGCTATCCTTTCTTCAGCCATTTTACCAAGTTGTACGCCCGACGAACCTACTACTTACGATGAAAGTGGACATTTAGGAACGTATGTAGGTTACCATAGATTGGTAGATAGTGTTTCTTTAAGTGCATTTTTAGGTGATATTGATTACTCTTTTTACGATACATTAGTTGTAACAAATGGCACCGTAAACAATGATGGAAAAGTATATGCAAAAAGCGCTTATTTAGGAGGTAATATTATTGAAATAGATATCTCTAAATCACCTTCGCCTTTAACACCAAAAATTATTGGAACATTAAATATTGATGCTACTGTTTTAACAGATGCTAAAATAGGCAATGGCAGCACTGCTACTTGGAATGCTTCTAAAACTAATGTAAATGTGAAAATAAATGCCGGTGCAACGTATGGAGTTATTGTATTACCACCTAGCTTAAAACTTTACGGCGATTTTGTAAAACAATAATAAAATCACATCTAAACACATCGATAAATGGCTACCTAATGGTAGCTATTTTTTTTGATAAATGACAAAAACGTTAATTTTTAGTTTAAAAATTTCTAATAACTTTTTGTTTTTAAACATTTAGCAATATATTTGAAAACATTTCGTAAACAATAAAAAAATTAAAATGAAGAAAACACTCTTATTCGCTTTTGTATTAGCTGCTGGTTTTGTAGCTACATTTATGTCAGGCTGTACATCTGAAAGTGGCCCAACATGTCATGAAGCTTCTGGATTAGACACTGGAAAACACGTAGTTTACTTAGGAAATTTACCACTCGATTTAATATCAATTGGCGACTCTTTAGATGTATCTGTTAATGGAACAAATATTACAATTTCATCTAAAGCATTGGGTCAATCTTTACCAGGTAAAGTAGATCCAACAGATTGCAATAAAATTATATTAGATACAATTTTTATTGGCTCTGGAGCAAGTGATACTATAAAAATTCCAACAACTTTACCTGGTATAGGTGGTTTTGTGAAAATTTGGAGTGTAGAAGCAACTGGATATGGTATTGTAACTCCTACTGGTTCTACAACTAGAATTAATATTAAAAAAGGTCGTACAAACGTTAAAATTGGAGAAATTGATATTACAAATATAGATAATAGAGATTTAAATTTAAGAGGCACATTTTTAAATAGATAAATTATTCTAAACTAAAAATATTATTGCTCCAATTTTTATTGGAGCATTTTTTTTTGACAAATGACAATAAAGCTTTATTACGTTATAATCTTACATTTATTTAACATAAATTAGCAAACAAATAAAATGATATGAAGAAAACTTTATTGACGTGTATTTCTATTCTGTTTATTTATATAAATAGTAATGCGCAACATGCAACTGTAAAAGGAAATTTAAAAGATAATACAAACAAAGAAGCATTAATTGGGGTAAATATTTCTGTTGAAAATACAACCTTAGGTACAACTTCAGATATTGATGGAAATTATAAAATATCCTTAGAACCTGGAACGTATAAAATCAAATACAGTTATGTCGGCTATGATGATATCATTAAACCAATAAGCTTAAAAGCCAATCAAACTCTTTCTCTTGATGTTCTAATGGGTGAAGTTCAAAGTTTATTGGATGAATTGGTAATTACCAGTAGTAAATTTGAACGCAAAATAGGCGAAGAATCCGTTTCTATTGATGTGATAAAACCAGCAGCCTTAGAAAAACAAAATTTAAATAATGTTTCCGAAGTATTGCAAAAAAGCTCTGGAGTTACTGTGGTAGATGGACAAGCTAATATTCGAGGTGGTTCTGGCTATTCCTATGGTTCCGGCTCTCGAGTCTTATTGTTATTAGATGATTTACCTATTTTACAAGCCGATGCCGGATTTACCAGTTGGTCAAATCTTCCGGTAGAAAATATTGGTCAAATTGAAATTATTAAAGGTGCTGCGTCTGCTTTATATGGTTCTTCAGCCATGAACGGAATCATCAATGTTCGATCTTCTTACCCAACATCAAAACCGTATGCAAAAATATCACTGTTTGGCTCTGTAGTGGGAAACCCAAATAAAAACGATTATACCTTTGATAGAACAACAGAAACATTTACCAAAACCAAATTAGAAAAAAAATGGTGGGATTTAGACAGCATCACTTTATTATCTGGTGCAGGTGGCTTATTTGGTAAAGATACGACCATTAAAAATGATTTCAATAAAAGACCTTATGAATTTGGTTTTTCATTTGCTTATAGACAAAAAATAAAAAAATTTGATATCGTAGCCGGTGGAATGTTCTTTAAAAAACAAGATCATAAATGGGGTGCCAACGAAACACGTGGTCGAGTTACAGCCAACTTAAGATATACCATCAATGACAAAATGAGTGTTGGAGTAAACTTAAACTTACAAAAAGGCGATAGCCGTACTTTCTTCTTGTGGGGCGGTGAAGGAGTGAGCAAATATTTGCCAAGTGCTGTTACCGGCATTCCAACTGAATCTAAAACATTTAGAGGCAGCATTGACCCATATTTCAGATATGCAGATACCAAGGGAAACAGCCATAAACTATTAGGTAGATATGTTAGAACGGCCATTGACAATTCTAATAATCAAGACAATTCCAACGATTTTTATTATGGAGAATACCAATACCAACGTAGAATTGAAAAATGGAATTTTACAGTTACAGGTGGTATCGTAGCAAACCATGTGCGTTCAAAATCTGAATTATTTGGTGACACAGCTCATATTGGAACCAATATTGCTGGTTATTTTCAATTAGACAAAAAATTCTTCAATCGTTTAAATATTACTTATGGTTTTAGATTTGAATCCAACCGATTGGATAATCAAAAATGGGAAACAAAACCGGTATCTCGTGTAGGCGTTAGTGTGCAAGCCGCAAAATATACTTATATACGTACTTCATTCGGACAAGGTTATCGTTTTCCTACCATTGCTGAGAAATTTATCACCACAGAATTAAGTCCGGGATTTGGAATTTACTCTAATAAAGACTTAGTATCAGAAACCGGCATGAGTGTTGAATTAGGAATTAGACAAGGTGTAAAATTAGGAAGAGACATCAAAGGATTTGTAGATATTGCCGCTTTTTATACGCAATACAAAAACATGATTGAATTTAACTTTATAAGTGTTCCTACATTTGGATTCCAAGCAAACAATGTAAAAAGCCAAACTATGATTTTTGGAGCCGAAGCAACCGTTGGTGGCGAAGGAAAAATTGCCGGAAAATTTCCAACTACTATTCAATTAGGTTATACCTACATCATGCCTAAATACAAAAAATACGATGAAAACAATCCTGAATATAAAGACATTGCTAAATACAATATCTTAAAATATAGAATTCAGCATCAATTTGTGGGTGTTTGGGATGTCGATTTTAAAGGATTTACTTTTGGTTTAACTGGAGCATACTTCAGCTTCATGGAAAATATCGATGATATATTTGCCACTATTTTACCTAGTTTCTATTCTTATCAAGCATCTCATTTGAAAAAAGGTTCTTCATTGAGTGATACAAAACCAAAATTCAAAGGCGATTTTGTTTTAGATACGCGTATTGGATATCATTTTATGAAAGAAAACAGAGATTTCAATTTTTCATTTGTAATTAAAAACATTACCAACAGAGAGTACACATTAAGACCTGCATTAATGGAAGCTCCACGTACATACGGTTTCCGTATGGACATGACTTTCAATTAATACATACTTAACATCTAATAAATAATAAACTTTTGTGACTCACTATAAATGTGTATGTTCACAAAAGTTTATTTGTTTTTATAGAAATTATAAAAGATGTAGAGTATTTTTGTGCAAACATAATTTTAATGAAAATCTCAATACGCATCTCTTTAATTTTTAGCTTATTATTTCCACTTACACTACTTGCACAAAATGCCATCATTAAAGGCAAAATTACGGATGCAAAAACCCAAGAAGCACTAATTGGTGTCAATATTTTAACAGGAAAAGATATTGCCGCCATTACCGATTTAGATGGAAATTTCGAAATCAAAACAACGGCAGGTACTTACACCTATCAATTTTCATATATTGGTTTTCAAGAAATTTCTAAAACAATAGAAGCCAAAGAAAATGAAACGCTAGAATTAAATATTGCACTAGAGGAAGAACTAAAAAATATTTTAGGAGATGAATTAGTAATCACCGGTTCATTATTTCCAAAAAAAGCCAGTGAAGAAGTCATCTCTATTGAAGTCATCAAGCCTAAATTAATTCAAAATACCAATGTAACACGTATCGACGAAGCATTTCGTCGGGTATCTGGCGTAAACGTGGCTGACGGACAAGCCAATATACGTGGTGGAAGTGGCTGGACCTATGGTGTTGGCTCTCGTGTTGGATTTGTGTTAGATGGACAAACTATACTTTCACCCGATAGAGGTGATATTAAATGGACGATGCTGCCAATTGAAACGGTTGGACAAATTGAAGTATTAAAAGGAGCTTCGTCTGTTTTATATGGTTCATCTGCCATGAATGGAACTATCCATTTACAATCCGTTGTACCTACTAAAAAACCACAAACTCGTTTCACCGGTTTCCTATCTTTTTATGGACCTCCAAAAAGAAAAGAAACAAAATGGTGGGAAACGCCACAACCCAGCACTGGTTATACTTTTATGCGAGCACACAAACCAACCAATCATTTCGAATATACGGTAGGTGGAAATATTTATATTCAAAATCAACAATATGAAGATGGATTAGAGTATTTAGCGCGTATTAATTATAGAACTAAATGGATTAGTAAAAAAAATGAAAAACTAAGTGGTGGATTGGCTGGATCCTTTTCATACAATAGAGAAACAGAATTTTTTTATTGGAGAAATAGTAACGATGGTGCTTATAAACCAGCAGCGAATAATGTTTTTTCCAATCTTCGTTTAACCATAGATCCATTTTTGACTTTCTATGATAAGAAAAACAACAAACATGAAATTTTAACTCGAACCTATTTTAATCGACCATCTTTTGATACCAAAACGCTTTTAGAAAATATTGATTACCGCTTTACTAAACAATATGCCGCCAAAGAATTAACGATTATTGCTGGCGCCAACGATCAATTTTTATACATTAATGTTCCAGCATTTGTTGGATCTCCAAATAAAGTAGCCAATCTGTTTGCCGCTTTTATGCAATTAGACAAAAAATATAAAAAATTAACCTTATCTGGTGGTGTTCGGTTTGAAACATTCGCTTTTGAAAAAAAAGCAGGCGTAACCGGTTCCGAATTTAGAGATAAAAATGGCAAACTTAAATTTTACTTGCCCGGACAATGGCGTGCAGGCTTAAATTATCAAGCGACCTCAAAAGCTTCCATTCGTTTTAATATTGGTCAAGCCTATCGTTTCCCAAGTTTTGCCGAACGTTTTGTAGATGAAAATTTAGGAAGTGCAGATATTAGTTTCCCAAAAGAACGATATGAATATAGAAACGATACTGTTTTTGTATTTAAATACGATTCCATTGTTCCAAGAAAAACATTAGCCATATTACCCAATGAAGATTTAGTACCGGAATATGGTTGGACTTCTGAAATTGGCTATCAGCAAAAAGTATTTTCAAAAAATAAAAAATACGCTGGTTTATACGATTTTGCTTTCTTTTGGCAACAATATAAAAACTTAGTAGATTTCAACGTCAATCTATCTGATACTACTGTGTATGCTTTAGTAAAATTAAAAGCAGAAAACATCACCGATGCTCGAATTGCAGGATTAGATATATCTTTCAAGCATGCCATCACTCATAAAAAACATGAAATCAATATATTAACAGGTTATACTTATACTTTACCAATCGTCATGGATAAATATTTAGGCTATGGCTTAGATAAAGTAGGTCCATATTTAGGCTCATTTTTCAAACACATGTTTACGCCAATTACCGGTGATACAGCTAGCTATGTTTTAAAATATAGAAACAGACATCTAATAACATTAGATTTTGAATATGTGTTTGATAACAAATTAACTTTAGGAATTGATGCACGCTACTATAGTAACCAAGAAAATTTTGATAAACTATTTTTAGCCATTCCAGGCGCAGGCATAGAAGATTATTATAAAAATATGTCGAAAAAAGGCGATTTTGTGGTGAATGCACGTGCATTTTATACCTATAAAAACAAACATACTTTTGGTTTTATTGTCAAAAATTTGACTAATCGGGAATACTGGCTACGTGTAGGACGACTCGAACCACCAGTTAATTTCACGATGCAATATCGTTTTGAATTTTAATATAAAATCAATCTAATAAAATCCTTTCATAAGAAAGGATTTTTTAATTTTAGGTATGTCAAAAAATAATTACAACTACTATAATTCTATTTTTAAAAATCAGCAACTACCACTCGCATTTTGCGATTTAGATTTGTTAGATAAAAATTGCCGAGATATTGCCCATCGTACGAAAGGTAAAAATCAAACCATTCGAATCGCCTCCAAATCCATTCGATGCACTGCTATTTTAAAACGCATATTAGCATCCGATCCCATTTATAAAGGTATCATGTGTTTTACTGGCAACGAAGCCTTGTTCTTAATAGAACAAGGTTTTGACGATTTACTTTTAGGCTATCCAATTGTTAATGAAAAGGAGATAAAACAAATTTGCGAAGCAACCAAATCTGGAAAAAAAATTAAATTAATGGTGGATTGTGAAGCGCATTTGCTACTCATAAATACTATTGCTCAACAAGTTGGCGTTGTTCAACCATTGTGTATAGATGTTGATATGTCCACTGCATTTCCAGGCATTCATTTTGGCGTGATGCGTTCGCCCATTAACAGTATAGAAAAAGGGAAACAATTGATAGATAAATTTGAAAAGTTTAAAAATATTTCCTTGACTGCATTAATGGGTTACGAAGCTCAAATAGCTGGTTTAGGAGAAAAAAATCCAGCCAATGGAATTAAAAATTATTTGATACCAACATTAAAGCGGCTTTCCAATTTAGATTATTCTAAAAGACGAAAAGCAATCGTGCAATACATTGAATCAAAAAATATAAAATTAGACTTGGTAAATGCAGGTGGAACTGGCAGTATTGAAAGTAGTAAACAAGAAAATTGGGTAACTGAAATTACCGTTGGTTCCGGCTTCTACTCACCTGCCCTTTTCGATTATTATTCGCATTTCAAACATGAACCTGCAGTAGGTTTTGCCGTTCAAATTGTTCGTAAACCAAAAGAAAATATTTACACGTGCTTGGGTGGTGGTTATATTGCCAGCGGAACTGCTGGAATCGATAAAATACCTAAACCTTATTTACCAAATGGCATTAAATTGACGGAAAATGAAGCCTGTGGCGAAGTACAAACACCATGTGTTTATAATGGTAATGAAAAACTCAATATTGGAGATACCATATTATTTAGACATAGCAAAGCCGGCGAAATTTGCGAACGATTTAATGAATTACAATTAATTTCCAATGGAAAAATAATTGAATCGGTTCCTACCTATCGAGGACAAGGAAAATGTTTTTTATAATTCATTTTTTTACTTATTTATCTAGTTTATTAGCTTAAAATTAAATTCAAATAAAATTTCTTTTTTATAAAGAATAAATTAGCACATCTCACCATTAATAGGTATATTGGCTACAAATTTAAAAACACTATGGAAGTACTTGCTACTCAATCTATAAAAGTAAACAATCCTATTAAAAATACAACGCTTTACGAAATAGACGAAGTATCTTCGGCGCAAGCAAAGGATATTTTCGACAAAGCCAATGTTGTTCAAAAAAACATTCAAGCATTGAGTGTGGAACAACGTGTGGCAGAAGTTTTAAAAATAAGAGATTATGTTATTGAACACAGTGATTTTATTTTAGATTGCATAATTGCGGAAACCGGCAAAGCAAGAACCGATGCATTTGCGGCAGAAGTATTTGAAGTAACAGATGTAATAGATGTATATACCAAGTTGGCACCCAAGCAGTTAAAAGACCAAAAAGTGAATTGGCCTATATTCTTGATGGAAAAAAAATCACGTCAATTTAGAGAACCATTAGGAACCGTTTTAGTCATTACGCCTTGGAATTTCCCATTTTATCAAGTAATCGTTCCAGGATTAATGTCGTTTTTAGCTGGGAATGCCACTATTGTAAAACCATCAGAAGTAACACCATTACGACCACTTTGGGAACATTTTTTCGCCAACAGTGGATTTATGAAAGATGCCATTCAAGTGGTGATTGGCGGCAAAGAAACAGGCAGTCATTTACTGGCTCAAAAACCAGATAAAGTACATTTTACCGGAAGTGTAAATACCGGTAGAAAATTAATGGAAGCTTGTGCAAAACAACTTATTCCAATTGATTTAGAATTAGGTGGCAAAGATCCAAGTATTGTTTTTGATGATGTGGATATAGATAGAACTGTAAATGGCATTATGTGGGGCGCATTTACCAACGCCGGACAAAACTGCACCGGCATTGAGCGTTTGTACGTTCAAGAAGGTATTTACGACCAACTCGTTCCTTATTTAGTGGAACGCACCAAACGTTTACGTACTTCACACCCAAATAGAGATACTACATCACCAGAAGATTGTGATGTAGGTGCCATTACTGCTTCTTTTCAAGTAAAAGTAATTGAAGACCATATTGAAGATGCTTTGGCAAAAGGAGCAACATTATTATGTGGAGGCATACAAGAAAAAGGATCACATCATATACCACCTACTATTTTTGAAAACTGCAATCATACTATGAAAGTAGCATCGGAAGAAACTTTCGGACCTACTTTAGCTATCATGAAATTTAAAACCGAAGCAGAAGCTATTGCCTTAGCCAACGATTCTGCTTATGGATTAAGTGCTTCCGTTTGGAGTAAAGATTTAGAAAAAGCAACACGTGTCGCTCGAGCCATAAAATGTGGTAATGTATGCATCAACAACCACATGCTCAACGAAGCTAATCCATATTTACCTTTCGGTGGTGTAAAAGATAGCGGAATTGGTCGTTTTAAAGGCGAAGATGGCTTATTGGTATTTTGCAACTTAAAATCGGTTCTGATAGACAAACAAGGCAAATTAATTGAACCTCAATGGTATCCATATACAAATTCAAAATATAAATTATTGCATGCAGTGATGTTGAGTTGGTTTGGAAAAACTAGAAATTGGTTTAAATTTATCGCCAATGTATTACCATTAGATGGCATTGGCAACAAAGAACGATTTAAATAACAGATATCCATTGAGTCAATAGAATTCTATCCTTTCATTTTAAGGAACGTTATCTAATTTGTATCTTTGTAATGTGCAAATTCTATTAGCTACTTTAAATTCTAAGTATATACACACCAACTTAGCGATTCGCATTCTTTATCAGTTGAATAAAGAACATAAAGGATTAGCATGGAAAGAATTTACAATCAATGAAGAACAAGAGCCAATTGTTGAATTTTGCTCTCATTTCGATATTGTTTGTTTGAGTTGTTACATTTGGAACATCACACCCACTTTGGCCGTAGCCAAGCTTCTCAAAGAAAGAAATCCAAACATAAAAATCTTATTAGGTGGACCAGAAGTCAGTTATGAATATGGAGATATCATCAACTTACCTGAAATAGATTATATCATTTCTGGTGAAGGTGAAATTCCATTTCAACAATTCATTCAATCTTATCCAAACATAGAACATGTAGAAGGATTGATTTATAAAAAAGAGAATAATATTATTGAAAATAAAAATGTTTCGGTTTTTGATTTAGAAAATTATAATCATTTTATGCCTTATACTGATGATGATAGTACCTCATTAGCATCAAAAGTTTTATATATCGAAACATCACGTGGTTGTCCATATAAATGTGGTTTTTGCTTAGCCAGTTTGGATAATAAAGTTAGAAACTTACCGAACGCAGCCATAAAAAATATGTTGCTATTTATGATTGAACATGGTAGAACCATCAAATTTTTAGATAGAACATTCAATATCAAGAAAGATTTCACAATTGATATTTTTCAATTTATTTTAGACAATCACAAGCCAAATGTGGTTTATCAATTTGAAATAACGGCAGACATCATCCATCCAGATATTATTCAATTTATTGAAGAAAAAGTGCCGTATGGTATTTTTAGATTTGAAATTGGCATACAAACAGTGAACCAAAAAGCCAATTTAGAAGTTAAACGTAAGCAAAATTTTGAAAAAACAAAAAGCATCATCCAACAACTCGACCATAAAATAGAAATGCATCTCGATTTAATTGTTGGTCTTGCTTTAGATTATTTTGATGATATCAAATATTCATTTGAAGAAGTATTTAAGTTGTATGCACCTGAATTGCAATTAGGTTTTTTAAAATTTTTAAAAGGTACACCAGTAAGAGATACCTACCAACAACATGGTTTTGTGTTTGATAAAAATCCACCATATCAGATTATACAAAGTAATTATTTAAGCAAAGAAGAATTACATAACATTGTTTTATTGGAACATGCATTAGAAGTATATTGGAATAAAAAAAGAGCCATCAATACACTAAAATATGTTACTGAACATTACAGCATTTTTGATTTCTTACTAGGCTTAGGTACTTATTTTGCTACGGTAAGCGATTTGCATCGTTATACACTAAAAAATATTTATGAGTTTTTATATCAGTATGCCAATCAGCATTTTGCTGAAGATATCATCCTCAAAGAGTTCATTGCCATTGATTATTATTTACATCACAAAATAAAACCTCAGCAATTATTTATAGAAGAAATATCTAGCCAACAGAAACAAGAAATATTAAATCAACAGCAACTCAATACACACAAATTTAGATATACCGTTTTGGATCTACACTTTGATTATGATATATTTAAAAATGAAAACAAAATTGAATTCACTCCATATACGCTTATTTTAAAATATGTAGCATTAGAAAAAGCTATACATATTTCAACCAGCAAAATCTGCTCAAACAAATTTGTTCAAGTTTAAAAAAGTTCGTTTCAAAAAAAAACGAATCTGCAACCAATTAAGTAGGCAAAAGATTTTATGCTTCGTCGTAACTAATTAAACATCCTTCACTTTTAGGATGCGATTGACAAGTTAAAATGAAACCTTCTTCCAGTTCTTCTTCTGTTAATGGTTCATCATCGTCCATTTCCACTTTGCCTTCTATTAATTTTGCTTTACAACTGCAACATGCGGCTACTCTGCACGCATAAGGTGGATCAATTCCAGCATCTATTGCAGCTTCTAAAATCGTTTCGTCATCACCTACTTGCAAGGTATGCTCAATGCCATCTAATATAACGCGTACTTTATGTGCCATTTTAATTTTTTATATCAAATCAAAAATAGTAAAATCATTAGTATAAGCAAATACAAATACACATTAATACCATTAATTAACTGTTGATTAGTTCTATAAAGCCAATAAATAGTAAATCCACTTAAAATTTAATCTTTAGTAAATATTACATCAAAAAAAATCTTATAAAATGATTATTTTTATAGCATAATTTTTCAAAATTTCAATATTATATGCAAACCACTATTATTCGTAACGGACTTTATTTTGACGGATTAGGCAACAAAGCCATAAAAAAAGATGTCATTATTAAAAACAATAAAATTGATGCAGTAGTTGACAATGCACCAAATATAGAAAATGCTAAAGAAATTGATGCTACAGGCAAATGGATTATGCCTGGATTATTAGATATTCACGCCCATTACGATGCCGAATTAGAAGTATTACCAGCATTGGAAGAATCCGTTCGACATGGTGTTACTACAGTGGTCATTGGCAATTGTTCTCTATCGGCAGCTTTAGGAAAAGAAGAAGAAATCGTCGATTTGTTTGCTCGTGTGGAAAATATTCCAGCTAAAGTATTAAGTCAATGGTTGATAGGAAACATAAAATGGAAAAGCGTAAAAGAATACTATGAACATTTAGATACCGTTCCAGTTGGGCCAAACATTGCTTCATTTTTAGGTCATTCTAACTTGCGAATGCATGTGATGGGATTAGAACGCAGCTTTAAAGAAAAAAATGCAACAGAAGAAGAATTACAAAAAATGGAAAAAATTGTAGCGGATGCATTAGATGCTGGATTTTTAGGTGTTTCTATTGATATGTTGCCTTTTCATCGTTGGGCTGGTGTATATGCATCTGAATTTACAGGATTTTCAGTACCTTCTCAATTAGCGCCACGCTCTGAATACAAACGATTGGCAAATGTATTGAGAAAACGAAATCGCGTATTGCAAATTACGCCAAATGCGGTGGACAAAACATCGTTTGCAACAATTACCAGATTAAGCCAAGGTGGTTTTTTTGAAAAAACATTAAAAACAACTATCGTTGCCGCTTTAGATTTAAAATCGAACGAAAGAATATATCATCTTTTAAAATTACTAGGTTTCATTGGTAATAAAATTTTCAGAACCAATATGAAATTCCAAACCTTAGCTGTTCCATTTATGAATTACGGCGATGGACCTGTAACGCCATTATTTGAAGAATTTCCGTGTATGATTAAGGCCATTTCTACCGATAAAGCAGGAAGAAATGCCATGTTTACCAATCCAGAATTTAGAAAACAGTTTGTGAAAGAATGGAACCACAAAGCAGCATCTGTTTTCCCAAAAGCATTGAAGGAAATGTGGGTGGTAAATTCACCGGTTACTGCTCATATTGGAAAAAATTTTGCACAAATTGCAGAAGAAGCTAACGTGGAACCAGTGGAACATTTTATGAATTTATTGGCAGAACATGACACTAAAATTCGTTGGAAATGCGAAACCTCCAACCATAGAGAAAGTGTGCGAATGGAATTATTAAACAGCGAACATTGTTTCCCTGGATTTAACGACAGCGGCGCACATAACTTAAATATGGCATTTCATGATGGTGCGTTGCACTTATTAAAACAAGCTGTTCGCAATCCGGAAATTATGTCTATTGAAAAAGCAGTGCATCGATTAACGAAAGAACCGGCGAATTTTTTAGGCATTGATGCCGGCGATATTTCCGTAGGCAAACGTGCCGATTTAATTATTGTAGATCCTACGTTATTTGAATCGGATTTGAACACGGATCCCATAGAAGATTACCATCCACAATTTGATGGTTCTTATCGTTTAGTAAAACGCAGTGGCAAAGTGGTACAACATGTATTTATTAATGGCAATGAAGCCTATACCAATAACGGCGAAGTAAAATTCCACGAAGACTTAGGAAAGAAAAAAATCTTTGGTCAGTTGTTACGAAGTAATTGGAATTAAAAACAAGCTAAAGTTTGGTTCGTGCGGACACGAACCTTGGCGAATAACACGAAGCATAGTGATGTTGCTGTCATTACCTCGAAAGAGGTAATCTCATTCATACACTCAATATTTAATTGACAAACTAAAGTTTCGGTTGAAGAGGACAGCAACCGATGAATAAAAAACAAAGGTCAACCATTTTAGGTTGACCTTTATTTTAAATCATAGATTTATTGTGGATTAGAATCCTTGTTTTGCAACACCATCCTTAATAGCTTGCAATGCTTTTGCTTCGCCTAAGATAGCTGCCATCTTGTTACCTTTGCCATCGTTTCCAGATGCCATATAACCACCTCTTGATGTTTTAGTAATTACCGCATCGTGCATTGGTACATCTTTTTCTTTTGTTTTAAGGCAATATGCCTTGAGCATTTTCGATTTGTCCATTTTACTTATTTTTTATGTTATAAATAGTATTATCCAAATTTAATAAACAATCGAAATAAGCAAAGGCTTCTGTAATAACTTGAAAAATATACTAACATTTACATTTTTTAAGAAAATAACATAAAATACTGATTATCAATAGTATATAAACAAAATCAATTATTCTGCTAAAATATTGTTCATAATTTTTGTTTGATGACGGATAGATTCTTGGTGAATGGCCTCCATCATATCCTTTACAAAGTCTTCGGTAAGTTCTTTTTTGGCTGCTTTTTTCACTCTATCTTGGATAATTTCGTCCCAACGATTGGTTTGTAAAATAGTAATTCCATTGTCTCTTTTAAATTCCCCAATCTTACGTGCAATATCCATACGTTCGCCCATAATTTCTAACATATAGTTATCAATTCTATCAATTTGAGCACGTAATGCATCTAATTTATTTTCTGCATAATCATCTAATTTACTACTTCGAACTACTAAAGAAGAAACAATTTCACCTAAACGTTCCGGTGTTACTTGTTGTGCAGCATCACTCCAAGCATTTTCAGGATCGCGATGTGACTCAATCATTAAACCATCAAAATCTAAGTCTAAAGCTTTTTGAGAAACGGATGGAATTAATTCACGAGAGCCACAAATATGAGATGGATCGACAATGATTGGCATCGTTGGATATAGTCTTCGCATTTCTACCGGTAATTCCCACATGGGTTTATTTCGATATTTCGATTTCTCATACGCTGAAAATCCACGATGAATAGCTCCTAATTTTGTGATACCAACAGCGTTTAATCGTTCCATACTGCCTAACCACAATTGTAAATCCGGATTGATTGGATTTTTAACCAAAACTGGAATATCTACACCGCGTAAAGCATCTGCAATTTCTTGAACTGAAAAAGGATTTACGGTAGTACGTGCACCAATCCATAAAATATCCACACCTGCTTCCAATGATTCTTCTACATGTTGAGCGGTGGCAACTTCCACAGTAGTTGGTTTTCCAATTTGTTTTCCGGCATTTACCAACCAAGCCAAACCTTCTTTTCCAATACCTTCAAACATGCCTGGACGTGTACGTGGTTTCCATATTCCTGCACGCAATACATGAATGCCTTTATCTGATAAACGTTGTGCAGTTTCCAACATTTGTTCTTCTGTTTCACAAGAACATGGACCTGAAATAATTATCGGTCTTTCAAAATTAAATCCCCAATCTTTTAGAGGAACGATGTTTAGATTACTCATATTATAAAGTTATTAATTACGAATGATTGTTTTTTATTTTCTATTTTATGAATTAAATAAATTATGATTAAATAGGTTAATGTTTGTAAAGTGTTGTAAAATGTTCTACAATTGGTTTTGATTCAAAATAAGGATGAACTATCGCTCGCCATTGTTCAAATAAATCCGAACTTCTAAAGTCAATGGTATGATTTTCTAAAGTATCCCATTTTACTAATAATAGATATTTATTTTCCACTTCCATACATTTTTGTAGTTCATGTTCTATATATCCATTTGCTTGACAAATAATTTGAGATGCTTTTACAAAATCTGGTTCAAATGTGGCTAAATCTGTTGGATGAACGTATAACATTGCTGCTTCTAATATCATTGTATTTTATTTTAAAATTTTACGAATCTCATTGGCTTCTTTCATTAATGCCAATAATTCTTCATTTTTATTTTTATTAATTAGATTTCTAAAATGGTACATTTTTTCAATATAAGTATCCATCACTTCTAAAAGATAAAGTTTGTTTTGATGAAAGATAGGTGCCCACATTTCTGGCGAACTTTTTGCTAATCGTACGGTACTTTCAAAACCACCTCCAGCCATTTCTAAAATAGCTTCTTCATCTTTTTCTTTTTCCAAAACCGTTGCTGCCAATACGAATGAACTGATGTGTGAAATATGAGAAACATAAGCGGCATGCATATCGTGCTGATGTGCTTCCATATATTTAATACGCATGCCTAGTGTATTGTACATTGATTCCACTTGTTCCACAGCATCACTTGCACTATTTTCTTTATCACAAATAATGCAAATCTTATCTTTAAATAGATTATTAATAGCAGCATTAGGTCCACTGTTTTCGGTACCAGCCATAGGATGCGATGCCACATATCTATTTCGTAGTGGGTGATGTTGAATGGCATCAATCACAATTCCTTTTGTAGAACCCATATCTGTTACGGTTTGGTGAGATTGGATATTATCTAACACAAATTTTAATTCATTTATTAAACTATTTACCGGAACTGTAAGAATTATTAAATCTGCGAGTTTTATGGCTGCTTCGCGGGTAACTATTTTGTCAACTAATCCAAGTTTTAATGCGGTTTCATTACTAGCTTCGCTCCTACCAACTCCAATAATTTCTGTACAAAAATTTGCAGCACGCAAATCTTTTGCCACCGAACCACCAATTAAACCTATTCCAAATATTGCTACAACCATTTCATCTTCTATTTACTTATTA
This sequence comes from Chitinophagales bacterium, assembly GCA_017984135.1. Taxonomy (GTDB): domain Bacteria; phylum Bacteroidota; class Bacteroidia; order Chitinophagales; family JADIYW01; genus JADJSS01. Next base: position 7,958 of record JAGNZZ010000001.1, on the reverse strand, counting down.
TTGTTTACCATTTTCATAATCCTATTCAAGGCTTCTTTCAAATCAGCTTCCGGACTACATAAAGATATACGAACATATCGTTCCCCTTTACTTCCAAAAATAAATCCTGGTGTAATAAATACATCGGCTTCATGTAAAATTTTTTCGGTCAATTCTTCTACATGCTTAAAGGTATCCGGAATTTTAGCCCACAAAAACATTCCTATTTGGTTTTTGTCATAAACACACGCTAATGCATCCATTATTGCATACGCAAAAGTTCTACGTTTTTTATATTCTTGATTGCGTAGTTCGTGCCATGCATCATCATTATTTAATGCGGCAATTGCAGCTTCTTGCACTGGCAAGTACATGCCTGAATCTACATTACTTTTAACTTTTAAAATAGTATTAATATATTCTTTATCTCCGACAATTAATCCAATTCTTGCGCCAGCTAGATTGTGTGATTTGCTTAGTGAATTTAATTCAATACAAACTTCTTTTGCACCTTCAATTTGTAAAATAGAAACTGGGTTTCCATCATTTAAAACTAAACTATATGGATTATCGTTGACAATTAAAATTTTATATTCTTTAGCTACCTCAATTAATTTTTTAAAGATAGATGCGTTTCCGCTTGCACCGGTTGGCATATTAGGATAATTAGTCCAAATAATTTTTGCTTCTCGCAAAATAGATTCGTCAATAGATGAAAAATCCGGTGCCCAATTGTTGTGTTCATCCAATTCATAATAAATAGGAATTGCACTGGCTAAATGTGTTGCCGAAGTATATGTTGGATAACCAGGATTAGGCACTAATACTTTATCACCTGGATTTAAAAATGCACTTGAAATATGGGAAATACCTTCCTTAGAACCTAATAAAGGTAGAATTTCATTTTCCGGATTTAAGTCAACACCATAGGTATTTTTATACCAATTACACATAGCTTTTCTAAGTGCTGGAATGCCAACATAACTTTGATATCCATGATTGTTTACATTAGATGCTGCTAATTTTAAAGCATCAATTGTTTGTACTGATGGCGCTTGATCTGGATTGCCAATTCCAAGATTAATAATTGGTTTTCCTTGAGCACGAAGTTGAGCAATTTGTTTCAGTTTAGTACTGAAATAATACTCATTAATATGTTCTAATTTATGTGCCGGTTCTATAATCATTTGTCAATTATTTTTATAAAAAGTACTTGTATTATTCTATTTTTTTACCTTGACGATATTCGCCTAAAATTTGAAGTTCTTTGGTTAAAGATTTAATTTCTTTAAGCATTAGATGATAACTTTGAACATCTTCAAATTCTAAATCGGCATACATATAATATTGCCATTCTTCTCCAACTACTGGTAAGGATTGAATTTTAGTTAAATTAATACCATGTGCTCCTATTGAAGAAAGTACCTTAGCTAAACTTCCTGGTGTGTGGTGTGCACGAAACGAAATGGAAGACTTATTAATTTTTTTGGGTTGGTATTTAGTATCTGTTGTTTTTGCTAATATAAGAAATCGAGTAAAATTTCTTTTATTATCATGAATATCGGCTGCTATGATTTCTAAATTGTATAAATTGGCTGCTCGTTTACTTGCAATTGCTGCTCTATTTTTAATTTTATTTTGTTGTATTTCTCTCGCACTTAGTGCCGTATCTTTTGATTCTATTAATTGTATTAATGGAAATTTTTCAAAATATTTTTGACATTGCAACAATGCCATTGGGTGAGAATGTACTTCAAAAATGGAATCCATCTTTTGGTTGGGCAATGCCATTAAGTTCATTTCTATGCGCAAATAAACTTCTCCAATAATGTGTAGTTTTGAATTTCTCAAATGAGCATAATTAGGCAGTATAGAACCTGCCAAGGTGTTTTCAATGGCACATACCGCAAAATCTGCTTCGCCATTTTTCATTACCTCAAATAATTTGGAAAAGGTAGCGCACTCCACTGTTTCAATATTTTTACCAAAATAATTTAATGCAACTATTTCATGGAATGATGCTTCAAATCCTTGTATGGCTATTTTTGATTTCATTTTTTATTTCTATTTCAATTATTGCAAAAAAAAAGTCTCGAAATATTTCGAGACTTTTTACTTTATATACATTACGGTAGTATCATCTCGATTAGGAACGAAAAAAATAATAACCGTAAAAATATCCTTTAATCATAATACAAATTAAAATAGAATTTGTTTAAAATACAACAATTTCAATATTAATTCATGGTTAAGAAGAAAAGTTTACATAAAATAGTTTGGAAATTTGCATGCAAGTTTTAAAATTGCAACTCAATATTTTTTAAGTGTAATTATGAATAAAGACTCGAAGCTTTCTTATTGCGACACCAAATATCCTATCATATTAGTAAGTGGCTTAGGGTTTCACGATAAGAATAGGCTACTAAATTATTGGGGAACAATTCCTGATTATTTAAAGCAACATGGCTGTGATGTATATACAGCACAACAAGATGCTTTTTTGTCTATTTCGGACAATGCGATTAAACTAAAATTTAGAATTTTAGATATTTTGGAGAAGTCAAAAAAAAAGAAGATAAATATTATAGGTCATTCAAAAGGTGGTTTAGAAGCTAGATATTTAGTAAGTAAATTAGGTATGGATAATCACATTTCGAGTGTTACTACGTTAGGTTCACCACACCAAGGCACACATTTAGCAGACATGGTATTAGGTCGAATTCCTTTGCCCAAGTTTGCAGCCGCACGTTTGGTTAATCTATATGCGATGATGATTGGCGATAATCGTCCGGATAGCTTGCGTGCCGTAGTGCAAATGACTGTTGATGGGATGAAAAAATTCAATGATGAAGTGCCGGATTCTGCAAAGGTTTATTATCAAAGTTATGCTAGCCATGTAAATAAAGAATATCCAAATGTGGTTTGGAAAACAATGGCATCCATTATGAAGGATTATGAAGGTAAGAACGATGGAATGGTTGGCATTGAATCCAGCAAATGGGGAAATTACAGAGGAATTATGCAATCAGAAACAGCAACTTCTGTAAGTCATGGTGATATGGTTGGTTTGTCTCAATTCTTCGGAAATCCTAAATTTAATGCCAAAGCCTATTTAGCTGATATCATTCATGATTTGAAAGAATTAAATTATTAATTCTTTCAATCCAATAAAAGATTTTAATTTTGGCATTTTAATTGATATTTTTAGAAAAACAATCCCAATGCGTATTTTAATTTTATTCTTTACTATTTTACTATGCAATACATCTTTTGCACAAAACTATGATGTGAAAGCCTATCAATTTCACCAATCTATTGTAGAAGCACAAGAAAATATTGGAAAAGAAATGTATGAGTTTAATACCAGCGCAACTGAACTAAACCTAAAAATATTAAAATATGAGATAAATAGAAGCATGGTGTTTTTAGATAGTTTAAAAGTTTACAACAATGAAACCAATTATTACAATGCCACTAAAAAACTATTTGACACTTACAAAAATATTAGTGAGCAAGAGCATCCAAATCTCTTAAAAATTGTAGAAGATCCAGATATGGATTACAAAGATTTTAAAGTAAAGAAAATAGAGATTTTTAATTCTGTAAAAAAGAAAATGGAAAATGCGTATCCAAGCTTCAATGAAGCACAAAAACAATTTTGTTTAAAATATAAATTAAAATTAGAATGAAATTTCTATTCACTATCACCATCACTTTACTTTCCATTTCATTGGGTTGGACATCTGATGAAGCCGTAAGGTATAACAATGAAATTATCACTGAACAAAATAAAATAGGAGAAGCCATTTTAGAATTTTCTAATAACCCAAATGACTTTACCTTATTAAACATAAAAAATAAAGGAGAAGAAAGCTTACTTGTGTTATCAAAAATTAAAGGTTTTGAAACGGATAAAAAATTCATAAAAGCTGCAAAAAACTTATTTAAATTCTACATTAATATTAGCCAAAAAGAATACAAAGAAATGCTAACATTATTAACTAGTGGAAATAATTTCACAAAAGAAGCAATCAATAAAAAAATCAAAGAATTGAGTGGTAGTATATCAAAAAAGGAAAAACCATTAGATGAAAAATTCCAAGCTGCTCAAAAGGAATTTGCCAAAAAATACAATTTCGAACTATCAAAAAATGAATTGCAAGAACGGATGAAAAATACAAATAACGATTAGTTATTTTTCTATCCAAAAACAAGCCCTTTTCAACTTGCCTTCAAAATCAAATGGTGTAGTTTGCTTGGTTATTTCTTTAATGTTAGACGATAGGATTTGCACTGTATCCAATACAAAATTCCGATAGTTTGTGCTGAAAATTAAAACTCCATTTTCCGATAAAATTGACAAACAAACATTAATGATTCCAACATGGTCACGTTGAATATCTAAGGTATTTTCCATGCGTTTGCTATTGGAAAATGTAGGTGGATCTAAGATGATTACATCATACGAATTTGGAGCAATCGTTTTTAGATATTGTAGCACATCTTCTTGCACAAAATTATGTTTTTTTTCATCATACAATTTGTTGTACGACAAATTCCTCTTCGCCCAAGTGATATACGTTTTGGACATATCCACTGTAGTTATCTTAGAAGCATTTCCGGCAGCAGCATATACGGTAAAGCTTCCAGTATAAGAGAATAAATTTAACACACGTTTTTCAGTAGCAATTTCTTTTATTTTTTGTCGTGTGATACGATGGTCTAAAAACAAACCTGTATCTAAATAATCTGAAAGATTAACAATAAAACTCATGCCATTTTCTTGCACAATTAATTCTGTTTTCGCTTTATTCAATTTGTGATATTGCTGCTCTCCTTTTTGTCTTTCACGTAATTTTAAAAAAACATTTTCAGTATTCACATCCAACACTGATTCAATAATTTCCATAGAAATTGTCAACCACCTTTTATATTCTTCTTCACTGAGTTTATGTTTAGATTTATATTCAGCAACATAAACGCAATCTTTGTAAACATCAATAATAAATGGAAATTCAGGCAAGTCCACTTGATACAAACGATAACAAGAAACCTGTTGTTTCCTTGCAATCTTAGAAAGATGTTTATATACTTTTTTTAAACGATTTTCAAAGGCTGTAAATTTTTCTTGCATATAGTAGTATATTAATGTAGTAATATTAGTAATGTAGTAATGTAGTAATGTAGTAATGTAGTAATATTAGAATAAAAAATTAATTATTCCATTGTTTCATTATTTCATTGTTTCATTATTTCATTATTCCATTGTTTCATTATTTCATTATTCCATTATTCCATTGTTTCATTATTTCATTGTTTCATTATTCCATTATTTCATTATTCCATTGTTTCATTATTCCATTGTTTCATTATTTCAATATTCCATTATTCCATTATTCCATTATTCCATTATTTCATTATTCCATTGTTTCATTATTCCATTGTTTCATTATTTCATTATTCCATTGTTTCATTATTTCATTATTCCATTGTTTCATTATTCCATTATTTCATTATTCCATTGTTTCATTATTCCATTATTCCATTAGTCTTTCTTTTTTAAGTTCTCTACAAATTGTCCAACAATTGTACGAACTGGCTCACTCCACCATTGTTGCAACATAGCATTCATTTCAAAATCAGAAATGGAAGACATCGTTTTAAGTTGTTCAAATTTTAATTGTCGTTTTGTAATTCGCCAACCATGCTGTTCAAATTTCAAATACTGTTTTAATTTAATTTCAGCCGTTTCTAAAACTTTATCAGCAGACACCACTTCATCTACCAAGCCAATTTCTTTTGCATGTTCCGGTGAATACAATTTTCCTTCCATTAAATATTGATATGCACGTTTTCTGCCAATCCAAAAACTATAAATATCAAAAATACCACGTGGCACCACAATGCCAATTGGAATTTCATTTAAGCCAATTTTATAATTGCCTTCCGCCATCACTCTATAATCACAACCAATAGCAAGGATACAACCACCAGCAGGCGAATGTCCATTTATAGAGGCAATTAATGGCTTATCAAATGCGACTATGTCACAAACTAATTCCATAAAATTTTTCCAAAATTTTTCAAATTGAAGTTGATCATACGTATAAAGTTCCGGCAAATCCAAGCCTGCAGAAAAGAAATTCTCTTTACCATTTATTATTGCTCCATGTATAGAATCATCTTCTAAAAGATTTTTTAAAGCGATACGCATGCCTGCAACAAATTCATAATTCATTGGATTGGCTTTTTCTCTATCCATTTGAATAATGCCGTAATTTTCTTTTTTAATAAGATGTATGTGAGACATGCAACAATTGATTTATTCGTTTGTTTAAAATAAAATGCAAAGATAATAGAAATAACAAAAGACTATTTACATTTAATCTTAAATCAATATTGCTGCTCCATTTTTATTTTATTTTGCAGAAATATTCAATTTAAAAACAAAAAATTTAAAAATTTAACTCAGTGGATTTAAAAATACCTTCAACCGGACAAAAAAGAGTAGTAATTATAGGTGGTGGTTTTGGTGGAATTGAAGTAGCCAAGCATCTCAGTGAAAAAGATGTTCAAATTGTATTGTTAGATAAACATAATTATCATTGTTTTCAACCTTTGTTATATCAAGTAGCAACCGGAGGATTAGAACCAGGAAGCATTGCCTATCCACTGCGGAAATTTATGCAAGAAATACCAAATGGCATTTTTCGCATGGCTGAAGTTCGAAACATCAACATTGAACAACAAAAAGTACATACTGATATTGGCGATTTAAAATATGACTATTTAATTATTGCCACTGGAAGCATGACAAATTTTTTTAAATTCCCAAAAGAAGTTTCTTCCAAAATGATGCAAATGAAAGATATTCCACAAGCATTGAATTTGAGAAGTTTTATTTTAGAAAATTTTGAAGAAGCCTTACTCACTTATGATGAATCTAAAAAAGAAAAATTAATCAATATTACTATTGTAGGTGGTGGACCTACTGGTGTTGAATTAGCAGGTGCTTTGGGTGAAATGCGCAAAAATATTTTACCAAAAGATTATCCCGAAATAGATTTTAGAAAAATGCAAATTCACCTTTTCGAATCTGCAGATAGATTATTAAGTGCTATGAGTCCTGAAAATTCAGAAAAAGCACTTAAATATGTAAAAGATTTTGGGGTAAGTATTTGGTTGAATACAATGGTTACTGATTTTGATGGTGAAGTCATCTCCACTGCTGATGGTAAAGTAATAAAAAGCGAAACCGTAATTTGGACAGCTGGTGTAAAAGGAAATCCAATTGAAGGTTTTTCACCTAATACCATGGTTGGTGGAAGTAGAATTTTAGTAGATGAATTTTGCAAAGTAATAAATCATACCAATATTTTTGCCATTGGCGATGTGGCTGCTATGGTTAGCGATGAATTTCCAAAAGGACATCCAATGGTTGCTCCAGTAGCTTTGCAACAAGGTGAATTGGTGGCTAAAAATATATTAGCGGAAATGAAAAACAAGACTGTCAAATCATTTAAATACCACGACAAAGGCTCCATGGCTACTGTTGGCAGAAACAAAGCCGTAATGGAAAGCAAAGGCATTAAAATGGGTGGATTTGTGGCATGGTTAGCTTGGTTATTTGTTCATGTAACTAGTTTAATTGGTTTTAGAAATAAAATTACGGTGACGCTTGGTTGGCTATACAATTATATCACTTACGATAGAACTTTACGCTTAATTATTCGTCCATTTAAAAATAAGGAAGAATAAAAAATGGTTCAAGCATACACTTGAACCATACATAAAAACATAAAAACCCCTTTTTATCTTAATTCATATTTTGGATTATTTAAAATAACCAATGCTGCTATTACACCTGGCACCCAGCCAATTATAGTCAACAATAACGTAATTACAATACTTCCACATCCTTTGTCGTACACGGCTAAAGGAGGAAATAAGATGCTTAAAATTACTCGCCAAATGTTCAT
>JAGNZZ010000055.1 GCA_017984135.1 Chitinophagales bacterium | reverse complement strand
AGTGCCAGGTAGAACCATTGTTGTCGATGCCAATGATAATGGAAGCAATGATATTAGTATTCAAATGGCATTGTATTCCACTACGACAGATGATTGCAATGCCACAAAAACATTAGTTCAAACAGAGAATAATATTGGATCCAACGATGAAGATGCGTATTTTAATTGCCTAAACCCAAATTTATATTATTGGTTAATGGTTGATGGTGGTGACTATGATCCAACGTGCTTAGGTATAGCAAAAGCTTTAGAAGAAGGCGATTTCTCTTTACGTTTCTGGTTCCCGGAAGAAGGTGAAATAACAGGATGTGATGCCGAAAATTTAGGAACAGTTCCTACCGGAGGTTCTATTACTATACGTAATCTGTCCAATATTTGCGGAGTTTCATCAATTCCAAATTTCCCGGCACCATCGTCTTTTTCATTTGATAAAGCTGTCGTATATAGATTCACTACTCCTGCTGCTCCAGGCTTTACCGATGCATCTGTAAAAATAGAAGGCTTCACGAATCCTTATTATCCTTTTTCTTCAGGTGGAAATATGGATCCAACTTTTTTATTAGCCGGTGATGAAATTGATATTCAATTAGCATTATATTCCGATGGAGCGTGCAATGTACCTCATTTCGTAAAAGGAAGTAATTATGATGTTACAGTGGGAACAAATATCAGAACTGGTTCAGATGAATCTTTAATTGTAAATTGCTTATATCCAAGTACAGAATATTATTTAGTAGTAGATGGTAGTCCAATAAATTCAAATGGATATTATGATATTAAAATTTCGGATTATGGTAAGCATACACCAAATGATTTTTTATGTCAAGCAATAGATATTTCAGGCACTAATAATGCTCCTTGGACAAGTTGCAATAGTTCTACCGTAGTACAATTAAATGGTCAAAATAACTATTGTGCAACAACGAATAACGATATTCCTTCTTCATTAGGTATGCGTCCACCAGCATGGGATGAGTTAAATTCACCAGTATGGTATAAGTTTAAAGCACCAAAATCTGGAAAATTAAAAATAGAAGCAATTAATACGATTTCGGATGTGTTTCCTCCTTTTGATGAACCAGAAATAAGTGCCCAATTAGCAGTATTTTATTTGTGTGGTGGATATAGAGGAGATTGTAGCGATTTGGCTACAGAAAAAGAAAGATTAGTCTATGTGGGTTCCAATCATGATGCCTTACTGCACGATGAAGAATATACAATAGAATGTTTAATGCCGGATACTATTTATTATTTATTAGTGGATGGTAGTACAGAAACCTTATGTCCAACTTGTCCACGTGGGGAGTTTTATTTAGAATTAACCGCTGACCCCCAAGACCGTTGGGCAACCAATGATTTACCTTGCGATGCTATTGACTTAGGCACACCAGCTGTTTGGACAACTCCATTAATATATGATACAAGAGTATCACCGGCAAGTGGAGCAGGAACATATCCTTCCCCTACAACAGGTTATCCGTCTGCCACCGGTTTGCATAATGGAGCAAGAAATAACGCAGGATCTTGTATACGTGTAGAAAATAATTTCTGTGCCGGAATTGACAACGAGCCAGCAGTAAATGGTGGTAATTTCTTTACCGATTTTTCACCGGACGGAACCGTTTGGTATAAATTTACCGCACCTTCAACCGGAGAAGTAAAAATAAATACAATCAGCGATCCCGATAATCGCGGTGATTTACTATATACTCAAATTGGTGTCTTCGAAACTTCGGATAATACTTGTACCGGAACAATGGTGGGCATTGCAGCAGATGGACTTCCTGATAATGTAGATGGTGATAATGAGCTTACTGTTAAATGTTTAGATCCAGGAAAAACTTACTTTATCATGGTGGATGGCGCAGGATTAAATAAACGAGGTTATTTTGAATTGCAAATTCAAGCTGTTCCTGCCACTCTTTCTGGCCCTACAAACGATGATATTTGTAATGCTTCTCCAGTAACTTATCCGACAAGTATCGGAAATACTACCACATTAAACAACCAAACAAACCGTTGTGCAACTATTCAAACTATTTATTCTGAGCCAACGACATTTTCTAAAGACGCCGATGTTTGGTATAAATTTACAACACCTAATACACCGGCGCCACATGCTGTAAAAGTAGAGGTGACCAGCGGTTTGCCTTGGCCATTCGGTGACGCCATGGATCCACAAATTGCATTGTATAAAATGAATCCAACAGGTGGTCCTTGTGCATCTTCCTTTACTTTAGTAGATGATGGATACAGTGCAGCTGGCTTGCCGTTTTATGAGTCATTTGAATTCCATTGCTTAGAACAAAATACTACCTATTATTTAATGGTGGACGGTTCTGGATTAAACGAACAAGGAAACTTTAAAGTAGATGTCACACGAATAAATCCACATCCATTACCAACGAATGATGATATATGTGCTGTTGTAAATGCTGCAACAGGTAGTTTAGGTACTCTAGGTGGAACAGTAGGTAATAAAGTTGGAAATACTACTACGAATTGGCATAATTTCTGTTCTGATGTGGAAACAGGTGAATCCGCATTAATGACAGATGGTAATTACACTTTAGACCAAACAGTATGGTTTAAGTTTAGAACACCTAATTCTGCAAATAATATTGATGTGGAAATCAGAGCCTTAAATGACCCAAATGGAGTAGGTGATCAGATTGATTTACAAATGTTATTAGTACAAGGCAATCCGGGTTGTTCTCCAACTAATTTTACGTCTCTTACGCCAATTGAATCCGTAGATCCGGCTTTAACTTTTAATGCGACCATGAACGTATGTTTACCACCTAATACTGATTTCTATATTCAAATAGATGGTAGTGGTTTAAATAAACAAGGTTATTTTACAGTAGAAGTGGAAAATAAAGGGACCACATCTTCGCCTTCAAACGATAAAATATGTAGTGCAAAAACATTGCCAAGTGGAGGTACAATTACAGGTTCGTATTCAGGATATACCAATGATGATAATATCTGTGCTACCTTAGAATCTTTCGAGAAACAACAAGTTGCTGGTAGTATTCAACGTTCCGTATGGTATAAATTTGTCGCACCTACATCAGCAGATGTTTCCATTGAAGTGAAAGGAAATTCATGGTTCCCTTTCACTCAAAATTATTTCTTACCGGATATTACTATTTGGGAATTAAGCGACAATTCCTATGCTTCTTTTGATAATACCATCGCCGGTTGTACAACACCAACAGCTTCAAATTGGAATCAATTAGAGTTCAACGACTATCAAGGTATTCCAAACTCATTAGCCAATGGCGTATATCCAACGGTTGCTTTAACGCCACAGTGTTTAAAACCGGGTTATACATACTATGTACAAGTAGATGGAACAGCAGGTATAGGCTTAGATGGCTATTTCAGTATTCAAATTAAAAACAATCAGCTATCTTATTCTGGCCCAACGAACAACGAAGCTTCTAATCCTACTACTTTACCTATAAGTTCTGCATCATGTCAATATAGCAATGGTACTTGGCAAGGTGGATCTTCAGGTTATTCGTTTGGAACTAATCCTACCTGGTCTAATCCAAATTTAATTGGTATCCCAACATCCGCAGGTACTCCATCTTGTAATCAAAATTGTGGAGATGTATGGTTTAGATTTCAAATGCCGGCTGCTTGTGGTAACAATACGCAATCCTTCGTCAAAATTGAAGGTGATGATGAATTTAATTTAGATTTGGATGGTTATCCGGAATTAGCGATTGCCGCCTATAATGGTGGTAGCTCTGGAACATCAAACAATCTAACGTATATGAAATGCAGCGTAGGTGGAACTGGTGTGGATCCAGATTTCTCCATCGCCGCAAATCCAGGAGATTATATTTATTTACAAGTTTGGGATCAAGAAGGAAACGAGCAAGGGAAACATTTTAAATTATGTGTGTCGGAGCAAAAAAGTGCGGACGATTGTGCAGATGCAACCAATATGACTTTAGATGTGCCGTATTGTTGGAGTGTGGAATCTCATATAGGAGAGACACCTAGTAGCGGTGTGCCAGGTTCAGGTTTAAATTCATGTTTTGGTGATGGAAATCCAAAACACTCATCCTATTTTGAGTTTACTACGGATGCAGTAGGTAATTTCTGCGATGACTATTATATTTACGTAAATACTACCGCAGTAGCAAAAGATATGCCTGCAGGTGATAATCATGCTTGCCAAATAGGATTAACTCATTCAGTGGAATTTAACCTTGCACTTTGGGAGTTAAAATCTGGTGCTTCATTATGTACTCCAGGTGCAGCAAATGTGACGCAAGCTGATTGTCAAATTTGGAATGATTGTGGCGGTGGATCATTTGGCTCAAATGTAACTGGTCCACATGGGAATGGTGGTGTAATTAATGATACAATTTGGTATAATATGGGTACTGGTCAACAATTAAAACCAAATACCACTTATTATGTTGTGCTTGACTATAGAATCATCAATCCGATTTATGAAGGTCGTGTGGTATTAGATGGTTTAATTCAAGTGGGCAGAAGATGTAAAGGTAGAGTTTGGGAATATACTACAAATCCAGTTGTATCCACAAATAAATATTGCACGTCGCGTGATGGTTGGAGACATTATTACGACGATAAAGGAACTACGGCAACAGCGGATGACAGATTTGTATTTTCTATCTTGCCGAACGGGAATACTTTTGAAGGAACGGCAACTATTACTTTAGACAATAATTTCCATAGCATATTAGATATTCCAAATCATTTTGCAGAATATGTCATGCGCAGACGTTGGGATTTCCAATTGTCCAGCGGTTCTATTAATGTATCTAATCCGGTTAAAGTGCGTTTCTATTACCAAAATTCTGAGAAACAAGAAATTATTACAGCTGCTCAAAACTTCGCAATCACCTATCCATCTAATTACGAAGATTTTGAATGGTTTAAATCAGAAAATGGCCATGTGTTCAGTCCTTATACGGATGTGAGCCCAAAAGCAATCAGCGTTGGACCAAATGGTTACTCTGAAACAGGCTGTTTGAGTTATTGGACTGCAACAGGTGCTTATGTCGGCCCGCCAGGTGTACAACGCTGTATTCAAAAAGTCATTACTGATTGGGATGATAATAATAGTTATCACCAATGGTGTAACGGCATTCATTTCTGTGAATACAATGACTTAACAGGCTTCTCTGGAGGTACAGGAGGAACCGGTGACAGTCCTTGGGATGTTTCGCCGCTTCCGGTTGAGTTGACTTCATTTACAGGTTATAATGACGGTAATAAAAATGTACTGAACTGGACAACGGCCTCTGAAATAAACACGGCGAAGTTTGAAGTAGAACGTGCTAGTAGCTTGTCGGGTTCTTATACATTTATTGGGGAAAGAGCAGCTGCCGGCAATAGCACGCAACCGTTAAGTTATTCATTAGATGATTTAAATCCGTTGCAAGGACATAATTATTATCGTTTAAAAATGATTGACCTAGATGGAAGTTTCAAATATTCGAATGTCATTATGATAAATGTAGCGCAAATTAAATATGAAGATGCTATTTCGAATGTTTATCCAAATCCAACCGATCATACTATTTTCATTGACTATCAAGCATCATCTAATTCGAATGTAAACGTTCTTATTTATGATGCCTTAGGCCAGGAAATGCTGTTGAAAAAAGTTGCCGTAAACAAAGGAAATCAAACATTGAATATCGATGTCAATACCTTTGCAGATGGTGTATATATCATTCAAATTCAAGATGTGAATTCTGGAAAAGTAACACAATCTAAGTTTGTAAAAGATTAAACATTAAAGAACCATTTTAAATCCCGACATTTGTCGGGATTTTTTTATTTTTATACAATATGAAATTTGCTTACTTAGTTTTATTTTCAATGATTGGTTGCTTTGGTTTTGCACAAGAGCTATCCACAACTCATATAGATTCAGTTAGTTTGTTGCCAGCTGAAACAGATACATTGAAGTATGAAATGAAACCTAACATTTCTGTAAGTGAAACCCAAGCAGCAGAACCGAAAGTTGCTGAAAATGCACTTGTTAATGTAAAATCAAAAAAGAAATGGAAAGCCGATATTGTTCACCTTTTATTTGGGTTTAATTATTCGTACTATAGCCCAATAATGCTAGAAAAAGATATTTTCCAAAATGCCTATTATCCAATTAAAGATTCCACACCTGTTTGGGCAGATAGAAATACGCACACTAATTTATCTAAAATTTATAAAACAAGTACTATTCAAATTAATTTACAAGCTAATTTTTGGAAAGGCTTGTATTTTGGCATGAATTACCAATTCACTTCTATAAAAAAATATAAAAAAGATCCCAATCGTGGAAATTTATTATCTAAAAATAATGCGATGTTTTTTATTATTTCAGGACAATTTGGGTATGTCTTTGAATTTTTGAAAAATAAAGCTTTGCAAATTCATCCTTCTATTCGCATGGGTGGCTATGCAGCGGATGATTATTACGACAGCGGAATTGGTAAGAAATTTTACTTCGGAACCGATTTACAAATCCGTTATTTAATTAAGAGAAAAGCCGGATTTAGTCTTGGATTTGATTATGATTTTCTGCGCTATAAACAAAAAGGATACAATGATATTTTTGAAAAAAATACGTATCAAAAAACAACCTTTAATAATTTTCATTTAAATGCAGGATTGTATATTAATGTGTCAATCGATACCAAAAAATAATCGTGAATAAAAAAATCACCATCACTAAAATGAGTACAGTAATCCTATTACTCATTTTAAGTATTGTGGTGTTGTATTTCAATAACACCTTGCGCGTGCCTTCTATTCTTGATGGAAAATTTTATTCTACGGCACTAATTCAACCATCCGTAAAAGCGACATCTATTCCCGAAAAACAAATAGCACTTCCAGATTTAAATTTATGGTTAGATAGTGCATTGGCAAATAAATATCAATATCCAGATTTTTTTTTACAACAAACAAGCACTACATCCTTTTTAGTTTTAAAAAATGATACACTTATTTTTAAACGATATTTGAATGGCGTTAAAGAAGGCGATTTTACACAGCTCTTTTCAGTGACAAAAGTTTTTGTCACGGCATTATTAGGAATGGCAATACAAGATAAAATTATTCTCGATATAGAAACGCCGATTACGCACTATTTTCCAGATTTAAAAAACAAAGAATTTAATCAACTCACATTGCGGCATCTTTCACAAATGCAATCTGGATTAAATTATGATGAGTATGGAAATATTTTTCAAACACTACAATTTTATTATGATAAGAATTTAACGCAATCCATTTATTCGGCTCAGTTTGATACGCCACCAGGGAAACAATTTATGTACAAGTCGATTGATACACAAATTTTAGGTGAATGTATTAAAAAAGCCTTAGGCGATACAAGCATTTTAGATTATTTCTATCAACGATTATGGAATCAGTTAGACATGCAAGATACTGCTTATTGGGCATTAGATAGCAAAATAGCGCGCAATCCAAAATACTATGGTGGTTTAAATATGTCGGCGCGCGACTTAGCTAAATTTGGTACACTCATTTTACACAATGGAAAATATAAGCGCAAACAACTTTTTCCAAAAAATTGGTTCAACTATTGCGACGATACCACCCATCGAAGCATTGAAGACGATAAATATTGTTTAGGTTGGTACTATTTTGTGGATGAACCCACGGATGATGTATATGTGGCAGCCGGATTTAACGGGCAAATCATGCTGATTAATGAAACTAAAAATGTAATTGTAATACGCTTAGGCAAAGATCGTGGAGGTGTGGATTGGTATCCAATTATGAAAAAACTTTCCA
>JAGNZZ010000030.1 GCA_017984135.1 Chitinophagales bacterium | reverse complement strand
AGTGTCCAACGGATAGAGTCTAAGGTGCCACCATTGGTTGCTACGGAAGTACTCGTAAACGTTAAACTTCCGCCTACGCATACGGTGGTATCACTCGCTGTGAAACTGGCTGTTGCGGAGGGCGTGGAAACAGTACTGAACAAATTAATATTATCAACATAAATAGTGTGTCCATAATCGCCATAATTTCTAAAAATTAATTGAACATTCGGTTTATTTAGATATGCAGCAGGAATAATCACCGTATCACTTCTCCATTGACTAGAAGTCGGATAAAATTCTGACCCAATTCCTTCTGGAAAAGTGGCTAAATTAGGTTCCCCTTTTTTATAAATACTTTGCGTTGTTAATTGACAATTATCTGTAATTAAAACCTCTAAAGTATCCCAAAGAAATTCATCCACTCCACTGCCTATATCTCCAAAAAATGGTGCATACGCCACATCAAATTTTAATTTAGCTGCTGAAATACCAGTCAAGTCTATTTTTGGAGTTTGAATATCATCTTTACTGTATTTCCCATCTAAGCTGGTATTATCAAAAATCATAGAACGTATCCCATTTCCAAACCCGCTGTATCCAACTCTGGCGTCCCAATTAATGGCTGGATTACCATTTCTATTTACAGTTTCCCAGCCGATTGGTGGAAAATATGGCGATTCAAAATCTTCAGTAAAAGGAAATGTTGCAGTGCCAACAATAGGTACATTAAGTTGATAATTTAATGTATCAGACCCAACAGCATTGAATGCAATAAGTTGAACATCATGTAGTCCACCTGTATTAAAAGAAATATTAGCTGGATTTTTCAGGGTTGAAGTTGATGGGGTACCTCCTGAAAAAGACCATTTCCATGAAGTAGGAGCAAATAAAGATTTATCCGTAAAATCAATGGTTTGAACAGTAGCACAAAGTGCTGCATTTAGTTTTAAAATGGAAAGCTTAGCAACTGGTTTTTGTTTAACGGTATCCAATACTGGCGAATTAGGAAGATTTACTCTAAAGTCTGCATTTTCCATTACTGCTTGAAATCTAGAAACTTGGTCATTGGTAAACATAGACATACAATTATCGGTTGTATAATCCATGAAATTCATAAACATTTCCCCATTAGGACTTGAACCTGCACCGCACGCGTTTACTTTATATGGATAGGTTGGGCAACCACCATTTGAAGTTTGAGCAGTAGGTGTATCATTTACAAAATCGGTACCACAACTCTCATCGCCCCAAATATGTCTTAATCCTAACCAATGCCCAATTTCATGTGTTGCAGTACGACCTTTACTTGAACCTGTTGTGCCAAAATAACTTGCACGAATTACCAATCCATCATTTTGTAAATTACCTGGAAAATCTGGCATTCCGTCTAAAGTGGACATTCCTGGAAAAGTAGCATATCCTAATATTGTTCCACCTGAAGAACTTTTTATTGCTGGAACCACCCAAATATTTAAGTAATAATTTGGATCCCAAATTATAGATTTTTTGATTGTTCCATCGATAAAATCTCGTTCCCATCCTTGCGTTCCAGGATTGGGCCAACCTTTAGATTGAGCGTTCACTCTATCTATTCCAGGCTCTGCAAGTATATTATTATTTAAGTCTAACTTAGCTAACTGAAATGTAATGTTTGCGTTTCCTTTGACAGGAACAAAAGGAGCTGGAACAATGTCACTATTCAATCCTATTCCGGCGAAATCATTGTTTAAAGTAGTAATTTGAGCCGTAACACGAGATGCTGGTATGTTTTGTGAGTTGGTGTTTTGATAATAACATACATGAACAATTACAGGAATTACGTAACTTGCTGTCGTTCGTTCGTCATTTGAATTAGTTAGTTTTTGATGTTGGATAATTCGTTGTATTTTACTTTCCCAATCTTGATTAGGAGATGTAGCTATACACCAACCATTTTCTTTTTGAACTTCATTTGACCATCCATTGTTATTTAACAACAATGAAAATATTAACAAAAAAATGAGTATTACTTTTTGCATATTCTTAGTTTACACAACAAATTTACAATTAAAATAAAAAAATAAGAAAAACAATTTTGTTAAGAAATTAACAATCAATACATTATAAAAATACCTATGAATATTTTACAATTTGAAACTTCTCCATATTTATTACAACACAAGAACAATCCAGTGTATTGGTTGCCTTGGAATACAAAATATTTAGATAAAGCGTTACAAGAAGAAAAGTTAATGATTATATCCATTGGTTATGCAGCTTGTCATTGGTGTCATGTGATGGAACATGAATGTTTTGAAGATAAAATGGTTGCAGATATCATGAATGAAAATTATATTTCTATCAAAATTGATAGAGAAGAACGTCCAGATATTGACCACCTTTATATGAATGCATCCATGGTAATCAATGGTCAAGGTGGATGGCCATTAAATGTGCTTGCTTTACCAAATGGCAAACCTATTTATGCTGGAACTTATTTTCCTAAACAACAATGGATGCAGCTTTTACTTTATTTTGCAGATATTTATAAAAAAAATCCAGAGAAACTAGAAGAACAAGCCAACAAAATCACACATGGATTACATCAAATTGATTTTATTCCTTTATACAATGAAGAACGTACAATATCTCCTTACATTTTAGAGAAAATATGGGAAATTTGGGAACTAAAAATTGATACAGAATATGGTGGTCAATTAGGAGCTCCAAAGTTTATGATGCCTAATAATTATACCTATTTACTTGCATATTTATATACCTCTAAAAATAAAAACGTTGCCGATACCATTAAAACAACATTAAAGAAAATGGCATTTGGTGGCTTGCATGATATACTTGGAGGTGGATTTGCTCGATATAGTGTTGATACACAATGGAAGGTTCCACATTTTGAAAAAATGTTGTACGATAACGGTCAACTTTTAAGTGTATATGCTCAAGCATTCCAATTGAGCAAACGTCCAATGTATAAAAGTGTTTGTGATAAAATATTAGCATGGATAAATCGAGAGATGACAGATGAAAGCAATGGAATTTACTCCTCTTTAGATGCCGACAGCGAAGGAATGGAAGGAAAGTTTTATTGTTGGAACTATCATGAATTAAAATCCATTTTAAAAGAAAATTTTGACTTTATAAAAGATGTATATTCTATCACTGAAGAAGGAAATTTTGAACATGGATTAAATGTGCTTTTTAGAATTCATGACCATGAATATTTCATGGAAAAATACAATCTCAATCATGAAGAATTCCAAACTAATTTAGAAACTATTCATGTTGAATTATTGAAATACAGAAATAAAAAAATTAAACCCAACACAGACGATAAAATTTTAACAGAATGGAATGCATTATTTGTAAAAGGATGTTGTGATGCCTATAAAGCATTTGGCGATTCATCCTACAAAACTAAGGCTATTCACACCATGGAATTTATCCTTTCAAAATGCAAAAAACAAGATTATCGACTAACTCGAAATTATAAAAACAAACAAACATCCATAAATGCATTTTTACAAGATTATGCCTTCACAATTGATGCACTAATCGCATTACATCAAATCACATTAGAGGAAAACTATTTATTAGAAGCACAACAATTTTTAGAATACGTTATACATCATTTTTACAATTCCAAAAATGGCTTGTTTTTTATGACATCAGATATTGATGAAGCTTTGATTATTAGAAATACCGAAACCGGCGATAACGTTATTCCTTCCGGCAATTCTACTATGGCAATGAATTTACTCATTTTAGGAAAATATTTTGAAAATGGTGAATATATAAAAATGAGCATAACCATGTTGAATAATGTATATGATGCCCTGTTAAAAAATCCGATGTATTATTCCAATTGGGCCATGGTGTTGTACCAGCATCTTCATCTTAAAAATGAAATAGTGATTTGTGGTGAAAATGCACTTGAATACTTAAAAGAAATAAACAAAAATTATCTTCCAAACTACTTGATAAGTGGTTGTAAACATGAAAGTAATCTACCTTTAACAAAAGATAGATATCTACCTAATAAAACACAAATATTTATTTGTAAAAATATGGCTTGCCAAATGCCATACGATACTATAAATGAAGCACTGATGGAAATTGAAAAATAAAAAAACAAGCACAACTTGAATTTTTTTATTCATCGCTAAATCTGTAACTTTATTAAAATTAAAAAAAGATGCAAAAAGCAACTATTTATTCTGATTTTATTCAAGTCATTCCAAGCTTAAAAAATGAATATTTAGACGATATTTTTTTACAAGATTATTTAAAAACTTATTTCCCTTCAAATTCATTACAAGAAATAATTCCTGATTTAGAAAATTTTGGAAAACGAAGCGCTACTGAATTTATAAAATGGGCAAATGATGCACAAACCAACGAACCGGAACTCATACAATACAATGCCTTTGGAAAGCGTGTAGATGAAATTAAAGTAGCAGATGGTTGGATAAAACTACACGAAGCAGCCGCAGAAGAAGGTTTAGTGGCAATAGGCTACGAACGCAAATACCATGAATTTTCAAGGTTGTATCAGTTTGTAAAATTGTATTTATACACACCATCTTCAGCCATCTATTCTTGTCCATTAGCCATGACAGATGGTGCCGCGCGCTTAATTGAATTATTTGGTGATGATGATTTAAAAATGAACGAATTCAAGTATTTAACTTCCAGAAATAAAAAAGAATTTAAAACCAGCGGACAGTGGATGACCGAACGTACAGGTGGTTCTGATGTGTCGCGCAGTATGACTTTTGCAGAAAAAAATGGAAATGAATATTTACTTTATGGGCATAAATGGTTCACTTCTGCTATCACTGCAGATATGGCTTTTACCTTAGCAACTACTGAAAAAAGTAATGATGCCAAACCTGCTGCACTTTCTTTGTTTTTTTTACAAATAAAAAATAATGATGGAACACTGAATGGTATTGAAGTAGAAGCTTTAAAAGACAAATTAGGAACTCGTGCTTTGCCAACTGCTCAACTTCAATTAAATGGTGTGAAAGCTACGTTAGTTGGCGAACAAAATAAAGGTGTTCGAACTATTTCTACTTTATTTAATATCACACGAATTTACAATACCATTAGTGCGGTTTCTTACATGCGACGTGCGTATTCTTTAAGTGAAAAATATGGTAAAAAAAGAGAAGTATTTGGACAAATGTTGCAACATCATGTATTGCATAAAAAAACAATTAGAAACTTAGAAATTGCCTATCAATCCAATACATTATTGGGCTTATTTTTAGCACGATTATTAGGCAAAGAAGAATGTCTTTTAGCAAATGAACAAGAACAATCACTATTAAGAGTATTAACACCCATTGCAAAATTATACACCGCAAAACAATCCATTAAAAGTGCATCCGAACATATTGAAGTATTTGGTGGCATTGGCTATTTGGAAGACAGTGGCATTCCTGCTATGCTGCGCGACACACAAGTTTTAAGCATTTGGGAAGGCACCACCAACGTATTATCGTTGGATATGCTGCGCGCTTTTGAAAAAGAAAATGGTTGGAATGCATTTCAACAATTTGCAAAAAGCAGTTTGGATTCCAACAACATTAATGAACTTCAAACTCCATGTGATATTTTACAAAATAAAATAAATATATTGAACGATTTTATTCAATCTTTAGATAAAAAAAGTCTAATGGCATGCGCCAAAGATATTGCATTTTATATTGCAGAAGCTACTATTGCACTATTATGGTTGGATTTTCTAAATACCAATTATCAAAAAGAAAACTACCTGAATACTTTTAATTTCTGGTTGCAATATAAAATGAGTGAACAAGATTTACATTCTTCAAAAGCCTTGAATTTACTTTAGTTTATGAAGATTTTAATAACAGGAATAACCGGCTTAATTGGCAATCATTTGATGCATGTATTGCTAAAAAATGAGATTAAAAACATAAAAGGTACTTATCATTCCAGTCGTGATCTAGAAGAATATATCACAAAAAATATTGAAATTGTTAAAGCGGATATTTCAAACGAAAACGACATCAATAACCTTTGTGAAGGATGTCAAATTGTGGTTCACACAGCTGCACGTGTCATAGATTTTGGCACAAAACAACAATTTTACGAAGCACATTTAGAGGCTACACATTATTTATTAAAAGATGCATTGCTGCATAATGTAGAACACTTTATCTATGTAAGCTCAGTTGGTGTTGCTAGTGGAATTAATCGAAATAAAATTATTCCAAATGAAACTACACCATTAGTAAAAACAGGCATTCACTACGATGATGCCAAAATTGATACTGAAAAATTAGTCATTGACTTTTGTACTAAAAATGACATTAAATATACTATCGTTCGGCCTAGTGCTGTAATTGGAAAAAATAGTGTTTGGGTTGTTGAACCATTAAAACGAATGGATACTGCGGTTGGACTTAAATTAATTGACAATGGCAAACAACCTGCTTGTTTAATTGATGCAGAAAATTTAGCAACTGGCATTTATAGTTGTATCATTAATAAAAATGCATGGAATCAAATTTATTTTTTCATGGATGATTGGAATATTTCTTGGAAACAATATTTTTCTGATTTAGCCAAAATGAAAAATAAAAAAATAGGCAGTTCCATTCCATTTAGCTTGGCATATACAGTAGCTACATTGGCAGAAAAAGTGTTTCCGATATTTGGAAAAAATCCACCAATTGCTAAAAAATCAGTGCAAGCAACTGGAAGCAATCGAGTAGTATCTACCCAAAAAGCAAGAACAGAATTAGGATGGTCATCCATAATTACCTATCAAGAATCCATGTGTAGAATTCAAGATAGTCTTAAATAAAAAATCAATTTGATAACGATGTAATTAATTTTTGAATTTCGATTGTATTCCAATGAATTCTTTCCACTTCTGATTTAACTATTTTTCCAGATTTATTGATTAAATAAGTCGTAGGAAATCTATATATACCAATACTTTTTAACGATTGATTACAAGTATAAAAAGACAATTGACTATTCAAAAATGATTTAGCACTATTCAATTTTTCAAATGGCTCATCACTTATTATCAACACTTTGAGTTCTTTAGGAAATTTATTTTGCAAGGCTTCTAATTCAAGTAATTCTTTTCTGCAATCGACACACCATGTTTGAAAAAAACTTACTAATACTACTTTATCATCAAAATCTTGAATTGAAAAATTCTGTTGTTTATCATCCATAAATGTTGTTTCGTCAAACGGATTTGCGGGTGCAAATCTTCCTCTAATCATTCCAAAGTAAAGGATGTTAGCTATAATTACCACGAATAATATGGAAAGAAATTTATGTTTCATCGTATTTTTTAAACAAATGAATTTATGATTTGTTGTGCATTTTTTAAATTGTCATACTTTTCTAAAAGTAGTTTTTTTCTTAAATCAATCTCATTTTGTGTAAACGATTGTTGCATTAAATCATCGATTAAAGCTATTAAATCAACATTGTCTTTTTTGTAAACCAATGCATCCAAACCACTTCCGGTTAATGTAGTATCATCAGAAATTACATATCTTGCATTAAACAAGGAATTGATTAATTTCAGCTTTACACCACTTGGATTGGCTGCCAATGCCAAACAAATTTGTGCTTCTTGAATTAGTCGATGCATTTTATTTTGAGTCGGATTTTCAACTAATTCAATATTCATTTTTCCATGTAAAAAATCTTTTAAAAATGAATTTGGATTTTTACCAGCAATAATAATTTTATGTTGACAATCTTTTAAATCATTTGATAATAAATCTATGATTAAATTATAATTATCAGACAATGACAAATTGCCATGATACAAAATATAGTTCCCTTTTCCCAGCAATGATGTAATTTTCTCATTTTCATGAAACACAAAATCTAATTGTACTTTTTTATTGGGAAATTTATCTTGATAATATTCAAAATCTGTTTGTGACAAACACGTCAAAACATCAGCAAATGCAAGTTGTTTGTCGTATTTTTTTAGTTTCTTATATTCTTGAAAAAAGAAAATTTTCTCTTTCAGTGTGACAGCATTATCTAATAGTATTCTATAATACATCCATTCAATATTATGCAAACGAACAAGTTTTTTACGCGTTTGCAAAATTGGATTACTTACAAATCCTGAACTATGTGTAGCATCAAATAAAATAGGAAAATCAAAGTTTAATAAATTTTGTAATAAGGCATCATGCATTCGAGTTTTTACAATAAAAGGAAGTGATGAAAAAACAGAATGAATGCTGCGTTCACGTTTATAATAAAAAATATGTTCACAATATTTATTAAGTTCTTGTTGCTCCATTCTGTCGCCATACACAAAGCAATGCAAATAAATTTTCACACCAAGTTGATGTAATGCTTTTATCTTATAAAATTCTTCTATTGCGCCACCATAATCCGCAGGAAATGGAACATCCAAACAAACAATATGTAAAGAAATTGAATTGGGCATTTTAATTAATTAAATCAAAGTTTTTTATAAATTGAAACAAGTAATAACTCTTCTTTTTCCCAGCATAAATCTTCACGAGCACGTAAACAATTTTGTTGAATTTCTTGATACAATCTATCGTCGTTTAATAATCTATCAATTGCAAGTTGAATTTTATCTGGAATTAACTCATCCACCACACAGCCAAATTTATATTTATTGTTTAATTCTATGTACTCAGGAAACCCAATAAACACTTGAGGTTTGCCGGCTTGTATATAATCAAAAGTTTTATTTCCTAATGAATAATAATAACTCAATCCACGATTTTCCAACAGATTGATACCTATATATGTTTCATGTGTAAGGCGTTTTAATTCATCGGGTTTTTTCTTTCCAAGTAATTTCACTTTGGAGGTCAAGCCTAATTCTTTTACTGCATTTTGCACATTGTACATCTCATCACCATCGCCTATTATCCAACACGTTGCATGATTAATTTTAAGCATAGCTAAAAGCAATTCATTCAATCCGCGACCGATATTTACTGCACCTTGATATACTAATATTTTATTTTTTGTTGGGTAAAAATTATCTGTATTTTTGTAAGGTAAATTTCGAATTACATGAAATTTGGTTTTGTATTTTTTTTCAAATAGTTGCGCAATATTCTTTGAAACAGTATAAGCAATATCTACATGAGGCACAAATAGTTTTTCAATAAAATTCCAAATATATTTTTTTATTGGACGACCAATTAATTCAGGGCTTTCCGTAAAATATTCATGCGCATCATATACTGTTTTTTTTCGTTTAATTGCAGATGCCAACACCACTGCTGGCAAGGTATCTAAATCACATCCGCAAGCAATATCATAATTAGAAAACAATAAAAAAATAAACAATCGAATATTAAACTCTGCATAAAACAACACGCCTTTTGTAAACCAACAATTTAATCTTGTTTGTTGAAAATTATGCGCTTGAAGCGATGGTGAATTTGATAATTTTCTACCAACTAATTCAACGGCGTAGGAATTATTTTGCAAAGAAGTACAAATACGTTGCATTCGTTGGTCATAAACCAAATCATTTGTAACTGTGCAAATTATTCTTGTCATCTAGTTTAATACTTCTTAAAGATAATGGGTTTGATCATATTTTAGTTCAATTTTCGGAACTCATTTTTATCATTCAATTCTATCCTCTTTTCATCTAATAAAAAGCGGATTACTTCCTTATGTAAATGTTTATCAAAATGAGCTGCATTAGGAAATATATCATACATTGATTTCCATTGAATGTTGTCTAATTTTTCTAAAAATGTTCGTTTTACCAATATAAAATCTTCATCAATTTGAATCGACTGATGTGCCTCCAAGCAAATATCACATCGATTGCATTGCACCAAATTTTCTTCACCAAAATACTTGCAAATTTGTACTTGCCTACAATTTTGTTGTTGTGAAGCATATTTTGAAACCATCTTAATTTGTGTACTTATTCTGTCTTTTTGCTGTTGAATGTAATTAACATCAATAAATAAATTAGTATCGTGTAATCGCTCTTTTAAATAAGTGATGGTAGGTGCATCATTAGCAGGAATATAGGTCAATATTTTTTGTCTTTGTAAATGGTTTAATTGCTTCACCACTTCTGTTGAAGAAATAGAAAGTTGTTTTGCTAATTGTTGCTCACTAATCTTTGAGTAATGATCTAAAATTCCACCATAGGTTCTCAAAATTGTTTTTATCAATGGAGCAAATGACTCGTTGGCAACTTCAAATTTGTACAATGTTAATTTATCTACTTTAAAAATTATTCGAGAAGGCATTAAAATGCCTTCATTTAATTGAAAATAGCCATGTTGTTCTAATAATTTAAGCGCATGATAGGTTTCGCTAACAGATATCTTAAATAATTTACAAAAATGAATTAGATCAAAATCAAAAGTACGCATACTACCATTTTCTACCGGAACAGCATAATGATTTCCGATAGCATTGTATATGCGTTTTATCGTTTCAATGCTTGGAAATTGAGCTTCAATTTTTCCTAATAAATCATCTATATCTTGTTGATTGTACAACAAAACAGCGTACGCCAATTTCCCATCTCTTCCAGCTCGACCAGCTTCTTGATAATACGCTTCTAAACTTTCAGGAATGTCTAAATGAATTACAAAACGCACATCTGATTTGTCTATTCCCATGCCAAAAGCATTGGTACAAACCATTACGCTTATTTCATTTTTTATCCATGCATCTTGTTTTTTATTCCGTGTTGAAGTATTTAATCCTGCATGGTAAAAGTCCGCATTTATATGATGTTTATATAAATATTCAGCAGTTTCTTTTGCTTTATTTCTACTACGCACATAAACCATTCCATTGCCTTTTACCTTTTGAATAATCTCCAAAACTTTGGGAAGTTTAGCATCTTCATTGCGTACCACAAAACTCAAATTTTCCCTTAAAAATGATTTTTTAAAAACTTGAAAACCATCTTTAAATGCTAATTTTTGGATAATCTCTTTTTGGACACGTTCAGTAGCAGATGCAGTGAGTGCCATTACTGGAACACTTGGATGATATTTTCTAATAGCTGCAATTTCAATATATGGCGGACGAAAATCATAACCCCATTGCGAAATACAATGTGCTTCATCAACGGCAATTAAGTTGATTTTCATATTTTTAAAACGTTCTATAAAAATATCGGTTTTTAAACGTTCTGGAGAAACGTATAAAAACTTATACATACCAAATTGTGCATTATCCAATATCATATCTATTTCAGCATACGATAATCCGGTGAAAATTGCTGCCGCTTTAATGTCACGTTGTTTTAATTGAACTACTTGATCTTTCATCAATGCAATTAATGGCGATACAACGATACACATACCATCTTGCAATAATGCTGGAATTTGAAAACAAACAGACTTGCCTCCACCTGTTGGAAGCATCGCTAAAGTATCGTTTCCATTCAGCACAGATTGGATAATCTCAAATTGTGGATTCCGAAATACTTCGTATCCATAATATTGTTTCAATATGTCGATAGGCGTTGGCACGTTATGTAAAAATAAGAACTTAAAAATACATTTATATCGAATTGATTTTTATATTAACTTTATTGAATGAGAATCCCAGAAAGTGAATTAATAATCAATCAAGATGGAAGCATTTATCATTTAAATGTATTGCCAGAAGACATTGCAACAACTGTCATTTTTGTTGGCGATCCAGCACGCGTACCCAAAGTATCAAAATATTTTGATTCTATTGAAATAAAAAAAACAAAACGGGAATTTGTCATTCATACAGGTATTTTAAATAAAAAAAGAATAACAGTATTATCTACTGGCATGGGCACCGACAATATTGATATTGTGATGAATGAATTAGATGCCTTGTTCAATGTTGATTTTGTCAATAGAACCATCAAACAAAATTTAACTTCTTTAGATATTATACGAATAGGAACTTCCGGTGCCGCACAACCAGATATTGAAATTGATAGTTTTTTGGCATCAAAAATGGCCATTGGCTTAGATGGTTTAATGGGATTTTATCAAACCGAAAAAAGCATCCAAGATGAGAAAATATTAACTAAAATACAAACAATTACGGGCAACTTAGGCATAACGGCTTGTCTTACACATGCAGCTACTTCACTATTAGATAGCTTAGCGTATGATATGAAAAAAGGCATCACACTAACGAATACAGGATTTTATGGACCTCAAGGTCGTAGCATTAGACTTGCACCTAAAAATGTCCATTTTATTGATGAATTAGTAAAATTGGAACTTCCACTAAATCAAAAAATTACTAATTTAGAAATGGAAACATCTGGCATTTATGGTTTAAGTACTTTATTAGGACATCGTGCCATTTCGTTAAATGCCATTTTAGCCAACAGAGCAAAAGGTACATTTACGAAAAATGCAAATGTTGTTATTGATCAATTAATACAACAAACGTTAGAACGCATTGCACATTAAAAGCAATAAATATATTGTGTGTTTGGATTTAGTTTATGAATAAATAACTCAAATGCACGTTTTTTTTCTTCAGTGATAGTGTATTGAATATTTTTCATCCAATATTCTTCAATAGAAAAAAATGGAGAATCAAATTCTTTAAACTGTTGAGCCAACAACATTCTGCTCTCTAATCCTAATTGCATGGCTGCATCAAATTGAATCAAAAAATCTGGATGAATTTCTTTATTACTAATCCATGCGGCAAATACAAAGGGCAATCCGGTGTGCTGTTTCCAAGCTTGTGATAAATCATACACGTATTCATATTTTTGCAAAGCAGCAATTGCTCTATCACCAATAATTACAGCAGCAATCGTACCTTTTATATTGTCTTCAAATCCTGCAGTTGCCGGTAAAAAATTAACTTCTTGTTTCCAAAATTCTTTCATCAATAATTGAACCAGCAACACAGAGGTTCTAGATTGATAATCTAAATAGATTGTATTAATTTCTGCTAAGGGTACTTCTGAAAACAAACAAACTGTTTTCACTATTCCATCTGTACCAATACAATAAGGTGAAATAATTCGTGGTTGTTTGAGTTGTGGTATAATAGCGATAGGAACTAAGCCTATATCCACTTCATTGTTCAACAATTTTTGTGCACATTGCGCCGGTGTATCTTCGGTGATAACAATATCGTCTTTAATGGCTGAATTTAATAAACCATATAATAACGGCTTCGTATTTAAGTAAGAAACAGCAGAAATTCTATATTTATGTGATGAGGAATGAGCGGAATAATTTTTCATGTTCAAAAAAAATACTACGATAAATGTGCGATATCGTTTTCTTTTACCAATTTAAATTCGCCATTTCCATATTCTAAATGGTATAAACATGTATTTTGATGGTCATAATCATCCATTTCAGAAATAGGTTTATTTAATAATAAACACATGAGTACTCGTAATGTTCTACCATGCGTACAAACTAAAATAGTTTGCTCATTGATGTTTGTAATTTCATTGACAAAAGGATATAGCCTATCGGCTAAATCTTGTGCACTTTCACCACCTTTAATTTTTATGGATAAATTCCCATTGCTCCATTCTTTTATAATGTCGTAATATTCTTTCTGTAAAGTTGGATGATGTTCTACACCTTCAAAAATTCCCCAATCTATTTCATCTAAATTTTTAGTAGCAATATGTGTAATCTTTTTAGAAATAAAGGCATCAACAGTTTGCCATGTTCTTCTTAATGAAGAAGTATAAACAATATCAAATTTAATTTCTTTATGGGCTTCAAAAAATTGTTTAGCTTGTTCAATACCTGTATCGTTTAAATCAGAATTGATGCCACGACCTTGAACCACTTGTCGAACATTAAAGTCAGTTTGTCCATGTCGAATTATATAAATATTTTTTGTCATGATGGCAGACATGATTAAACGCCCATACAAAGATATTGTTTAAAATAAGGAAAGGAAGATAAAGCTATTAATTAATAACAATAACGTATAATAGATTCATCCAAATCATACTTAATCAATTATAATCTTTCCAGAGCTTATTTCTTTATTTAATGCATTGTAAATATGAACTATATATATGCCTTTTGTTAATCCTATAGACTTCGAAGAGATAGCTTCGCCTGAAAATGGTGCATTATAAATTTCATTTCCTATTATATCAGATACAACAATAGTGTTTCCTATATAGGATTGAGTGTGGTTAAAATAAAATTCATCCATAGTCGGATTGGGATAAAAGGATATCGTTTTAATGGAATTATTGTTTATACCTGTTGTTATTTCTGAACAACCTAATTGATACGCAAAAAAGTTTTTCATATACCAAACGGTACTATCAAAATAAGGTTGCACTACCGTACCAAACAAATCTGTAGAATACGAAGTATGGCCCCAATCTGGAATAACATAAAATGGATTATATATATTTAATTCCTGCGCTTTACTATGTAATATATTACTTCCATCAACAAACATCATCGTAGGAATATTGTATGGTTGCCCACGATTAAATGGTATTTCTGGATCCCAAAGATTATGAACACTTAAAAAATTTGTATGTTCATTATTTAAAAAATTTTTATCACCCAATGCTCCATTAATATTGACTACACCAAGTATTTTTTCTCCAAAATCAATAAAATCATACGCACCAAAAACACCTCCAATCTGATTCAGCCAATTTTTCCAATCTGTATTTAAATTATCTAATGAATCTAAATAAACTGTATGTAAAACATTAAACGCACCGGCACTGGCGCCACACAAAAATATTCTATTCGTATCAATATTATATGGATTGGAATTATTTCTTGCGGATTGAAAAAAGTAGTACACCAATGCTTTGGTATCTTGCACACCACGTCCAACAGCTTTTAGCATTAAATCTTGAAATAATAAAGACAAAGGTGATGATTCCAAGCGGTATGTGGCAGATGCAACGACATACCCACGCTTGGCAAATTCATTACCCATGGCTATTTGGCTTTCATAATCTTTGGTGCCAGTCCAATATGCACCTCCATGTTGAAAGATAACTAATGGACGAAGTAGAGCTGTATCATCTTGAGGTTCAAATACATCCATTAATACATTTTGTAGCACACCAGCAGCATTTAATGCACGATGATACGTGATATTTTGGGTTCGAGTTGTTTGTGAAAATATTTTGTTTAAATAACGACCATTTTCACACTGAGCAAACGAGGAATTTGATAATATAAAAGTGAACACAAATGAACTTAAAAATTTCATTTATGTAAGATACTAAAAAAAATGTTTATTTACCGCCATTGGGTTGCTGTTTGATAAATTGCATATCATCTAAAGCAGCAGGATAAATTTGTTTACGGAATGAGCTATGATTATCTTTTGTATAACCGGCATACATGCGTTTAATACTGACAGCTAAATCATAATCACTGGTTTGTTGCAAATAAGCATAAGGCATATTTAGATACGTTATAAATCTATCATATTCCTCTTCTTCCAAGTCTATAATTTTATAACTGTTGTAGAGTTTAAATAATTCTTTTAATACATTTCGTTTAGCTTCTTCTGTTTCCATTTGCGAAGCAACACGTTTTTCTTTTTCATGTTTACTGAATAATCCATACAAATAAGATAAAGGATTGGTAAATGGTCTTGCATCCGGATTTAAGTCAGTACTTTTTACAGATAACGTATTAATTTGCTGTCGTATTTGTGTATAATTTTTAATTGCATTTATCTGTACTTCAGAAAGTTCGTATGGTTTTCGCTGCAACACAACCGTTACAAAATATTCATCTTTTGAAACGGAATCTTTCAGAATTAATTTAGCAGAAACATGTCCATTCTTCATAATCACTACAGAATCGGATTTCAACATATTAATACTGAAATTTCCTTCTTTATCAGAAGAAAAACCCAACTGCATACGACGAAAAGCCACATCGGCAAATGGAATTGGATTATTGTTTTCATCTATTACCTTAGTTTTTACTTTTACCATTTCTTGCTGAGCAAAAATGGGTGTAACAAATGAAATTAAAAGGATAAATAAAAGTTTTTGCACACTCAAAATTACAATAAAATAGAGTAAGCAAGAAAATTTGCATGTTAATTAATGTTGTTTGTAAAATATAGGCGTTACGTGTTTTATTTATTTATATTTTATTATATTTACTTCATAATGCCCGAAAATCTTTCCATTTATAGCGATCAAGAATTAGTCGATTTATTTCAACTCAATGGAAATAATATTTATATTGGTGAGTTGTTTAAACGCTATTCCATCTTAGTATTTGGATTATGTTTTAAATATCTAAAAAATAGAGAAAACTCAAAAGATGCAGTTCATGAAATTTTTAAAATAGTATTGGAAAGTGCCAAACATCAGGAAATAAAATACTTTCGTGCGTGGATTTACACCATTAGTAAAAACTATTTATTTCGAAATTCCAAAAAATATAACTCACTGGAAACCATTGAAATAGAAAATTTTTCAGAAAAATTTATGGAAAATGACGTGGATTTGACTCTTTATAAGCAAGAAGAGCAAGGTGAATTGCTCCAACAAGCATTAAGCAACTTAAATGAAGAGCAACGTACGTGTATTGAATTGTTTTATTACCAGCAGAAATCCTATCAAGAAGTTGCTTCCATAACTGGTTACGATCTGAATAAAGTAAAGAGTGCTATTCAGAATGGGAAAAGAAATTTGAAATTATTTATGGAAGAAAACAAATCCTCGTATGAAGAATGAGTTGATTAAGAAATATTTAGCCAATGAAATGTTGCCTGCTGAGCGACACCAATTTGAACTAGAAATGGAACAAGACCCATTTTTAATGGAATCCGTAGAAGGATTATCTATGTTGCAAGAACAATATAATATGGAAGAACTGCATCAATTAGAAACAGAACTTTCCACATCATTTACAGCAAATATTCCAATCGCAAAAAAAAGCAAATGGAAAGATATGTCTTTTTTTAAATATGCCGCTGCTGCGTGTGTAATAGGTATATTAACATTTGTAAGTTGGCGGCTAATTATTATACAAAAATCTCGGAATAACGATGCCATTTTTACTCAATATTATACAACTTTAACACATCCTGATGCAATTGTTCGGAGTGACCAACAGGCTACACTGGAACAAAAGGCAATTCAAGCGTATGAGCATGAAAATTATTTTGAAGCAGTCAATGAATATCAAAAATTAGTAGCCAACAATCCAAACAATGTAAAAAATAATTTGTTTTTAGGTTTATCCTATTTGAGTACCAATCAAGCACCTAAAGCCATTGATATTTTTAATAAAATTATTGAAGCAAATGAATATGGAAATGAAATTAAATGGTACTTAGCATTGGCTTATATCAAAAACAATCAAATTCAAGAGGCTCAAAATTTGTTTCATCAGTTGGCATCCACTGAAAATTTTTATCAACAAAAATCGAAAGAAATCTTAGAAAGTTTAGATGGGAAAATAGCATTAAAGAATTGAAATAAATCATTTTAATCCAATCATTTAATCTGCATTGAGTACCTTTGTGTTATGAAATTTTCCGATTATCATATCAATGAAGATATTAAGTATAATTTAGAGCAATTAGGTTTTAAAAAACCAACCGATATTCAATTTAAATCCATTCCACCAATATTACGTGGCGAAGATGTGCTGGCAATTGCTCAAACCGGCACCGGAAAAACAGCCGCATTTGCCATTCCAATTATCCATAAAATACATCAAGAAAAAGCCTCGAAGCGAACTGATTTTATAAAATGTATTGTCATGGTGCCTACACATGAATTGGCATTGCAAGTTCATGAAGTGTTTGAAAAAATTGCTCAAAAAACAAGAGTAAAAACATTGTGTATTTTTGGTGGTGTAGAGCAAGAGGCACAAATTCAATCTTTATACAAAGGCATTGATATTGTGATTGCTACACCTGGAAGAATGTTTGACTTACAGCATCAAGGTGCTTTAGATTTAAGTAAAATCGAAATATTAGTCTTGGATGAAGCGGATCACATGCTGGATTTAGGTTTTATAAAAGACATCAGAGATATGCAACGTTTTTTACCGAAACATCGACAAACTCTTTTCTTTTCGGCTACTATTAATGAAACCATAAAAAAATTGGCCTATTCTTTAGTGAGCAATGCCATTCGCATTCAAATTTCGCCCAAAGATCCGGTTTCAAAAAATGTACAACATGCCGTAGCCTTTATAGGTATGGACGATAAACGTTTTTTTTTAGAACGCATACTTAACGAACACGCAGATAAAAAAGTATTGGTTTTTGTGCGTACAAAAGTAAGAGCAGAACGTGTGGCAAAAGCTATGGAACGTGCGAACATACAAACCTTAACCATGCACAGCGATAAAGAACATAAAGAACGTTTACAAGTGTTGGATGCTTTTAAGAAAGGAAAAACAAAGGTGCTTATTGCTACAGACATTAATGCTCGTGGAATTGATATTCCTAATGTTGATTATGTGATTAATTATGATTTACCAGATGAACCCGAAAATTATGTACATCGTGTAGGAAGAACAGGTCGAGGTGATAAAAAGGGACAAGCTATTAGCTTTTGCAGTCAAGAAGAAAAAGGAACGCTAAAAACCATAGAATCTTTTTTAACGAAACCTATACATGTCTTAGATATTGAAAAAAATGACTATATGGAAACCATTGAGTTTGCCAATGATACGATGCAAACTGAAAGTTTACAAGATTTATTAAAAGAAGTAGAAACATTTGAAAATCAACGAAAAAAGAAAAAAAAGAAATAAATAGATATTTGAATACGCAGCATTTTTTGAAAAACAACCATCTAATAAAGTTTTTTTAATAAGAATTGCTTTAAAAAATTTCGAAATTGAAAAAGATATTCATAGATTTGCACTCCGAAAATGACCGATGGTGTAACGGTAGCACAGAGGTTTTTGGTGCCTTTAGTTGAGGTTCGAATCCTTGTCGGTCAACAAAGTCCTGATTTATTCAGGACTTTTGTTTTTTTTAGTTGTGCTAATTTATGGATGCGTAGAAAAATGTTCCACTTTATTTTTCACTGCTTTTGTACTTTGTAAATAGGTATAAATAGCGGATAAATCATCTACAGTCATGCCGGCATACATTGTCCAAGGCATAACGGTTTGCAATTCATTCAAATTTGCTTTTGGAAGTACAAATGAGCTGTCATCGTATTGTTTGAATTTATGAATAAACAATTCTTTACTCCAATTTCCAATACCACTTTCTTTATCGGATGTAATATTTGCGGAACGTAGCGTTAATTTATCTGACAATTTGAATGCCATTCCACCAGCAAAAGATTCACCCACAAATTTACCTTTTTCTTGTTTGGTATGACAATCATAGCAATTGGCCGCTGTCACTAAATATTTACCATATTCCAATGTGTTTAATTTATTAGGAATGGTGGTAAATTTTGCTTTTTGTGGCATTGTGTTGATGATAAAATTAATAGGAAAATCTGACGATGATGGTTCCACATCAAAAGGAACAGAAGGTAATGTACGGATAAAAGCAATGACTGCATTTATGTCATTTTCATCTAATTGACCATAATTATGAAATGGCATGATTGGGAATAACGCATTTCCATCTTTAGAAACACCGGTTGTAATGGCTCTAAAAATTTCTCCATCAGTCCAATTTTTTAAATGAAAAGGTGTTAAATTTTTAGATACATATTTACCTGGAAATCCAAAACGTTGATCAAATGACTCACCTCCTTTTCCTTCAGTACCTTTCACAATCGGTCCGGAATACAAACTCCAATCTCGAGTAGAATGGCAATCGATGCAAACCATAACGTGATTTGCTAAATATTTACCACGTTCAATATTTTGTGTACTTAATTCCACTTTTAAGTTAGGCGCATCGCCTACATTTGGAAGCTTAAATTTCACATAAGAAAGTAACGCGATTATAATAGCCAACAAAATACCGATTAAATAGCTGACTATTTTTAACTTATTCTTCATAAAATATAGTTTTAGAATTTAAAGTTAAATAAGAATTATAGATTTTGGCTAAAAAAAATGCCCTTGATTTCTCAAGAGCATTTTAAAAATTAATTATATAAATGAAATTTAAAAATCTTTAGCGCCTGTTACTTCATTGTGATGTTCTTTCCACAATTTAGCTTGGTCAAATGTTATAGAAGCGTAGAATGTTCTTCCAATAAATGGACCACCTACATTTGTTCTGTATGTTGGGCCAGCAATGTTAGTTGCACCAATTTTAAAAGTTGTCATTGCTTTTTCTACAAAATAACTCAAGTTAGCATCTAACATACCACGAGATTTAACAACACCATCTGCAAAATCTGAGCTCCAAGCTATAGAACTTTGCCATCTGTAATCAATAGCAAAACCTAAACCTTTCCAAACTTTATCGCCTGAAATACCTACATACATTTGATGTTTAGATGAATTGAAGCCTAAATCATTCACTGTACCAATTGAAGGTTGTCCACCTTTTACTTTATAGTCCATATAGTTGTAACTCGCTTTAATCAACATATTTTTAGGTAACGAATATGCTAAACCAATACCTGCTCCATAAGAGAATGTTTTACCTGGAATATTTACATACGGTCTCCAAGTTGTAGCAGAACGAGACGAACCATCTACCACTTGAGCAACACCTGGTAATAATTGACCTTTATGACGAGTTGAATCTTTACTTACTACTGTAATTTGAGTAATAAAGTCTTTATAGATGTTAAAATATCCGTTTACATCAATCATTAATTTTTTGAATAAAACAGTTTTATAACCTAACTCAGTTACTTGTAACTGTTCAGGTTTTACATAGTCAAAATTTGATTCTTCTAATAAAGTTACATCAGGAGTGCCTGCTAAAGCTGAAGCAACGAAAGCATTGTACGAATCTAACGTGAATGCACCACCATTGTATAAATTATATCGACCTGCATTTTTTTCTGTACCACCTAACAAGATATTAGAAGTTGGGAAGAAAATATATTGCGCTTGTGAGTCCGGATTACGGAAACCTGTTTGGTAAGATAAACGAATATTGTGATTTCTATCTTTACCCAAAGTGGCTACAAATGCAGCACGTGGTGAAACAATGACTTTAAAATTTTGATTTTTATCTATACGCACAGATGCTTGGATTTTGAACATGTCTTTATAAAACTTGCGTTGTAATTGAACAAAAGCACCGTATTCATTAATTTTAATACGTTTGTAAACACCTGTTCCATCTGGATCCTCGTTAAATACGGTTCCTTGCGTAGATAAACTGTATAATCTATGATTTCCACCTACTTGGATGTCGATATATTTACCAGTCCAACGAGATAAATCTATCATCGCTTCTGTATGGAACAAACGAGAATTATCAATAAATCCTGCGCCACCACGTTGGAACAAACCCGTACGAACACCTTCGATTATGGCTTGTTGTTGTTCAGGAGATAAATTATCCCAAGGTCTATCGGCTTTAGATCTTGCAGAATCGTGTGCTACTGAAGTAATGGCGTTTGCATTTGCTAAAACATTTGCTGCCGATGTAGATAATGCACCTTGAATTAACGGAGCTGCATAATTACTTAAATAAGTAGGCACCCAAGTGGATGAAGAACCTGAAGCCGCTTCATTGGTATATGCACCTAGAGCAGATAAATTATAAGAATCTCCATCTTTAGTTTGTGACATATAGGAACGAATGAAGAAATCTTTTCCTTTTATTTCTGCTTTATGAAATTGTTGTAAGAAATTTCTCAATGCATAACGTTCACTTCCTTGATACACACTATTTCCAAAACCCACTCTATAGTTATATGAAAATTCATACGACTTATCTTTAAATGGTCTAAAATATGCGCCAAAATCTCCTTTAACAGATTGAGCTTTATGATTGTCTAATAATCTACCTTCAGACAAACCCGTTCTTCTTATATCAAGAGAAAGCAAAGAACTAATTGAGTCTAATTTAGAAGTGGCACGAGAATTAGCTTGAATTGGAATTTGAGCAGCTGTATTAGAAGCAATTAGTGCATTTACTTGATTTTGAACTTGTGCTGCAATGACAGCTTGGCCGGCTGGTGAAGCGATATAAGCATCAGCCATAGCATTTGCAGTGGCATCATCTGCACCACCTAAAATAGCTTGGTTATATGCTTGTTGACGAACTGCAGCAGTAACACCTACTGTAATAGCTGGAAGTTGAGCGTTTATTTGTTGCGTAACAGCAGCTTGCACACCTGCTTGAAATATTGGTGATGCTTGTAAACTAGCCGACGCACTTCCAATTAAATTATTTCTCACAGCACCATACGGAACAAAAATTCTTGTTTCATCTCCGTAAAGATTTAATCCATCAAAATTGGGATTACCTACATTGTCGGTTGTTTGTAAATTTCTATCTGTAATATAGTCGTTTGCAGCCCAATCTGTTCCTTGGAAAATACTAAAATTAGCTTTGATGGCGGCGAAATCTAATCCTGTTTTTTTAGATTTGAATGCATGTGCAATTCTCAATGCGGCACTACCTAATGGTTTTATTCCATATCCATTATTGGCTTGGGCAAATCCACCTTTAACTTGCATACTAAATCCTGGTTGTTCAAATGGATTTTTTGAATTCATCAATAAAATACCATTAAATGCATTTGGTCCGTATAAGGCAGAAGATGCACCAGGAACTAATTCTACATTATTGATATCTAATTCACCAATACCTACAATGTTTCCTGTTGGGAAATTTAATAAAGGTGCTGCATTATCCATACCATCCATTAACTGTACAAAACGAGTATTTGAAATTCCACCAAATCCACGAGTGTTTACGGAGGTTAATGTCATTGAGCCATTGATGGTTTGAACACCTTTTAATTTTGCCAAATCATCGTAATAATCAGCTGCTGCTGATGCTTTCACCATTTTGTTATCCATTTTTTCAATGGTTACCGGCGATTCAATTATTTTTTCTTCTACACGAGATGCTGCTACTACGACATCTGTTAATAAGCTGGTTTCTTCAGCCATGGTAACGGCAATATCCTCTTTGCTGCCATCTACCTTTAATTCCGTAGTAGCCATACCAACCATTGAAATTACTAAAGTAAGTGGCGTTGGTTGACTGGTAGCAAGTTCAAATGCGCCATCAATATCCGTTACTGTACCTTCAGTAGTTCCTTTAATGGATATGTTTGCGCCGATGATGGGCTCTTTACCATCTGTAACTTTACCTTTCAGCTTGGTCTCCGCTAGAATGGTAAAACTACACAGCAACAATACAATTAGTGCGTAAATTTTGCTTAGGTTCTTCATATACTATTTTATTTTTTCACCAAAGTAATAATAAAATTTAACATGAAGTGCATTTTTTCTTAACATTTGTTTGTTTTTTCCAAATGTACACATTTATAGTGATGAGAATAAAGCATCCTGAAGGAACAGTAAAAATTGGATTTAAAGCCAGCTATTTATCTTGAGTTAATAGAAATTAAACTCAATCAGTTTTATTTCGTTTTAAAATAGATGTTTTTGTTTTGGTTGTAGATTTATCTGTTTCAATAGTATTTGAATTAACAGATGTTTTATTAAATGTTTCTTTTAGTTTACCGTCGATATAAGTTTCTGTTCTATCAACGGTACCATCTTCATTATAATATGTCCAAATTCCATCACGTAAATTGCATAGGTTTTTACTTTTAAAAAAATCCCAATTGCCCAATCGATTCTCTTTGAATTGTCCTTCTACTTTTAAAATATTATCTGGATAATATTCTTTGTATTCGCCACATAAGCAACTTTTATATTGATATGCCGAATATTTCAATTCGTTTTTATCATTGTACGTGTATAATAAACACGGCGTACATGCATCAAAAGCATTCCAAAATTTTTTATATTCTATGTATTGTTTTTTTGTTACTTCTTTTCCGTTGCAAATAAAAGCTGTTCCAAATGGCGTTGGGCGTTCTTCTAAGAACACATCGTAGGTACGTAAAGTATCTAACTTTTTCTGAGCATTGGCAGTAGTATTTTGCTGAGAAAAATAAAAAGTATCCGCTTGAGCCGTGCGTGTTACTTTTAATTCGTATGGATCTACAATATCAATTATATCTTGAGAAAAAAGTGAAAAAATATTAAAAATAAAAGAGATGCAAAAAAGGATGATTTGTTTCATATTCTAACCAAATTAGAATCTAAAAATACATGTAATACTTTTTATGTTGCCTGTATAAAACTAACATGTGTGCGTAAAGAAAAAAAGATATCAAACTACTAAATAAAGTTCAATGTACTGTATTGCTTTCCTAAAATTAATTCATCATTAGCATTCAACCAATTTCGTAAAATAGTGGCATATACATTTTTAAAATCAATTTTATATTTCAAATCACCATCCTCTAAATCTGATAAATTTGGTGCTTCATTATAGAATCCTTGTTTTTTTAATTGATTGCCAATTAAAAAAATTTGGTTTGCCGTTCCATGATCTGTTCCACCGCTTGCGTTCTCCTGTACTCTGCGTCCGAACTCAGAAAAAGTCATTAGTAATACGTCATTTGCTTTTCCATTTTGTTTCATTTCTTTCATAAATATTTCTACTGTTTCTGCTAATTGTTTCAATAATTCTTCTTGTCGTTTTAGTTGATTATAATGTGTATCAAAAGTACCTAAAGAAACATAAAAAACATTTGTTTGCACGCCAGAAACAATCAACTCGGAAATCATTTTCATGCTTTTACCAAATTCATGATTTGGATATACAGCTGATGATTGATATATTTTTGATGTTTTATAGATATACTCTGCAGATGAAACCGTTTCGACTAAAGTTTTGTATAAATAAGAAGCATTATCATGTGTGTGTTCATCTGCATGATGCTGTTGCGCCAACTGATGTATAAAAGACGAGGTAGTTGTAGCGTATAATCGTTTGGCATCTTTAAATGCTAACCCATTTAATCGCTCTCCTTTTAAAGCTAAACTCAAGGTATCGTCAATTTCTAAAATTTGAGTAGGATGTTCACATTGCACACATTGTGTATCTAAATAACGACCTAACCAACCGGAAGACTTATATTCATTGCTATGGCTAGCGGTTTGCCAAATATCCATAGAGCGAAAATGCGAACGATCCGGTTCTGGATAACCCACATTATTTAGCATACTAAGTTGACCGTTGTCGAATAAATTTTTAAACCCTTGCATAGCAGGATGCAACCCTAATTCTGAATTTAATTTTAATGTTTCATTTTTTTTAATAGCAATTGTTGGTCGTGCATTATAATACAAATCATTCTCGTAAGGTACAATTGTATTTAAACCATCATTACCACCGGAAAGTTGAATGACCACTAAAATTTTATTTGAATTAATTGTACCTGAAGCAGTATATGCTTTTATAAATTTAGGCAACATAAGCGTTGCTGCTGCTAAGCCTGTGGTTTGTATAAAAGATCTTCTTTTCATTCTTCAATTTTTTCTGATTAACCTAATTGATACTCAGGCAAGGACATTGCATAAATAATCTGGCTTTTAATCTTATTTTCTTTAGTGGAAACATCCACTTGTTGTTGCACAATTTTAGTGGTATTAGCATCTATATTTTTCACCAAAAGACATGCCTCTATTTTGTTCCAACTATTATCCTCATTGGAAAAATAATTTACGGTGTTACCCCAATTTGGTTTGGCTAATAATTTTTTAGAAGCTATGTTTTTTACATACATATCTACGTATTTCATCTTTGGTGCGCCCATTTCAGGAGTAAATTCTTTAGGTTCTATTCCTAATTCTTTATCGTAAAAAATAATTTGAGGCAAGCGCATTCTGAATAATAATGAAGAGCTATCTATCCAAGATTTACCACCTTTCCAGCCAGCAACATTTGGAGGATTTAAGAGCACTTGACCTAATGTTCGTTGTATATACAACCTACTAATCGATTTATCAAACGTAGTAGGAACAATGCGAAACATGCCGACCATTAATTCAGTAGGTGATTTAATTTTATTACCAACATTTTTTTCAGCATAAAACCAATCTGATTTAAAGATGTCAGCTAATAATATTTTAATGTCGTAGTTAGATTGATAAAATTTATTCGCTAAATTTTGAATAATACTTTCATCAAAATCTTCGTCGTTCACCAAAAACGCATATATTTTTTTAGTAATAAAATAAGCGCATTTAGGTTGTTGTAAAATAATATTTAAAATATCATCTCCATTAAAATTTCCAGTTTTTTGCAAGAATTTTTTTGAATTAAAATCATGCTGATTTTTTCTAAATTTAAATAAACCATTTATATCAAAACCATAACCGGTAAATGCGCGAGCGGCTTCTTTAATGTCATCTTCTGTATAATTTCCTCTTCCTAATGTAAACAATTCCATTACTTCACGAGCAAAATTTTCATTCGGATGATCTTTTTTATTTTGTTGATTATTTAAGAACTGCAACATTGCCGGTGTTTTAGAAACTTCGAACAATAATGTTTTAAAATCGTTCAAGGCATTCTTGCGAATTATTTCTAAATATTGTTGCATAAAATATGGATTGGGTACTCGACAAGCAAAATGACCATGCCAAAAAAGTGCCATTTTTTCTTGCAATTGCGCGGAACTGTTGACCATTTCATCCATCCAAGTTTCATTGAGTTCAACAATATTTTCTTTCAACATTTTTCTTGCTTCCACCTTTACTTCTTTGCCTTTATTTTTTGCTTCCGATTTAATGGCTTCAACTTCCGATTTTGAAATAACACTCAACGATGTATAATTTTTGGGCGACAATAATTGACTGATGTGTGCTTGTAATATAGTTTTTATTGGCAAATCGCTAATGGCCAAACCAAATGCGGCACGACTATATAAATGTTTTATTTTTTGAAATTCAGATAGCATGAATAATTGACTTTATTTTTTGAAAAATCATTTGGAGCAAATAAAAAATAATAATGAAAATAAACATAGCTTATTGTTCATTTAGGATGAATGCATCATCACTCATTTCATCCGTCTTTGATGTTTTATTTTTTATTGTTTGCACTTTTGATTTCTTATAGGATTGCCAGAGCCGTTGTTGTTCTTTGGTAAGTACTTGATTGATATTCTGCTTATATATTACATTCAATTCTGATTGCGATGATTCAGTATCCATCGTGTTTTCTGTTGTAGATTCTAATTTTGCCGATTGTTTAATAGCATGTTTATCTTTAAAATATTGCAGATTAATAGCACTTATTTGCTGATATTGTTCAGCAGACAATGCTAAAACTGTTTGCATAGTATCTGTTCGTTGTTTTGCTTTTGCTTCTACCGATTTTTGATTGGGTTTAATGGATTTATTTCCATTTGAAAAGGATACATAAACCATTGATAGCATTAGGAGTAATAAACTCATTTTTTTCATACAATAAATATTTACTACATAGACTTAAAAACTATGCCAAAGTTTAATAGTAAAAAATAAAATTGAAAAAATTAAAATTGACCAGTGGACAACAACACTAATGTACAAGCTTCTAATGGCTGAATATTTTTTTCTATTGCTAATTGCTCTAATTCAGGATTTTCAGTACCTGGATTAAAGATGATGCGTTTAGGATGCAAACTAAGAATATAATTGTAGTGTTCTTTTTGACGTTGAGGATTTAAGTATAAAGTTACAGTATCCACATCATCATATTTTTCCCATTTTGTATGTATAAGAATGTCATCAATTTTAGAATTTTCAAAACCTAATGCCACCACATCGTGCTGGTGATTGTTTAACATTTTCACTG
The DNA here is from genome assembly GCA_017984135.1 of Chitinophagales bacterium. Classification (GTDB taxonomy): domain Bacteria; phylum Bacteroidota; class Bacteroidia; order Chitinophagales; family JADIYW01; genus JADJSS01. The sequence goes on along the minus strand of JAGNZZ010000030.1, from coordinate 1,949 downwards.
CACGATTACTATATCTGTCTTGTTTTGGGCTTGCACCCAATACTATTGTTTTCTTATTCATACTAATATTCTTGTAAATCAAACTTCTTAATTAAATTCAAAACTGACGGATTAGAATCAATCATATCTTTAATTCTTTCTTTAGAAGATTTGAATGTTTTCACAATAGTTTCATCTCTTTTTAAAATAAATTCAGGTACAATAGTAGTGGATATTGTATGTTTTCTAAAAAAAGAGGTAATATCCATTTTATGGAGTTGTATTATTTCTAACGAAATATTATTGGTCAACACGAACTGTAACTTATCTTCTACTAAAGTTGGTGTTTGAGTGTTTGCTATATTTAAAAAAGCAGGCTGAAAATCTGATTTATTTTCTGATAAAAACTGTTGCCAAAGTGTAATTACATTTTCAGACGTCAATTCAATTTTATGCTCATTTTTTTGAATGGAAATTTCTTTATGAATTTCTTTAAACATGGTTCCTAAATCAGATGATTTCGGTAATTCACGTTTGGGTTTGTTACTGCTGTTCGTCGTGCGTGTTTCAAGCAATGTATTTTTTTGAGTTTCAACAGATGAAATGGTTTGTTTTTCACTAATCTGTTCTGAACGTTCCAAATCAATCGGCTTACTCTCTTGAATGTCATCAAGCTTTTTGGGTGCTGTATTTAATTCCGTTAAGAATAAAGATTCCGCTTCTAACTGAATCCCATCATTATGTTGGTGCTTTTTATTTTTATAAAATTGAAGTAGTGATTTTAGTTTTTTTTTTCACCTAAAATTATCGATAAGGTATTTTCGATTTGGGTATTTAAAAAACAGATTTTCAACAATGCTAATTCAACATGTAAGCGTTTATTTTTGGCAGTTTTATAATCAATATCGCATTGGTTGATTACATTTAATGCATTTAATAAAAAAGTATCGTTCACTAAATTTGCTTGTTTGTAATACTTATCTTTCACATCATCGGCAGCTTCTAACAGTTGAACTGTTTTTTCATCTCTACTGATGAGTAAATTTCTAAAATGTTCTGCCATGCCTAACAAGAACATTTCGGCATCAAAACCATTATTGATAATTTCATTAAAAGCACTTAAAACCGAAGAAGCATCTTCGACCATGAAATATTCTGTGATTTTAAAATAATAATCATGGTCCAGAATATTTAGGTTATTGATAACATCTTGATAGCTTACATTTTTGCCGGCAAAACTTACAATCTTATCAAACAAAGACAATGCATCACGCAAACCACCATCGGCTTTTTGTGCAATTACATGTAATGCAGATGGCTCCGCAGTTACGCCTTCGCTTTCACAAATTTTTTGTAATTGTTTTACGATGTCTTTATCAGAAATTCGCTTAAAATCAAATATTTGACAGCGTGATAAAATGGTTGGTATTATTTTATGTTTTTCTGTAGTTGCCAAAATAAAAATGGCATAACTTGGTGGTTCTTCCAATGTTTTTAAAAATGCATTGAAAGCACCTGATGACAACATGTGCACCTCATCAATGATATACACTTTGTATTTTCCTGCCTGAGGCGCAAAGCGAACTTGGTCAACCAAATTTCGAATATCATCTACGCTATTATTTGAAGCTGCATCGAGTTCAAAAATATTAAATGAAGCATTTTGCGAGAAAGACACGCAAGAATTACATGCATTACAAGGTTCAAAATCTGCATTCGGATTTTCGCAGTTGATGGCTTTTGCCAAAATACGTGCGCAGGTAGTTTTACCAACACCACGTGGTCCGCAAAATAAAAATGATTGTGCTAATTTGCCAGATGAAAGTGCTTTTTTCAAGGTTTCAGAAACCTGCTCCTGTCCTACCACATCCAAAAACTTGGCAGGACGATATTTACGAGCCGAAACGATGAAATTTTCCATTGATTACAAAAGTACGAAAAATGGGCATGATTTTAATATTGATTTATTT
>JAGNZZ010000029.1:10978-30164 GCA_017984135.1 Chitinophagales bacterium | reverse complement strand
ATTTCTTTAAAAAAGTAATACTAAAAAAGAATTAATTTGCTTTAGCATGTGCTGCTAAATAATCATAAATATCGGCTTTTTGGATATCCGTAATTTTGGCTTTAGGTGCCATTTTATCCATCCATCCTATCCATTCTTCTTTGGTAAATTTTTCTGGTTCAACTAACTTATGGCATTTCACACAATTGGCAACATACAAAGCACCTTTCGCTTCCATAGTTAATGTATTGGTAGATTCAGTTACCTTTGAAGCTGTTTTATGCGAACAAGCATAAATAAACAAAGCGAATACGGTAATAATTGTAATTTTCTTCATACTAATTAAAAAAATGGTTATTTTTCTTTATAAGATTTTTTCTATACAACATCAAACATAGTTATTTTGCATCAATTTTATAACCATCTGTCAGTGTTTTTAGAAATACAATTATATCATTTATTTCTTGTTTAGACAATTTTAAATCACCTAAATCTTCCGTATTCATCGTGGAACGAACTTCCGGTGGACCGAATTTAGGGTTTACATCTCGTTCATTATAAAAATCCATCACGTCTTCTAAGGTTTCATATATGCCTGAATGCATGTACGGTGCTGTCAATTCAATATTTCGAAGTGTTGGAGTTTTAAATCTTCCTACTTCTAATGGGTTATTCATTTCAAACTTGGCAAATCCACTATCAATAGGCAACTCTTTATGTAATGGATGCTTAGGCAATCCGAGATTGTCGTAGGAATAATCTGTAAATAGTATTTTATTGGTAGATGCGTAAGTAGTGGTCGTACTTAAATGACATAACGAACATTTTGCTTTCGTTGTATCATTAAATAATTTCATACCACGCATTTCTTGTGCTGTTAATTTTACTTTTCCAGCTTTATAAAAATCGAACTTACTGGTAAATTGGTTTACTTGATGGGATAATTGAAACGCTTCTAAACACATTGTTGCATAAAAAACAATGGTTTGACTGTCGGCTAATGTTTGTTTTCCAAATAATTTTTCCAACATTGGATAATACGACGCATGTTTAATTTTTGAAGAAACATTTGTAAAGCTTATATTATTCATTTCATGTGCGGTAATTAAAGGAAATAAAGCTTGTTGATTTAAAAATTCTGCTTTTCCATCCCAAAAAAATCCGCCTACGTCTTCCCAAATTCCACGTACAATTTCTGCTCTTCGATTTGGTGCAAAACCCATATAATTTAAAGCATTTGTATTTCTTGTTCCGTGCTGACCCAAGGAACCTGTAGAAAATGCCACATTTTTTGGATCCGAAAAACCTGACATTGGAGAATGGCATGTAGCACAACTTACGCCTGCCGGCTCTGATAAATTTTTGTCGAAAAAAATCAGCTTTCCAATTAATGCTGAATCTGACAATCCTTCATTATTATTTATAAATTCTTCTTCTGTAGAATAGTAAAATGGTTTTATTTCTTTGTTACAACTATTCAATAAAATTGCACAAAAAAATACGAGTAAATAATATCGAGTTTTCATCTAATAAAAGTACAATTTATTTTGTTTGCCACGTTCGATTATAATTAATAAAACCATTGAAAAAGTAACATTTAATACTTTTTCAATGGTTGATGTTGCTTGATTTTATGCTATAAAGAGCTTACAAATTTTACTAAATCTTCTCTATCTTTTTTAGACAATTTAGAAACTTTATTTTTTTGAGATTCTGCTTCTCCGCCATGCCACATAATCGCTTCCAAAATATTTCTTGCTCTACCATCGTGCAATAAACTGGTGTGCCCATTTACTAACTCACTCAATCCTATTCCCCAAAGTGGTGGTGTTCGCCATTCATTTCCATTTGCTAAAAAATCAGGTCGTCCATCTGCTAAATCATTTCCCATGTCATGTAAAAGCATATCCGTATATGGATAAATAGTTTGATTGTTTAAAAATGTAAATGGAGATGAATTGCCGGTAATATATTTTTGAGTATGACAATTATTGCATCCAATATTAAAAAAGATTTTTTTTCCATTATTTGTATTTGCATCATTAAAGAAACGTCGTTTAGGTACCGCTAATGATTGAACATAAAAAGCTAAATTTACCAATGATTGGCTATCAATTTCAGGATCATCTGTCAAGCCATCGTCTTGTACTTGACCACTTGCTGATTCTTGAGGAAAAATATAAGAAGTAATGCCAATGTCTTGATGAATAGCACCTGCAGTTTGTTCCAATAAGGAAGCATTATTTGCTTTCCAACCAAATCTTCCTAATTCAAATAAATTATTGACTGGATTAAATACACGATTGGCTTTACCAGAAATACCATCACCATTTACATCATTAATATCTTGCTGTGCAATGATGTCAGTTTCTGAAATGGCTTCTAACAAACCTAATCCAATTACTTGTTGAGCGATTCGTGGTGACACCATCATATTTGCAGGAATTGTAGCAGTAGTAGAAGTCAAAGTATACGTTGGTTTACGCAATGCATAAGGTGTGCCATCACTAAAGGTGTGTGTGGTTTCTGAAAATGAAATTTGTGCGCTTCCTTCAGACGTAGTGCCTAGTATTGCTCGTTGTTGAAACTGACCTCCTAAACCTGGAACTGGCATTGGTCCTTGACTTTCATCGGCTCTTGGGATGCTTACCCGAAACAACAATCCTTTCAAATCTAAGCCTGAAGTCGGCTGTACTGATTTACCATTTTTAGGATGGCACGATACACACGAAACATGATTAAAAATAGGACCTACACCTTGATTCACTGGAGCAGGACTGGTTACAAAAATTCTTTCAAATCCTGCATCTCCTGCTGCATGTCGAGCAATTTCTGCTGCATTCATATTCGTGGAAGGTTGTTCAAATGAACCACTAAATATACTGGTATAAGTGGTTGCACCACCTGGAAATTCTTCTGAATCTTCATTGTCTTTTATATTTTCTTTCCCACATGATATCAGCAGTGTCAATGTGAAAATATAGAATAAGTTTTTCATTTTTTTTATTTTGGATTTTAAATAAAACAATAAATGTCCCAAAAAATTTGGGACATTTATTTATATCAATAATTATCTTTCATTAAGTTTATAAATTTTGAATTAATGGAATTAACTCTGTTCTCAAGGTTGCTTCCAAAGTGGACACTTTTGTTTGTGCCGCTTCGATGGATGCTCTATCACTTCCTAAAGCAGTAGAATAAGTGGTACCAATGGAGCCTCCAATTTGCTGAATAGCATTTATGGCATCTGTTATCTGTAATTTTATTTTTGCATCTAACGTTGGATTTTTAGAAGCTACCACATCTGATAACCCTTTTCCATTTCCACTTGTATTATAAGAACCTAAATATACATTTGCAACGCTTTGAATGTTATTTGTAAAATCGTTTTTAGTATTATTACTGAATCTGCTTTCCTCTTCCCGAATACCACCAGCAACACCGTCTAAGTCTAACCCATCTAAAGTGTTTTGAATTTTTGTATCAAATACTTCTCCAGTAATTCCACGAATACCTTCCGCTAATTCTACTAATACATCTTTTTCTGAAGGATAACGTGTTCCTTTTTGTTTTAATTCTTTTCCAAAGTTTCCACCGCTTACAATCCAAGCATTCTTTAATTCAGCCGTTTTGCCTTTTAAACTTTCCACTGCTGCCACTAAATATTCTAATTCACGAACTGAAAAAGATGCTGCAGTTCTGTTACCAGATGAACCCCATAAAAAATATTCAATGGCATGAAATCCTTTTAAACCGGTACCTGCATCGCCACTTAGTGAATCAATGTAGGATTTAGAAATTACATCTGTTCCGGCCAAAATGGCGTCAACCCCAATACTGTCTAAAGGCCACGTATCGATATTTGGATCAATCTCATTATCAGCAACCGGACCAAAAAGAAATCCTTCACTTGCTTCCCAAGGTGAACGCGTTGCACGCCATAAATCTCTTGCAACAGTAAGTTCTGGTTCTGTTGCACCGCTCACTCTTAAGTCTTGTACGGCGGCTAATAAATCTGCTGCTTTTGCATCTAATTCGGTATAGGTAGCAATAATAATATTATCCGTAATATTATTAATTTCAGCATCATAAACACCTACATGATCTTTCTTACAAGATGTTGAAAAAAATAGGGTAGTTATAAACAAAACGTAAATAGAGATTTTTTGCATATTTAAAATTTATACAAAAATAGACTTAGTCTAAATAAAAACAAATACCAAACATTAAGATTAATGTTACTAAAAATTAGGTATTTTGTTATTGCTTAGTATTCCAACGAAATGACATCGTTCCAAAAACACCCACGCCATCACTTGGTATAATTCCCGGTCCAGGATAACTTTCAGCACGACGGGTGAAATAAATATTATTCGATAAATTGTTAATGGATAAGTTCCATTTAAACCACTTATAACTGTAAGAAGCATTTAAATCCATTACATAATAAGTTGGAATTTCACCAATAACAGCAGTGGATGCATATTTAGCGTTAGTTGCATCCGTAAATTGTTTTGAAATTGTTGAAATCTGCCAACTAATTGAAAAATCTTTATATTTAAATCGAACGCCTCCACGGAAAATAAATTTTGGTGCAAATTCCACTTCTTTGTTGACGATTTGCGTGTTAGCAGATTTCACATATTTAGCATCCGTGAACGTAAAATTAGTAAATATAGATGTTCCAAAATCGGAATATTCATTGATGCATTTAATAATATCAACCTCTACAAATGATTCAACTCCTATACTGCGGGAATTAGAAATATTGGTTTTGTATCGATAGATATTATATTGAGAATCGACTTGCTGAATGGAACCTACTTTTTTATTGTAATACAAGGAAAAGAAATTGACATCATAGTTAAACTTATCTCCTTTTTTACCACGGATTCCGACATCGCCATTAAATCCTTTTTCATCTTTTATATTAGGATCTACACGCACATTTGGATTATTAATGCGCAAGTCGGTATAGTTAATTCCTCTATAATTTTGAGAAATATTTCCATATATTTCAGCTAATTCATGTGCTTTATAACTAATGCCTATGCCTAAAAGTGGAAAGATACGTTTGTAATTTCTATCATCCGTATATCGGATAGAATCCGATTTATAGTAACCATTTACGTTTGTAAATAATACTTCCATTCGGATGCCAGGTGTGATGCTTAGTTTGGGTGTAATTTTGAAAATATTTTCTGCAGAAAGTGCTAAATTATTTCCAATAAAATGATAGTCTGAATTTTCTAAATCAGTTGGGTTTAAATAATCGAAATCTGCTGTATTTTCTGTATTCCCTAAACCTTGTTGCTTCGTAGTGAAACCTCTAAAATAACGAAGACCAACACTTAACGAAGATTGATTTTTGCCTAATTTATATTGATACAAAAATCTTGATTCCAATCCAAAATTTTTATATTTATCTTTTATCAAATCACGTTCTTTAAAATCGTCATTTCGGTTTGCATAACTTAAAAAACCTAATGCACTACGAGCGCCAATTAATCCAAATAAAGCAGTGTTCCAACGTATCGTTTCTTTTGGTTGATATTCTAATTTAACAGAAGGAATATTCCAATTTATATTAAACCAATTTCGGTTTCGAGTGGATTGTCTTGGAGCTTGTTTATATTGATTATCTGTTAATCCGCCAGGTTGTTGCATAACATAATTTTGGTGAGTAAACTCAACACTTAATGCAACTTTTTTAGAAATATGATACGTAAAATTAGCAAAAGCGGAATGTGCATTTAATTTTGAATTAGGTCGCCAGCCTTTCGTATGTTTATACTGATAATATGCATAATACGACAATTTTTTATATGTTCCTTCAATGGCATTAAATACACTTATAGTGGCAAATGAGCCTGCCGTTAATTGTGAAGTTAATTGGAATTTTTTAGCTATTGGCTGATGGGTTTTAAAGTTGATTAAACCTCCAAATTGAGTTCCAAATTGAAGAGATGCCGCTCCACGCACAATTTCAATCCTATCCATTCCTTCAGTTGGTGGCGTAAAATAGGCATCTGGGTAACCAATGGCATCAGCAGTGATATCATAACCATTCTGACGAATATTAAACTCTGCAGATCGGTTCGGATTTAAACCACGAGCACCAATTCCTATTTGCATACCGGCCGCATCGCTTTCCCATACGTTTAAGCCAGCAATTCGATTAAAGATTTGTCTGCCGTTATTTGTCGCTACATTTGCTTGAATGTTTGACAAATCGACAATTTCCGTTTTTTTACCTTCAAAAATAACGGTACCTTCTACACTTTTCAAACGAATTTCTTTCATTCGTGCTGCTTGAATGGTTACTTCGTCTATTTGCGTTTGAATAGAATCCAATACGTGTTCAATGGAATCTAAATTTTGAGAAAACGACCAAAACGTTGGACAAAAAAATAAAATTAAAAATGGGATTAAGAATTTCATCTATCGATTTATTTGCTTCCTATTATTTTGGCAGTTTGGATTTGTTTTCAAATGGCAATATCCATCTTTTGGTGGCAAAATTGATGGGTTGTTTGGCTAAATCTATGTTATTATTTAAAAACGGTCGACTTGGATGTCCGTTTAAAGCAGCGTAACTGTCTACGTACACTTCAGCGTTTTTAAAATGATGTTTAGAATTATATTCATTGGCTAAGAAATGGGCAAATTGCAAAATCATATCTGGTTGTGTACTCATTTGTTTTTCTTGTTGTGCCGTTAAATAATCGCGATTACGTACTTCAGCAATTTTTCCGGTTTTATCTTTCACAACAAAAGTGGTGTATGCATTTTTTTCCATAAGCATCACACGCCAAGAAAAACGATATCCTTGTTCTGTCCAAAATAATTTTCCAGGATAAATGGCATATCGAAATGGAAGTATTAATTGAATAATGAAATGAATAAATAACAATATCATCCAAAAATTAGCAAATTTAGGTTGGTATAAAATAGTTGACGTATGAGTACCATCTACTTGGGTTGTAGGTTTAAAAATAAACGAAAAAATGGATATAAACTTTTGATGAAAGGATGCAGAAAAGAAAATCCACGTAGCCACAATCATCACATACGGAAATACGCCAATCTGGAATAGCCAACCAGTAATTAAATGAAAAAATACAACAGCTGCATAGGCATAAGGTCGTGTTTTATTATTTAAGAGAAAGAAGAAAATGCTAATATCAAACAACATTCCAAACCAAGAGAATATGTACGATGTTAATTTATAATCGAAGAGAAAGCCAATAACTGGAAGATAATCGCGGCTTTTGAGCCAAATTGAAAGCGGCTGTGCGTGCAATAGCCAATCGGGATTTATTTTGGCAATTCCTGCAAAAAAATATACGATACCAATTTGCAACTGCAGACAAAAAATGAACCAAAATGGAATTAAACCTACAGATTTCGTAATGCCAAACCGCACATCTAACGAGGCATATTTATGTGCTGGTAGAAAACATAAAATTAAACTTACAATACTTACAAAATAATAGTGATTGAGGTAATTGGTTTTATCCAAAAGTTCTACATAGGTAAAGGCTAAAAAAAATAAAATGGTAGCCACTCGATAGAACAATCCTATCATAATGCAAGCTGCAGCTATTATCAGAATGGCAAACACCACATACATTCCATTTCCGGACAATGGTTTAATCCATTCAAATCCTTCAAATGGAAAAAAATAAGTGGGTTGAATATAGAGCAAATCCACCCAACCTTTTGACACAAACCGAATGCTACTAAAAAGTAACATGGCTCCAAATAAAATTCTAAAAGATGCTAAAGGTGCAATGTTGGATTGTCGAAGTAAAAAATCCTTTATTTTGTTCATAAAAGACTTTTCAATAATTATTGAAATTTATTGTATCAATCGCCATCACTATCGGTATAAGTAATGGAAACACCTAATGCTGATGGTACATCTACTTTCATTAAGACCAATAATTTCTTGGCTTCTAAAAATAGTGCGTCGGCTTTAGGTTTATCATTTTGAACAATTTCAGAGAAATCTGAGCCACATGCATTTACTTTTGCAATACAAACATCAATTTGATTGATAACATCATCTGCTAAATTGCCACCAAAAGTGCTAGTGACTTCTAGGGTTCTTATATAATCAATCAAGCCTATTCCATCTGTAACATTTTTACCATTTAACACGTCTTTCATATTGTTTAACGTCAGTAACATATATTCGATGTTCTTATTAGAATAATAAGCCTGTACTGCTTGAGGATTTACATTGATAGTAGCTACATTTCCTGAATAACCTGCAGGAATTCCCACTTGGTGTCGTTTAAAATCGTCATTTCGTTGAGCCAATGAATTTACCATTAAACTAAATGAACCAGCAGCATCTGTACCTAAACTATTGATAAAAATAGCTCGATAGCTTGACCATTTTGAAATAACTTCTGTTTGAATATCTTTTAGGTTGCTAATTAGTGCTGTTAGATATTCTTTTCGAGAGCTTGCATGTGCATCAATCGTAAATCTATCCAAAATTTGTTGCTGTGTGAGTGTTCTACTAAAAAGTAAATATTCAATAGCTGCAAATCCTTTATCGTTTTTGGGTTTATTTTTTACTACGTTTGGTGTATTTTCATTTCTAATTATGTAGGCATTTATACTATCCATTCTGCAAGGATAATAATTGGTATTCATATTTGCTTGAACTTCATCAGCTGGTGCTGTTTTTTCATATATTTCACAAAATTGCCAAGAGGAATATGCCACTAATAATGCACTTTGTAATTTATTTAAGGTAGAAATATCAGTAGTAGAATTAAAATTATCTACTGCAATTTGAAGACTATCTAATGTTTTTCCATAATGCGTATATGCCGGCAAAATTAAATTGTCTGCGTAATTTATAAACATTGCTTTCTTATCAAATGAATCTGTTGATTTGGGTGTTGTACATGATACAATAGAAATTATTACAAGATAAAATGCTAAAATAGTATAATTTGTGTTTTTCATAAACTAGAAACTTAAAGACTACAAATTTACAAAAATCAATTCAATTACCTTTCCATTAGAGAAATGTAGTTATTTTTAAAATCATTCATTTCTGAAGCTGTGAACCCATAAATAGTTTGGATAGCTTGTTGTGCCTGTGCAATTTTAGCTACTTCGGTTGTTGGTGATGTAACAAACTTATAAACACTAGCTTCTGCTCCGGCTGGTGCTAAAAACAAAGACAATAAATTATCTATTTGTGTATCCGAAATTTTACGATGAACAGCAGGAATCGATTTTAGTCCATGAATGAATCCTATAATTTCTCCTACATCGTGTAAACCTCCAGCAATGGTGGTTGCTGGTGCGGCAATTGTATTAAACTTTGTAGTTGCTGCATAGCCATAATTAATAACCGTAGCCATCAGTGATTTTTCAATCAATAATTTAATCTCGGCAATGGCTGCGTTCTTTTCTTCATTGTAATTATTTCCGGCAGCAATGGCCGCTTTTAATTTGATAAATTGATCCTTTGTTTTGGTATAAAACCCATTACCATCTGCTTTATCACGTCTTGCAGCATATAATGCAATATAGGCATCTGGTGTGGTGGTATTTGCTAAATTATTGGTGTTAGGAAAGGTTGGATGTGCACCATAAATGCATACCATTTTGTCCACACTTGCTTCAGTCATGCTGTTTTGTGCTAATGAAATTAAATGATTGAAAAGTGCAGCACTAAATAAGCCTTTCTCTATTTCTTGCAATGTTTCTTTGGCTCTTTTATCTAATAGTCGATTGCTGTAAACACCACCATTTATGGCAGTTTCGCCTAGTAATGGATCATATACATTTTGACTGCTACTCACCATGGTTGAAAACCAAGTACTTTCAATTAAGTTACTATAATAGGTAGAAGTGATACTTTTTAAAGGAGATGTACCATTTAGTGTGAAATATTTGGTTAATGAATCTGCCTCTAATTTATTAAGTACATTTTCTCCTCTTTTCATATACGATGTTAAGGCTGCCATTTGGCTACGGAATGCCTTTTCTGTTAAAACATTCGAATCATAATTAGCACTTGTATAGGTTGTAGGAAGCACTAACGGTGCTTTATCTTCTTTATTACAAGCAAAAGAAAGAACAACGAGCGTTATTGCTACCAGAATTTGGTTGATTTTTTTCATATATAAATTAACTATTATTGTTTGTTATTTTTATTTTGTCTAAATAAAAGTAGCGCAAAAATAAGGTGAAATTTTCTATTCTGCGTTCATAAAAATTGGGATTTTTGATACCAAATATTAGGTATCAAATAAATAAGTAAATAACAGGAACAGAAAGAATTACTGTAGTGCCAATTCTTCTTTGGTAACTAAACTATTTTGAATCGCGTAAACAATCATTTCGGAAGAAGAATTAATTTTAAGTTTTTTCATAATGTTTTTCTTATGTGTATAAACAGTATGTGTACTTAAGAAAAGATGTCCAGCAATGGTTTTAGCCGTCCAGCCTTTGGCGGTGAGTTTAATTATTTCTGTTTCTCGTAGCGAAAGGTTTAGTGGTTTGCATGCATCTTCATCTGTGTGAATGTGTTTTTCTATAATAATATCAATCACTTTATGGCATAAAAATTTTTCATTTTTAGCAGTTGCATATACGGCGTCAATAATTTCTTCTTTGTCACATTCTTTGGTTAAAAAACTCAAGGCTCCTAATTCGATAACTTTGTAAATATTGGCTTTATTATCATCAGAAGAAATGATTAAAAAATTTGTATTTGGAGAAACACTTTTCACCATTCCAATGTCTTCTATTACAAAATTCTTTGCATTGTTATAATCAAAAATAACAACATCTGGCTTGTGGTTGTTTACTAAGTGATATAATTCCTCTGAGTTAAGGGCTTCTCCAATAATTTTAAATTCTACTTCACCCGACAATAAATTTTTCAATCCAATGCGGATGAGGTATTGTGTATCGGCAATAACAATTTTAATCATAAGTAACTAGAAGCTAATTCAAACAAAAATACAGATAAATTGCTTAATTCTTAAATGAATCCTCTAATAAAACAGTAATTTTGCTTATCATTTGCTAATTATGAACAATAACTTAACGTTTAAGAAAACTGTAAACAACACATTGAGCAGCAAAATTGATGTGAACCTATGGCAACACGTTCAAAATAGTTTTAAAGAAAAGCTTTATAAAAAAACTATTCAAGATTGTATTAATTATATAAATCCTGAAATTGAAAAAAAATATGCTAATTCAGACAAATCTATCTACACAATTCCACATGGTTCAATCATCGTTTCTATCCAAATTACCGATTCTGAATTTAAGGTAGATGCGCCTTTTTTAGATATTGAAAAAGCTAAAATTGTTCCTATTCTTCGACAAGTAGCTCAATTAAACTTTTATCCACTATCCATTTCAAACATTGAATTAGAAGGCACTCTATTGCATTTTAAATTTAGCTGTGCACTTGAACTTTGTGAGCCATATAAAGTATATGAAATATTAAGAGAAATCTGCATCAATGCCGATAATTATGACGACGAATTTATTTCAAAATTCAATGCTAAACATATACAAGAACCTAAAGTTATTCCATTTCCTGATACACAAAAAGAAGAAGCGTGGTACACTTTACAACTTTATATTCAAGAAGCTTTAGAAATTTTTCATTATTTAGAAGAAAAACGTTTAAATGCCTATTTATGGGATATTCTAATCATTACACTTTTAAAGATTGATTATTATTGTGCCCCACAAGGAACCTTGCGCATCGAAATAGAAAAAACAATTTCTACACTAAACAGTAAAGACGAATATTTACAGCGTTTAAACAATGCTAAATCGTTCTTACAATCTTTACAAACGATGGATAAAACTTCTTTTGAGTCAAGTTTATATCATATAGATATTTTTGTTCCTTATAAATTTAGAACTGATTTAGATGGCGTTCGTGATTTACTAAAATATGCCTATGAAACATCGGAAAAAGAAATTAAAGCCGGCGATTACAGAGGTGCTGTTTTCACGCTAAACTATGGAATTTTAAATCTATTCTATCATCACTATGTAGAAAATAAAATTTCAGACCTTCTTTCCAATGCTATGTTTCTAGCATCTAAACTACTGCTTAAAGAAGCGGCAGAAATCCTATTTAATGCCATTGAGCAAATCATGATTTCTACAGAATTTACAACAACAACCAAGCGAAAACCTGTTGAAAAAAAAGGAATTTTTAATAAACTTTTTAAATAGATTTATAAAATATGTTCACCAACGAACTTAAACATGCCGTTTATAAAATAAATACTGCCAACGGCAGTGGAACCGGATTTTATTTAAACGAGCCTAATATTATTCTTACGAATTATCACGTTATTGAAGGCAATAAAAAAGTGGCTCTGGAAAATCAAGCTAAAGATAGATTTATTGCACACGTATTGTATGTAAATCCAGATGTAGATATCGCATTTTTGCGTATAGAAAATCATATCCCTAAAATTTCTATACCTTTTAATCAAGTACAAACGGTACACAGCAGAGATAGAGTTTTTGTTTTAGGTTTTCCTTTTGGCATGCCTTATACCATTACCGAAGGTATTGTTTCTAATGAACAACAATTATTGGATGGAAAAAACTTTATACAAACGGATGCCGCTGTTAATCCAGGAAACAGTGGTGGACCTGTCATAAATGAACATGGCGATTTAGTAGGAATCACCACAGCAAAATTTACAGATGCAGACAATGTTGGTTTTGCTATTCCTGCGAAGCTGGTGAAAGAAGAATTAGACGATTGGAATAAAAAACACCACGAAAAATTTTCTTTAAAATGTGTTTCGTGCAAATCCTTAATTGAAGAAAAAACAGATTATTGTCCGGAATGTGGCTCAACCATTAACGATACCATTTTCGATGAAAAAATAATTAGCAAATTAGCTCAATTTGTAGAAGATGCGATTGAAAAGATGGGCATTAATCCTATACTAACTAGATGTGGTAATGAATATTGGGAATTTTATTCAGGAAGTGCATTGGTGCGTATTTTTATGTTTGATAAAAATTATCTGTATGCAACATCGCCTATTAATAATTTGCCAGTTGGCAATTTAGAAAAATTACTTCGATATATTTTAAGTCAGCCGGTGAAACCATATACCATTAGTATTCAAGCTAATCAACTGTATCTTTCTTATAGAATTCGCTGGACAGATATCAACTCCAGTTTACAAAATGAAATTAAACAATATTTAAGTCAATTGATTGTAAAAGCAAATGAATTAGATGATTTCTTTGTCACCGAATTTGCTTGCACAAAAACAAATTACGCCAAAGAAGTATAAAAAAAGTCCAACTCATTTAAGTTGGACTACGTTTATATTGAAGGTTCAGTTCTGATTATTTTACAGTAATTCTTCCAGTAGTAATTATTTTCTCATCTACCTTTAATTGATAAAAATAGATACCTGAATTTTTAAATACTTCTTTACTTATTTTTTGCTCGTAATCTTTAATTTGATTGATTTTAAAAACTTCACTGCCCACCAAGTTATAGAAAACAATACTTACTTTATTAGATTCTAAATTTAGTTCTTCATTAATTTTAATGGTCGATTCCGAAATCATTGGATTAGGATACACTTTCACTAAATCTTTTTCACTAAAACGTGCATCTGGATAGCTCATTTCCATCGTGAAATTTGCTAAAGTTTCCTTAGGCATAATAATCCAAGAAATTGAGAAAAGGAATAGAAATGTAAATATTTTTTGCATAGGCTTGAATATATGTATTAACTATTTTAATTTATATACAATCATAAATTTATGTAATTACTGCTAAAAAGTCAATAAGTATGCCATTTATTTTTTAATTCACTATTATTTAAAAATTTGCAACACCTCAGAAAATTGATGAATTTGAAAGTCTGATATACAATTTTCATTATAACTATTTGATAAACAAATAGTTGACATACCTACTGATTTTCCAAATTCCATATCCGATGACTTGTCGCCTATCATCACACATTTTTGAAAATTAATTTCAGGAAAGTCTTTTTGAGCCAAAAATGCCATGCCATTTTTAGGTTTTCGAAGTTTATTTTCCTCAGAATCCAAATCCGGTGCAAAATAAACAGCATCAATTCTACCTCCATTTAACTCAATCATGTTCATCATATTTTGATGAATTTCATTCAAGA
Organism: Chitinophagales bacterium; assembly: GCA_017984135.1. Taxonomy (GTDB): domain Bacteria; phylum Bacteroidota; class Bacteroidia; order Chitinophagales; family JADIYW01; genus JADJSS01. The sequence continues at coordinate 15,996 of JAGNZZ010000029.1, read as the reverse complement.
AGTCATGAGTCAATAAACCTTTGGCAATGCATTGTTGATTGGTAACTACAATGATTCGAGGAAATAATTTTGCCAACTTTGGCATCGTCTCCAACACACCTGGCAAGAACTCAAATTGCTCCCAATCCAACACATAGCTACCATCCATATTTTTATTAATAACACCATCTCTGTCTAAAAATAAGGTATATGTATCGTCAATTTGCAACATAAAAAACAAAAAAAAAGGAATAAAAGATTCGTAAAAAATTTATAGTGTATAAAGATACGTTATCGAAAATCAATCTTTGCTTTCTCATAATCTTCCGGAATACCAATATCAATAAAATAATTATCAAATATTTTTCCTTGTATTAGTAAATCAGAGGAATACTTTTCCAACACATCTTTCTCAAAGGAAAATTTGATTGGTGTATTTATTTTTTCAAATATTGATTTTTTAAAATAATAAACACCTCCATTTATCAATCCATGCTCACAATACATTTTTTCTTTAAATGATAAAATACGATTCGAGGAATCCAACTCTACCGTTCCATATCTATCAAACTCAAACATGGGTTTTAATGCAATTGTTATGTCTGAATGAGTATTGATTAAATTCGACAATGGAATATCGAAAAATGTATCACCATTTAAAATAAAGGCATCCTCATCTATATACTTAAAGGCATGTTTTATTGCGCCACCTGTGCCTAAGGGTTCCTCTTCAATAGCATATTGAATATTAATTCCTAAATAGGTATCTTTAAAAAAATCTTGAATAATTGTATTCAAATATCCAACAGACAATACTACATTTTCAATTCGTTGGAACGCTAATTCTTTAAAAATATAATGCAAAAATGGCTTTCCATGAATTGGAGCCATCGGTTTAGGCACATCTTTCACCACAGCACTTAATCGAGTCCCGAATCCACCTGCTAATATAATTACCGGCGTTTTTTTCATTTCAATCACATTGATAAATATCGAATCTTATTCTAAATCGAAATATGCTTCTTCAACCAATTGACAAATAATATGACCAACAGTAATATGGCATTCTTGAATTCTCGGTGTATCCGTAGATGGAATATTAAGCAAATAATCACAATAGCTTGCCATCTTTCCACCTGTTTCACCTGTAAAACCTACAATAATTAAACCTCGTTCTTTTGCTACTTTAAACGCTTCAATAATATTGGCAGAATTTCCGGAAGTAGATAGTCCAATTAAAATATCGCCCTTTCTTCCTTTTGCTTTCACAATTCTTGCATACACTTCATTATAGCTGTAATCATTGGCGACTGCGGTTAAGTAGGAAGTATTTACATGCAACGCTTCTGCATCTAAAGGTTCTCTGTCTGTATAAAAACGACCTGAAAATTCGGCGGCTAAGTGTTGTGCATCGGCTGCTGAGCCACCATTTCCACAAAACAATAACTTGCCATCGCGTTTAAAACAAGCCACTATTTCTTTAGTAACAGCTTCCATGCAGTTTAATATTGCCGTATTTTCCAACACTTGTTGTTTCACAGAAATAGAATGTTGTAATATTTCACTAATTTTTGATTGCATGTTGTAAAGATAAGAATTGATTGATGTTTTTTGTATATAGTTTTATATCTTGTTGTTATGGGAATTATTGAAATAGATAGTCGTTCAAGAACAATTTTTATTGTCTCCAATATTATTTGCTATGGCAATGCTGCAGACTTGCAGATCAGCAATCAAATAGCCGACGAAATTGAAACAATGTGGAATGAACCAAATGGACATACTGAATTGTATAACAATTTATTTCGCGTTCAGTTCAAAATTTCGTATCAATACAATAGCCTTATTCCTCCGAATAGTATTATACAAAATGAAAATCCCAAAAATAATTATTTTCGAATTGAAACATTTTGCAATGCCAACATATCATTCGTTGATGCCATTGGCAGTAATACCGGCTATTTTTTGATGGCAAATCTTTACAAAGGATCCACATCAGCCGCACATGAATATGGGCATTCCTTAGGCTTGCCACATCCAAAGGATTTAAATATTATTGGAAAAGGAGTTCCGAGTATTATGTATCCTCGAGGCACATTAGTAAATCAAGAATTTCAAAATGATACCACTGCATTACCCAATGGACCTGGTGGCGCTTTAAATCCACAACATCGAAAAGTAATGCAAAATAATATTGATGACTTGAAATTAAATTCACACATTCTAAACGGAAAATTTGTACTCGGAAAAATTACCAATATTTACCATGAAGCACACAAGAAAATGGAGCAATGATAACAGGAAACGTTGTACCTTCTAACAAGCTACCACTATATAATATACTATTGAGCAATAACAAAAAACATCTTTACAAAAATGTAAAGATGTTTAATAAATCAACTAATCATTAAAATCATTTTTTGCTTGGTGGAGCCATTAAATTGTTCATCGCCATCATTTCTTTCATGGTTTTCTGCATCGAATCGGAAGAGCCATCTAAGAAAATGACATTGCCTTTTCCATATTCAGCAAAGTTCTTAATCGCTTCCGTCCACATCGAAAACAAAATAACTGATGTGTCTAAATTGGCTTGTTCCATTTCTTTTGCCGCCGATGTCATACCGCGCGCTACTTCTTCTCTAAACAATGCTACCCCTTGACCTCTTAATTGCGCGGCAGTACGTTCCGCTTCAGCGGCAATTTTAATAGCATTACCATCGGCTTCGGCTGCTTTCGTTTTGGTAATCAATAAAGCTTGACCTTCATTTTCAGCAGCAGCTTTTAAATTAGCAGATGCTACTACTTGTGCCATAGATTTGATAATGGCTTCATCAAAAGTGATATCGTTTAATTGCAAATCCAACAAATGATAACCCCAAGCTTCTAAGGTTTGGTCTATTTGGTCTTTCACATCTTCTACAATTTCTTTTCGTAATGACAATACTTCTGCTTGTCTTTTTGTAGCCACAAATCCACGAATAGATCCTTCGATAGTACGCACCAATGCTTGCATTAAATTGCGTTCATCTATAAACTTAAAAGCTACATTTTTAATCGTATTTTCTTCGGTATTCACAACTGAATAAAGCAACATTGCTTTAAAATATACGTTTGCTTGGTCTGATGTAATAGCTTGGAACTCTAATTCTACCGAACGATTCTGAATAGATATACGTCTGTAAATTTGTTCAAAAAATGGGATTTTCATATTTAATCCCGGATTTAAAATTCGTTGATATTTACCAAAGATAGTAATTACGGCAACTGTTCCTTGTTGCACCGTTACAAAGGACAAGAAAATGGTTAATACAATTAACCCTAGTAATGCATAAGTCATGTGTATGATTTTTGATAATTAAACAATATGGTTTAAAACAATAGCTTTTTACTATTAGTTCCACAATTTAAAACTTTTTAATCTCATTTGTTTAAAAATATAGCTTTGAGTTAGTAATAGTAAATAAATACGTGTTAGTACGGATAACGTACAACAACTACATTAAATAAATTTGCAATACAAGAAACAATTTGGCATAAATTTTGGTATATCTCTTGTATAATTTAAAATGTTTATTAAATTTGATAACTAAATAATTATTTACTATGAAAAAGACACTAACTACATTATTCCTTGCAATTGCGATGGTCTCAGCATTTGCAGCAGACAAAATCTTCCTACATTCAGGAAAAGAAATTGATGGCAAAGTTATACGCGTAGAAGAATTCATTGTTGTATTTAAATACGAAGGTGAAGATGCGGAACAAACCATTGGCAAGAAAGCTGTAGATAAAATACAATATTCCAGCGGAAGAAGTGAAACCATCTCAGAAAAAATTGTCATTATCGGAAAAGAAGATTGGGAAAAAGTAGAAATACTTTTAGATAAATCTGAAATTATCGGATTGAAAAAATTAGGTGATGTGAAAGGCAAAAGCACTGGCGGTTTTAGCGGTTCAAAATCTGACAAAAAAGCAAATAAAAAACTATTAGAATCTGCAGCAGAAATGGGTGCACCATTTGTGTATATGATGTCAGAGTCTAAGAGCAGTGGTGGTGGCTGGGGTGGCTATGGTGGCGGTATTGCTAGCATTGCATCCGCGAACCAATCTCTTAAAAAAGGAATTGCATTCACTTACGAAGAAAATAAATAAACTCGTTCTGCAATAAAAAATTAAAACACGACTTTTAGTCGTGTTTTTTTTATTTTTGTAGAATGGATGTTTTATGCATTGCATACAACTTCAATAATTTATAAACTTCTAAAAAAAGGAGACATGAAAATAAAAGGTGCTAAAATTATTATCACTGGTGGAAGTTCCGGCATTGGCTTGGCCGCAGCAGAATTATTAGTAAAAAAAGGAGCACAAGTGGTAATCTGTGGTAGAAATAAAAAATCACTTTTGGAAGCAGCTCAACAAATTGGCGCTATACCTATTGTTGCCGATGTGACCAAAGAAAATGAAGCAATAAAATTGGTAAAAAATGCCATTAAACAAATGAATGGCTTAGATGTTTTAATCAATAATGCAGGATTTGGCTATTTTGATTTATTACAAAATATCGATGTAGATAAATTTAAAGCCATATTAGAAACAAATGTAACCGGTGCCATGCTTTGTGGTAGAGAGTGTGCTAAACATTTTATAAAACAACAAAGTGGCAACATCATAAATATTGCATCTACTTCAGGGTTACGTGGTCATCAAAATGGCACAGCTTATAGCACTTCCAAATGGGCATTGCGTGGCATGACAGAATGTTGGAGAGAAGAACTAAGGCCATATAATGTCAGAGTGATGATGTTACATCCAAGTGAAGTACAAACGAATTTCGTAGTCAATTCTAACCGACCAAAACGTGAGTTTAGTAACACAAAATTAGAAGCACAAGATATTGCTCATCTAATAATAGCAATGTTGGAACTTCGAAATGTAGGCTTTGTAACGGAAGCAGCCGTTTGGTCCACCAATCCAAAGTAAATTTATTACGGCTATGGAATTATTTCTACGAGATTCCCTTTTGCAAGGGAATGACGTTT
>JAGNZZ010000029.1:0-10878 GCA_017984135.1 Chitinophagales bacterium | reverse complement strand
TGTAATGTTTCGTGAAGACACGAACCATGGCTGTAGAATTTTTAAGCGGATGGATTAATAATAAATGCCATCTTGTCAGTTATATTCTATTGGAATAATTATTGAAACAACAGTGTAAATCTTAATTCATAATTTATAAATCTTAATTTCTATATGGAAACCGGAAAAATTAATGTGCAAACGGAAAACATATTTCCCATCATCAAAAAATTCTTATATTCTGACCACGAAATATTCTTGCGCGAATTGGTGTCTAACGCGGTGGATGCTACTAAAAAATTAAAAGGCTTAGCGCAATTAGGTGAAGCCAAGGGCGATTTGGGTGATATGACCATTCAAATTTCTATTGACAAAGAAAATAAAACATTGACCATTGCCGACAAAGGCTTAGGCATGACAGCCGATGAAGTGAAAAAATACATCAACCAGATTGCATTTTCTTCTGCTGGTGAATTTGTAGAAAAATTAAAAAATACCGATTCTAATGCTATCATTGGGCATTTCGGGTTAGGATTTTATTCGGCATTTATGGTAGCGGAAAAAGTGGAAATCAACACTAAATCGTATAAAGAGGAACCAGCCATAAAATGGACTTGCGATGGCTCAACAGCGTTTACTTTAGAAGAAATTGAGAGAGAACAACGTGGCACTGAAATCATTTTACACATTGCCGAAGATTCAATGGAATTTTTAGAAGAACATCGCATTAAATCTTTGCTGAATAAATATTGCAAATTCTTACCTATTCCTATTCAATTTGGGTTTAAATGGCAAAATGAGGAAGATAAAAAAGCAGAGAAACCATTAGAAGCAGAAATTATAAATAATACTAATCCGGCTTGGACAAAAACGCCTTCATCGTTAACAGATGAAGATTATAAAAATTTCTATCGCGAGTTATATCCGATGAATTTTGAGGAACCATTGTTCTGGATTCACCTCAATGTAGATTATCCGTTTAACTTAACCGGAATCTTGTATTTTCCAAAATTGAAAAAGAATTTTGAAGTGCAAAAAGATAAGATTCAGTTGTATTGCAATCAAGTTTTTGTAACCGATAATGTAGGCGAAATTGTTCCGGAATATTTAACCTTATTACATGGCGTTATCGATTCGCCGGATATTCCATTAAACGTTTCGCGTTCGTATTTGCAAAGCGATGCCAATGTGAAAAAAATCAATCAACATATTTCTAAAAAAGTATCGGATAAATTGCAAGAAATCTTTAATAACGATAGAAAACATTTTGAAGAAAAATGGAGTGATATTGGCTTGTTTGTAAAATACGGAATGATTAGCGATGAAAAATTTTATGAGCGCAGTAATGCTTTTGCTTTGTATCCAACTATTGGAAATAATTTTTATACATTGGCAGAATTAAAAGAAAAAATTGCCACTAACCAAACGGATAAAGATGGCAATATTGTAGTGCTTTATACTACTGATGAAGAAGAGCAACACAGCTATATTGAACAAACCAAAGAACGTGGTTATGAAGTAGTAAAATTGGATACAATGATTGACAATCATTTTATGCAACAAATAGAAATGAAAAACAGCGTAGCATCAGAAGATAAAAATGAAAAAATACAATTTAAGCGCGTTGATGCTGACATCGTTTCTAATTTAATTCCTAAAGAGGAAGAAGCCACTTCGGTTCTATCTAAGGAACAAGAAGAAAAATTAAAAGGATTATTTGAAACAAATGTAGAAAAAACGAAAGCTGATATAGAACTAAAAGCACTTTCTCCTAATGATGCGCCAATTGTAATTACCAGAAATGAATTTATGCGACGCATGGCTGAAATGCAAAAAATGGGTGGCGGTTCGCCGTTTATGTTTGGTGGTATGGACGAAAAATTAAATTTAGTAATCAATACCAATCACCCAATCAATGCGAAGATTTTGGATGAAGATGCCACACATCAAGAAAAACACATCAAACAATTATATGACTTAGCTTTATTGTCGCAAAATATGCTAAAAGGCGAAGCATTAACTAAGTTTGTAAGCAGAAGTTTTGAGTTGATTTAATCGGCTTTTTATCATACTTTGCATAGTAAATATTTATATGAAACAGCTATGTGTGCTATTATTGAGTTTATTTTTATTATCTGCTTGCGATAAGAAAATTTCTTATGATGTTTCCTATTGTGTTTTAGAAAAAATAGAAACCTATAAAGCAAAAGGCGATTCTACGGAAGTAATCGGTATCTATCAATATTATTTTGATAATCAAGTTTGTTACCTTCTAAATGCTGCATGCTGTGATATGTTTAATAAATTAATAGATGCTGATTGTAATACTATCTGCTTGCCAAGTGGTGGAATTGCAGGAACAGGCGATGGAAAATGTCCTACTTTCAATAAAGATGCCGTATTAATCAAAACAATTTGGGAAAAAGATTAGTCAACTATAACTGAACTTTTTGCACTTATTTAATGTTGTATCTAACGTTAATCAATTATTTTTACACTATGGTTCGTTTATTAAAATACATCATCATTTTTATTGCAGGATATAAACTTGTAAAGATGATTTGGGCGCAATTTAATCCTCAAGAAGAACAAATTAATCCGGCACCCAAACAACAAAATTTTCAACATCCACAAAATACATCCACAAATAATCCAACCACTTCAAAATTCAACGATGCAGAACTCATCGACTATGAAGAAGTACAATAAATGGAATTAAATCTCAAATCCTAAATCTCAAATCTTAAATCTTAAAAGTATGTCATTAGACCAAAATATCAATACCGAATTAAAAGAAGCCATGCTTGCTAAAAATGAAGTAAAATTACGCACTATTAAAGCAATCAAAGCGGCTTTCTTAATTGCAAAAACAGAAAAAGGGGCAAGCGGTGAAATTACCACTGAGCAAGAAATCAAAATCTTACAGAAATTATACAATCAACGTAAAGAATCTTTTGAAATTTTCACTAAAGAAAATCGACCGGAATTAGCCGCAAGAGAAAAAGAAGAAATGGATGTATTAGTTGCTTATTTACCCAAACAATTAGACGATGAAGCATTGAAAACAATCGTGCAAGATGCAATATCAGTAACTGGTGCAAGTTCCGTAAAAGATATGGGAAAAGTAATTGGTATGGTGTCTAAAAATGTAGCCGGACAAGCCGAAGGTGCACGCATTTCTGCTATGGTAAAAGAAATGTTAGGCGCTTAATGTATCATTTTATTTTTGATTTAGATGGTACCATTTCCAACCCAGAAGTGGGCATTTTTAATGGCTATCGTTATACCTTTCAACACCTGAACATCCCAATTCCAAGCAATGATGTTTTGAAAACTTTGATTGGACCACCACTTCGCATTGTTTTCGAACAACACTACCATTTATCCACTTCTGAAGCTAATTTTGCCATTCAAACGTATCGCAAATATTACAACGAATTGGGTGGCGCCTTTGAGAATTATTTGTACGAAGATATGTTCGACGTATTACACCAATTACACGAATTAAAAAACACATTACATATCGCTACACACAAAGGCAATATGGCACACGAAATTTTAAAACACTTTAAAATAAGAGATTTCTTTAGCCAATTACAACATTATAACGAAGCAAAAAATATCACCACCAAAGAGCGCATGATTGAACTCATTTTACAAGAAGAAAATATATGCAATAAAAATAAAGTAGTCATGATTGGCGATCGACACAGTGATATAGAAGCGGCACATCATCATCAAATAAAAAGCATTGCGGTGTTGTATGGCTTCGGCAGTAATGATGAATTAGAAAAATCGAATCCTACGTATGTGGCAAATAATGCAAAAGAATTACTTGCCATTTTGCAACAACTCTAATTTTATATTTCATAAAAAATACAAGCATATTTTTTATATTTAAGCTTGATTTTGTTCATTTATTTTTGATTTTTAAAGATGTCAAAACCAAGCAAACGTCCAATATTTATTCAGCCTATAATCAGCACGATTAAAAAACTTTCTGAAAGTGGAAAATTAGGTGGTGTTTTATTAATTCTTGCCACCATCGTATCAATTAGTATTTCCAACAGTAATTTTGGAGATACCTATTTGCATTTTTGGCATATCGAACTTGGAAACAGTTTTATCTCCATGCATTTAGAACATTGGATTAATGACTTACTAATGGCCCTATTTTTCTTTTTAGTAGGTATGGAAATCAAACGCGAAATGATGATTGGTGAATTATCCTCCATTCGAAAATCATTGTTACCCATTTTAGGTGCTGCTGGTGGTATGTTATTTCCGGCTTTAATATATATCTTGTTTAACCACCACTCAGCACAAGCACATGGCTGGGCTATTCCAACGGCTACAGACATTGCTTTTTCATTAGGTGTGCTATCGTTATTAGGCAATCGTGTGCCAATGTCATTAAAAATATTTCTTACTGCTTTAGCTATTATAGATGATTTAGGTGGCATTTTAATCATCGCTATTTTTTACACCAACGATATACAACTTAATTATTTACTTTATTCAACAATTGTATTGGTAATATTATTTACAATTAATAAACTTAAAGCTCGTTCATTTATATATTATTTTATTCCAATTATTTTCTTGTGGTATTTTGTTTATAAATCCGGCGTACATGCCACCATTGCCGGCGTATTAGCTGCCTTATTTATTCCGCTTGGAAAAATTGAAAAATACGAACGTGTCTTACATCAACCGGTGAGTTATTTTATATTACCCATTTTTGCATTGGCAAATACGACTATACTCTTATCCGCAGATAGCATTAGTCACTTGTTTTCACCTTTGAGTTTAGGAATCATTTTAGCCTTATTATTGGGCAAACCAATTGGCATTAGTTTATTGGTATTTTTGAGTGTCAAATTAAAATGGTGCGAACTACAAGATGGCTCCGACATTAAAGATATTTTCGCGGTGAGTTTATTGGCAGGAATTGGATTTACTATGTCATTATTTTTTGCTGCACTTTCTTTTAAAGATGCGGAAAGTGCCAATATTGCTAGGCTTTCCATCATCATCGGCTCCACGCTTTCAGCTATTTTAGGATTGCTATTATTGTCGCAAACCATAAAAGATAATGAGGAAATAAAAAGTTCGGAGTGATTGTTTTTAAAACAAGATTAAATACTACACAACAACTCTAAGTTCTGCCCTTTTAGTTGTTTTTTAGTGAGTTCATAATTTTTGGTAAAACCTAAAATAAATCCGCCACCACCAGCGCCACAAAGTTTTAAATAATATTCGCCACTATCTAATCCGCGTTTCCACATTTTATTAAACAGTTTGGGTATCATCGGTTTAAAATGTTCAAATTGAAAATTCGACAACAACTTCATATACGCGAAGAGCGTTTCTTTATCGCCATCTAAAAATGCTTGAATACAGTTATTGGCAAATGGCTTTAATTGCTTGTCCACAAACTCACGGAATGTAGGTTCTTCCATGCGTTGCATATAATATTTTACCAATGGTTCCGTACTGCGAGCAATTCCAGTATCTATTAAAAAGATAGCTCCTTTTCCTTCATTGTTCAAGCTGATTTTTACCGGCTCAATGCCATCTTTTCCTTTTATCAATAAAGGTAAATTTAAATAACAAATCAACGGATCGACTCCAGAACTATTGCCATGAAAATGAGATTCCATTTTGGCAAAAACAGCCTTTAGTTCTAAAATAGCTTGTTTGTTAGGTGCATTTTCAAAGTCGATTTTATGCGCTACATATTTTCCGTAAACGGCTGCCACCAATGCACCACTACTGCCTACTCCAAATCCTTGTGGAATGGACGATTGGAAATAAATGCCTTTTTTTATATCTGCTTTGAATGCTTGAATATCAAAAACTACGGCAAGTTGTTGTGTATCGATTAAGTGTTGCAAATAATTGGCAAAATCATTCAGATGATCATTTGATTCTGTAACAAAATGTTCATTGATGGCTGCAGTGTCATAGGTTAATTTGCCTTTGAACTCATTGTATGGCAATGTCAATCCCATAGAATCTTGGATGATACTATATTCTCCAAATAAGAGAATTTTTGAATTGAAAGATTGCTCGTGTTGTTTCATACTTTCATATCTCAAAAAAACGTTATTTCAACTTTATCGGTCCTTTGCCTACTTCATCAAAAATTACTTTTTGATTTTCACAATAAGACAATAACGTTTGGTTGATAAACGCTTCTACTTCAACCGCATTTTCTGAAGGATACAACAAGTGCACATTTGGTCCTGCGTCTAAAGTATAATACAAAGGTACGGCTTTTTCTTTACGGTAGGTTTTTATTAAATCAATAATTTTCAGCGTATTAGGCAACATCAACATATACGACGGCGTACTACACATCATTAAAGCATGTAATGTAAGTGCTTCGTTCTCAACTATTTCTCCAAATTGTTCCAAATCGCCAACTTTTAAACAAGATTGAAACTGTTGTAAATGGTGATTTGCTTGTAAATAGCGGCTTTCAGCAAATGGGTTTCCATCCATTAATGCATGACCAGCTCTACTGGATACCGATTTCTCATCACTCGATACAATTAAGATGGCATCTTTAAATGATTTAAAAATTGGATGTACTTCTTGTTCAAATGGGATAGCATGTTCATTGGATGAAAATTGAATCTGCTTATGTTTGCCCCAAACTGCCAAATATGGATAAACGGAACGACAGGCACTGCCAGAACCTAAGCGTGCAATGGTACTCGCTTTTTCAAAAAATAAAGACGGATACATGCCTCCATCCAATTCATTTTCAATAGATGTTAAACACAATGCCAATGCAGCCATCGACGAAGCAGAACTCGCTATTCCGGTAGAATGTGGAAAGGAATTTGAGGAGTGTATTTCATAAGAAAAATAAGGCAAGAAAGGAAAATAGACAATAATGCTCTCTAAAAATTGTTGAATTTTCTCGGCAAATTTTGGATGTTCTTTCCCTTCAAAAAAAAACTTCAACTCTATTTGCTTCGTTGAAGTTGTTTTGGCAATATATTTTACGGAAGTTTCCGTGTGAGCATTATTCAACGTAAAACTAATAGAAGCATTTCGAGGCAACTGAATGCCATATTTGCCCCAATATTTTACCAATGCTATATTGGATGGTGCGCGCCAAGCTGTTTGTCCTTGAATATTTTTAAATGGATTAGGCATGTTAGATGTTGAAACTTGAGATATTGAGATTTGAGAGTATTTCAATTATCTTTAATAGCTCATCCACTTTATATTACAATCCGTTTATAGATAAGCCAAACACAATCGGATTAAACTTAGGCCCTTTGTTAGTAGCAAATGCACTTCCGATAGAATAATAACAAAATAAACTTAATGGACCATATCCACCACGAATGGTGGGACCATATCTAAATTTACTCATATTCGCCACTTTAATATCTTTAAATGTAATTTGCTCACCATCATTTTTATACGGATCTTCTCCTTTGTATTTCCATTTGCTGCCTACTAAGAATCCAAGCTTAAATCCAACTGCAATTTTCCAACTCATGCCTGTTTTTTTATTTGGAGCAGAACGGTATCGAAATTCAATGGGAATATCGATATACGTCATATTCAATTTTGATTTTTTAGAACTGATAGAATCTCCTAAAGCATAAAAACGTGTAATCGTATCACGATGCCAACTCATTCCATATTTTTTAAAATAGTAATTTTCAGAGCCAACGCCAATTCCGGGCGCTATACTAAAATGACGCGGTTTTGATTTTTTACCCAATAAAATATCGTACATAAAATATACATTGATACCACGATTGAAACCTTGTAATTTAAAATCATTAGGAACGGTTACGCCATCTTTTTTTATAAATGCATTCATCATTGCTAACTCAATCACCAATCTATCTTTGGCAGATGTGATTCGTTTTTTTACTTGAGCGGAAATTTTTTTAGGTGGAATGGTATCTTCAGCGAACATAACGGTCGCTGAGAAAAGAAGCATCCATAAACATAATACTGTTTTGCGCATATTGAAATTTTCTGTTAAAATAATGGGCAAAAATAAGATATTTAATTGATTCAACACATGAATTAACCTTTATTAATTAATATCTTGAATGATTTTGCAGCTAATTTTATCATATCCATTAAAATTTATCTATCGAACCTACTTTGCAGAATACAATTAAATTTCATTTTTACTATAGTTATGGCAATTTATTTTCTTAATTTTAGTTCGATTACGTATGAATACAAAAACGGATTTTAAAAATAGTATTTTCATTTATTTAATGGCATTTGTGTTGGTTTCCAACGCACAAAATGTTGCATTAGGCACTTGGACGGCACATTTACCATTGAGCAATGCCATTTCTGTTTGCCAAAGCAAAGACTATATTTATGCTGCTTGTGAATATGGCGTAATTGGTGTAAATGCAGATAATCATTTTACTGAAAAATATACCAAAGTAAGTGGTTTAGCAGATGTGATGCCGTCACAAGTTGGCTATGATACAGCTACTTCTACCTTAGTCATCGCATATAAAAATTCAGACATAGATTTAATTCACCATGGAAAAATATCCAATATTCCTTATTTAAAAAATGCCTCTATTATTGGTGACAAAAGCATTCAATCTATTTTTTGCACTCAAGGCATTGCTTATATTGCCACTGGATTTGGTATTGTAAAAATTGACTTAACTAAAAAAGAAGTAGCAGAATCCTATCCATTTAATGATGGCGTTCAGCCTATGCGTGTAAATGCCATTTGGGCCGATGAAAATGCTATTTATGCTGCTACTCAATCTGGCATTGTTAAAGGAATCATTGCTCCGAATGTCAACTTATTAGACTACAATAATTGGATAAAATACAGTATTGGCATACCGCAAAATAATGCATCTGCAATCACTCCATTTCAAGGAAAAATAATTGCTTCCGTAGGAAATACTATTTATCAATTTGACGGTGTGAATTGGTCTGCAATCTTTACGGAACCCAATTGGGAAAGTATGCAACTGAATAATTCAAACGGACAACTTTTAGTGGCTCAACAACAGAAAATAGGCAGTAACTATGTAGATGGAAGAATTGGCGTTTGGAATGGAACTACGTTCACTTTTTTTTCTGGCGTAGCCAATATGTCTAGGCCTTTACAAATATTACAAGATAAAAATGGAAAGATTTGGTATGCCGATTTATTCAGAGGCTTGGTTCAAAAAATTGAGAATAACTATATGGCTATTATTCCCAATGGACCATCTTCCATTGCCAATAAAGAAATGGATTTTTTAAATGAAACATTGTGGGTAAGTAGTTCCACTATTGGCAACGGTTGGAATCCGACAAACTTAGCACCTAATAATTTCTTTTATAAATGTGATGATTACGATTGGGAATCTTATTTACAATACCAGCATCCCACTTTAGATTCATTTACACAAATTGCGGTGGTAAAAACATTGCCTCAAGAAAACAAAGTAATTTTCGGTGCTGCCGGTTATTCTGAAGGTGGAATTCTTGAATTTAATCCTTCGAATAATTCATTTAAAATACAAAAATATGCACCCAACATCAACGAATCCTTTCGCATTACCGGTGCTGATTTAGATGCACAAGGCAATATGTGGTTTTCCAATGCCTATTCCAATGCTCCATTAATATGCAGAAAAACCAATGGTGAATATGTTTATTTTAATTCCGGATTCTTAAATGGTAAATTAAATAAAGATGTGGTCGTGGATGATTATAATCAAATTTGGGTGGCCAAAGAAGATGGAAGTGGTGGTTTGGTTATTTTGAATTATGGAAATGATATTGACGACAAAACGGATGACCAATTTTATAATTTAGCGGCTGGAAGTGGTTACGGAAATTTACCGGTAAACAATGTGAATTGCATGGTAAAAGATGCCGAAGGAATTATTTGGTTAGGCACCTCGCAAGGTATAGCAATTATTGGTTGTGCAGCGTATGTTTCAGAATTTGCCTGCGAAGCTGAACAAATTTGTATTGACAGAAAGGATGGAAGTGAATTTTGCGATTATTTGTTAGAAGATGAGGTCATAAATTGCATTGCTATTGATGCGGCTAACCGCAAATGGATAGGCACCAATAATGGCATTTTTTTAGTCAGTCCAGAAGGCTCTAAAACGATTCATTATTTTAATGCAACATCATCACCTTTATTGTCGAATACGATTCGTTCCATTGCGATTCGTCCGCAAACTGGCGATGTTTTTATTGGCACCGATAAAGGAATCTGTTCTTTTCGTGCAGATGCAACATTGACTACATCAGAAAGCGAAGCCGCATTTGTATATCCCAATCCAGTGCGTGCGGATTATTCTGGAGTCATTGCATTTAAAGGCATTCCTAATAATTGTAATGTAAAAATTGTAGATGTCAGCGGGAATTTAGTATATGAAACCACCGCCAACGGCGGACAAGCTACTTGGGATGGCAATTTAATAAATGGCAATCGAGCTGCAAGTGGTGTATATTATGCACTTTGCAAAGGAAATGGAAAAAAGGAAACGGCCAAATTAAAGTTTGTTTTAATCCACTAAGTCATACATTAAACTATTTTACAATGCGTTTATTTTCAATAAATTGGAACTAAATTTCCAACTATTATGTTTACATTTATCGTACAAAATTTATTAAACGATTAAAAAACAAAAAAATGGGATTATTATCTTTTATTAAAGGTGTAGGTGAAAAAGTTTTCGGACATAAAGAAACACTAGAAGAAAAACAACAAAAAGTATTGGATCACTTAAATAAGTTTGGCTTATTGCAACCAGGTGTTACAGTATCAGTAGATGAAAATGACAAAGTAACATTAAGTGGACAAGTTGATAGCCGCGAAGCACGTCAGCGCATCATTGCCACAGTGGCAAATATTGAAGGTGTGGATGCGGT
>JAGNZZ010000054.1 GCA_017984135.1 Chitinophagales bacterium | reverse complement strand
TATTTGGCAACCACCTAAAATTTCTTAATCGTTTTTTTAATGCATTATGATGTAATGCTTTTTATGCTTATTGATTAACTCAATAATAGCATTATTCACGATTAATAAATTTTAGATATGTTAAACAAAATCATACAATTCAGTATAAAAAACAAGTTCGTAATCATTATGCTTACACTTGTACTGATAGCTGTTGGAAGTTATTCAGTTAAAAAATTACCATTGGATGCCTTGCCTGATGTTACTAATAATCAAGTGCAGGTGCTAACAACGGCTCCAACATTAGCGAGTCAGGAAGTGGAACAACTTATTACCTATCCTGTTGAACAAGCTGTTAAAACCATTCCAAAAGTAATAGAATTACGTAGTATTTCTCGATTTGGATTATCAGTTGTAACAGTTGTTTTTGAAGACAATGTAGACATATATTGGGCGCGTGAACAAGTTTTTCAACGTTTAAAAGAAGCAGAGGAAAATATTCCAAAATATGCAGGTTCACCTGAATTATCACCTATTACAACAGGCTTAGGTGAAATTTATCAATATGATGTATATGCAAAAAAAGGCTACGAAGATAAATATACCGTAACTGATTTACGAACCATACAAGATTGGATAATTGCACCTCAACTACAAGGTATTGCAGGTGTTGCAGAAGTAAGTACTTGGGGTGGTAAACTCAAACAATATGAAATTGCCGTAAATCCTGATAGATTAAATAGTGTTGGTGTTACTATAAATGAAATTTTTGCAGCACTCGAAAATAATAATCAAAACACAGGTGGTGCTTATATAGAAAAAGACCAATATGCCTATTTTATTCGTGGTGTAGGTATGGCTACCAATTTACAAGACTTAGAAAATATTGTAGTGAAAAATCGGCAAGGTGCGCCTGTTTTAGTTCGCGATGTTGCTTCTGTACAAGAAAGCACAGCTTTGCGTTATGGCGCAACCACCAAAGATGGAAAAGGTGAAATTGTTTGCGGATTAGCATTAATGTTAAAAGGCGAAAATTCAAGTGCAGTTGTTGGTAGAGTAAAAGAAAGAATGGAACAAATCAATAAATCCTTACCTGAAGGTGTAATTGCAGAACCATTTATTGACAGAGGCAAATTAGTTAAAAGTGCCATTGGTACTGTAACAACTAACTTACTCGAAGGTGCGTTGATTGTTATTTTTGTTCTGATTTTATTTCTTGGAAATCTACGTGCAGGTTTAATTGTAGCTTCTGTAATTCCGTTGGCAATGCTATTTGCTGTTATCTTAATGAATGCATTTGGTGTAAGCGGAAACCTAATGAGTTTAGGTGCAATTGATTTTGGAATCATTGTCGACGGTGCTGTAATTATTGTCGAAGCGACAATGCATCATTTATTTAAACTCAACAAAGAAAACCTTTCACAAAAAGAAATGGATACTGAAGTATTTAAGTCGGCTTCGAAAATTCGTAACAGTGCAGCATTTGGTGAAATCATTATCTTAATTGTATACATTCCAATTTTAGCATTAGTTGGCACAGAAGGAAAAATGTTTAAGCCAATGGCAATGACAGTAGGTTTTGCCGTCATTGGCGCATTCATACTTTCGCTTACATATGTTCCAATGATGAGTGCATTGTTTCTGTCAAAAAACACTGTACACAAACCAAATTTTAGTGATAAAATGATGACTTGGTTTGAGAAAATCTATACACCATTTTTACATGTAGCATTAAAATTTAAAGCCATTGTATTAACCATTTCAATTGGCTTATTTCTTATTGCATTTTTAGTCTTTAGAAATATGGGTGGCGAATTTATTCCAACTATTGAAGAAGGAGATTTGGCTATAAATGCTACAATCATGACAGGTAGTTCGCTTTCACAAATGGTAGAAACTACTACAAAATACGAACAATTATTAAAAGCAAAATTTCCTGAAATAGAAACAATAGTATCTAAAATAGGAAGTGGTGAAATACCAACAGATCCGATGCCAATAGAAAGTGGTGATTTAATTATTGTTTTAAAAGATAAAAGCGAATGGACTTCGGCAGACAATTGGGAAGATTTAGCCAATTTGATGAAAGAAGAAATGGAAAGAATTCCTGGCGCAGCTATCGAAATTTCTCAGCCAATACAAATGCGTTTTAATGAATTGATGACTGGAAGCAGAAGTGATATTGCAATTAAAATTTTTGGTGATGATTTATCGGTGTTAGATAATAAAGCAAAAGAAATGATTGGCAAGATTAATAATATTGAAGGTGTTGGCGATTTAAAAGCAGATAAAGTTACAGGCTTACCGCAAATTACTATTAAGTATGATTATGCAAGAATTGCATTGTATGGTTTAAATATTGCTGATATTAACAAAACAATTCGTGCATCATTTGCTGGTGAAAGTGCTGGAAAATTATACGAAGAAAGCAAACGTTTTGATGTGGTAGTGCGCATGGACAAAGCCAATAGAACGGACATTAGCGATGTAAGTAATTTGTTTATTCCATTGCCAGGCGGACAACAAGTTCCACTTTCGCAAGTAGCAAGCATTACGTATGAGCAAGGTCCGGTACAAGTAAGTCGAGAAAATGGCAAACGCAGAATTACAGTTGGCTTAAATGTTCGTGGTCGCGATGTGAAAAGTGTAGTAGAAGAAATTCAACAAAAATTAGAAAAAGAATATAAACTTCCTGCTGGATATTACATCACTTATGGTGGTCAATTTGAAAACTTAGTAGCAGCCAACAAACGCCTTTCTGTTGCTGTACCATTAGCATTAGCATTAATTTTAGCATTGTTATTTTTCACGTTTAATAGCATGAAACAAGCAGCACTTATTTTTACAGCTATTCCATTATCAGCTATTGGTGGTGTGTTTGCATTATGGTTGCGTGGTATGCCTTTTAGTATTTCAGCAGGCATTGGATTTATTGCATTATTTGGCATTGCCGTACTCAACGGTATTGTACTCATTTCCTATTTCAATCAATTAAAAGAAGAAGGCGAAAATGATGCATTACAAAGAGTATTAATAGGAACAAGAGTAAGACTGCGGCCAGTATTAATGACAGCAGCAGTTGCATCATTAGGTTTCTTGCCAATGGCACTGTCCACAAGTGGTGGTGCAGAAGTACAAAAGCCATTAGCTACTGTAGTTATTGGTGGTTTATTCTCGGCAACTTTACTTACACTTATTGTTTTACCAATTTTATATTTATTATTTGAAAAAGGAATCAACATGAAAAAAACTAAAATTTCAACAACCGTTGTTACCATACTTTTAGTAGTAATATCTTCGTTTTCTTTTGCACAAAATGCACAGCCAATTTCTTTAGAAACAGCAATAGAAATGGCAAAGAAAAATAATGCAACCTTAAAAATTGCAGACAAAGAAATGGAAAAACAAACCGTTCTTAAAAAAACAGCATTTCAAATCGACCCTTTACAAATTCAATATCAAGGTGGACAATTTAATACTGGAAAATACGACAACAATATTTCCATTCAGCAATATTTTCCATTAGGAAAAGTAACCAAAGCAAATCGACAATTACAGGAAGAATTGGTAAAGCTCGCAGAGAAACAAAAAGCATTGTCTGCTTATGAAATTGAAAAAGCGGTAACCATGTCATACTATCAAT
The DNA here is from genome assembly GCA_017984135.1 of Chitinophagales bacterium. GTDB lineage: Bacteria > Bacteroidota > Bacteroidia > Chitinophagales > JADIYW01 > JADJSS01. The sequence goes on along the minus strand of JAGNZZ010000054.1, from coordinate 4,614 downwards.
ATTTATATGGACTTTCTATTCAAAAATTAAACAATGAATTGAATGATATTTATAGTAAATTTTTGAAGAATGCAGAACTTCGATTTAAAACTGGTGAAAGCGGGAACATTGAAGTAATCAGTGCAAAAGCAAAAGTGATGGAAATTGAAACCGTAAAAGCACAATTGGAATACGATTTGGTAATTTATCAAAAGCAATTACAGTATTTTATACAAACCGAAGACAACATTGTACCTGAAAGCACTACACCGTTGCAATATATCGATTCTAATTATCAGAATAAGAATAAACTCGAAGGTTTGCTAACAGATTATTTTCAGCAACAAAGTTTAGTGTACGATAAAGAAGCGCGAATCTATAAAGCACAAGGTTCACCAAAATTAGGCGTTGGATATTTTGCTCAAAGCATAGATTCAAAATTTTATTTTCAAGGCTTCACGGCTGGTGTGCAAATTCCACTTTCTAAAAAAGCAAACAAAGCAAAAATAGAAGCAGTAAGCATTAGTAAAGAGCAAAGTCAATTAGAGTTGAATAAAAATAAATTGGGTTTAAATTTGAAAAACCAACAATCACAAAATGAATTTGAAAAGCAAAAAAAAGGTGTTGAATATTACAAAAATGAAGGTTTAAAATTTGCAGAGCAAATTATAAGTACAGCACAAAAAAGTTATGAAAACGGCGATATGAATTACTGGTCATACATCAGTTTTTTAAATCAAGCTATCGACATTAAAAAACAACATATCGAAGCTGTGAATTTATATAATCAAAGTGCTATTCAACTTCAATTTCCATCTATTTCTAACAATTAATTTAATAAAAATGAAATATCCATTAATATTAATGAGCACCAAAAGTAATTGAATAATGGATATTCTATGTTCGCCTTTTAAAAATAATAAATTAAAAAACATGAAAAATATAAAATATAATTTAACAGCAAAAATCTTTCTGAGTTTTGCATTCTTATGTTTGGTTTTTATTTCTTGTAACAATAAAAACGATGCAACAGAAGAAGAACATACTGATGAAGAAACAACCAACGAAGTAGCACTTAGTGAAGCTCAGTTTAAAACAGTTGGTATTGAAACAGGTTCTATTGAAATGAAGAACCTGAACACAGTAATTAAAGCAAATGGTTATACAGCAGTACCACCTCAAAATTCTGCAAATATTTCTACTTTAATTGGTGGTGTTGTAAAAGATATTTTTGTATTAGAAGGTACTTATGTAGCAAAAGGAAAAACATTAGCAACCATTCAGAATTTAGATATTGTAGAAATGCAGGAAGATTATAATTCAGCCATTGCAAATATTGAGTACTTACAATTAGAATACGACAGACAAAAAACATTAACGGATGAAAATGTAAACGCACGGAAAACAGTTCAGGATGTAAAAGCAAAATTAGCGGTAGAAAATGCTCGTGCGCAAGCTGCAAAAACTAAATTGCAAATGCTTAATGTTGGAACAAAAATTACAAGTTCTGTAATTCCAATACTTTCACCAATAAGTGGCTATGTGAGCAAAATAAATATCACCAAAGGTGCTTATGCAGAAACAGGAACTTCGCTTTTTGAAGTGGTAGATAACAGCCAGATGCACTTAGATTTGAATGTGTATGAAAAAGATTTAGGAAACATTTCTATCGGACAAGAAGTAGATTTTGTATTGACTAATCAATCTAATAAATCTATCAAAGGAAAAATATTTGGTATCAATAAATCATTTTCTAATGAAAGTAAAACCGTTGCTGTACACGCCAAAATAAATCCAAACGATGCAAAAGATTTAATTTCAGGCATGTATGTTTCTGCAAATATCAATATTAATAATGCAACTGTTGAAGCGTTGCCGAAAGATGCCATTGTAAAAGATGGTGATAAATATTTTATCTTTATTCAGGAAGAACATCATGAAGAACCTGAAAAAGAAGAAGTTAAAAAAACGGAAGAAAAGCATAAGCATGTAGACGGTGAAAAAGAAACAGCAGATAAAGAAGAAAAGCACGACGAAGTTCATTTCAAAGCAATAGAAGTAATAGTTGGAACAACAGATTTAGGTTACACTGAAGTTAAGTTTATCGAAAAACTACCTGTTGGTGCGAAAATTGTAGTAAAAGGTGCATTCTACTTACTTTCTGCTATGAAAGGTGGTGGCGCACATGAACATTAAAAAATATCTCGTATATAATAAATATAAACTAATTATTCAATAACATAAATAAATTTAAAATGAAAAAACAAATTGTAACAATTGCATTACTAATGCTTACGTTTTCTGCGACTATTTTTGCGCATACAACTTACACAAGTACCACTTTAAAAACAAAAATTTATTGTGACCATTGCAGTAAATGCGAATCATGCAAAGCTCGTATAGAAAAAAAGGTATTAGCACTAAGCGGTGTAAAATCTATTACATTAGATGTAGCAAATGAAAGAATTAAAGTTTCTTACAATCCAGAAAAAACAACACTTAAAAAAATTAAAGACCAAATTAATAAAGCAGGCTTCGATGCCGGCGACCAAAAAGCACCTGCAGAATATGTAGAACAATTAGATGGTTGCTGTAAAAAACCATAAAATTGAGAAACGAATCTTAATCTATAAATAGTTAACAATGAAAAATTCATTCTTAAAATTTGGTGCTTTATTGTTTGCCATATTATGGTGTACCGGTTTATTCGCACACGGTGTAGATGACAAAACAAAAATATTTTTGATGGATAATAATGGTTCAGCATTTATGCCATTTTTATACATTGGTGCTAAGCATATGCTAACAGGTTACGACCATCTGCTCTTTTTAGTTGGTGTTATTTTCTTTCTCTATAAACCCAAAGAAATACTGTTATATGTAAGCTTGTTTACAATTGGACATAGTATTACTTTGCTTTTAGGTGTTATGTTTGATCTACATGTAAATGCTTACTTAATTGATGCCATAATTGCTCTGTCAATTGTATATAAAGGATTCGATAATTTAGGTGGATTTCAGAAATATTTTAAATTTCAACCGAACACAAAAATAGCAGTACTTATTTTTGGTTTGTTTCATGGTTTAGGCTTGGCAACTAAATTACAAGAGTTTAATTTCAATAAAGAAGGCTTGCTTACAAATTTAATTGGCTTTAATATTGGTGTAGAAATTGGACAATTTTTGGCACTATTGTATGTGCTTATTTTAATTAGTGTCTGGCGAAATTTCAAATCGTTTACTCGTTTTTCAACTATTACCAATACGTTGCTAATCATTGCAGGTTTTGCTTTAATGATATTTCAACTAAAAGGATTTTTTAACGCTTAAATAACTAAAAATGACAACCAATACTTCACAACCAAATCTAAGTTCACAGCAACTAATTAAATTAACTATTATTGCTATCATTTCTACAATTATAGTAGTTATTGTTGCTGTTATGCCTGCACAATATGGAAAAGATTATACAGGATTAGGAAAAAAATTAGGCTTTTCAAAACTATATCAAGACCATAATGAAGTAGATAAAAAAATAGCAGAAAAAGAGGCAGCAATGAAAAATAAATAAGAGCAAGATGAAGCTAAATACAAAAATGCCAGTAAAATTAAAACCATATTTTCAACGAGAGTTAAATGAATATCTTTTAGCTTTTGAAAAAAATAAAATGGAAGTTAGTTGGAAACATTTAGAACGTGCGCATATTTTAGGTCAACCCTATCCAATTGAACATACTTATGTGCATTGGAAAATGTTATTATTTGGAATTAAAACAAAAAACACCAAAGAGGTTATCGGTCAAATTCCACGTTTATTAGTGGGTGGTGTTAAATCGTTTGTTGGAAAAATTCCTACTGGAAATACAGGTGGTGCAAATGTTCCGCCATTATTACCTATGCAAATACCTGACGACATAGCACTAATCATTAATTCAAATAACTAATTAAAAAATGGAAAACAAACAGCATTGGGAAAATGTTTTTTCCACCAAAACACAAAACGAAGTAAGCTGGACACAAGTATATCCTAAAACCTCAATGGATTATTTAGAGGCATTACAATTGCCAAAAACAGCGAATATTATTGATGTTGGTGGTGGTGATAGTAATTTAGTAGATGCACTTTTAGAAAAAGGGTATAAAAATATTTGGGTGCTGGATATTTCAGCAACAGCATTAGAAAAAGCTAAAAAACGATTAGGTGATAAAGCTAAAAATATACATTGGATAGTATCTGATATAACAGAATTTGAAACAAATATAAAATTTGATTTTTGGCACGATAGAGCCGTATTTCATTTCTTAACTGATGAAACAAGTATTTCTAAATATGTTGAAATAGTAAGTAATGCCGTATCTGCAAACGGAAACTTCTTATTAGGTACTTTCTCAAAAGATGGTGCTTTAAAATGTAGTGGTTTAGAAATAAAACAATATTCAGAAGTATCTATGAAAGAAACTTTTAGTGATAGTTTTGAAGCGGTAAAATGTTTTACAGAAGACCATATAACACCGTTTAATACAATTCAGAATTTTCAGTTTTGCGGATTTAAAAAGCTATAAAATGACACACAAACATGTTTACGACAAAGAAGGCAAACAACTTTGCTGTACTCAGGAAGAAAAAATAAATCA
>JAGNZZ010000005.1:85654-106032 GCA_017984135.1 Chitinophagales bacterium | reverse complement strand
AACTCAAAAATACACGCAATAAATAAAATAATCTAATAGATCATAGTTTTATTTTTTATCGTTTATTATGTTCATTTCATTCTATTTAATATCATTTCCATTTCAGTGCTTTGGTTTTCTATTGTTTATGGATGTTTTGATGATTAATAAATTTTCATTTTTTACTGGTTTAATGGTATTCACTTTTTACTGTTTTCTCGTTTAGATTTTCAGCTTTAGATAACAAAAAAACAGAGCTCGCAATGAACTCTGTTTTTATAGTTTGATGCTAAAAAATAATTTGGAAAGCTACAGCTTGCGTTTTATTTCTACTTCTTCATAGGCTTCTACAATGTCACCCATATTGATGTCGTTGTAGTTTTTAATTTTTAAACCACATTCGTATCCTTTAGAAACATCTTTTACATCATCTTTATAACGTTTCAATGAATCTAATTCGCCACTGTGTATAACAATGCCATCGCGTATAATTCGGATTTTATTGCTACGTGCCACTTTTCCATCTAATACATAACAACCGGCAATAGTTCCTACTTTGCTAACTTTGAATACTTCGCGTATTTCAATATTGCCTACAATTTTCTCTTCGAATTTAGGTTCTAATAAACCTTCCATGGCAGATTTAATTTCTTCAATGGCATCGTAAATAATATTGTAGTATTTAATTTGGATGTCTTCTTTTTCTGCCAATGATTTCGCATTCATGGAAGGACGAACTTGGAATGCACAAATAATGGCATCCGATGCGGAAGCTAATAACACATCCGATTCGCTAATGGCACCAACGCCTTTATGGATAACATTTACTTGTATTTCTTCAGTGGATAATTTCAATAATGAGTCGCTCAAGGCTTCTACAGAACCATCTACGTCACCTTTAATGATTAAGTTTAATTCTTTAAAGTTACCCAATGCTAAACGGCGACCAATTTCATCTAACGTGATGTGTTTTTTAGCACGCATACCTTGCTCGCGAATGATAGTGGAGCGTCGAGTTGCAATTTCTTTTCCTTCGTTTTCATCGTCGTACACTTTCACTTTATCACCAGCAGTAGGTGCACCAGATAAACCTAAAACTTGTACCGGTGAAGATGGTCCGGCTTTTTCAATACGAACACCACGTTCATCGCTCATGGCTTTAACTTTGCCATAGTATTGACCGGCAACAATAAAATCACCAATTTCCATGGTGCCTTCTTGTACCATGATAGTCGATACGTAACCACGACCTTTATCGAGCTGTGCTTCGATAACAGAGCCGATGGCTGCTTTATTTGGATTTGCTTTTAAGTCTAACATTTCAGACTCTAAAACAATTTTATCTAAAAGTTTATCGATGTTAATTCCTTTTTTTGCAGAGATTTCTTGGCATTGGAATTTTCCACCCCATTCTTCCACCAAAATATTCATTTGAGATAATTGGTTTCTGATATTATCTGGATTAGCTCCATCCTTATCTATCTTATTGATAGCAAAAATCATTGGAACTTCAGCTGCTTGAGCATGTGAAATGGCTTCACGTGTTTGAGGCATGATAGCATCATCTGCTGCAATTACGATGACAACAATATCCGTTAATTTAGCACCACGTGCACGCATGGCGGTAAACGCTTCATGACCTGGTGTATCTAAGAACGTGATTCGTTCGCCGTTGGCAGTGACCACTTCATACGCACCGATGTGCTGTGTTATTCCGCCCATTTCGCCGGAAGCAACTTTGGCACTTCGAATATAGTCGAGTAAAGATGTTTTACCATGATCCACGTGACCCATGATGGTAACAATTGGTGGACGCTTTATTAAATCTTCAGGGTCGTCTTCAATTTCTTCTTCTTCACTATTTTCATCAGCCAGGTTAATGAACTGCACTTCGAAGCCAAATTCACTGGCCACTAATTCAATTACTTCAGCATCTAAACGTTGATTGATAGATACGAAAACACCTAAACCCATACAAGAACTAATGACTTGAGTAGCGGAAACATCCATTAAGCCAGCTAATTCACTTACTGTGATAAATTCTGTAAGTTGTAATACTCTGTCATCTTGTTCTTCGCCTTCGGCACGCGCTGCATGGTCTTCTCGTTTTGATTTTCTATATTTAGAACGATCCGATTTTGCTTTTGTTCCTTGCAGTTTTGCCATGGTGGAACGGATTTTATCTTGAATATCCTTTTCAGAGATTCCGTCTTTACTATCCGTTTGTTTAACGCCGCGTTTGTCGTGTTTTCCAACTATGGTTTTAGAAGGTCTATTGTCTTTTGTAGAAGGTTCAAATTTTTTAATGTCCACTCGATTTTGAGTAATACGAGTACGTTTTTGGAGTGTGGTTCTTCCCTCTTTTTGTTTTTCTCGTTCCTTATCACGCTTTGCTTTTTCCTCGTCACGAAAAATATCTTCCGGTCTTCTTTCTTGTTTTATAGGCAATTCTATTTTGCCTACTATTTTTACGCCAGATAAGGTTTCTGTTTTTGTTTTGATAAATTCTTCAGAAGCTGGTTTAACTTCTGTCTCTTTTTCTGTTTCTACTAAGGGTTCTTCAACAGTTTCTACTGTTGGTTCCACCTTTTCTTCCACTTCAGGAATGACTTCAATTATGACTTCTTTAATTTCTTCTTTTTCCGGTTCTTTAGGTTTAGATTTTTTAGGAGCATCTAAATCAATTTTTCGGATTACTTTTGGCGCTTCTACTTCACGTTTTACGACCATCACCTCTTCTTCTATTTTTGGTGTTTCTTTGATGACTTCTTTAATGGTCATCTCTTCTTCTTTGCGCTTACCGATATTGATGGCTTCCGCTTTTTCTTTCACCACCATATCGCTTCTAAACTCACGTAACAATATTTCAAATTGTTCTTCGGTGAGTTTTGTATTGGGTGAACTGGCAATATCACTAAATCCTTTAGCGTGTAACGTTTCTACAATGGTAGAAATTCCCACATTTAGGTCTTTTGCGGCACTGGCTAATCTATGTGTTTTCGTTTCGGACATGTGTTATGTTTAGTCAACAGTCAATGGTCAATAGTCGTTGGTATAGAATTACTATTCACCAAAGACGTATGTCTAATGACGCTTCATGTTATTCAAATTCTGCTTTTAATATATTGATGACATCATCAATTGTTTCTTCTTCCAAATCTGTTCTTCTAACCAATTCATCTCTATCAAGATCTAAAACAGATTTAGCGGTATCGCAACCAATTCCTTTTAAGAGATCAATAATCCAGCCGTCGATTTCATCTGAAAACTCATCTAAATCTACGTCATCTTCTTGAACGGTATCCGTGTCTCTATAGACATCAATTTCATAACCGGATAGTTTAGAGGCTAATTTAATGTTATAACCACCTTTTCCAATAGCTAAAGAAACTTGATCTGGTTTTAAATATACAGCAGCGCGTTTTTTCTCTTCATTTAATGCGATTCCTTCAATTTTTGCTGGTGTTAAAGCACGTTGAAGTAATAAGTTAACATTGTTGGTGAAGTTAATGATGTCAATGTTTTCATTTCTTAATTCACGAACGATTCCATGGATGCGCGATCCTTTCATGCCCACACAAGCACCTACTGGATCAATTCGGTCATCATAAGATTCTACGGCTACTTTAGCTCGTTCGCCCGGCTCTCTCACAATTTTGCGAATCACAATTAAGCCATCCATAATTTCAGGAACTTCTTGCTCTAATAGTTTAGCCAAGAATGAACCATCGGTACGAGAAAGTATAACGATTGGAGTGCTTCCACGCAATTCTACATTTTTTATTACTGCACGAATGCTATCGCCTTTTTTATAAAAATCTGTTTTAATTTGTTCATTTTTTGGCAAAATAAGTTCATTATTGTCATCATCCAACAATAAAATTTCTTTTTTCCAAACTTGATATACTTCAGCAGAAATTATATCACCCACTCTATCTTTATATTTTTTATAAACTTCGTCTTTTTCTAAATCTAATACACGAGAAATTAAAGTTTGACGAGCGGCTAAAATTGCACGACGACCGAATGATTCGATGGTGATTTCTTCGTAAAGTTCTTCACCTACTTCCATGTCGGGTTCAATTTTCTTTGCGGAAGAAAGTTCAACTTCTGCTAATCTGTCTTCTAATTTTCCATCTTCCACAATGGTTCTTCTTCTCCAGATTTCCAAGTCACCCTTTTCTGTGTTTACGATGATGTCAAAGTTTTGGTCGGAGCCATATTTTTTTCTTAATAAGGTTTTAAATACATCTTCCAACACGCGCATCATGGTTGGTCTGTCGATGTTTTTAAAGTCTTTAAACTCCGAAAATGATTCTACTAATTCTACACTGTTCATGCCAATTATAGTTTAAAATTGAAATGTTTTTTTACTGATTTTATTTCGTCATAAACCAAAGAGTGTTCTTCAATGGTTTCTGATTTTTTTACTTTAATAATTTCTTTTACACATATTCCTTCTTCATGAGCACTTATCAATTCTCCAATAATTTTCATGCCATTTTTTAAAACAACATCCACTTGTTTGTTGAGTTGTTTTTGAAATTGTTGAGCTACTTTTAAAGGTTCATCAATTCCTGGCGAAGAAACATCTAATGATAAATTATCTGTCATTAGAGAATTGCTTTCTAAAAACTGATGAATATGACGACTAATTTGCGCACACTCATCAATGGTAATATTTACAAGGCTATCTGCAAATATTTCAATTTTACCGGAAGAAAGTACTTTAATATCTACTAAGAACAAATCTTTTCCATTGAAATAATCTGTAATTTCTTTTTCAATAATTGATCTTAGCGGTGTTCCTTTTTCCATGTTATTAAGAATGAAAAAGAGGACTTTGTCAAGTCCTCTTCATGTCAATTTTCGGTGCAAATATACAACTTTTATTTAGAAATCCAATTTTTTAAATCTTTTTTAACTTTAAACGGTAACTTGATGAACTCACTCAAAGTTCTCATTATTTTTCGGATATTTAAGGATGAATACACTTTATCCTATTTTCATTAAAACAGAAAACATCCAAATTGTAATAATTGGAGGTGGAAAAGTGGCAACAGAGAAGCTACACTTTATATTGAAAAATTCACCTAATGCTTGTATTACTTTAGTAGCAACCTCAATTGCTGAAAACATAAAAACAATTGCAAATAAATCCCAGACGATTGTTTTGAAAGAAAAATTATTTGAATCAATGGATTTACAAAATTGCCATTTGGTCATTGCTGCAACGAATGATAACTCTATGAATCAATCCATTTATCGACTTGCAAAAGAAAGAAATTGTTTAATTAATGTGGTAGATACACCGGAATACTGCGATTTTTATTTAGGCTCAATTGTTACCAAAGGCGATTTAAAAATAGCTATTTCTACCAACGGAAAATCACCCACAATGTCAAAGCGATTGCGCGAGTTCTTTGAAACCATTTTGCCAGATTCAATGGACGAATTAATTTTGAATTTAAATTCTTATAGGAATACATTGAAAGGAAATTTAGAAGAAAAAGTGAATAAGCTAAATGAAATAACAGCTACATTTCTAAAAAAATAATTTAACTTTCAATATGGAAAAAATACAACTACCATTATTAAACAGAACGATAGATGCTTATTTGTATGCTGCGTCCTCCGAAAATAGACCAGGAATTTTATTTTTACCAGACTTAACTGGCATACAAAAAACAACACATAAAAGTGCTGAAATATTATGTAATGAAGGTGATTATAACGTTTTAATTCCAGATTTATATAGTGGTGGTTCTTCGTTGCAAAAATATTGTGTTCAATTTGTGTTTAATAGTTTTGTCCGGAACAATGAGGCTTCTGGAAATGCACCACTGGCAGAATTTTTTGAAATATTAGACCAATTCAAAGAATTGGATGTGGTAGATGAAAATAATATTGGCATCATTGGTCAATGTTTAACTGGTGGATTTGTATTACACGCAGCCATTCGTCCAGAGGTAAAGGCACCAGTGGTTTTTCATCATTCATTCGGATTAAAAGGAAGTGGTATGCCTAAAAGTTGCGCTTCCTTAATAAATAAAAAAGTACAAGGTCATTTTGTTTATATTGATGGATTTTGTCCGGTGTGGCGTGTAAAACAATTAGAGAAAGAACTAAGTGGAAACCTAGAAACCAATTGGTATAATTTACCTCATGGTATCCCTCATTTTTTCTTTAATAACAAACAAGGCGAAAAGGCATTTCAACGCATGAGCGAATTTTTTGAAACCCAATTAAAATAACTAAAGATTGATAAGCCTTTATTTTTTTTGCTATAAAAAACGGGCTTATTATTAAATTACTATTTTAATAATTATATGTTTAGTTTTCGATTATTCCTTGCTATTTTAGAGCAATGTCAGCACAAAAAAGAAATATCGATATTTGTATTATTTCAGATATACATTTGGGCACACGTGCATGCCATGCGGCTGAATTAAATCGATATTTGAAAAGTATAGATCCAACTATATTAATTATCAATGGAGATTGGTTAGATATTTGGAATTTTGGAGCTGGCTATTTTCCACAAGAACATATTGAAAATGTTTTCTTAGTGTTGGATATGGCGCGACAAGGAATTCCTGTTTATTACATTACCGGCAACCATGATGACCACATGCGTAATTTTTCAGGTTACCGATTTGATACCTTGCAGCTTCGCGATGAAATTATTTTAGAAATAGATGGAAAAAAATACTGGATTTTCCACGGAGACAAATACGATTTATCGGTAGGTGGCTCTGCGCGTTGGTTGGCAAAATTAGGTGGCAGAACGTATGATAAAATTTGGCAACTCAACCGACTGATAAATAATGTACGTATGAAATATGGAAAAGACCAAATTTTTATTTCTAAATACATAAAAGATAAAGTAAAATCAGTAGTAAAAAGCAAAGTGCAAGATTTTGAAGATGTTGCCATTGAAATTGGCATAGAACAAGGCTATGATTACATTATTTGCGGCCATATTCATAAACCACAAGCGAGAGAGGTGCGTACAGAAAACGGTAAAACCATATATTTAAACAGTGGAGATTGGGTAGAAAACCTTACTGCATTAGAATATGCTAATGGAAAATGGGACTTATTTTATTACCAACACGACCTTCAATACAAAGACGTAAATCGCTCTTAAGAATTTTTTTCTTGTTTTTAGTTGAAAATGAGGCTTTTCCACATTTCCACACATTCATATATTGTTAAAAGTTCATAAAACAATTGACATATTGTTTTGTATGATATAACTTAAACAACATAAACCAAAACCATGAAAGAAAAAATGCCAATCATTAAAGAGATGGACGCTTATCAGTATTTTTTAATACTACTTGTTATTTTGTTGTTAGGCGTATTGACAAAATAAATTAACCTCATTCTAGTTTTTTATTAAACAACAACCTTGTTGATGTAAAATTTATTTGTTCTTATTTTTTTAAAATTCTGAATAACATTCGTTGGTCTTGTAATATAATTATACATTCAACAACAAATTCATTTCATTCGTTTTTTTTGTATTGCAAATGTATCTTTACAGCAAACTTTTCTGTTAAATAGGGTTATGCTGATTAGAGATAGTCGAGGTGCAGAACAATAAGAAAGAATAACATTTTAAACAGGAACGATAATTTATATTTAGGTATTGAATTATGATAAAAAAAATTAGCCTTACATTTTTTGGAAGCATCTTATTGTCAGCAAGCGTAAGTGCACAAATGTATCAACAAAAAATGTCGACATTTTTAAATTTGATTGACAACTATTATGTGAAAGATGTCAATGTAGATTCATTGGTGGAGTTTGGGATGAAACAAATGCTAAAACAACTCGATCCACATTCTGTATATATGAATGCAGACGAAATTAAAAAAGCAAACGAACCACTAGAAGGCAATTTTGAAGGCGTAGGAATTCAGTTTCAAATTTACAATGATACTATTCAAGTTGTACATGTTATTGCCGGTGGTCCATCAAAGAAAGTAGGTGTGCAGGATGGAGATAAAATTATTTTTGTGGACACTGCAAAAGTTGCAGGAATTGGCATCAACAACGATGGCGTGTTTAAAGCATTGCGCGGAAAAAAAGGCACAAAAGTAAATATTAGAGTGAAACGTTTTGGAAGCCCTGAATTATTAGCTTTTGAAATCATTAGAGATAAAATTCCTATTTATGCTATTGGTGCACAATATATGGCTACGCCTGATATTGGTTATGTTAAACTGGAACGATTTTCTGCCACTGCCACCGAAGAAACTCAAAAAGCTATTGATTCATTAAAAAAAGAAGGCGCACAAAAAATCATATTAGACTTAACCGGAAATGGTGGTGGTTATTTAAATCAAGCACACGAATTATCTGATTTATTTTTAGCGAATGACAAATTGGTGGTGTACTCAGAAGGCCGATCTCAACCACGCATTGATTTAACCGCAACCGAAAAAGGTAATTTTGAGAAAGGAGATCTAGTCATTATGGTTGATCAAAATACGGCTTCCGCATCCGAAATTGTTTCCGGTGCGGTGCAAGATTGGGATCGCGGACTTATTGTTGGAAGAAGAACCTATGGAAAAGGATTAGTACAAAAAGGATATATGCTGCCGGATTTATCTGCCGTTCGGTTAACTATGGCGTATTACTATACACCAAGTGGGAGAAACATTCAGAAGCCGTATGTAAAAGGTGCGGATGAATATAAAGAAGACATTGAAGAACGATATGAAAGCGGAGAGCTTTTTGATTCCTCCAAAATAAAAGTAGTAGATTCTACCAAATATTACACCAACAATAAACGCATAGTGTACGGCGGCGGCGGAATCACACCGGATATATTTGTTGGTTTGGATACACTTTGGCATTCTAATTTTTATGGTAAATTAGTACGTTCCGGTTCTTTTAACCAATTCATCCTTTCGTATGTAGATGCTAATCGAAATGCTTTAGAAATACAATATCCAAGTTTAGATAAATTTATTAAAGAGTTTAAAACAGACAGTAGTTTTATGCAGCAATTTTATGCTTTTGCAAAGCAAAAAAAAGCAGTTCCGGATTCAGCAGAAAATTTTTCGCAAAGCATACCAACCATTCAAAATCAACTTAAAGGATTGTTAGCCCAAAACCTTTGGAATAGCAGTGCTTTTTACCAAGTAACGAATGAACAAAATCCCATTTTTATTCGTGCGCTAAATGCATTTACAGATGATTCGTTTAAACACTACAACATCCCAAACTATGTAAAACCGACAGTTCCAAAAAAAATAAAATTCAAAAAAAGGAAAAAATATAAATTGAGAAAATGATAACAATAAAACCGTTTAAAGGCTTACGCCCAAGAAAAGATATCGTAGATAAAGTAGCGGCAAAACCGTATGATGTTTTAAATTCAACAGAAGCAAAAGAAGAAGTCAGCAATAATTCATATTCATTTTTGCGCATATCCAAACCCGAAGTTAATTTTGAACAACAAATTGACCAATATTCCGATGAAGTGTATCAAAAAGGAAATGAAATATTTGTAGAATTTATTAAAGACGGAATTTTAGTAAAAGATGAAACACCTTGTTTGTATATCTATGCACAAACGATGGATGGCAGAACACAAACTGGGTTAGTAGCAGGCAGTTCCATTGATGATTATTTCAACAATAAAATTAAAAAACACGAACTTACTTTAGTTGCCAAAGAAAACGACAGAATTAAACACATGAAAACCAAAATGGCACAGCCTGGTATGGTTTTTTTAACGTATCAATCAGTTGAAGAAATTGATGTTATTATTGAACATTATTGCGAAAACCATGTGCCTGAAAACGATTTCATGGACACTCAAAATGTACGCCACCAACTTTGGAAAATAGACAATGAAAATATTATAAATAAGTTAGTTGATTTATTTCATAACCATGTAGAAGCTAGCTATATCGCCGATGGACATCATCGTTCTGCTGCATCAGCAAAAGTAGGCAAGCAATTGCGTGAAGAAAACCCAAACCATCAAGGGAATGAAGCGTATAATTATTTTTTATCGTGTTTATTTCCAAGCAATCAATTGCAAATTCAAGATTATAATCGTTTGCTAAAAGATACCAATGGATTAAATGAAAATGAAATTTTAGAAAAAATAGCCACGCATTTTTATATAGAAAAATCAGGAAATTACATTTATAAGCCAACAAGGTTACATGAATTCTCCATGTATGTAAATGGCAATTGGTACAAGCTCACAGCACATCAAAACACCTACGATGAAAACGATCCAATTGGCGTCTTAGATGTCAGTATTTTATCTAAATATATATTAGATGAAATTTTGGGCATTAAAGACCAACGCACCGATAAACGCATTGATTTTGTGGGTGGCATTCGTGGCTTAGGCGAATTGCAAAAACGTGTAGATAGTGGCGAAATGAACATAGCATTTGCCTTTTATCCAGTTTCGTTAGATCAATTAATTGCCATTGCCGATTCCGGCAATATCATGCCACCAAAATCCACATGGTTCGAGCCTAAATTAAAATCAGGTTTAGTAATTAATGTATTGAAAGATTAAATTTTTTTTATAACTTCACAGCGTGAAAAATGTACAAGGAAATATCAATTGTTGCTGTTTATAGAACAGGCGGATTTCCAATTTTATAAAACAATAAACTTAGCCGCCTGTATTTTGCAGGCGGTTTTTTATTTGGTAACTTTAAGCTGTCATTTGAGCAAAAAAAAATTCTTTTTAATTAGAATCTCGCTTTTTTGAGCATGACAATAATAAATTATTACTTACAATATAACACTTATCAATAGTATATGAAATTCGCAACAAAAGTAATTCATGCAGGCATCGAACCAGATGCAACATCAGGAGCAATTATGACGCCAATTTTCCAAACATCTACCTATGTGCAAGATGCACCTGGTGTACATAAAGGATTTGAGTATGCACGTACGCATAATCCCACTCGACATACTTTGCAGAATCAATTAGCTGCGTTAGAAAATGGCAATCACGGAATTTGTTTTGCCAGCGGATTAGCTGCAACAGATGCTATTGCCAAACTTTTTAACAGTGGCGACCACATTATCTCTTGCAATGATTTATATGGTGGCACGTACCGAATTTTTACAAAAATTTTTGGAAAGTTAGGCTTGGATTTCTCGTTTGTAGATATGGCCAATATGGCCAATATTAAACAAGCTATTACTCCTAAAACAAAATTAATTTGGATAGAAACGCCAACCAACCCAATGTTGAATATAGTGGATATCGAGGCTGTTTGTGCTCTTGCTATGCAACATAATATTTTAGTATGTGTGGACAATACATTCGCATCTCCATATTTACAAACTCCATTAGATTTAGGAGCGGATATCGTTGTGCATTCTGCTACTAAATATTTAGGTGGTCATAGTGATGTCATTCATGGTGCAGTAATTGTAAAAGATAAATCTTTAGCAGAACAATTATATTTTATACAAAATGCATGTGGTGCTGTGCCTGGCCCTCAAGATTGTTTTTTAATTCTACGTGGGATTAAAACCTTACATATTCGAGTGCAACGTGCGTGTGAAAATGCTGAAAAAATTGCTGAATATTTAAAATCAAATCCGAAAGTGGCCACTGTAAATTATCCAGGTTTTACAGAACACCAAGGTCATGAAATTGCTAAAAAACAGATGAAACATTTTGGTGCCATGATTTCATTTTCTTTAAAAGAAGATAGCTTAGAGGCCGCCAATAAAGTGCTATCTTCTACGAAATTATTTTCATTAGCCGAATCTTTAGGTGGTGTTGAATCTTTAATCGGGCATCCGGCAAGCATGACGCATGCCAGCATTCCATTAGCAGAACGCCAAAAAACAGGTGTAGTAGATTCATTAATCCGATTAAGTATAGGTATCGAAGATGTTGAAGATTTGATAGAAGATTTAAAAAATGCGATTGGATAAATTCGTGGAATTGAATCAGTAATAGTATTCAGTTTAATTAATTAACTTGAATTTTCAAAAACTATGCAATGTCCATAACACTTATTGCATTAGCTATTGCACCGGCATTAGCCTTTTGCGGATACATCATACATAAAGATAGATTTAACAAGGAACCATTCTTGTTATTAATCTTGGCATTTGTGTTTGGTATATTCAGTGTATTTCCTGCTGTTATTGGTACTTTAATTGGCACTAATTTTATTCAAGACAATGGTAATTTCATTAATACTGCTTTATTTTCATTCTTAGTAGTTGCCTTGAGTGAAGAATATGCCAAGTTTTTTTTCTTGCGTTATATTTTATTCAATAGAAAAGATTTTAATGAACCTCTAGATGGAATTGTTTATGCTGTGATGATTGGAATGGGATTTGCTTCTTTTGAAAATGTTTTATACGTTGCAGAAGGTGGCTTAGGCGTTGCTATTGTACGTATGCTCACTGCAGTGCCGGCTCATGCCGTTTTTGCGGTCTTTATGGGATATTATATCGGTTTAGCTAAATTTGATATTACCCATAAAAATGAATTAATCCGAAAAGGATTGATTTATCCGATTTTATTACATGGTGCATACGATTTCTTTTTGTTGCAAAAAAATATTCCGGCGCTTTCATTTTTAGCAATAATTGGATTGTGGTTTTCTGGTAAATATGTTTTATACATCTTAAGAAAATCGAGCAATCATTCCTCCACGAAATTTGATGATTTTAAAGAATGATTCCACAAGCAACGATAGATATTTTAAATTTTTACCACGATAAATACAATCATATCGATTTTATTATAAATGATCCGATACAAATTCCACATCGTTTCTCAAAAAAACAAGATATAGAAATTGCCGGTTTGTTTGCGGCCACCTTGGCTTGGGGAAATCGCAAATCTATTGTCAAAAGCTGTACTCAATTATTAAAATTAATGGACAACGATCCGCATCAATTTATTCTACATCACGCTTCAAAAGAATTAAAACCTTTTGAATCATTTGTGCATCGTACATTTAATGCTACAGATGTATTATATTTTATTGCCTTTTTAAAACAATATTATTCCCAATCTGATTCGATGGAAAGTTTATTTGTTCATAAAAATATAGAACAAGGTATTGCTCAATTTCATCATCAATTTTTTTCATTGGCAGATGCACCTCATCGTACTAAAAAACATATTTCTACACCTGAAAAAAAATCAACTTGTAAACGATTGAACATGTATTTACGTTGGATGGTGCGCAAGGATAAAAATGGTGTTGATTTTGGAATATGGAAAAAAATAAAACAAAAAAACTTAATGATGCCAGTAGATGTACATGTAGAAAACTATGCGCGTCAGCTATATTTAATTGAAAGAAAACAACGTGATTGGTTGACAGTTTGCGAATTAACGCGTAACTTAAAAACAATAGACAACAACGATCCGGTGCGTTTTGATTTTGCGTTATTTGGAATGGGAATTGAAAAAATTATTTTGTAAATTGTAATTCATAACCTATTAAGCTATATAAATAACAACCATGAATTTTTAGATGGAAGATAGTTTAAAAATACAAGAATATACGTTGCAACTCTTAGAAGAAAATCAAGTGAGTTTTAATTCGTTTGAAGAATTTCGGAAATTTATTATCCAAAAAATAAACGATTGGATCAATAATGATTTTGAGCATTTATTGTATCTATTATATCGCATAGATGTACATGAAGATAAAGTGCGAAAGTTAATGACAGCACACAAAGGCGAAAATGCTGCTGAAATTATTACTGATTTAATTATTGAACGACAAAAACAAAAAATAGAAACTAGAAAGCTTTTTAAATTCTCTAAACCCAATGATGTAAGTGAAGATGAACTATGGTAGCTTCAATAAAATCATTGTGGAACACACTTGTAAAATTACACCTTTAGGTTTAATGCCAACTATATCTATTGCCATTTCAGTATCCATGCCTGTGATGTATTTCTTAATTTCGATAAATGCAAATGGTATAATTACCACACTGCTTTATGTAGGGTTATTGGCTGCAATTATTTATATATTGATTGCAGAGGCTACTTTTAGAATTAGTGCGCAAGGCATTGAACGAAGCATCCATACTAAACGATTTAATTTAAACTCAATTAAAGAAACATTTTATGCTTGGAGCGACCTTAAATCGTATAAAAATGGCACAGAAAGAGGAAAATATAGAGGTGAATATCAGTATTTAGAACTTAACTTTAAAGATGGTGCCTCTTGGAAAATTACCGATGAATATGGCGATAAATCAAGTTCATATCAACTTTTTTTAAACGTATTTTTAGCACAAGTAAATGCACATAACGAACAAGCTCAAAACCGATACAACCTATCGGTTCCTTCATTCTCTAATCCAATTACGCCTATTGAGCGAAAAAAGACATTTTATGAAGGCATCTTGGGTAAGTTCTTTACGCTAATTATAGGCTTTTTTATTGTAGGAATTTTTATCTACGGAAGTTCATATATAAAAGGAACTGTTTTTTTTAAATTATACTTTGTATTAATACCTGGCTTTCTATATTTATTTTATAGAACATTTATCAGCCATAAAAAATAAGCTTAAAAGCTTAAATTAAAGTTGATTAAATCAATTTGTCCTTTATAAAAATCATCTTCCACTTCGCCAATTAAATCGGTATCAAAAATGGCCGGACGTTCACTAATTTCATGATAGGCAATTACGTTGGCTGCAAAATAATGAGCCACCATACTTTTGCGTGAAAGTGCTTTGTTTATTTGTGGTTCTCCACCATGAATTAAATTAGCATGCCAAATTAACACATCGCCCTTTTTAGCTAAAAATACTTCTTTCTGAAGTTCGTTTTTGCTGATTTCAGAGGCAACTTTTGCTTCATATTTTTGATTGGCATCTCCATCTAATTTCCAGCTGTTGCTACTATTTGGATAATCATCATTATTTAGATATGGTAAAAGATGCGAACTTGGATAATAAGAAATTGGACCTTGTTCCACGTTAATATCTTCTAAAGCAAACCATGCAGCCAACATATTTCCGTTGGGAAATGTACTCATGTGAATGGCATCTGAATGTGCCTGTTGTTCGCTGCCTTGTAAAAAATTGATAGTTTGAAATGGAATAACTTTTTTTTCCAAAATAAATGTGAATAATTGCAGTAAACGCTTGTCTTTAATTACTTTACGAATGGTATAGGATGAAGTATATGCGTTCAATATTTTTCGATGGGTGTAATTAAAATTTACCTTATTATTTTCTAACAATGCGTCAACTTCAATATTTATGGCATCTACGGTTTCAGCATCTAAAAAATTTTCCCAAATTAGATAACCATTTTTATTCCATTTTAATAATTGATGGTCTATGTTTTCCGGAAAGGAAGCAAACATGGGATGATTGACAATATCTTTTTCATTGTGAAAACCATCTAACCAAGGTTGTTTGGGTTTTTTATTGATAAAGTCGCGATGGGAAATGCTTGAATATACTGATTTTTTTAGTTCAAAATAGGGATACAAATGTTTATTATGTTTTAATCCTTTTCTATGAAAAAGATTATATAAATAGTGTACAAAACGCAAGTTGCGGAAAAATCCAGTATATTTTTGTATCCACTTTTTCATGCCTAGCATAAAGATAAATGATTAATTTTAACTATGGCAAAATCAAAAAGACAAAAATTAAAACCAGCTTCTAAAAAAGAGAAATCAACTACGATTACAAAGCAACCCATTGATGAGTCAGTTGAATTATTTTCGGATGTAAAAGACAGTATAATGCCAGAATTAGAAGAGTTGGTGAAAAAAAATCCAAATCGTTTAATTGGTTGTGGAGGTTAATATTTTCTATTTTCTAAAAATAAAAATGGCTGCCTAGTGAGACAGCCATTTTTTTTGAAAGTTTAAGTCTATTTTATTTTGACACTTGTTACTTCGTTAATCCAACATTTCACAGTGTAGGAATCTCCAACTTTTAATTTTCGTGTTTGTATATCGGCTTTGGTAGGTAAATATTGAGTGTAATCTGCAATGTATTTTTTGGCTTCTGCTACAATTTCTGTATCGTTATTTAAGGCAATGACTTTGTTGAAATAATCGAATGCTGGCCATAACACAATTTGAGATTGGAAGCCTGTACCTGGACCACATAATGGGCCACTGGACAAGTACATAATAGCAATCAAGTTGTATGCTCTACTATTGGTGGAATCGTATTTAATAGCTTCTTTCGCATAGTCGCGTGCTGCGGTGAAATCTTCTTTGGCATATTTCATAAATGCTAAATAATAATTCAAATCACCTTTTTTAGTAGTATCTGTTTCAACCGCTAATGCATTTTGATATAATGCAATTGCCGTATCATATTGTTTGTATTTGATATAAATATTGGCTAAACGAGTGGCATACGTATAATTTGGAGCCAATTTGTTGAGTTTTTGCAATAACTCCACATTTAAAGCACTATCTGCACAGCCTTTCGTTTTGGTATATACATTTTTAATTGTTTCTAAATCGTTCGGATTGGCATGGTATTTTTTCAAGAAGATTTCTAATAATTTAGCACAATCATCTGGGTTGCTTTTATCTGCAAAATTTTGAGTAAATAAATCATCCAGTACCACTTTTACATCTTTAAACGATTGCAAATATTTGCTATTGGGCTTTGCAATATTTTTATCTACAATGACAGAAAGTTCATCGTATTTTGAAACTACAAACTCTTCAGTAATTCCATCTTTGCCTAATTGGCTAATTAAAAGTTTAAAGTAAGTTTGAATGTAATATGGAAATGCATCATCACCAGTTAAGTTTAAATTTTTTTCCAAGGCAATTCTTGCTTGTGGAATATCAGTATTTTTACCATATTTTAATAAATCGATACCTTGTTTTCCTAAGATATAAGCATTTTCACCATGGCAACCAATACCTTTATTATATACAGCAAAAAGCGTATCAATATAATTTTGTCGAAGCGAATTGTCGGTTGTTTTTTGAATTAGATCCGAATAATAAGTAATGCCATCATAAAAAGTTTGTTGGCGAAAACCAGGTGCTTGTTCGTATATCTTCTTCCAAGATGGATATGCTTCGGAATATAATTCTTTTTTAAAAAATTCTCTATAAATGGAATAAGGAGCAGTGGTTTTAGTGCTATCACCATCAATATAACGAACACAGTTTTCTGCCATGACGGCTACTGATGAAAATAAACACACACTAATAATTAAAAAAATCTTTTTCATTTTCTTTTTTGTTTAATAATATCTACGTTTTACAAACCATTTGTCGTTCAAAGTAACTCCGAATTTAAGACGGAAGAAGTTTTCGTGAACAAGGTTGTTTTTCGTAGTGCCTCGACTTCCAGCTTCCAAACCCACGTTGAAAGCATAGATAAACATCTTCTGTAAAATTCCTTCATTATTTGGAACGGTTACAACTAATGGAATACCTATTCCAAAGTTTATGCCAAACTCATTAATGGCGGTATTGTTAATCGTGATATTACTGCGTGTGTAGTTAAATCCTGCTCTGTATTTCAATCGGGTAAAAAACTTAGTAAGGTTTTTATCGTTGGGTAAAAATTCAGCACCAGCAGCAATTCTCCAAGAATTATTTAAGTTAGATGCTGCATTGTTTTCAATGCCTTTATATTTGCTCCAAGGCTGAAATTTAAAATCAATGCCTGCTCTCCATTTAATGCCACGATACGCCATGATTCCAACATTTAATGTAGCTGGAATGCGTATTGTTGTTCTTTCATTATTTTTTTCAGATAAAGTATCTAAAAAACTACTAGTTAATGAAGTAGGTTGGATATAATCATTAATAAAATCATTTAAACCTGCATCTGAATTTCTCAATGTTAAATAACTAGACTGAAACGTGTAAAGTGCATTGTCTGTATAGGTTCCTTTGCCAAACTTAATAGGAGCAGAACCAGAAAGTCCAAATACGATATTGTAAATTTTATTGCTATCTTTTTTACTGGTAATAGGTAAATTGTATTGTGCGCCAGCATTCCAAATAAAACTACTTACTTTAGTATTGGTAAACGTCCAAGTAGTGTAAGCCGCATGGTCAATAAATCCTGATTTATCGACGTTGTAAGCAAATGTATTATTGTTGAGTTTTCCAAAGAGATAACCCATATTAAATCCTACGGAAAAACCTTTGTATTTAAATCCATTTCCCCAAGACAGGTTGTATAATGTACCAGAACCTTCGTATTCAAATTTTACAAAGTTTGAGGTGTCAAAAGCAGTTGTTTGAGAAACAAAGTAACTTTTAGATGAAAATGGCAATAAAGAAATACCGGAAGTCCAATATTTATTGATTGGAAAAAAAAGAGACAAGTAATTTAAGCTAAAGCTATTTTGTTTGGCTTTTAAATTTTGAGTTTTGATTTTGCCAAAATTACCGGAAAATCCACCATCAAAAGTAGTTAATTGCAAGGAAGCATACGATGCAGGATTAAGGTAGTTTACCGATTCACCGGACTGAAAGGCGGCACCCAATCCGCCCATTTGTGCAGATTGTGCATTGTTATTGTCAAACAAGTTGCCTAATCCATAGCGCGAGTAAGGAGAGTTTTGTTGAGCAAACACCTGAACAGTGGCAAATGTCAAAAAAATGAAGAGATAAGTTTTACGCATTATATTCCAATATATGATTGAGACCCAATAAAGTAAAATTGGGAGTGACAAATATCTGATTTTTAAGCCTATAAACCAACAAATTACTATCACCACCAGTAAGAATTATATTCATTTCAGAAAATTTAACTAAATAATCATCTATCATTCCATCAATTTCTTTGCAAGCAGCGTATAAAACACCACTTAAAATATTGCTTTTTGTGTTGTTCCCAAATAATGTAGCTTCCTTTTCCAGTTCCACCAATGGAAGTTTTCCGGTGAAACAGTGCATGGCTTTTAATCTCATTTTTAATCCAGGATGAATGCTGCCACCTAAAAATTCATGGTGTTGATTGATAAAATTAAACGTGATACATGTTCCACATCCAATCACTAAATTGTTTTGATTGGGAAATTGGGCATGTGCTGCCGCAATTAATGCTAGCCTGTCTTTGCCCAATGTGTTTTGGGTATCGTATTTGTTTATAAATGGCAAATGTGTCTGTTCGTCCAAAATTAAAAAAAGAGGAAGTGTTTTAAGTACATCCAAAAGAGTATTTGGAACATCTATGGTAGATGAAAGGATGGCTTTTTGAATGTTGTATTGTTGAATAATTGGATTTAAAGATAATTCAGCATTATTATCAAAAACAAAAACTTTTATTTCATTTTCTTTGTCATAAATGCCAATTTTTGTGCGTGTATTGCCAATATCAATTGCTAAATTCATTTTCCTAATCTACAAATTTTAATTGGCGTGTTCAATAAATTCTAAATTATTCTTTTTGCGGTGGTTTTTACCGTAATATTTCCATTTTCAATATGATTTAAACATACAACACCCGGTTTTTTTCCTAATTCAAATGAGCCTAAATCAGTATCAAAACCTAAGGCTTTTGCTCCATTTAAGGTTGCCCATTTTAATGTAGTCTCAAAATCAAGATAGGATTGATATTTCAAAATAGTTTTTATTTCGTCTAAAATATTCAATTGCCAATTTGAGGTTAAACTGTCGGTGCCTATACAAACTTGTGCATTTGTTTCTAAGAAGTTTTTGTAATTCGGCAAAGCATTTTCTATATACAAATTTGCATTCGGACACGTTGCCCAAAATACATTTTCTGTTTGAAGTTGAGTATGTGCTGCTTCAATATCTTCTTTTGTGCTTAACGTGTTGTGTACAAACAAGGTTCTATGGTTTTGGTTTAGGTATTTAAGAGCGTAATTTATCGAGGTTTGATGTAATTGTGGAATTGCAGATGTGGAACAATTGATGCGTTCATAAAAGGGAATAAAATTACCGGATTTATGTTGAAAAAGTTCATTTTCAGGAGGTGTTTCTTGGTTGTGTATAGAAATGGTTTTTTTATCACCTTGCTTTGTGGCAGCTGCCAAAAATTGAAACAAATTTCCCGAAACAGAATACGGTGCATGTGGCACTTTTGATTTTTTATTTTTAAGAGATGTGCTTAGTGCATTAAAAACGGCATCATATTGTTGGATGATATTGTCAGTATTGTTTTCTTGAAACAAATCAAAATATTCAATAAAGGAAGAATAATATAAATTTTCTTTTTGTTTTTGCGCAAAGGTATCTGTTGTGTTGGAAATATCGCCCACTGCTACAATGCCTGAATCTATCATGTTTTGCTCTTCTCGAGCAATGGCATCTTGAATAATTTCTTGTGGATGATTTCTGTTTTTTATGACTTGCGAAATGAAATCTATCAAGCCAGTTCCTGTTTGAGCAACGCCTTTTAGGTGCGATAACTCTAAATGGCAATGT
>JAGNZZ010000005.1:51310-85554 GCA_017984135.1 Chitinophagales bacterium | reverse complement strand
AAATGATATTGTTTTAATAGTCAAATAAAAGTATAGTTATGTTTATCTTTGCAAGGCTTTGATACAAAGAATAGACATACGAACACTCACAAAAGAACAACTCATTGCTCAATTAGAAAAATTAGGCGAAAAAGCATTTCGTGCCAAGCAAATTTATGAGTGGCTTTGGAAAAAATCGGCAATCGATTTCGATGAAATGACCAATTTATCTAAAGAATTGCGAGAAAATTTAAAAACACATTTCGAAATATTACCGATTAAATCATATAAGGTGCAACACTCCAATGATGGTACGATAAAATCGGTATTTCAATTACACGATAAACATTTAATTGAAGGTGTTTTAATTCCATCAGACGATCGTGCCACGGCATGTGTTTCCTCACAAGTAGGTTGTAGCTTATCGTGTTCATTTTGTGCTACTGGTTTTTTGAAACGCGAACGGAATTTAACTGCAGCCGAAATTTACGATCAAGTGGTTTTAATCAATAAGCAAGCACAAGAAAATAGAGGCAGAAACCTGACCAATATTGTGTTTATGGGAATGGGCGAACCAATGTTGAACTATTCCAATGTTTTATCTGCCATTGAAAAAATCACTTCGGAAGAAGGCTTGAATATGTCGGCGAAACGTATTACGGTTTCTACGGCTGGAGTTGCTAAAATGATTCGAAAGTTAGCCGATGATGCTGTGAAATTTAATTTGGCTTTATCGTTGCATGCTGCCGATGATGACAAACGAAACACCATCATGCCTATTAACGAACAAAATAATATTGAAGTATTGGTAGATGCGTTGATTTATTTTCAATCAAAATGTAAAGGTGAACTTACTTTTGAATATATTTTGTTGGATGGCGTAAACGACACCTTAGAGGATGCTAAGAAATTAGTAAACATCTGTCAACAATTAAAAGAGGTAAAGATTAATGTGATTGAATACAATAAAATTGAACAAGCCGATTTTCATAAAACAACAGTAGAAAAAAGAGATCGTTTTATTGACTATTTATCGAAGCATAAAGTAATTGCCAATGTACGCAAAAGTAGAGGTAAAGATATTGATGCTGCTTGTGGTCAATTGGCGAATAAGTTTTAAGTAAAAGTTTTAATTGAATATTTTCCACACGTTGCCTGGCTATGGCTATCGTTGTTGTAACTCCAATTATTACCACTGCCAACGGCACCACCATCCGTTACACACACGGTACCATCTGTATTAAATTGGTAATAGGTAACAGAAGTATAAGAGGCATAATCACCATAACCATTGCTTGCTAACATATCTTGTTGCATCCAAGTGCCAACAAGATTATTGTCTATTTTTTTTGTATTTCCGAATGCGGTTGATATGGAGATTAATATCAAGATGGCTGCGCTAGAGATTGATTTTTTCAAGAGTCTATTTTTCTTTATTATTGTAATATCTTTGCTGTTTTTTCTACTCATACATAAGCTTGTAAATCATTTGGAGCAACTTTTTGTACAAACCATTAATCAACATCAAGGCATCTTGCATAAGGTGTGTAGAATTTATTGCAACAACGAAACGGAAAGAGAAGATTTATTTCAAGAAATGATTTTGCAACTATGGAAATCATTTCCAAGCTTTAGAAATGAATCAAAAGTAAGCACTTGGATGTATAGGATTGCACTCAATACGGCAATTTCTGGACTGCGAAAAAAAAGAGTATTGACCACCGAACTGGATGCCGTCACCTATCAAATTAAAGATGAAAAAGATGAAAATTTGGCAGAAAACTTGCAGTTATTATACAAAGCAATTAACCACCTTACATCGATTGAAAAGTCAATCATTTTATTATATTTAGAAGATAAACCATACGACGAAATAGCAGAAATAACAGGAATTACCGCCAATTATGTGGCTGTGAAGATGAATAGAATTAAAGAAAAATTGAAAACCTTATTAAATACTGAGCGATGATGGAACTAGATGAGCTGAAAAATATTTGGTCAGATAATATCGAAAACGATATTCAAAATCAAGCGATTGAAAAATCTAAAATTCAAGAAATGTTGAAGCGAAAATCTTCCTCTATCATTGAAAAACTACGTCGAAGTTTATTGCTTGAAATCGCTTTGTTTTCTATTTGTTTAGTGTTAATTGCTGCAGTGCCTATTTATTTTCAAAACAAAGAAGTTACCTTGTTGTGTTTGGCTGTCATTGTGTTTATGTTTATTCCATATTTTGTTTATTATTATAAAAAATACAAAGAGTTAGCGCATTTTTCATCGTATCATCAAGACGTAAAAACCAACTTAAAGTTACTCATCACCCAATTGGAGAAATACTTAAATATTTATTTTTGGGGAAGTTTATTGCTTACACCTATATCCGGTTTTTTTTCAGGATTTGCAGTATTATACGAACTAAAAGCCTTAGGTCATTTGTTGTATTTTGATATTTTTAATGCGGCTACGCTTGCTATAATAATGTCGTTTGCTTTGCTGTTGACCTTAATTTCTTACCCAATAATGAAATGGTATATCAAAAAACTATATGGACGATATTTAGATAACCTGAGAGATTGCTTGAATGAATTAAGCATCGATGAAGTACAAAAATAGCAGCTATTTCCACTCTACAACAGAACCTCTTTTTTTGTCTAATAAGTATTCTGGAACAGATGCTTCAATTAACTTTTTTAAGGCCTCAATCGTTTTTTTCTTTGAAACACTTCGAGCATATACTATGCTGATTTCTCGAAGTGGTTTGGGTTTTTTAAACTCAGCAATATGGTTCAGTTTTTTAGTTGGCAATTCTAAAACAGCCAATTCTGGTAGTAATGTAAAACCACCTTCCATTTCCACCATTTTTTTTAAAGTTTCTAATGAACCACTTTCATATTTTAGCTGCTCATCTGTGCGCATTGGTTGTGTACAAATACTAAATACTTGGTTTCTAAAGCAATTCCCTTTCGACAACATCCAAATATCATCTCGTTGAATATCCTTATGATCCAGCAATTTTTTCTTTGTTAATGGATGATTGAAATGAGCATATACTTTTATCTCTTCATAAAATAAAGGTTCTTCAATAATATTAATCTCGTGCAATGGAGTGGCTAAAATGGCAGCATCTAATTCATCCTTATTCAGTTTGTAAATAATTTCTTCAGTGGTTAATTCTTGTAAAAACAATTTTATTTTTTTATATTTTTTTAAAAAATCACCTAAAAAATAAGGCAACAGATAGGGTGCAATAGTTGGAATAATTCCGATATGTAAACTGCCTTCAAAAGTGTCATCATAGTGCTTGGCAATATGTTCTAATTTTTTGGCTTCACGTAAAATGATGCGTGCTTGCTCTATTAATTCTTTTCCAGCATCAGTGGGAATAATAGGTTGCTTGCTTCTGTCAAAAATATCTAACTTTAACTCTTCTTCTAATTTTTTTAACTGCATACTTAAGGTAGGTTGTGTTACCAAACAAGCTTCTGCGGCTTTCGCAAAGTGACGATAGTTGTCAATTGCCAAAACATATTCTAATTGTGTTAATGAAATATTCATAAAGTTTTTTTATCAAAGGATAAAATTAATTGATTTTCATTATAAAACAAATCGGCTTATATTTGTAGTACTAAAAATAAAAAACATGCGTAATTCTAAAAAAACAACTTCTATTGGATTAGATGCTAAATTATCAGAAGAATTAGCTACAGAATTAAACACTTTACTAGCCAATTATCAAATCTACTATCAAAATACACGCGGTTTACACTGGAATATAAAAGGTAAACATTTCTTTGAATTACACGTTAAATTTGAAGAAATATATACAGATGCACAAGACAAAATAGACTTGATTGCAGAACGCATTTTAACGTTAAACTTTACACCACTGCATACTTTTTCCGATTATTTAAAACAAACATCCATAAAAGAAGGAAAAAATATAAGTGATGCAAAACAAGCTGTTGAATTAATTGTTAATAGCATAAAAACAATAATTATCTTGGAGCGCGAAATATTAGCTACAGCAGAAAAACTAAACGATGAAGGCACTACTACATTGTTAACAGATTTCATTACCCAACAAGAAAAAGAAATTTGGATGTACACAGCATGGTTAAATCATTAAACAATTTTATCACTATATAAAAACTAAAAAAAATGGCATTATTAACAGTAGGACAAAAATTTCCTGCATTCGAAAAAACAGCAGTAGTTAGCTTAGAAAAAGGTAAAGAATTTCAGACTATCACCAACGACATCCATACCAAAGATGGCAAATGGTTGGTTATTTTCTTTTGGCCAAAGGATTTTACATTTATTTGCCCAACAGAAATTGCAGAATTTGGAAAGCATAATGGCGATTTCAATGATAGAGATGCCGTATTAATCGGCGCATCTACTGATAGTGAATTTGTTCACCACGCTTGGAGAACGCATCATGATGATTTACGAAGTTTGCCTTTTCCAATGTTAGCAGATACCTCTAAAACGTTGTCTAGAGATTTAGGAATCTTAACGGAAGGCGAAGAAGTTTGTTATAGAGCAACGTACATCGTTGATCCTCAAGGAATCGTTCGGTTCGTATCTGTAAATGACTTATCTGTCGGCAGAAATGTAAATGAAGTTATTCGAGTATTGGATGCACTTCAAACAGACGAACTTTGCCCTTGCAACTGGCAAAAAGGGGAAGCAACTTTATCTTAATACTTTATCAAAATTATTTTATCAATGAGATGTGAGATAAAACTTACATCTCATTTTTTATCTCATCTCTAAATAAAAACTATGCACGAAACAATAAAAGAAATATTGGTCGATTTAGGTATTCCTACTGAATATACCAATGCAACACTTCAAAATTTAGGAGTGGCAGATTCTAAATATTTGAGAGATTTAAAACTAAATGTAAAAGCAGTTTTAACTTCAGAACATTTATCATTAAAAGAAACACACTTGCTGGCATTAGCCATTTCTACCAACAACAATAAAGAGATTTTAAGCAACGTTTTTACTGCAAAAGCCAAAGAACATGGCGCCACTGATGCCGAGATTGCCGATGCACAAGCTTGTTCTTCTTTGTTAGCAGCAAATAATGTATTGTATCGTTTCCGTCATTTTGTGGAGAAAGAAAAGTACAACAATGCACCGGCACGTTTACGCATGAACATTATGATGAATCCTGTTTTGGGGAAAGAATTTTTTGAGTTGGTAAGCTTAGCAGTAAGTGCAGTAAATGGTTGTGAAATGTGCGTAAAAAGCCATGAGCAATCGGTGTTACACAATGGAGGTACAGAAAATAGAATTTGGGATGCTATCCGTATTGCTAGTATTATCACTAGCTTAAGCAAAGTGATTTATTAAGCTGATTATAGAATAAAAATAGGTTGCTTTCGTTGGAGCAACCTATTTTTTATTATTAGAATATTGAATGAATATTTTCTGAGTTATCTCAATAATACAATAGAACCCATAATGGCTTTTTTGCCTGTTTTAGAATCTTTCATGCCTTCCCAAGCTGTTCCATCTGTGAATATGGCTCGAATTTTCCAAACATAAATATCTTGTGGTAAAATTTTACCTTTCACACGGCCATCCCAAGCTTCTGTGGGTTGTCCATTTTCCAAAGTAGTACTTTCCCAAAGCAATTGTCCATACGTAGAAAACACTTGTACATGATACTCTTTTAAAGATAATCCTTTCGGTTTCCATAAAGCAGATTCACCCACACCCACTTCTGGTGAGAATACATTTGGTACATATAATTGTCCAGAATAATCTACACCAATTGGATAGGTAATCGTGTCTTTACAACCTTTATCACTTTCGGTAAATAATGTTACACGGTAAGGACCTTCACCATTGTATTGATGTGATGGATCTCTTAAAATAGAAGTATCCATATCTCCAAAATTCCAAAAAAATGAATTTCCATTTACTGTTGTGTTTGTAAATTCAACAGGTGCATTAAACCCATTTCCTGTAAATTGATAAATAAAATCTGCCACCGGTTTTGGATATATTTCTACAGCAGCGACTTGTCGCACACTATCTCTACAATCGCCATTGATGGCAGTTAGTGTTACGTTGTAAATTCCGGCACTTGGATAGGTGTACGACAAACCACCTACATTAGAAGTTTCTCCATTACCCAAATACCAATGATAGGTTAATGCATTGGTAGAAGAATTTAAAAATACGGTTGCTTCTTCTTGACAACCTTTTGGATTGACTACGCTAAAATCAGCATTTGGTTTTACGGATACATTGATTTGTTTTGTAATAGAATCTACACAAGGACGACTATTGGCTACTACCAATTTTACATCATATACACCAGTAGAAGTAAAAGTGTGTGTAGGATTCGGTTGTGTAGAGGAAGTACCATCTCCAAAATACCAAATAAAACTATTTCCATTAGTGGTTTTATTGATAAATTGAGTGGCTGAATTGACGCATGGCCCAATAACATTAAAATCAGGTTTGGGTTTGTCAAATACCCGAACCGTTGTAAGAAAGGAATCTCGTCCACAAGAGCCAATGGCCAATAATTTCACTCTATAATTTCCAGCACTATCATATTGATGAGAAACTTGGTCGGCATAAGCAGAACTTCCATCGCCAAAATCCCAAATAATTTGTGTTCCTGGCGTAGAGATATTAAAGAAATCAACCACTAAGGGTTGGCATCCTTGGTTAATGCTGGTGAAAAATTTTGCCACGACATCATTTGCTTTCACTAAAATATCTTTTTTAATACTGTCGGTTCCACATGCATTGGAAACTTTTAATCGTATGGTAAAAATCGAATCTCTTCTTGTGGTATTGGTATATGTAGGCGCAGATGGGTTTTGTATAAATGTCGTTTGTCCATTCCCAAAATTCCACACAAAATCAGTGGGCGAACCGTACGAAGTATTTGCTAATGTTGGAGTAAATGGAGAACATCCTATTGGTTGAACTCCAAAATCTGCTTTTGGAGATGCTTTTACTTTTACAGTATCTGTAAAATATGAGGGACCACAAAAATAATCGGCACGTAAAGTAACATAGTATAATGAATCTTTCAATATTGGTTTTGGAAATGAATACTGTTGTGCATCCGGCGTATTACTTTGCACGGTGGATAATCCAAAATCCCATAAGTAGTTGGTTGCTGTTGTATGCGTTGCCGGAAATGAAAATGAAATATTATTGCCAGTACATGATGAATCGGGTGAAACAATGAATGAAAGTGGCGGATTTTTTCGAACAATGACCGGAATTTGTATCGTATCTTTACACCTATCTGCCGTTTCAGCAATTAAGGTAATTGTAAAATTTCCATCACGCAAATAAGTATGAATTGGATTGATAATAATTTCATTTGGCGTACCATCACCAAAATTCCAATTTGCTGAAGTGACATTGCCTACAATATTTCCAAAGTTAAAAGATTGGTTAATACATAATTCCGGCGCAGGAAGACTAACGTGTACACTGTCAAAAACTGTAATGCGTTTGTAGGCGGTGTCTTTACAGCCTCCAGTTGGATCGGTATAAATATATCCCACTTGATAGTTTCCAGCTATAATACCAGTTGGATCAAATATACCTGTAATCGAATTGACAACACCATTGCCCATCCAACTTCCATTTGGGAAAAGTGGATTACCGATTAATTGCAAAGTTCCACTTCCTTTACAAATTGATTGGTCTGGTCCAGCGGTAAGTCCAGTTATTTCTGAAACTCTTATTTTTAAAGTATCTGTTGTTGGACAGGAGCTGCTTGCATTTAAAACATAAATTACATCATGTGGTCCTGTAGTTACAATGGATGGTTTAAAGATGCCTTGAATGGAATCAATAATGCCATTTCCTCGCCAAATTCCACCTGGAGGTGTAGCTGTAAGTTGAAAAGGAGGATCAAATTTGCAAACGCCTAAATCTACACCTGCATTCGGACGAATATTATTATTAACTGTAATATGGCTGGTTAAAGTTGAATCGCCACATTGTGCGGCAATATGAAGTTGTATTGCGTATGAACCTGGAATGTTGTAGGTAATATTTCCAGGATTTTCTAAATTGGAAGACGATGGCGTGGCCCCATTAAATGTCCATGTAAACGCAGCGGCAACATCACCACCATTAGAGTAATTAAAGTAATTTTTAGGATTAAACGAGTACGGCACAAAACAAGCTTGAGGGATAGCCAGTGAATCAATAGCTGGTTTTCCTTTAATAACTAAAGTGCTATCCCAAATATCTTGATTGCATCCGCCAATCGCTGTTAGTTGAATTTGATAAATTCCAGATTTTGTAAAACGCACCGTTGGTGTTGCAGAATTTGCATTACCAGCAACAAACGAAGTTCCAGCAGAAGGAGTAATTGTCCATTCGTATTTTATAATACTCGTTGGGTCATAAGAAGTATTTGAAAAAGGAATATCCATAAACCCACTTGTCGTCATACACGAAGGCGCATTAAATGCTGCTTGTGCGTTTACTCTATCAATTACTTGAACTATATATGAAGTGTCTTTTGTGTTACACGCACCACTTACTCGAAGTTTTATAGTATAGGTGCCTTTTTGATTAAAAGTGATATTTAAATTGTTAAAAGTAGCCGAACCTAAAGGTGTACTTGTTGTAAATCCAGAATTGGGTGTAATTGTCCATATCTTTGCTGGCTCATTACATTGATCATCTCTGCTAAATGGATCTGTATTTTTATATATCGCTGGCTCATTTATACATACGGTATCTGGTCCTCCAATTACTGGTCGAATACTATCTAATACCATTATGCATTGACTGACATCCGTTACATCACATTCGTTAACGGCAAATAATCGAACTGAAAATTTATTATCTGTATTACAATCTTTAGAGATATTACCGCAACTTCCTTTTGTGAACGTATATTTTAATAATGATGGTAGATTCGTGTTGTCATAAATGGTATCTAATTCTCCATTAACAAACACTTTATACAATGTACTTGATGGATTGACACCAGTGGTTTGTGCTAAGTTAATCGGCAATTCATAATTCGACGGAATACACACAGTAGGTGAGGAAGCAGATATGGATATGGTTGGAGCTTTACCTATTAAAACATTATAGGTTTTCTTGGCAATATTACATGGTGCTGAAGTACTTCCAGTAACGGTAAAGGTTAGTTTATAACTTCCTGGAGCGTACGTATGTGTCAATGCAGCATTGAAGGATGCAGCGTTAAATACAGGACTTCCATCACCCCAATCAATTTGGTAATTAGTATTAATGCCTAATGTAGTAGATGCATTGGTGACATTCACTGTTTGGCTTGTTGTTGCATTACAAAAAATAAAATTCTTGGTTTCTTTTAGCTCTGGATCTGGAGATGGATTAACCGTTATTAATTTACCGCCATCGCAAGGTATGGTAGGTACTGGCATTAAATCGGAGTTACTTTCTGCCAAAAGGATTCTGTATTGTTGTGCCGTTGTGCTTCCTCTAAATGTAATTTTGATAGTATTATCTTTGGTTGCATCATACGGCAATAAAACACTATAATCATTGGGAGAAGTTGCTACAGTACCAAAGGGATAAACGCCTTTATATACAATGATGTTGTGGTATTTTGCATAAGGTTGCGAGAGTTGAATGGTCACAATTTCACCGGCACAAACGGTGCTTTTGCTGATGCTAAAGTTACAAACAGCTTTACTCTCTTTCATTCCTATAAGAAATAACAGAGGAAATAATATTTGTAGATATTTTTTCATTGGAGTTTTTAAAATTAAAACAATTTTACGGCATTCTTACCCGGAAAATCATAGCAGTTAATACGCTTTCCTTTTTTCTTTTTCGGTTGCATGATGGCTACATTATTAAAATTCATGCGCATAGTTACTTCATGTTGGCCTCTACTTTTAGAAGTTACGCCAGTAAAGTCTAATTGATAACTATAGCCAACATTGAGTGTCATGAAATTATCTTGACCTAAATCCCAATCTACACCACCCACAAAAATTAAACCTTGAGTACTATTGTTATTATACTTATTAAACTGATACATCACACCAGCATAAATAGGTTTAAACGTGGCAAACATTCCTGCATTATATACCCGTAATTTCTCCTGAAAATCAAACTTAAACACCGGCGAAACATAAAAATCGATATTGCGTTTATATTTTCCTCTTGAAACAGGAAAGATAGCACCATACGTGATGGTAAATCGCATCGGGATTTTTGTAGAAATATTTTGGAACGATTCATCCGGACGTGTAAGATGATGGACAGCAAAGCCAAGTGAATTATGAACTGGATGTTTATTGATATCATATCTGAAACGCAACAATAAACCGGCATCTAAATCAAACATGTTAATTTTCCGCAATACAATGTTGGTGCTAGAACCACCAGGAACCACACCTACTTCAGGATCTAATTCGTCTGTAAATATTAACCGACTTCTATCTAGTGATTTATTGACAAAAGCAGCATTTAATCCAATATGTAAATTCACATTGGTAGAAATACGAGCAATGTAGGCATAAGAAGCAGAAAAATAATTAGTTTGCAAGGTTTTAGCTTCCACACTTCTATAAGCAGTAATTCCAATTCCTGAAGAAATACGAGCAGATTGAACATCCATGGCCATTCCGTAGGTATTAAATCCACCAGGAACGTAATTCCATTGATTTTTATAAACCATAGCAACGTTTAGTCCTCTTTCAGAGCCAGTTGCCGCAGGATTTAAATAGGTTCTATATTGATAAAATTGGGCAAAACTTGGATCTTGACCAAAAGTGGTGTCAAAACAAATAAATATAAGCATAAAGCTTATAAAATTTTTAAAGAATAAAATCCTCATTTCAGTGTTGTTCGGCTACACTCTTTCTGTTTTGCACAGCTTGGTTATAAGGGTAAAAATACAGTAAAATCTTAATATTTTATAATTTGCAACGTTAAAAGATGGATTTATGTATCTTTGGAAAAAATAATTTCTATGTTTTTATCATTTTTTCAGGTAGAAGAAGGTGTTTCGTTCTTTAGTAACATTTTCAATTTAATTCATTTGCATTTTGTGTTTGCCATTTTATTTGTTGGCTTTTATTCAGTAAAATCCTTCTTATTCTTAACAGGAAAGCAAGAAGCGTATTTAAATTTTAAGAAAAATACACTTCTAGTTGAAACTTTATGTTCCGTTGGGTTGTTAATATTTGGATTTTGGATGTTTATATTTCATATTAAATCTGGAGGATATGCATCCATGCATTGGTTAGATCCAAAAATAATGCTTGCATTAATTGGAATTCCATTGGGAATTGTAGGTTTTAAAAAGGAAAATAAAAAATTAGTAGGTCTATCTTTGGTGTTTTTTTTAATAGCACTAATCATTGGATTATTACATTATAGATAAACGTTAAAATAATTAATTATGAAAAATAATCAAATAGCAATGCTTGTAATGATATTGTTTTGTTCCATTGCAACAACATTTGCCCATAAAACTTTAAATCTTTCAGTAAAAGGAATGCATTGTGGAAGTTGTGAATCAAAATTTAAATCGTTAGCCTCCACATTGCAAGGTGTAACGGAAGTTAATTCGGTAAGCGCTCAAGCAAGCACGGCAACCATCATTTACGATGAAAAAGCAACTTCTGAAGAAGCACTCATCAATACTTTAGCACAAAAATCAGGTTATACCATCGCTGCAGTAAATTCAGTAACAGCCGTTTCGGGTAAACCAGCAGGTTGTTGTAAGAGCGGAAAAAGTACCTCATCATGTAAAAAATCGGAAAGTACTAAAACAAAATGCAGTAGCTCAAAAGAAGATTAGTATTTAGAAGATATAATTGAAAGACCAAACAAAATCATATATGTTTGGTCTTTTTTATTTTTTATGTTAACAATTCAATGAAATGTTAATAATTCTAAACTTTGTTGTACTTTTGCACCGCTTTAAAAATCAAATTATTAGATTATGAATACACTATTTTATTTAGTTCCATTTCTGGGAATTTTTGGCTTAATAATCACTGCTATTAAATATGCTTGGGTAAAAAAACAAGATGCAGGTGATGCGAACATGCAAGAATTAGCCGGATATATAGCAAATGGTGCTATTGCTTTTTTAAAAGCAGAATGGAAAGTTTTAACGTATTTTGGCGTTATCGCTGCTATTTTATTAGCATTCTTAGGGTTTAAAGGTGGCGAGGAATCTTCTCCTATTATTGCAGTAGCCTTTATTATTGGTGCTGTATTTTCTGCATTTGCTGGGTATGTAGGTATGAAAGTGGCTACTTTGGCAAACGTTCGTACTACCCAAGCGGCTCGTACGAGTTTAGCAAGTGCATTAAAAGTATCTTTCACAGGTGGTTCTGTAATGGGCTTGGGTGTGGCTGGCTTAGCCGTATTTGGTTTAGGTGGCTTGTTTATCATTTTCTATTTTATTTTCAATGGCGAAGCAGATCCTCTTAATGTAAAAAGAGCGATTGAAGTATTAAC
Organism: Chitinophagales bacterium; assembly: GCA_017984135.1. Classification (GTDB taxonomy): domain Bacteria; phylum Bacteroidota; class Bacteroidia; order Chitinophagales; family JADIYW01; genus JADJSS01. The sequence goes on along the minus strand of JAGNZZ010000005.1, from coordinate 73,095 downwards.
TGGATTTTCATTAGGTGCAGAATCTATTGCTTTGTTTGCGCGTGTGGGTGGTGGTATTTATACCAAAGCTGCTGACGTAGGTGCTGACTTAGTAGGTAAAGTTGAAGCGGGTATTCCAGAAGATGATGTGCGAAATCCTGCTACTATTGCAGATAACGTAGGTGATAATGTGGGTGACGTAGCTGGGATGGGTGCTGATTTATTCGGTTCTTATGTTGCCACAGTATTGGCAACGATGGTTTTAGGACAAGAAACAAAATCTGTAGATAATTTTGGTGGTTTAGCGCCTATTTTATTACCCATGGTGATAGCTGGTGTAGGTATTATTTTCTCTTGGATAGGAACTTTCTTTGTTTCAGTTAAAGATGAAAAAGGCGATGTTCAAGGTGCATTAAATTTAGGCAATTGGGGTTCTATCGTATTAACAGGTGTCGCTTCATTTTTCTTAGTAAAATATATTTTACCAGAAACCATGGAATTGCGAGGTTATGTATTTACTTCTACTGGTGTTTTTGGAGCCATTATGGTAGGTTTAATCGTAGGTGCTTTAATGTCAATCATTACTGAATATTACACAGCTATGGGCAAACGCCCAGTATTATCTATCGTTCGTCAATCTTCAACAGGACATGCAACCAATATTATTGGTGGTTTAGCTGTTGGTATGGAAAGCACGGTATTGCCTATTATTGTATTGGCAGCTGGTATTTTGGGTTCTTACTTATGTGCTGGTTTATATGGTGTGGCTATCGCCGCAGCAGGTATGATGGCAACTACTGCCATGCAATTAGCCATTGACGCTTTTGGTCCAATTGCGGATAATGCTGGCGGTATCGCAGAAATGAGTCAACTTCCGGAAGAGGTTCGTGGAAGAACAGATATTTTAGATGCTGTTGGAAATACAACAGCTGCTACTGGTAAAGGATTTGCGATTGCTTCTGCTGCTTTAACTTCATTAGCCTTGTTTGCTGCTTTCGTTGGCGTTAGTGGCATCTCTGCAATCGATATCTATAAAGCGCCAGTTTTAGCAGGTTTGTTTATTGGTGGTATGATTCCATTTATTTTCTCAGCATTAGCAATTGCAGCAGTTGGACGTGCTGCCATGGATATGGTGAACGAAGTGCGTCGTCAATTCCGTGAAATTCCTGGAATTATGGAATACAAAGCAAAACCGGAATATGAAAAATGCGTAGCAATTTCTACACAAGCATCTATTCGCGAAATGATATTACCAGGTGCTATTGCCTTGCTAACTCCAATATTGATAGGTTTCTTATTTGGACCTGAAGTATTAGGTGGTTTATTGGCAGGCGTTACGGTTTCAGGTGTGTTAATGGGCATGTTCCAATCTAACGCAGGTGGCGCTTGGGACAATGCAAAGAAATCATTTGAAAAAGGAGTGGATATCAATGGAGAAACATTCTACAAAAAATCAGAACCTCATAAAGCTGCGGTTACCGGTGATACAGTGGGCGATCCATTTAAAGATACTTCCGGTCCATCAATGAATATTTTAATTAAATTAATGTCTATCGTTTCATTAGTTATTGCGCCTTATCTTTCTACTAGTGGAATGTTGAATGTAAATGGCTCATCTTCAAATGCTGCGTGCCATACTGAAATGACGGACGAAGCTTGTGCTACAAAAATGGAAAATTGTGCAGCGGATAAAAATTGTACTGTTTTATCTGACACAACTTATACCGATTCTTTAGGACAAACCATTACTGAAAAAAAATGCATCATCAACAAAGAAGAAAAAAAAGCATGTTGCATGAGCGATAAAACTAAAGAAGAAGCTAAATAAGATATCTTCTCTTTTAAATGATACAAACTCCGACTTTTATAGGTCGGAGTTTTTTTTATCTATTTTTTTATTTGGAATACTTTTTGAACTATTTAAGCGTTTTTAACATTATTATATAAAATTGTAATTAGATTAAATCCAAATTAACGTATAACTTTAAACAATGCGAACCATAAACTTCTTCCTCTTCTTGTTTGTTAATGTATGTGCATTTGCCATCACTAAAACAACTGATATAATAAAACCTAAAAACAATAGTGCTACTTGTGTTCAGGCTTTTATAAATAAAGCACCATTAAATTCCGGCAATTATTTGTCAAAAAATTCGAAAGGGATTTTGACCGTATCAAAAGGAAATAAGAGTAAAATTTTATTCAATATTACGCTTAAATCAAATATTGGAAAAAATGGAGAACCGCCTATTTATCTGCGTTTTATTAAACAGAAACAACTTAATATTTCTGAAATTTTAGAATACGCATCTGATGGTGATGAAATTTTTATTGAAGAATTTATTCCTTCGGTAGATAAAGCAGATTTAAATTGCATGCCGGCAAGTATTACTGTTGTAGAAAGTTGATAGTGGTTTTTCGCTATCGAATGGTGTTCGCACCAGCCGAAACAGTTAATGTAGTTGGTCGGTGCGGACACCGACCAATAGTATAATATTCTTTATTAAGCATTATTGTTATTTACAGCTTTTAACGATAAGCTTAAACTTTCATTTAGTAACTAAAACTACTATCTTTGCAGCGCAATGGATTTGCAGCAACTTTTATTCTTGTTTCGAGATGACCAACGAACGCAAGAACTTCTTCATCAACTTTCAACTCCGCAAGCACGTGTCTTGTTGCGTGGAACTATTGGCTCTTCCGTAAATTTTATTACAGCATCTATTTTTCTACAATCTAATTTCACGCAATTAATTGTTGCCAATAATGCCGATGAAGCGCAATATATCCAAAACGATTTACAGAATTTATTAGATAAAAAAGAAATCTTGTTTTTGCCTTCTTCTTACAAAAAAATAAATTCCTTTGACGAATACAATAATCACCATATTTTATTGCGTGCGCAAACCTTAAATGCGTTACTAAATACTAAACAAAGTGGAAATATCATTGTAACCTTTCCAGAAGCTTTACAAGAACTTTTGGTGAGAAAAGAGAAATTAGTTGAAAATACATTGTTCTTAAAAATAGGTGAGAAAATCAATGTCGATTTTATGCTCGATGTATTATTAGAATATGGATTTCATCGCGCAGACTTTGTCTATGAACCTGGCGAATTTTCCATTCGTGGAGGCATTATAGATGTATTTTCTTTTGGCAATGAATTGCCGTATCGTATAGAATTGTTTGATGATGAAGTAGAAAGCTTGCGCACCTTTGAGCCGGAATCACAAATATCAATCCGTAAAATTTCTGAACTGACCATTATTCCTAATATTAATGCGCATTTTACCAAAGAAACCACCGCTTCTTTATTAGAATTTCTACCAAAAAATACCATAGTACAATTTAGAGATGCCGCTCTTTTTAAAGAGCAAATTGAGAAACAATATCTACAAGCATTAGAAACTTTTGAAAGCATACAAAATCAAAAAACAAAAGAACATCCATTTCAAAACAAAACCATACAAGAACTGTTTATTGCTCCAAATGATTTAGTAAACGATATGGCATCGTGTTCTATACTTGAAGTAGGAAATAAAAGTGCCATTACAGATGCTCATCATCCATTTGAAATCCAATATCAGCAACAACCACAACCATCTTTTAATCGCAATTTTGATTTGTTGATTCAAGCTATTCAGCAGCATCAACAAAAGGAGCAACTTGTTTTTATCTTTTCAGAAAATGCTCGCCAATTAGAACGCTTTTGTCAAATTTTTGAAGATAAAAAATCGAATATTAAATTTAATCCATGTACTATTGATTTAGCACAAGGTTTTGTGGATGTTGATTTGGGAATCGTTTGTTATACTGACCATCAAATATTTGATCGCTATCACAAGTATAAAACCAATGTTTCTTATAATAGAAATAAAGCCATTACCATTCGTCAACTCAAAGACTTAAATCCGGGAGATTATGTTACACATATCGATCATGGCGTGGGTAAATTTTCCGGTTTAGAAAAAGTAACGGTAAATGGACAAACACAAGAAATGGTACGTTTGATTTATAAAGACAATGACTTGTTGTATGTCAATATAAATTCATTACACAAAATCACCAAATACACAGGCAAAGAAGGTCATGTTCCTAAAATAAATAAACTGGGAAGCGATGCATGGACCAATTTAAAAAACAAAACTAAAAAGAAAATAAAAGATATCGCTGCCGAATTGATAAAACTTTATGCGCAGCGCAAAGTAGCCAAAGGATTTGCCTTTAATAGAGATACCTACTTACAAGATGAGTTGGAAGCGAGCTTTATGTATGACGATACACCCGACCAAACAAAGGCAACAGCTGACGTAAAATCTGATATGGAAAAACCACATCCAATGGATAGATTGATTTGTGGTGATGTGGGTTTCGGAAAAACGGAAATTGCCATTCGTGCAGCATTTAAAGCAGTTACCGATAGGAAGCAAGTGGCAATTTTAGTGCCGACAACTATCTTAGCTTGGCAACATTATAAAACGTTTTCATCTCGATTAAAAGAACATGGTGTAAGTGTTGATTTTTTAAATAGATTTAAAACATCCAAAGAAAAAAAAGAAACATTAGAAAAAACAAAAGAAGGAAAAATCGATATTTTAATAGGTACACATGCCATCTTAAATAAAAATTTAGAGTTTAAAGATTTAGGATTATTAATCATTGATGAAGAACAAAAATTTGGTGTTTCTGCAAAAGAAAAATTACGCCAATTTGCTGCTAATGTGGATACGCTTACATTGACTGCAACACCTATTCCGCGAACGCTCAAATTTTCATTAATGGGAGCACGCGATTTATCGAACATTATGACACCACCAAGCAATAGAATTCCTATTACTACGGAAGTACAAGTGTTTGATGTAAAAAATATTAAAGAGATAATAGAGTTTGAAGTATATCGCGGCGGACAAGTTTATTTTGTACATAATCGAGTAAAAGATTTAGTAGAACTGGAAACCGTATTGCTACGACTTTGTCCAGATGTTACTATCAAATCGGCACATGGACAATTAAGTGGCGATGACCTTGAAGAAATCATGATGCAATTTATCAATGGCGAATTTGATGTATTGTTGTCCACCAATATTGTGGAATCTGGTTTAGATATTCCGAATGCCAATACCATTATCATCAATAATGCACATCATTTTGGCTTGAGTGATTTGCATCAATTGCGTGGTAGAGTTGGTCGTTCTAATAAAAAAGCATTTTGTTATTTATTGTCGCCGCCAAAGTCAACCTTGACGGACGAAGCTCGAAAACGCTTACAAACCTTAGAAGAATTTTCTGATTTAGGTTCTGGTTTTCAAATTGCACTGCGCGATATGGATATACGTGGAGCCGGAAATTTGCTAGGTGGCGAACAAAGTGGTTTTATTACGGATATTGGGTTTGAAATGTATCACAAAATTTTAGATGAAGCGATACAAGAATTGAAATACACGGATTTTAAAGATGTATTTAAAGAACAAATTGAAGAGCAAAAACAATTTGTATATGATTGTACCATTGATACCGATGTAGAAATGTTGATTCCATTGGAGTATGTACAAAATACGGAAGAACGCTTGCGCTTATATACCGAATTAGATGCCATTGAAAATGAAAAAAGTTTGCAAGAATTTTCTAAAAAATTAGAAGATCGTTTTGGAAAATTGCCAAAACAAATCAATGAATTATTTGATGGTTTGCGCATTCGCTGGATAGCAAAAAAAATTGGATTTGAACGCATTATTTTAAAAAATGGAAAGTTGCGTTGTTACTTTTTAGACAATCCAAAATCGCCGTATTATGAAAGTCCATATTTTCCGCGTGTGATGGAACACATTCAAACAGCAAAGAAAAAATGTAATTTAAAACAAAGCGGCAATAGTTTGATTTTGGTTTATGACAATATCAAAACCATGAGCGAAACCGAAGCCATTTTTAAAGAAGTGGACGAGAAAGTATTTGGGTAGATTTTATTTCTTCTTCATAATAGCAAAAAAATCTTTCTTACTTACACCAATTTGTTTCAGAATGTTTTTCATCACAAATTCAGGAACTAGTTCACATGTGTAGAAAATGTAATTGGTCGCAATAAATCTTTGTGTACACACATATTTTTGTAACTAAATCACTCACTCAATTCAATATTCAAAATTTTTGTGTAACTTTAATTATTGATTTTATATATGCAAGTCATCAAAATAGAAATAAACAATGATGCGGTTCTAAAACTTATGCAAGAATTAGAAACGAATAAATTTATTAAAATCGTAAAAGATAAAAAACCTAAATCTTCCCAAAAATTATCTTCGCTTTTGTTAGGTAGCCTTGATAAAAAAGAAGCTACAAAAATGTCTGCTCAATTAAATAAAATGCGTTTAGAATGGGAAAGAACTATTTAATTGATACAAACGTTATTATTGATTTTGCACAAAATAAACTTCCTAAATCTTCAACTATATTACTTAGCAATATTATTGATAATGAACCAAAAATTTCGGTCATTAACAAAATAGAATTATTGGGTTTTACAAACACTACAAAACAAATTATTGCATTTGTAAAAACAGCTACTGTTTTTGATTTGGATGAAGTAATCGTAAACAAAACGATAGAACTTCGTAAAAAACATAAAATAAAACTTCCAGACGCTATTATTGCTTCTACTGCAATCATTCATAAACTCACCTTAATTACACATAATGTAAATGATTTTAAGAACATCAAAAATTTAAAAGTGCAAGATTCTTTTTTGTTATAAAAATGATGCTGTATGACAATATCAAAACCATGAGCGAAACCGAAGCCATTTTTAAAGAAGTGGACGAGAAAGTATTTGGGTAGATTTTTATTCCATTGGAATTGATTTCTCTTCTTTTCCACCAATTATATCATCTAATGTTATTAATTCTAATTCTTCAATGTGTTTGAAGTCATCTGTGTTATTTGTAATTAGCGGAATTCCTTTCTGTAATGCTGTTGCCGCAATTATTGAATCACCTAAAGATATTTTAATTCTTTGCCTAAGTTCAATAGCAATATCTACTATTTCATCGCTTAATCTTAGTATTGGAATTGAATTAAAGAATAATTGAAAATTTTCTTTTTCAAAATCTGTTAGTTTATGATAGCCTAATACTTCTATTTTAGAAATGATGGAAACAATAACGCCATTTTGTGTAGAAATAAAATCTAATAATTTTTTGTAATCCGGTTGTGCTGAATAAATAATTATATTGCTGTCTAACAGCATTGACACTAATCTCTTTTATACAAATCCTTTTCTTTTCTTATTTCCTTGCTTGAGCGTAGGCACAGCCTACGCTCAGTTGGGAACGTATTTTTGAAATTTTAGAAAATCTATAGTATTACCTGAAAAAAAATCCAGTTATATTTACACCTATAAAAATTAAAAAAATGAAATACTTATTCTCTTTACTTTCTTTAGTGTTATTTTACAAAGCACAAGCACAAATTACTTCTGTATCTACAGGAGCCAACGAGAAATACATTGAAGTAAAAGCCACAGATACTTTAATGATTAATCCGGATGATATTGCACTTAAAATTGCATTGCCCAAAAGTGAAGCATCTGGATACTTTAGCGATGGCGGTGATAATGAAGATGAAGAACGAAAACGCAAAGGAGAAATCACTGTTTTAAAATATAAGATTGAAGAATTTCTTCAAAAAAACAAATATAGTTTTACATTTCATGATGAAAAAAAAGAGAAAGATTATTTTAGCAAAGACTTAAATGTATATGAAAATGCATTTGAAGTACATGTAAAAAAAGTGGAAGATGTAAATAAGATTAAAAAGGAATTGACATCCTTTAACAATGTAACAGTATCTGTTACAGATACTAAAATTGACAACAAGGAAAAATATGAATTATTGTCAATAGAAAAAGTCATGAAAAAAGCTGAACGAGAAGCTCAAGCCATTGCTAAAGCGATGAATGTGGTGTTAGACAAACCTATTAACGTAAACAATCAAAGTGCTACTGACATGTATTCATCCATGTTTAACAATCCGGAAAGTATGGGTGGATTTGGAGCCTTATTTTCCATGATGGGCAATTTATTTAAAGGAGCAACACAACAAAATCCGCAAGTAATTGTTTCAAAAACATTAGTAGTTCGTTATTCAATAAAATAAAAGATATGTTTACCAAGTTCAATACAGATTTAGGCTTACTCATCATTCGTATAGGCATTGGTATTATGTTTATGTTGCACGGATGGCCTAAAATTTCAGGTGGCGTAGAAAAGTGGGAAATGATTGGTAGTGCCATGAAAAATATTCATATCACCTTTGCTCCAGCATTTTGGGGTTTTATGGCTGCATTGGCTGAGTTTGGTGGTGGAATGTGTTTAATTGCCGGTTTCTTATATCGTCCGGCATTAGCCATGCTAATTTTCACCATGTTTATTGCTGCCTTTATGCATTACGCCAGTGGTGATGGCTTTGGAGGTTATTCGCATGCAGTAGAAAGTATCATTGTTTTCATCGGTTTGTTTTTCGCTGGAACCGGAAAGTATGCATTAAAAATTTCTAGGAAATAATGATAGTAAGAGATTGCTTTTAAAAAATAAAAACAGAATACGAACTTTACCTTAGTGTGTAGCTGCACATATTTACTTGAGCCACTATTTTATTAGAGTTCTAAAGTAGATTTTTTAGAAATACACATTCGTATAGTTTATGTTGTTTCTTAATCCTATGAAAATTCCTGCTTCTTATTATACCAACAGCGATGTTGTTTTCTTGGCTAAAAAATTATTAGGCAAATTACTAATCACTACAATTAATGGTATTAAAACAGGAGGAATTATCACAGAAACAGAAGCTTATAGTGAAGTGGGTTGAAAGAAGACAGAAGTGAAATATTATCGACAAAAAAACATAAAAATAAAAGGAACAATACAAGCAAAAAAAACAACTCGTCCACGTATCCAAAAAAATAAAAACAGTTCGTACAGATAGCTATTGGTATGTAGCCAAGCACATCGTACTCTGGTTTTTTTATTTTCAATAAGTAACGGAAACCTGAAATAATGTTCGTATCTCTGTTATTTGATAAATTCAGCATTTGATATTTTGTGGAATATGTATTAACTTGCTATACATTTTAATATTCAAAATATGGAAACGCTCATATTAAAATCAACATCACGCAAACGTATTCAACTACTACAAAATTTAGCTATAGAATTGGGTGTAATTACTGAGCACAAGAATAGCAAAAAATCTGCTAAAGTATCTGAAATTTCAATGCTTTCAGAAAAAGCATTATCAAAAGAATGGTTAAGCAAAGAAGAAGAAGCTGCTTGGAAAAATTTATGAAACGCGAGGTAGTAGTAATCCCATTCCCTTTTTCTAATCTTAAAGGTGTCAAGAAGCGCCCAGCTTTGGTAATTGCTGATTGGGGTAAAGAAGATATAATGTTATGTCAAATTACTAGTAAGGCAAAGCACGACGGCTTTGAAGTTGAACTTAAATCTTCTGATTTTGAGAATGGCGGTTTGCCCATAGATAGCCACATTCGTCCAAATAAGATTTTCACTGCTACCAAAACAGATATTATTTATACAGCAGGAAAGATAAACCCGAAGAAATATCAAGAAGTCATTAATAAGCTAATCCATTTAGTAAAATAATAAAAAACATTCGCCGTTATACCATAGTACTTTTGTAAATAGTTATTAGTTTTGATGAAAAACATATTTCCAAATGAAGCTTGGTGCATCCTATTATACCAATGATAATGTAGTTTTCTTGGCTAAAAATTTATTAGGCAAATTACTAATCACTACAATTAATGGTATTAAAACAGGAGGAATTATCACAGAAACAGAAGCTTATAGTGAAGTGGAGAAAGGATGCCATGCCTATAACAAACGAAAAACTGAACGCACGAAAATACTGTTTGAAAAAGGTGGAATTGCCTATGTTTACTTATGTTATGGCATGCATTATTTGTTTAATGTAGTGAGCGGACAACAAGATTTTGCTCAAGCTGTTTTAATTCGCAGCATACAACCTACTATTGGAATAGATGAAATATTAGTTCGTAGAAATCAATCTAAAATCAATCCAAATGTATGCAATGGTCCAGCAAAAGTTTGCCAAGCCTTAGGAATTACTAAAATACAAAATGCTATTTCATTGTTAGGTAATGAAATTTGGTTAGAACCAACTTCCACGATAATTCAAGAGGAACAAATACAAATTTCTCCACGTATTGGCATTGACTATGCCGAAGAGGACAAACACTTGCCATGGCGTTTTGTTTTAAAAATTTAATGTTACAAAAATTGAAGTACATTCGGATTAATTATCTTTATGACTCAATATGCAACCATGAAAACTACGTTTAAGAAACTATTGCTATTAAGCTTTTTAATTCTTGTTTTTTTAGCCGAAATATATGCTGCCGCAGGTGGTGGTGGTGGAGGCCATTCAGGAGGCGGAAGTAGTGATGGTGGTGGAGATGGTGGCGCCATCATTTATTTGGTTTATTATTTACTTCGATTGATTTTTATGTTGCCCTTTCCTATTAATATTATTGTGTTGGCAATAGTGGTATTTGTAATTTATAAATTGTCTAAATCCTATCAAGCAGTGAGTGGATTAAATTCAATTCCAAATTATTCTAATACAGCATCCTATAACACCTCATTAAAACAAGATAAAATTCCTACGGATTTTTTAGAACGGAATACAGATTTCGATAAAGAAAAATTTAAACAAAAAGTAAGAACTGCATTTAATGATATTCAAACTGCATGGATGTTTCAAAACTTGGCACATGTGCGTAAATGGATTACGGATGGTGTGTACCAGCGGTTTAATACACAATTTATCATGATGAAAGAGGTTGAACAAATGAACGAGATTTCTGACATTCAAATTCATCAAGTTTATATAGATGAAGTAGAAACCGATGGTGTGTATGATATTATTCATGTAGGTATTCGTTATACAATGTACGATGCATTTACATCAAAAAAATTTACCCAACTCAATGATGGTGGCCCACTTGAAGCTTTGGATTATTGGTCGTTCATCAAAAAATCAGGCGTACAAGAAAAGGATTTATACCATACCTCGAATTGTCCAAATTGTGGTGGTAACTTACCCGAAGATGGTGGCGAAACGGCAAAATGTCCTTATTGTTCTACCATCACGTATTTAGGTGATTATGATTGGATTTTGGCTGAAATTACACAACCAGATGATTACTTTAATTCCAATTCTAAATATGAAAAACAAGGAAAATTTGCGAATAAAATTAGAGAACAAATTGAAGAAAAACAAGATTTTTCATTGCAACAATTAGAAGATAAAGCCAGTAATGGTTATATGCAGATAATGACTGCATTTGTAAAAAGACAGCCTGAAAAAGCACGTCGTTTTGTATCAGATACTTTATATGAAAAACTTAATCATCGCATCCACTCAGAACCACGTTTTGTGTTTAATCGGTTGTATTTAAATCATGTTACTTCGTTTGATTATTTTAGAGAAAACAACAAAGACAATATTGTTGTTGCGCTCAAATGTTCCTCTCAAAAAATTAAAGAAATAGATACAAAATCTCCTCAATTTGAACGAACTATTTTTTCATCGGACCAAGTATTGATTTTAAGTAGAGATATAAAAGCAATAAAACCTCAAGGCTCATTATATGCACACAGTTGTCCAAATTGTGGTGCTCCTATTAAAGATACAGTAGAAATAAATTGTACATATTGTCATGCTGTTTTAAACAGCACTAAATACGAATGGATTATCAGTGATTGGATGTCGGCAATAGAATTTGAAAATTATAAAACCCAAAACAATAACTCATTTATTATAAATAAAAAAGTAGATGATTTAGACGATATGTATAATGTACGAGATTATGCACTCAACAATGTGTTGATGATGATTGCTGCCGATGGAAAAATTTCACAAGAAGAATTGCAATATGTACATAAGTTATCCAAAACATGGAATTACGATTTGAATAAGATTCAAGGCTTTTTAAGCTTGGCGCAGAACGGAAAATTAGTTGTGCGTATGCCTCAAGATGCAAAACAGAAACAAAAAATTATTTCTATGATGGAAAAAGCGGCAAGTGTAGATAATGCAATAACTTCAGAAGAAAAAGCGTTGTTAGAAAAAGTAAAAACAATGTAACAAATCCAAGCTTAAATAAGCGTATTTTATGGATGAGCTTTCCCATTATGGCAAGTCATACAACTAATTGTTCCGGAATCTTTCCCAAAATATTTTTCGTTGATTTCGTTGGTCATAGTCAACATTTTTCGAGCAATTATTTTGTTTTCTTTCTCGTCTGATGCCATATCGCCACGAACATGGCAATGGCTACAATTTACACCTAACGAACTCGACCATGCATCCATAATGGCATCCATTTCATCTTGCGTCAAAGTTTGTGGTAAAAGTTGTACGTTTTTCCAGGTTGATTTTTCACCTTCTTTTGTTGTATCGGTAGTGAAAGAGGAAAGTATTAATATACTTAGGAATAAGCAAAAAGCAAAAAGTATCTTATAGTTACGCATGAAATTGTTTTAAAAATAGAGAACAAAAAATAAGCCAAATTCTTCAAAAAAAAGCAGTCATGATTAAATTTTAAACATGACTGCTAGGTATAAAAAAGAAAATAAAATTAAGGTTTTACAATACTCACTTGCATGCGCACATCTGTGGAAGGTCTGTCGCTGCCATCTCTTGTAAGCGTAGTAATTTTATCAATCACATCAAAGCCAGAAACGACTTCGCCAAATACAGTGTAACTCATATCTAAAAATGGCGTACCACCAACTTCTTCGTACGACTTTAACTGTTCTTCAGTCCAACTGTTGCCCGTTCGTTGCGCTAAAGTTGTCAACTCTTGTTTGGTGTACTTTTTACCTTGAACAATATAAAACTGACAAGAAGAACTGGCTTTTGCCGGATTGTTGTCACGTGCAGCAGCCAAAGCGCCACGTTTGTGAATCAGTTTTTTATTAAGTTCTGCCGGTACACGATAACCCAAACTGCCCATTCCTAAAGGTTGTCCAGGCAATGCATTCTTTGAATTTGGGTCGCCACCTTGAATCATAAATTCAGGAATTACACGATGAAATAAAGTGCTGTCTAAAACACCATCTTCAATAATTTTAATAAAATTAGCTTTGTGTTGCGGCGTTTCATCATATAACTTTAGTTTGATGTCGCCTAAGTTTGTCGAGATAAGAACATACGTTGTAGTATCCATGTTTGTGTTTGTTGTTTTGGATGAATTATTGCCAGCATAGAGTGTAGTTAATGCGCCAATAAATATAAAATTGAAAAGTAAAAATAATCGATTCATTTGTTTTGTTTAGAGTTCATTAAAATATTCTATTATCGTTTTTTTGAGGATTTGCTCTTGTTGTTCAGCATTTAACTTAGGTTTATTTCGGTTGTATTCATAGTGTGGCCAACCATCTTCGTCATTGGCTAAAAAAATATAATAATCGGCTCTACTAAGTAATGCACAAACGCCAACATGTATTAAATCTTGTTTTTGTTCTTTTGAAAATTTGACTACATTTTTTCCTAACTCACGATGACCAACTAAAAATGTGATGGTTTGTAGATCTGGTTTTTTGCCAAATTGATTTTCTAATTTTGCCAAAACGTTTTGCCAATCTACTTCATTATATGTAATATCCGTTGCTATCATTTTTTTTGGGTGTAAATATACAATTTCTTTATGGTAGCTATTTGATTCTGTCTTTCCAAAATGAATATCTAATTTTATGTAGATCTAAGGTATCTTTAGTAATTTTTACAATTTCTATGCCACTTTTATCTGCCATATCCAAGACTAAATTTCCGGTAAAATCATAAACAACACTATGTCCATTGTGTTCATTTCCATAAAAATCAGCACCCACTCTATTTACTCCAATAACATAGCATTGGTTTTCAATGGCACGAGCTTGTAATAAGGCTTGCCAATGGTGAATACGTTTTTGTGGCCAACTTGCCACATACAATTGTATATCAGCTTGGTCATTATTTTGGCACCAAGCTGGAAAACGTAAATCATAACAAATAAAAGGTTGTATTTTCCATCCATTGTATTCCAATATCACTTTATTCGTTCCACGAGTCAATAATATATCTTCACCCACTAAAGAAAATAAATAATGCTTATCATAATGTCCTTTAATCTCATTTTCTAGGACAAAAAACAAGCGATTGAATACATTCTCATCTTCTTTAAACAAAAAACTTCCGGCAACTATGCATTTTTTTTGTTTTGAAATAGATTGCATAAATGCTAGAGTTTCACCATGTCTATCTTCCGCTAATGACAAATCATCAATGCAAAAAGCTGTGTTAAATAATTCAGGTAAAATGAGTAAATCCACTGGGTTGTTTAATTCATCTACTAATTTTTGAATAGTTGAAAAATTAGCAGATTTATCCTTCCATTTCAAGTCGATTTGAACCAAAGCTATACTTAAGATATTTTTCATTTATTACATTTAGAAACACAATGCAAGCATTGAATTAAATTCGTACCTTTATATGAAATTAATAATATGCCAGCAAACAAATATCCACATTTATTATCAGAATTGGATTTAGGTTTCACAAGATTAAAAAATAGAGTATTAATGGGCTCTATGCATACTAATTTAGAGGAAGAAAAAAACGGGTACGAAAAATTAGCCGCATTTTATGGAGAACGCGCTAAAGGTGGTGCTGGATTAATTGTTACAGGTGGATTTGCACCAAATTGGGAAGGATGGCTAAAACCATTTGCTGGTAGAATGACAAATCAGGGTCATGTGAAAAAACATCAAATTGTAACGAATGCCGTTCACCAAGAAGGTGGAAAAATAGCCTTACAAATTTTACATGCCGGACGTTATGCTTATCATCCATTAAGTGTGGCACCATCTAGAATTCAAGCACCTATTAATCCTTTTAAACCACGTGCACTAACTACTTGGGGCGTACGTAGAACCATCAACGACTTTGCAAGTAGTGCTGCTTTAGCGAGAGAAGCCGGTTATGATGGCGTGGAAATTATGGGTTCAGAAGGTTATTTAATCAATCAATTTATTGTACAACATACCAACAAACGTACCGATGAATACGGTGGTAGTTATGAAAACAGAATTAAATTTCCCATTGAAATCATACAAAAAGCAAGAGAAAAAGTAGGTAAAGATTTTATTATTATCTATCGACTTTCCATGTTGGATTTGATTGAAGATGGAAGTAATTGGGAAGAAGTAGTACAACTTGCAAAAGAAATTGAAAAAGCCGGTGCCACTATCATTAATACTGGAATTGGTTGGCACGAAGCACGTATTCCAACCATTGCTACATCGGTGCCAAGAGCAGCTTTTACTTGGGTGACACAAAAATTAAAATCAGAGATTTCGATTCCACTGTGTACTTCCAATCGAATTAATATGCCAAATGTAGCCGAGCAAGTGCTGGCAGATGGTTGCGCAGATATGATTAGCATGGCGCGTCCTTTCTTAGCTGATGAAAACTGGGTACAAAAGGCGATGGACGACAGAGCCGATGAAATTAATACGTGTATTGCTTGTAATCAAGCTTGTTTAGATCATACGTTTTCCAACAAATTATCTTCTTGTTTGGTAAACCCAAGAGCTTGCCATGAAACTACTTTGAATTATACGCCATCTGGAAAGAAGAAAAAAATTGCGGTAGTAGGTGCCGGACCTGCCGGATTGACATTTTCGCATATTGCCGCTGAACGAGGACACGCTATCACTTTATTCGATGCGGAGAAAGAAATTGGTGGTCAATTTAATATGGCAAAGCGAATTCCAGGCAAAGAAGAATTTTACGAAACCTTGCGTTATTTCAACAAACAATTAAGCTTAAATAAGGTCAATATTCAACTTAATAAACGTGTTACAGCGGATGATGTAAAAGATTTTGATGAAGTGGTTATTGCTACCGGTATTACGCCAAGAGCCTTGAACATCGAAGGGAATGAGCATCCTAAAGTATTAAGTTATATTGATGTGTTAAAAAATAATGCAATAGTAGGCAAACGTGTGGCGGTAATTGGTGCTGGCGGTATTGGTTTTGATGTAAGTGAATTCTTGACTCAAAATGGTGAAAGCACTACCTTAAACAGAGAAGAATGGATTAAAGAATGGGGAATTGATAGAAAAAATGAAGTACGTGGCGGCGTTCAAGGAATGAAACAACATATAGAAGCACCGGCAAGACAAGTAACTATGTTTCAACGGACCGATGGAAAAATGGGTGCAAAATTAGGAAAAACTACCGGTTGGATACATCGAACTACTTTAAAAATGAAAAAAGTAAAAATGGTAACCGGTGTTGAATACACAAAAATTGATGATGAAGGATTGCATTTTACAGACAAAAAAAATATACCACAAGTATTGTCCTGTGATAATGTTGTGATATGTGCCGGACAAGTATCTCTGAGAGCTTTGGAGCAACCCTTACTCGATTTAGGAAAAACAGTGCATATTATTGGCGGCGCATTTGAAGCCGGCGAATTAGATGCCAAACGTGCCATTGACCAAGCGGCAAGATTGGCTGCTGATATTTAAAAAGGTAGTTTCCCAAGAACGATGTAAGTTGAAAAGGTATTCTGAAAATTCTGAAATTATTAGATACACCTATTACACATCGTAATTCAACACACTGTGTAACCAACGTTCCATATCATCTGTTTTCATGTTTTTGCGTTTGGCATAATCTTCTACCTGGTCTTTTGCTATTTTTCCAATTCCAAAATATTTACTATCAGGATGTGAAAAATACCAGCCACTCACACTTGATGCCGGATACATGGCATTACTTTCTGTTAAAATAATGTCTGCATTTTCTTCTGCATTTAATAACTTAAACAACATGGGTTTTTCGGTATGGTCTGGACAGGCCGGATAACCTGGTGCCGGTCGAATGCCAGCATATTTTTCTTTAATGAGTTCTTCATTGGATAAGTTTTCAGAAGTATCGTATTTCCAAAACTCTTTACGCACACGTTCGTGCATGCGCTCGGCTAAGGCTTCAGCTAATCGATCAGCTAAGGCAGCAATCATAATTTTATTATAATCATCATGATTCGCTTGGTAATGTTTTATCCATTTTTCAATACCAATACCAGTTGTAACAGCAAAGCCGCCGATATAATCTTTTTTGCCACTTGTTTTTGGAGCAATAAAATCGCTTAAACAATAATTTGGCAAACCTTCGCCTTTTTTATTTTGTTGTCTAAGATGATGCAAAACGGATTTGCGTTTATCTGTTAAAGTTGCCTCATTGCTAATGTCGTTTAATTCTATATCATCTTCCTCATTACTATTTGCATCAAAAAAACCTATTACTGCATTTGCGGTTAGCATTTTTTCATTGATAATTTTATCTAATAAGATGTTGGCATCTTTAAATACTTTTTTTGCTTCTTCGCCTACAATTTTATCTTCTAAAATATTGGGATACTTTCCGTGTAATTCCCAAGTAGAGAAGAATGGTGTCCAGTCTAAATAGGCTCTTAATTCGGATAAATCATAATCTTTAAAAACTTTAACACCAATGAAAGATGGTTTTGGTGGCGTATAATTATCCCAATCTAATTGCCATTTATTTTTACGCGCAGCTTCAATAGAAATATAATCTTTAATCACTTGTTTACTTAAATGACGTTGTCGCATCATTTCATATTCTGCGCGAATATCGGCTTCAAACTTTTCTTTATTTTCTGGATTTAATAAACTACTGGCAACCGGTACACTACGTGAAGCATCTAATACATGTACGGTAGCTTGGTTGTAATTAGGTTCAATTTTTACAGCAGTATGAATTTTAGAGGTAGTTGCTCCACCAATAAGTAAAGGCTGTTTCATGCCTCTGCGTTTCATTTCTTTAGCCACAAAAACCATCTCATCTAAAGAAGGTGTAATTAATCCGCTTAATCCAATAATGTCGGCATTTTCTTTTTCAGCAGCGTCTAAAATTTTATCGCAAGGCACCATCACGCCTAAGTCGATAATATCAAAATTATTACATGCCAGTACAACGCCTACAATATTTTTTCCAATATCATGTACATCACCTTTAACGGTGGCTAATAAAATTTTTCCATTTTTATTACTTTCCGCACTGTCTTTAGATGCTTCAATAAATGGCAATAAATAAGCCACGGATTTTTTCATTACGCGCGCCGATTTTACTACTTGTGGCAAGAACATTTTTCCGGCTCCAAACAAATCACCTACTACATTCATGCCATCCATTAATGGACCTTCAATGACACTTAATGGTTTGTCGAATTGCAATCTACATTCTTCAGTATCGACTTCTATAAAATCAACGATACCTTTCACCAATGCGTGCTTTAAGCGTTCATTTACTGCTTGATTTCTCCACGCCAAATCTTCTTCTTTTTTCTTTGCATTTCCTTTTACGGTTTCTGCAAGTTCTAAAAGTCGTTCGGTGGCATCTTCTCTTCTATTTAATAAAACGTCTTCTACTCTTTCTAGTAGTTCTTTGTTGATATCATCATACACTTCCAACATACTAGGATTGACAATGCCCATATCCATGCCTTCTTTAATAGCATGATATAAAAAGGCAGAATGCATGGCTTCACGAACCACATTATTTCCTCTAAAAGAAAAAGAAACATTGGAAACACCTCCACTTACATGTGCTCCTTTTAAATTGGTGCGTATCCACTTGGTGGCTCTAAAAAAATCTATCGCATTGTTGCGATGTTCTTCCATGCCAGTGGCAACAGGAAATATGTTTGGGTCAAAAATAATATCGTTTGGGTTGAATTTTACTTTATCGACTAATACACGATAACTGCGTTCACAAATTTCAATTCTGCGTTCGTAACTATCGGCTTGTCCATTTTCGTCAAACGCCATCACTACAGTTGCTGCTCCGTATTTTTTTATTAATTTTGCGTGATGAATAAATTCGTCTTCACCACTTTTTAGAGAGATAGAATTAACGATAGATTTTCCTTGTACACACTTTAGTCCAGCTTCTATTATTTCCCATTTGGATGAATCTATCATGATAGGAATTTTTGATATGTCGGGTTCTGAAGCAATGAGGTTTAAGAATTTTACCATGGCTTTTTCGCCGTCTATCATTCCTTCGTCCATATTCACGTCAAGGATTTGTGCCCCGCCACGCACTTGATCCATCGCCACGGCTAAAGCATCCTCAAAACGTTCATCTTTTATCATTCTAAGAAAAACTTTAGAACCAGTAACGTTGGTCCGTTCGCCAATATTGGTGAAATTAGATTCCGGCGTAATGATTAACGGCTCTAATCCTGATAATTTTAAGTTACTACAATCTATTTCCATTTTAATTTTTTATTTGAACACAGATAATACAGATTAAACGGATTATCACAGATTTTCAATATTAATTCGCTTTTTATCGTTTGTAAATATCTTTCGCTTGAATTCTGGTTTTTTGCCAAAATTAAAAAGCAAGCCAATTTCTTTATCAGTTGCTCTTAAATAGTTTATCAGCTGTAGTTCATTTTCATGTACTAATATTTCAGCCGCTTTTAATTCAATAATAATTGTGTCTTCTACAATTAAATCAGCATAATATTCACCAACAAAATCTTCTTTATAATATACTTTTATTTGTTCTTGAGCAGTAACGTTAAATCCTTGACTTTTTAATTCGAGATAAAAAGCATTTTGATAAACTTTTTCTAAAAATCCATAACCCAATTCATTATATACAGCATAATACACCTTTATTATAGCATCTGTTAAGTCTTTGTGTAATAATTTATCCATCCGTGTTTATCTGTATAATCCGTTTTTTTCGTGTTCCAAAATATAATCACTAACAATTTTTCTTGGTTTATAATTCTTCGCAACGGCTGCAAATTGTCTGATATGATCAGGTGTGGTGCCGCAGCATCCACCTAAAATATTAATCAATCCTAAATCTAAATATTCTTTTGTAGCTGCAGCCATTTGTTCTGGAGTTTCATCATATCCACCAAAAGCATTTGGCAATCCAGCATTTGGATAAGCACTTACCAAAAACGGCGCTTCTTTAGCTAATATTTGCAAATAAGGCAAGAGCTCTTTTGCTCCTAAAGCACAATTTAATCCAATGGAAAATAGAGGAACATGTGACATTGAAATCAAAAAGGCATCGGTAGTTTGTCCGCTTAATGTACGACCACTGGCATCGGTAATGGTTCCTGAAACCATTATAGGATATTCTTTTTCTATATCTTCAAATAAAGTTTGCACGGCAAACAACGCTGCTTTTGCATTTAAGGTGTCAAAAACTGTTTCTATTAATAGAACATCTACACCACCTTCTATTAAGGCTTTCGCTTGGTCGTAATATGCAGTTACCAATTCATCAAAAGTAACAGCACGAAAGCCAGGATCGTTTACGTCTGGCGAAAGGGAGCAAGTTCGGTTTGTTGGTCCCATTGCACCGGCAACAAAACGCGGTTTATGAGGTTCTTTAGCCGTAATTTCATCGGCTACTTCGCGTGCAATTTTAGCACTTTGGAAGTTAATGTCATACACCGCATGTTCTAAATGGTAATCGGCTTGAGCAATGGTGGTGCCACTAAAAGTATTGGTTTCTACCATGTCGGCGCCGGCTTCAAAATATTGCCGATGAATTTCTTTAATAATATCCGGTCGAGTGATGGATAACAAATCATTATTTCCTTTTAATGGAAAAGCATGATCTTTAAAAACTTCTCCACGGAAATCTTCTTCTGTTAGCTCGTAGCGTTGTATCATAGTGCCCATGGCGCCGTCTAAAATTAAGATGCGTTCTTGGGCTATAGTATATAAATTATTGGTCATTGGTCTGTCGTTTAATTTGAACAACTATTGTTCATCAAAAACGAATTACGAAATGAGATAAGAAAATGGAGTTTATCTACTTATCAATCTCCAATAGGTTTGGAGTAGGATTTGGCACCGTTTTTAGATTAGAGTTGAGATTATCAAAGTTGAGCGTTTTCTATTACTCTCCCATCACATCTCTTTTTCATCTAAAAGGTTGCCAAGACATCATCGAGCCTATTCTCTCCGTCTTTCGCAATAAGTTTATGAAGTAAAAGAACAATGCACAAAGATACTATTTGAAAAGATAAAAACAAATTGCCTTAGGGCAATAAAAAAAGCCCAGCAATTAGCCGGACTTTATTGTTCTTTTGTTTGTATGGTTATTCTTCGTATTCAAATTGCAAGTCGGGTACTCCTGCGATATATTTATTAGAAAAAGAAGGTAAAGGGAAGACAGATGTAGCAGAATTTGTTTCATGATGTGCTTCATACGTAACACTTCCACTTGTAAAAGGAAAAATAGGCGACTCGTCTTTTTTAGAAAATAAATAATATAATTTTTGTGTTCCACCAGAAGTATTATTTAATGAAATAACATATCTTGTATTTGCCGTTACATCTATGGGTGAAATACTATTGTAAATAAACTTAGTAGTGTCAGTAACATTTATGGTTGTAGCAGCTAATAGATTTTTAGTAGCTGCATCCCAAAATGATACTCTAAAATTTCCTTTATTTCCCATCATACAACCTAATTTAGTAACTTTCCCATTTCTAGAAAAGTATATCTTTTCACCAAACTCCCACGTATTATTTGAAAATAAGCGACTTGAGTCAAGTATGATTTTTTCAGAAATAACTTTTTTTATTGGATTTTCAATATTCGCATTGTTTTCTTTTTTACAAGAAGTTGCAGCTATTCCGATTGTCAAGAATAATACT
>JAGNZZ010000005.1:0-51210 GCA_017984135.1 Chitinophagales bacterium | reverse complement strand
GTATTCGGGCGGTTTTATTTAGTATTCGGGAAGTTTAGGTATTTATCTTTAGTTTCCTTAATTTCGTTTCGATTTTTGAAAAAAATGAGAGTAACCGATATATTAACCAGCAATAAAGAAAAAACATTAGTCTCTTTCGAGATTTTGCCGCCATTAAAAGGAAAAAGCATAGATGCCATTACCAAAATTTTGGATCCATTAATGGAGTTTAAACCACCATTTATTGATGTAACTTATCATAGAGAAGAGTTTGAATACAAACAAACTGCCGAAGGTTATTTTGAAAAAGTAGCCGTGCGTAAACGTCCCGGAACAGTAGGTATTTGTGCAGCGATTAAATATAGATATAACGTAGAAGCAGTGCCTCATTTTTTATGTGGAGGTTTTAGCAAAGAAGAAACGGAAAATGCTTTAATCGACTTAGGGTTTTTAGGTATTCATAATATTTTAGCTCTTCGTGGCGATGCTAGAAAATTGGAAAAAAAATTTGTTCCGGAACCAGACGGGCATCCATTTGCGTTGGATTTAGTACAGCAAATCCACAATATGAATTGCGGTACTTATTTAGATCATGATTTGATTAATCCGGTGAAAACAGATTTTTGTATTGGCGTGGCTGGTTATCCCGAAAAGCATTTTGAAGCAGCCAACTATGAACAAGATTTGCAATACTTAAAACAGAAAATAGATGCCGGTGGCGATTACATCGTTACACAAATGTTTTTCGATAATAATGTGTATTTTAAGTTTGTAGAAGATTGTAGAAAAATGGGAATAAATGTGCCTATAATTCCTGGCATAAAACCGATAACAAGATTAGGACAACTGAATAGTATTCCGGCTGCATTTTTCATTAATCTTCCGGAAGCATTGGTGAAAGAAGTACACAAATGCAAAGACGATGTTGAAGTAAAACAAGTCGGTATAGAATGGTGTATTCAACAAAGTAAAGAGTTGGTAAAATTCGGTGTTCCATGCTTGCACTATTATACGATGGGCGATGTAAAAACAACTTCTGCTATCTGTAAAGAAATCATTTAATTGTTTTTCTTTTTTTTAACATCACCATTAATTATATTGTATAATGGAAGTAAATAAATTTATGCTACGTGCCATTGAGCTATCCGAAATAGGTATGCAAGATGGAAAAGGCGGTCCGTTTGGTTGTGTTATTGTAAAAAATAATGAAATTGTGGGTGAAGGATTTAATCAAGTCACTTCATCGAATGACCCAACGGCACATGCAGAAATTGTGGCCATAAGAAATGCGTGTAAAAATCTAAATTCCTTTCAATTAGAAGGTTGCGAAATCTATACTTCGTGCGAGCCTTGCCCCATGTGTTTGGGTGCTATTTATTGGGCTCGACCAACTAAAATCTATTTCGCTAATACACGCGAAGATGCAAAAAGTATTGGCTTTGATGATGCTTTTATTTATGATGAAATACCTTTAGAAATAAAAGATAGAAGAATTCCAATGATTGCCATAGGAAGAGAAGAAGCAAATTTGGTTTTTGAAGATTGGAAAAATAAAATCAATAAGATGGAATATTGATATTTAAGCTTATTCTTTGAATGTTAATCGAGGTAAACTCCAAGCATAACGTACAGCCAAATATCTAAATAACACAATAAAAATAACACAACTTATAAAGTTGATATTGGTATTAGTATCTAAAACATAAAGTACCACAAATAAAGTAGAGCCTAATAAACAAGGCGTGGCATACATTTCTTTTCTAAAAATTAAAGGAATTTCATTTAATAAGGTATCTCTAATAACACCACCAAAAATTCCAGAAATCATACCTAATACAACGGCAGCTAAAAGATTTACCTCAAATAAGATACTTTTTTGAACCCCTAAAACCACATAAATGGCCATGCCCATAGTGTCAAAAATACTGAGTGTTCTCGAAATGCGAATAATGTACCTACGAAATAATAGTGTAAATAAAACACCTGCAAAAATGGCTAAGAGATAATTGATATCATCAATCCAAGCAACCGGATAAGCACCTAGCGTTACATCTCGAATGGTGCCACCTCCGATTGCTGTGATAAATCCGGTAAAAAAGACCGAAAAAATATCATGATGATGTTTTTTGTCGGATGCCGCTAATGCTCCTGAAACAGTGAACACAAACGTTCCGGCAATATCTATGGCATAAATAAATGTCATGCCACAAAGATAGAAAATGGTTTATTCAAAAACCATCAATAATTGATCGCCTTTGTATAGGTTTAGTTTTCCGTTGATGATTTTAAAAGCAGTAGTTTGGTCTAAATGTGCAAAAAATAAATCTTCATTTTTCATGCTTTCTTCACAATACATTTTTGTGCTGCCTACGTTGGTTGCTTTAAATGTAGAAACATAATCCGACGTAAAAGAACCAAAATAGGAATTACACGGACCACGACCATTTAATCCATTTTCTCTCGTATTTAGTTGTAAAGTTACATCACGAGAGAAATCTTTGATACTGTTGGCGCCATCTCTCATTTCCATTAATTTCCAACCTTTGTTCAAAGTTGCTTTAGCATTGTTTGTAACAGTTTGTTCCACTTTGTTTTTCTTGTTTTTTTTGTGTCTTTTGCAAGCATAGCTGGTTGAAAATAATCCCATCACCGCTACTACCATTAAAATTGTTTTGATTGATTTCATTTTAAATAATTTAGTTTAGTGCTTAATATTTTTACTTAACATTATGACTATAGAAAATGTTATGCCAAAAAACACAGTTAACATATATTTGATACTAAATTTCATATTATGAAACATATAAGAATTCATCACCTGCAACACGTACCATTTGAAGGATTAGGTATGTTTAAGGATTGGATAAGAGAAAAGAATATCCAACATACATCCACCCAATTATATAAAAATGAACCACTTCCAGCAATAGATGATTTTGATATATTATTGGTTTTTGGTGGACCAATGAGTGTACACGATGAAGTCGATTTTTTTTGGTTAAAAAAGGAGAAAGAGTTTATATTAAAAGCCATACAATCCAATAAAAAAGTAATAGGAATTTGTTTGGGCGCACAATTAATTGCGCATGTTTTAGGTGCAAAAGTATATAAAAATAAAAATAAAGAAATAGGCTATTTTACATTGCAAAAGCCAATAAATGTGGCACATCCTATTTCCAATTTAGCGCATCAAATCCAAGATTTATTTCACGAAAAAACGGTATTTCATTGGCATGGCGAAACCTTTGATTTGCCAGCAAATGCGATACATTTGGCATCCACTAATGCATGTGTTAACCAAGCATTTTTATACAATAATAATGTTTTAGCTTTGCAGTTCCACATTGAAATGGATGCTACTTCCATCCATCAAATTATTGATAATTGCCGCGAGGAATTAATACTTTCTGATTTCATCCAATCGGAAGAAACAATAACAAATAAACTTAAAACAGAAGTCGAAGAAAACAAAAAAATATTGTTGTTGTTAATGCAATTGCTATTGCAATAAACAATGCTTAATCTTCGTCTTTTAAACTATTCCAACCCAAAGAAATGATATCATGGTAATTGCCACCTTTGGTAAATAATTTTACGCCTAAATTGGAGTCTAAAATTTCACCAATAATACTTATATCCGGATGTTGTTTCACTTTGGTTCGGTCGCTGGGTAATATGGTAAATAACAATTCATAATCTTCACCACCACTCAGCGCACAATTGATTGGGTCAATACCGAACTCTAAGGCTTTATTATAGGTTTCGCTGGCAATCGGAACCGCATCTTCATTTAATTGACAACCTACATTGCTTTGCTTACAAATATGCAAAATTTCAGAACTCAAGCCATCCGAAATATCAATCATGGACGTTGGCACTATGTTTTGTTCGGCGAAAAATTCAATCACATCTTTTCTTGCTTCCGGTTTTAATTGTTTGCCCACAATAAAATCATTTCCCGACAAATCAATACTTGCTTCCGGTGCATTTAAAAAAACTTGTTTTTCGCGTTGTAACATAGTTAATCCCATATAAGCGGCACCTAAATCGCCGGAAACACAAAGTAAATCGCCTTCTTTGGCGGAATTTCTGCTTACTATTTTTTCCTTTTCTTGTTCACCAATCGCCACCACATTTATAATTAGTCCTTTTTGAGATGCCGTCGTATCACCACCAATTAAATCCACCTTATATTTTTTGCACGCCAATTTTATGCCTTCATAAATTTCTTCAATGGCTTCTACTGAAAAACGATTGGAAATAGCCAAAGACACTAAAATTTGTTTTGGAATAGCATTCATGGCATATACATCTGAAAGATTTACAATCACACTTTTATAGCCTAAATGTTTTAATGGTGTATAAACCAAATCAAAATGAATGCCTTCCACTAATATATCGGTTGTAATTACTTGCGTTTTTTCTGCCTGTATAATAGCAGCATCATCACCAATACCTTTAATTGTGGAGGTGTGTTGCAATTCAATATTTTTTGTAATTCTATCAATCAAACCAAATTCACCCAAGGATGAAATTTCTGTGCGTTTCGTTTTTTCCATAGCGCAAAGATAAGAAGAATAAAAACAATATAATTTCTTGCGACAAGTGGCTGTTTAAAAATTGAAACATAAATTCAAATTTTTTCATAGCTTTAATCTATGTTTTTTGGAAATAAAGATGACGATAATAAAAATGACGATAGAAACTTTATAAAGTACAAACTTAAAAGTTTACTCGTTTATAGTTCTGATGAATGGATGGCAAATGCTGTCAAAAAATACAGAACGGTTTTTGATAAAGCAGAAACCACCTATTTGCGTTGTGAATTTGCATTTTATAATAAATTATTTGATGAAGAAAACTGGAAATGTAAAGTCACCTTAAAAGCCATTGAAATTACCAATGGAAAACGTGAGCAACTTTGTAGCTTAGACAAAGACATAGATGTATCAAAAGAAGAAAACATAATTTATGTAAGAGATGGTTGGGGAAATACCGAACCAGGCGCATTTTGGATTAAAGGCGAGTATGTTTGGGAAGCCTATATCGACAAGCAATTAGTAGGCACTCAAAAATTTTATGTAAATGATGTGGGTGCCGTTACTGCTGCCAAAAATCCTTACTTTTCCGTTGAATATATCAAGCTGTACCACGGCGATGCTGAAGGTTGGAAACAAGAACCTAAATCCAGAACGTATTACAAACAAATTTCTAAAAAAGAAACCCGTTATCTTTGGGCAGAAATAAAAATTACCAATCTTGTTAATTTAGAATGGAATTATGAATTATTTCTCAACTACTACGATGATGCTGGACAGCACAAAGCCGTTACCTCCAGAATCGGCAAAATTGAAACGGGCAAAAGAGATTGGACCTACACCTTTGATATTGGTTGGGGAACCGATGATGGTGGCTCGTGGAAAGATGATCGCTATACTATAGAACTTGTATTTATGGATGCTTTAGTGGCAGCCGCTACTTTTGATTGTGGTGATACCTTCATTGAAGGCGAAGTTGAATCATCCCAAAATGCCATGACTCCAGCCGTGTCAGTAGCCAAAAATGAAAATGATAGCGCAACAAAATACGACAATAAATCCTTAGAAGAACTCTTAGAAGAACTCGATAAATTAATTGGCTTGCAAAATGTAAAAAAACACATTCGCGACCAAATTACCTTAATTAATTTTAATAAACTGCGTAAAGAACAAGGCGTGGAAGATGATTCCGGTTTTTCACTTCATAGCGTAGCTATCGGCAATCCCGGAACCGGAAAAACCACTGTAATGCGCTTGTTGGGAAAAATTTATCACAAACTCGGCTTGCTATCAGTAGGTCATGTATTAGAAGTAGATAGAGTAGATTTAGTGGGAGAATACATCGGACAAACAGCACCCAAAACTCAAAAACAAATTGAAGAAGCTCGTGGAGGTATTTTATTTATTGATGAAGCGTATTCCTTAGCAAGAAGTAACGAAGATAGCCGAGATTATGGCAAAGAAGTTATCGAAATTTTATTAAAAGAAATGAGCGATGGACCTGGCGATATTGCCATTTTTGTGGCAGGCTATCCCAAAGAAATGAATGCATTTATTGAGTCCAATCCTGGATTAAAATCGCGCTTTTCTCAGTATTTTATTTTTGATGATTACTTGCCAGAAGAACTATACGACATAGGAATTACGATTGCCGATAAATTGAAATTACAAATAGATGAAGAAGCGCGAAAAACATTAAAATTAGAACTTACGGATGCTTTTAGAAATCGCAATAAAAATTTTGGAAATGCTCGTTTTGTAGAAGGCGTCATTAATAAATCTAAAATGCTGATGGCATTGCGCTTAATGAATAACCAAGAAACTCAACAAACATTATCTAAAGAAACACTTTCTACCATCACCAAAGAAGATATGGTGAAAGTATTTGCCGACTCAAAACGCAAACAGCTTAAATTAGAAATCAACGAAAATGAGCTTAAATTAGCCATGGATGAATTGAATGAATTAACTGGCATGCAAAACATCAAAACAGAAATTGATGAATTGGTTCACTTAATTCGTTATTACAATGAAATAGGCAAAGATGTATTAAATAAATTTTCACTGCATTCCATTTTTACAGGCAATCCAGGAACCGGAAAAACCACAGTTGCCCGCATTTTAGGAAAAATATTTAAAGCCTTAGGAATTTTGGAACGTGGCCATACCGTTGAAACGGATCGAGAAGGATTAGTGGCAGGTTTCATTGGCCAAACCGCCATCAAAACCGCTTCCAGAATTGATGAAGCCATGGGCGGCGTTTTGTTTATTGATGAAGCATACGCACTCACTGAAGGAAAAGGCTCACCAAATGATTTTGGTGCTGAAGCCATTAGTACCATCCTCAAACGCATGGAAGATAATCGTGGAAAATTCTTAGTATTTGCCGCTGGCTATCCTGATAATATGAATGAATTTCTAACTGCAAATCCTGGCTTAAATTCTCGATTCGATAAAAAATTCCACTTTGAAGATTATACTTCAAATGAGATGATGCAAATAGCCATGATGTATTTAAAAAAAGAGGACCTGCAATTAGAGGATACCGCAAAAATACATTTAGAAACTTATTTTACAGCGTTGTATAAAAATAGAGATAAGTATTATGGCAACGCACGAACCGTACGACAAACCATCGACGAAGCCATCAAAAATCAAAATTTGAGAATGGCAAAAATTCCTTCAGCCGAACGAAATACACAAGCCATACATATCATCATTTTTGAAGATGTAGCCGAATTTGTATATCAGAAAGAATCACTCAGAAAGTCCGTTGGATTTAGACTTGGCGGCAATTAAGTTGCCTTAGCAGTATCATAAAAAATTAAAATAAGTACCTAAACATACAAAAGGCACGTAATTTGCGTTATGAAATTAACTTCATACATTCAGTATTTTAAAAAAACAGAATGAAACTGCTTTATTATTCCATATTACTTTTGATTCAGCAAAATATCTTTGCAATCGATTACGCTCAACAAAAATACTGGGCAGCGTTGCCTACCATGCAAGACAATGCCGATTGGACACCCAGTGGAATACTTAATGGACAAGACAGTGCAACAGTTGATGTGTTTTTTATTCATCCTACCACCGACATTGCCGGATTTAAAGGAAACGCCGATATTGACAATAAATACATCAATAAACAAACCGATAAATATGCCATTAAATACCAAGCCAGTGTATTTAATGAAAGCTGTAAAGTGTATGCACCACGCTACCAACAAGCAACTTTACATAATTTTTATTCAAAAAATTCAACACGCTCTCAAGAAGCATTTGATATTGCATACGCAGACATAAAAAATGCATTTGAATATTATTTACAACAGTACAACCAAGGAAGACCTATCGTGATTGCCAGTCATTCACAAGGTACTAAACACGCACAACGTTTGTTGCTAGAGTTTTTTGACGGGAAACCATTGCAAAAAAAATTGGTGGAAGCATACTTAATTGGATTTCCAATCTACACCACTCAATTTCAATATTTAAAAGTTTCCGAAAAAGCCGATACGTTTGGCGGTTTTATTTCTTATTCTACCTTCGGACAAGATACCAAAATTCATAGTATTGTTGACACCTATAATAATGCAGTTTCCGTTAATCCATTGAGTTGGACCACTGATAAATATTTTGTTTCTGGTAAAGAAAATAAAGGTGTTTTGGCTACACAAAAAGAGAAAATTATACAAACTTACTTTGGTGCAAAAAATGGAAATGGCATTTTGGAAATTCAAAAACCAGAAGAAGGAAATTTCGTGGCAATGGCTATGAAAAATTACCATATTTTTGATTACGCACTTTTTTATATGAACATAAGAGAAAATGTGGCGCTGAGAATAAAAAAATATTTTGAAAATCATCAACCTTAAAGAGTAATTGAATGTTTACATTCTTAATTACAATACAATAACTATAAATGTATCAATATGAAATTTCAACTAAAAAAAATTGGATACTTTCTCTTGTTTTTTATTTTAACAAACCAAAATACTATGGCACAATCCGACTATGAAACACTATGGAAGTCTATTTTAAAATTTGAGTCAGAAGGCAAAACAAAAGATGCTTTTAAAAAAATAGAAGAAATTTTATCCATCTCCAAAACAGAAAATAATACACCACAATCCATAAAAGCAAACTTGTATAAATATCGCTATTTAATGACTTTGGAAGAAGATGCTGAATGGAAAATTGTAAATGGAATTAAACAAGATATTGCCACTTCTTCCGGAACAGACAAAGCCATTTTGCAAAGCATTTTAGCCGAATTGTATTTCCAATATTTTAACGAAAATACTTGGAAATTTTCTAAGAGAACCGAAACCGACGAAAAACAATCTGACGATTTTCGAACGTGGGATTTAAAAACTTTATTTAAAGAAATTAATGCCTTGTATGTTGCTTCTTTGTCAGATAAAAAAACATTACAACAAACTCAACTTAATGCGTATTCATTGATTATTTCGTCCCAAAATAATTCCAAAATTTATAGACCTACTTTATTTGATTTATTGGCAAATAGAGCCATCGATTATTTTAATAATGA
This sequence comes from Chitinophagales bacterium, assembly GCA_017984135.1. Lineage (GTDB taxonomy): Bacteria > Bacteroidota > Bacteroidia > Chitinophagales > JADIYW01 > JADJSS01. The sequence goes on along the minus strand of JAGNZZ010000005.1, from coordinate 42,138 downwards.
TAAAAGCAATCTGGCTGAGCCGAGTAATGCATTTGCCATTGACCATAAAAAATATTTCTCCACTGCTAACGAATTTATACATCTTCAATTAAATAATTCGGATTCCAATTCACAGAATTATTTAGCACTCAAAGTTTATCAAGATTTATTAGCTTTTCGATTGGCGGATAAAGAAAATAAAAATGCATTAGCAGATGCAGATTTAAAACGATTGCAATTTGTAAAGGAACATTACTTCAATAAAGATGAAAATGAATTACTTTATTATGAAGCATTAAATAGCATCAAAAATGAATATGAAAACTGTCAGGTTGGTGCAACCATACAATTTGAAATAGCCAACTTAATTTATCATTCATGCATTCGGTCGAATCATGAAATATCCGTTTTGCCAAACAAAAATGGAATTAAAGATGCCATTGACATCATACAATCCACTATAATAAAATACCCAAAAACAGAAGGTGCCATCAATTGTGAAACCTTAAAAGCGACTATATTGCAAAAAGAAATTACGGTAAGCACCGAAGAAGCTGTAATTCCAAACGAGCCGTTTAAAGCATTCATAAAATATAAAAATGTAAAAAATGTTTATTTAAAAATTATCCCAATTAATTTTACGGAAAAAGACAAACTATTTAATCTTAAAAATAAAGAAACCAATGTCGATGTTTTAAAGCGATTAAATTCCATTAACGCTAGTAAAAAATGGAATATAACATTGCCTATTGCGGAAGATTATTTGTCGCACAGCACCGAAATAAAAGTAGATGCATTGACTTCTGGTTATTATGCATTGCTGGTTTCAACTCATCCAGATTTTTCCATTGCAGATGGAGTAAATGCCGTTGCCGTTTCTACCTTGTTTGCAACTAAAATTAGTTATATTATTAGTAACAATAACCAGGTTGAGAATACAGAATTATTCGTGTTAGATAGAAACACAGGACAACCATTGCCAAATGCAACAGTACATTTTTATAACAATGAGTACGATTATAAATCCAGAAAATATGTACGAAAAGAATTAGGCACCGCCACTGCTGATATGAATGGATTTGTTTCAAAAAAATTGAAATCATCATCATCAAATTATTATTCCAATAATTACTATTTCGATATTCATTATAAAAATGATTTTTATGTTAGTGAACAAGCGTATTACAAGTATTTTTCTTCTACTAAAGAGCAAGAGAATTACCCATTGCAAGTTCATTTGTTTACCGATAGAAAAATGTATCGACCAGGTCAAGTCATTTATTTTAAAGGCATTGTCACCCAGCGAAATAATGAAGACTACAAGGTTGTATCCAATAAAAATATCGTAGTTACATTTAAAGATGTCAACTATCAAGACATCAAAAAAGCTGACTTTACATCTAATGAGTTTGGTTCATTTTCCGGTTCTTTCGTGGCGCCAAGTTCCGGTTTAATGGGCAGCATGCTGCTCGAAACCAGTGATGGTTCTGTAAGTGTGCAAGTGGAAGAATATAAACGACCAAAATTTGAAGTCAACTTTGAGCCTATTACAAATGCCTACAATTTAAACGATCAAGTTCAAGTATCAGGTAAAGCCGTTTCTTATGCCGGTGCCAATATCGATAATGCAGAAGTGCATTATACAGTTCGTCGCGTAGCAGAATTTCCGGTGTGGTGTTTTTGGGGTTGGCATCGTCCTTGGCTGCCACAAATTACCGAAAAAATTATCGCCAATGGCGTTACAAAAACGGATGATAATGGCTTTTTTAAAATTGATTTTAATGCCATTCCCGACGCAACGGTTTCCAAAGAATTCAAACCTTATTTTAATTATGAAATCACCGCTGATGTGATAGATATTAACGGAGAAACGCATGCGGCCTCTACGTCCGTAAAAGTAGGCTATTTGGCAATTGATGCTACTATTTCTGTGAGCGATAAATTAAATTATACCGATGACAATAAAATTTTTGTTTCAACGACAAATTTAAACGGCCAAGCGGAACCAACAGATGTTTCAATAAAAATTTATGAACTGAAACCACCTGCTTATCCAAAGAAAACAAGATTGTGGGATGCACCTGATAAATTTTATTTATCAAAATCAGATCACGATAAATTATTTCCTTATGATACTTATGACGATAAAGATGAACTAGCAAATTGGACAAAACAAAATGAGATTAAATCCTATGCCTTTAACACCGAAAAACAAACAGAAATTCTACTTCCAGAATTTACATTAAAAAAGGGTACCTATTTAATTGAGTTTTCTTGTAAAGATAAAAATGGAAATGAAATTAAATTTAACAAAACAATACAAACGTATGATTTCTTCAGAGAGGAATCATTAAATCCTAAAACATTCGCATATTTTAATGTCAATAAAACGTCTGTAAAACCAGATGAAACAGTATACTATCAAATGGGTTCTTCCATGAAAGATGCTTATGCCATTATTGAAATTGCATTCAAAGGAAAAGTTATCGAAAAAAAATATGTAACATTAAATAATGAAGTCAAATCATTCGAACTGCCCATAAAGAAAGACTATTTGGGCGGCATTGAGATGAATTATGTTATTGTCAATAAAAACAGAATTTATTCCAGTAAACAATTTATTGCTATTCCACAGGAAGATAATCAATTAAAAATTGAATGGATTTCTTTTAGAGATAAACTATTGCCTGGCGCAAAAGAACAATGGAAATTAAAAATTTCTGGTCCTAATAAAGAAAAAGTTTCTGCTGAATTATTAGCGACTATGTATGATGCTTCCTTAGATGCATTTTTACCTCATAGTTTTGATTTCTATTTGCCACAATCCGTTTTTAATGGATATTTACAGGCGTATAGCAATGATGCATTTGGAACAAAAAGTAGTGATTTATATGCTTCTCTTAAATGGAACTTATACCATACTTACCAAAGTCATGCTTATGATAATTTGAATTTATTTGGATTGCGCATTGGATATCCTCAATATTTATATAGATATACAATGATGAAAAGTGCAATGACTATGGAGTCATTAAGTGCAAAAGAAAAATTCTCAGACGCAATGGAAGGAGAATCCATGCCGGCACCTGCACCGGAAAGTAGCGCTGGAGCCGCCGATAAAAAAATGGAACTAAAACAAAATGATAGCAGTAAGAATATAGATAAAAACACAAAAAGTATTTCTCCACGAATGAATTTAAACGAAACTGCTTTCTTTCTTCCACAACTCGAAACGGATAAAGAAGGAAATGTATTGTTGAATTTTCAAATGCCGGAAGCTTTGACAAAATGGAATTTCTTAGGCTTAGCGCATACCAAAAATTTAGAGTATAGTGTATTTAATAAATCCATTGTTACACAAAAAGAACTTATGGTGACACCCAATGCGCCGCGTTTCTTACGAGAAGGTGACAGGTTGGAATTTACTTCTAAAATTTCCAATCTTTCTGATAGAGATTTATCCGGCATAGCAGATATCACAATTTATGATGCAAAAACGATGAAGGATATTACAGCAGCATTTATTGCTTTTTCCACACCACAAACCACTGTTTTTTCAAAAGATTTCATGGTAGAGAAAGGTAAAAATACGGCCATTAGTTGGTCCTTAAAAATTCCTCAAGGAATAGATGCGATTGTTTATAAAGTAGTGGCTCAAGCTGAGCAATTTACAGATGGCGAACAAGCACCTTTGATTATTTTACCCAACCGAATGATGGTCACCGAAACGATGCCATTGTGGGTCAATGGAAAAAGTAAAAAATCATTTACCTTTAAAAAATTAATCGACAATAAATCTAAAACACTTAGCCACTACAAGCTCACTTTAGAAATGTCTTCTAATCCGGCTTGGTATGCAGTACAAGCCTTGCCGTACATGATGGAATATCCGTATGAATGCGCAGAACAACTATTCTCACGATATTATGCCAATTCTTTAGCTACTTATATTGCTAATGAAAATCCTAAAATCAAATCTATTTTTGATAAATGGAAAAATACAGATGCTTTACTTTCTAATTTAGAAAAAAATCAAACACTTAAATCTGTTTTATTAGAAGAAACACCTTGGGTACGCGAAGCTCAAAATGAAACGGAACAGAAAAAACGGATCGCATTATTGTTCGACTTAACAAAAATGGCAAACGAACAACAACAAGCTTTTGATAAATTAGCACAAATGCAAACGCCAAATGGTGGTTTCGCGTGGTTTCCTGGTATGCCAGACAATCAATATATCACACAACACATCGTGGCTGGATTTGGGCATCTTGAAAAATTAAATGTTATCGACATTAAAAATAAATCGAAGTTAGATGCGATGCTGGAAAAAGCGGTTCAATACTTAGACAATCGTTTGCAAGAAGATTTTGAAAGTCTAAAAAAATACGATAAAGATTATTTAAACAATAAGCATCTTTCTTATAATGAAATACATGCATTATACGCACGTTCTTTTTTTAATAATAATAAAATTAGTAAAATCAACAAAGATGCACATGATTATTTTATGCAACAAGCCAAAAAGTATTGGAACGACCAAAGTCTATACTCAAAAGCAATGTTGGCTTTAATCTTAGATAGAAATAATGAACACGCTATAGCATTAAAAGTAATAGAATCCTTAAAACAAAATGCCATTAACAACGATGAATTAGGCATGTACTGGAAAGCAAACGAAACGGCAGGTTGGTATTGGTATCAAGCACCGGTGGAAACGCAAGCCTTATTAATCGAAGCATTTCACGAAGTAGCCAACGACAAAAAATCGGTGGACGAAATGAAAGTTTGGCTCTTAAAACAAAAACAAACTACTTCTTGGAAATCCACCAAAGCTACTGCCGAAGCTTGTTATGCACTTTTATTGCAAGGAAAAGATTGGATAAAATCCGACAAATTAGTAACCGTAAATATGAACAAAAAGGAGATTAACCCACAAACTTTGAATGCCATGGTAGAGCCTGGAACTGGTTATTATAAAGTAAATTGGAATACCAATGAAATCCAACAGGAAATGGGAAAAATTGAATTAATTAAAACGGATAATGGTCCAGCTTATGGTGCCATGTATTGGCAATATTTTGAGGATTTAGATAAAATTTCAGGAGCCACAACTGCCTTGCAACTTACCAAAAATTTATTTAAAGAAGTCAATACCAATGAAGGAAAAAAATTAATACAAATCAACGATAATACACCTTTACAAGTTGGAGATGTAGTGAAGGTTCGCATGGAGTTACGTACCGATAGGAACTTGGAATATGTGCATTTGAAAGATTTGCGCGCAGCCGGTTTTGAACCAATAAATGTATTGTCACAATATAAATACCAAGATGGTTTAGGCTATTATGAAAGTACTAAAGATGTGGCCACGCATTTCTTTATGGATTGGATGCAAAAAGGAATTTATGTGTTTGAATATGAAATGCGTGCAACCATAGCAGGTAATTTTTCAAACGGCATCACTTCTATTGAAAGTATGTATGCACCAGAATTTAAGTCTCATTCTAAAGGAGAACGTGTTGCCATTGTGAAACAAAAATAATTTTTTTAGTTCACCAATTATCCCAAATATATGTTCATCAGTCGAGCTATAATTCTTCTGATGAACATATTTTTTTTGCCTTTTTAAAATATAACAGAAATTCAAAGGGTATATATTTCTCAATTCCTATTGCACATTCCAACTATTGTATTTATATTTGCAACTGAATGGTTGCGCATTAATTTATTTATGAATGAGAAGAGATATTTTTCAAGCGATTGCAGATCCTACGAGAAGAGCGATACTAACGCTTATAGCATTGCATGCGATGACACCCAATGCCATTGCTGAACATTTTGATATATCACGACAAGCAGTATCCAAACATCTGCAAATATTGACAGAATGTGAAATGGTAAAGCAACACCAACAAGGTAGAGAAATTTATTACACTATTGAGATGGATAAAATGAAAGAGATAGATCATTGGATTGCAACGTTTAGAAAAATATGGGAAACTCGTTTCCAAAAGTTAGACAATTTATTAGAGAATCTTAAAAAAAATAAAAATGAAAAGTAACTTATTATTCGATTTCTCAGTCAACAAAAATGAACATAAAATTTTTGTAAAAAGAGCATTTAATGCAGATCAGCAACTCGTTTGGGATGCATTCACCAAGTCCGAAATTTTAGATGAATGGTGGGCACCACAACCTTGGAAATCTAAGACTAAATATATGAATTTCATTGTAGGTGGAAGACGATTTTATGCCATGGTAAGTCCACAAAATGATGCGCATTGGTCCATTCAAGATTTTACATCCATTACGCCAATTTCTAATTTCCAATTTGTGGATGCATTTGCCGATCAAGATGAAAATATACAGGCTAATATGCCAAGTGCTACATGGAATTTAAATTTCACAGAAGTGGATGCAATTACTACGGTGGATATTACCATACAACACCAATCATTGGAAAATTTAGAAACCATCATTCAAATGGGATTCAAAGAAGGATTTTCCGCTACGTTAGATTATTTAGACAATTATATACAAACACAATTTCTTTTAAGAAAACAAAAATAAATTACAATAGGAGCATATCCACGTATTTAAATTTCGCCAGCAATTCCGAAGTCACATTTTTATTTTATAAAGAAGTTTTTAAATCGGATTTTGCAATGTTGTGAAGGCAACAATATGCATATTAATTGAGAACCGGAAAGCAAAGAGGAAGCGAGATGTTTGTTTAATGAATTATCCAAATACGGAAGAATTACGATGCCTATATAAAACATGTTTTGGAAGTTGCACAGATAAATATGCATTAACTGGTTGATTAATTTTCAAAATTATAAAATTTAATTTCCTAATGAGTACGACAACATTAAAAATAAATACTGAAGTACGAGCAACCATTCAAAAAGTTTGGAATTGCTATAACTTATCGGAACACATTACAAAATGGAATTTCGCTTCGCTTGATTGGTGTTGCCCATTTGCAGAAAATAATTTAGTGGTAGGTGGAAAATTAAAATCGAGAATGGAAGCGAAAGACGGCAGTTTTGGTTTTGAAGCAACCTATACAGAAATCGTCGAATATGCTTTAATCGCCTATACATTAAGTGATGGAAGAAAAGTGAAAACTACATTTACTAACAATAATGGTATCGTTGAAATTGAAATAGGATTCGAAGCGGAGAACCAAAATTCATTAGACATGCAGCAAGCAGGTTGGCAAGCCATTTTAACGCATTTTAAAAATTATACAGAAAATACACCATAATTTATTTTTATTTTTTCTCGAATACTCAATAGATATTACCGAATACTAAGTATTTTCTAAAAAAAATTAGTAGAAACCTATTTTTGGTATTAAATTTGACAACAGTAAATAAAATTAATTTATGAAGAAAATTTCAGTATGCATAATCATTGTAGCACTTTCAGTAGTATCTATATTTGCAAGAGATATTACAGATAAAAAACACTTAGTGGGCATTAACGCAGGTATTTCTTTTAATACTATGGGTTTGCAAAAAGATTCCAGATGGGACAATAGTAAAAACAGTATTAAACCTGGCGCCGTAGTTGGTTTCAGTTACGAATATCGTGCTCCAAAAGTTTTTGGCTTAGAAATAGGTGCTAATTATGCAAACCGAGGAACACAGCAACGATTTGTTGACCCTAACTTAAATAAACGCTCTTTTTACAGATTTAATTTCCATTCAATAGAAACACCACTTATTATGAAATTCTATATGGGCAAAAAGAAAGTATTTAACTTAAACGTAGGTGGATTTGTTTCTTATGCATTTAATGTTCAAACAAGAGTAAAAATCGATTTGAAAGACAATTCAATCATAGAAGATACAGATGAAAGAGAAAATAATTTTTTAGGAAAACACAACGATAAAGACATCAATGGTGAACGTCCTTTTAGACCATACGATGCCGGCGTAAATGTGGGATTTGAGTTTGTATCTAAAATGGGTTTAGGTGTTGGAGCAAGAGTACAACAAGGTTTAGTTGATTTTACAAATCCTAAATTTATCTTTAATGATGATAAAAAAGTATTACACACCAATGCCATTATCTATATGCTATTTAAAATCTAAAATCTAAATTCTTATAACCATGAGAATGAAAGCTATCTATTGTAGGTAGCTTTTTTTATTTACACCTTAACACTAAATAAATACAAGATTTGCTCAATAACCAATAACTTTATAAAATGAAAGTAGAAATTGAACTCGTGAATAACAAAGTGCATCTGGAAGCAAAAAATGAACAAGGTTTTATTACACACATGGATGGCTCACCAGAAATTGGTGGCGAAGAATTAGGCGCTCGCCCAATGCAATTAGTATTAATGGCATTAGGTGGTTGCTCGTCCATGGATGTTTTGGCTATGTTGCGCAAAATGCGAGAAGATGTAAAAGGTTACAAAGTAACAGTAGATGCAGAACGTGCCACAGAACATCCAATGGTATTTACAAAAGCACATATTCATTATGTTTTTGAAGGAAATTTAAAGAAAGAAAATGTACAACGTGCGATTGATTTATCGATGGAAAAATATTGTAGCGTGACACATATCTTAAATAAAACAGCTGAAATCACGCATAGTTTCGAAATCACAAAATAGAATAAGTCGCTCGAGAAAAGTAGGAGAAAATCTTTAAACAAAAAATGAATCAACAGTAATGAAAAAATATAAGCATTTTGCTACACAAGCCATTCGTACACAAGAAGCACGTACGCGTAGAGAACACAGTGTTCCATTGTACATTACATCTTCCTTCACTTTTGAGGATGCCGAGCAAGCTCGAGCTTTATTTGCCGATGAATACGTGGACAATATCTACTCACGTTTTTCCAATCCAAATGTCAACGAATTTGTAGATAAAATGTGTTTACTTGAAAACATGGAAGATGGCTTTGGTACTGCAACAGGCATGGCAGCTGTTTATGCATCCATGATGCCGTTTCTAAATGCTGGCGATCATATCTTGGCATCGTCTGCATTGTTCGCTTCCACCACCAGAATTATAAAAGATTATTTACCAAAGTGGAATATTGAATATTCTTTTTTTGACATCAATAAACCTGAAACCTGGGAAAGCGAAATTAAGCCAAATACTAAAATGATTTTCGCTGAAACACCATCGAATCCAGGATTGGTGTTGATTGATTTGGAAAAATTGTGTGCAATAGGCAAAAAACATGCTATTTTAGTAAATATAGATAATTGCTTTGCAACACCTTACTTGCAAACACCAGCACAATTTGGTGCAGATATAATCACGCATTCTGCCACTAAATTTATCGATGGACAAGGTCGTGTATGTGGTGGCGTTGTGTTGGGCAACAAAGAAATCATTAAAGAAGTTCGTGCCTTTTGCCGACAAACAGGTCCAGCAATGTCACCATTTAATGCATGGGTTTTGTCCAAAAGTTTGGAAACCTTACATGTGCGTATGGATAGACATTGCGAAAATGCATTGGCATTGGCACAATGGTTAGAAACACATACAGAAATCGAAGATGTAAAATATCCATTTTTACCATCACATCCTCAATTTGAATTGGCAAAAAAACAAATGAAACAAGGTGGAGGTGTTGTTACGTTTATAGTAAAAGGTGGACTAGAAAGAGGGCGAAATTTTTTGGATAACTTAGAATTGTTTTCACATACTGCTAACTTGGGCGATTGCCGTTCTATTGCTACACATCCGGCTTCTACCACACATTCAAAAATAGACGTGAAAGTACGTGAAGCAGCCGGCATTTTCGATGGCACTATTCGTGCATCTATTGGTCTAGAGCATATTGAAGATATTAAAGCAGATATCCAACAAGCATTGGAAAAAAGTAAATGAATGTTTATTCGAAAATTCTAAAAAATGAAAAACTTTATATTATCCTATTTTGGATAATTTATACCTTGCTTTGTGTTCATTTTTATGTGGAACGCAGCACATTTGCCGATAACAGTTACTATCTTTTTAATATCATTCAACAGCAAAAATTCTGCATCCAATATGATAGGTATTTTGCGGTGTTCACACAGTGGTTGCCCTTGCTTGCTGTAAAATTAAAATTGTCTTTAAATGCCATTTTATATGCACATAGTTTAAGTCCAATTATTCTAAATATAAGTTTGTTTCTGCTGATTCGATACCTATCTACTGAAAAATGGATATCGTATGTATATTTATTAGCGATTAGTACAGCATTGCACGATGCTTTTTTTTATGTTAATGATGAAATGGCACAAGCAAGCAGTTTATTATTATTAATTCCAACCATTTTACGCACCAAAAAATGGAATGAAACCTATAAAACGATAGCATTGATGCTGTTGATTTTACTGCTGCATTTGGCACATTTATTTTTATTATTAACGGCGCTCATCATTTTATGTATTATGTTGCTAGAAAAAAGACAACGTAGTATGATTCTTGGAATCGTCATTGTTGTAATTCCCATTTTAATCAAAGCCGTATTTTTTAAAAGTGGTCGAGATGGCGATAGTATCGATGCATTAAGTTGGCATGCCATTACTATAAAAAACTTGTATGCTTCGGTTTTTGCAAAATTCTTTATTTATTCAGTTCCTAACTTTTATGTTTTTACAATTGGATTTATGCTGGTATTGTTGTTGCGAGTTTCAATAAAAAAAATATCACTTTTAGCCTTGTTTTCTGCAAGTATAGGTTTGTATATATTGATGGTAGTTTTTATTCGAAGCGATGTAACAACAAATGCCTATATGGATAGATATCTTTCAATTATAATTATGATAGGTTGGACAGTAGTAGCCTTTGTAATTTCTAAAAATAATATTGAAAATCCATTATATAAATTGGCATTGATGCTAACAACAGGTATGGCATTTGCTCAGTTATATGCTGAGCCGGCATACACGAAGCGTATTGAATTTTTGAGCACATTAATGAAACATAAACCTAATAAACAAATTTATTTGTACGAAGAAATGCCCGATGTCATAAAGAAGATAACATGGTCAATTCCGTATGAAACATTACTAATAAGCAGCTTAGAAGGAGAATCAAAAACAATCTTGTTTCAAGAAAATCATTTCAATTTGGATAATTATTTAGCAGATGAAACTTATTTTTTGGGAGCACCTTGGACATTTAAACATCCTACTTTATTAAATCCATTCTATTTCTCTTTAAAAAATGCTCGATATGTATATCAAAAAGGATTAATTTTAAGATAATGTGAGAAAAGACAAAATTTGAGTACTTCGTTTTGTTTTTCAAAAGGAATGTGTATCTTTGCCAACTCAAATTTCGGTGCGGTAGCTCAGTCGGTAGAGCAAAGGACTGAAAATCCTTGTGTCGGCGGTTCGATCCCGCCCCACACCACAAAGTTGCCTAAAAGGCAACTTTTTTTTATGTATTACATCTACATATTATATAGCACAAAGTTACAACGATACTATATCGGAGAAACCATGGATATAAATGCTCGAATAGAGCAACATAATGCTGGTTTTTACAAAAATGCATATACGAGCAAATCCGACGATTGGGAATTAAAATACAAAAATACAGTTGGCACACGAGAAGAAGCAAGAAAAATGGAGCGGTATATAAAATCAATGTGTTTATCTTCTGTAACCAAATTTAGTTTGTACATTTAGCACATGAAAATAGGTAAGAAATTAGGTTGGGTTTTCGTTATTTTATTGATTATTTATATTGCATGGTCAAACATAAATATAACCCACTCGACACACGCTATTTTTCCTCGTTATGTTATGGGTGATGTTGAAACAATTGGGCAAAATACAGGAAAAGGAAATTTAATTGCTTTATCTCCTTTTTTGCATCCGTATGATTTTTCTTCGCAAGAAGCATTTTACAATATGTGGCATTATTATTTGAGCTTTGCTCAGCGAAATGGAATGTTCAACGATTCTACAGTAGTTGTATTGCCTGAAAATATTGGATCCGGCTTAGCTATAGTCCATGAAAAAGAAAGTATATTAAAAGATACCTCTGTTGATAATGCTATGCGAACAGTCGTTTTATCAAACATAGGAAAATTTGGATTTTCATATTTGTTTTCTTCTGGAGAAACCAAATCGAAAGAAGCGATTCTCCGAATGAAAGCATCCGAAATGTTAAACGTTTACCAATACACATTTTCCAAATTAGCCAAGCAATTTAAAATAACTATAGTTGCAGGAACAATTATTTTACCAGAACCCAGTGTTGTCGATGGCTTAATTGTTTTAAAGCGAAATGGAAAATTATATGCTACAAGTGTTGTGTATTATCCAGATGGAGAGATAGATAAAAAGCTCACCTTAAATCTTTTTTCAATGGATGAAAATCAAAAATACGATACTGAGCAAGCAAAACATACAATTCCTATCTATACCACGAAAGCTGGGAAGTTTTCCATTTTAATAGGCAATGCTGCATGGAATCCACAAAATTACGCTTCACTACAAGCAAATAGAGTAGATATTGTGGTGACACCAGATATGCAATTAGAGAAAGATGCCAATACAAAAAATTGGAAAGGTTATGAACAAGCATTAATACCTTCCGATGTTGATAAATCGGATATTGCCACGATTTCAAGATATGATGCACAATTAAAATATGGTATGCTCCGAAGGGTGCGTGATGCCAACATTAAAACAGGAATAAATGTATTTCTGAAAGGCGAGTTTTGGAACCAAACGATAAATGGGAATACAATGATTTCAACCTCACAATGGATTAATGGATTGACAACATTTGCATTTCATGAAGGAAAAAATACAACACAGCAGTCAGGCTCACTTATTAACGTATGGTTAGAATAAAAATTTGTTAGACACACAAAGAATTTAGAATTTAGCGATAGAATTATATTCCATTGAGTTTAGCAAAAAAATTAGCCGGCGATACGGCAGCTTATGGTGTCAGTAGCATTTTAGCACGTTTGATAAATTTCTTATTTGGATTTCTTATTATTCGTTATATCACACCTGCCGAATTTGGAACATTCACCAATTTTTATGCCTACGCTGGTTTTATACTTGTGGTATTGACCCACGGAATGGAAACTGCTTTTTTCCGTTTTGTTAATAAGAAAAATAGCGAAGAAATGGCATTTTCCACGTCATTCTATTCAATCGTATTCGTGGTTTTATTGTTTGTAATTATTGTTTATTTTTTTCAAACATCTATAGCAGTATATGTAAAAGAACCTACGCTGTATGTTCAATTTTTTGTATGGATGATGGCATTTGATGCGCTTTCTGCTATTCCATTTGCATCGCTTAGAAAACAAAATCGACCCATTTTATTCGCTTCTTTAAAAGTATTAAATATTCTATTATTTATCTTGTTTAATGTTGTTTTTTTAGTAGCATTTCCTTTATTAAACGTTTCATTACAGATGACCAAGGTGTCCTATATTTTTATTGCCAATATTCTGGCAAGTTTATTGACGTTTTTGGCATTAATAAGACAATTTACCCAACTTCATTTTAGAATAGAATCTACGTTATATAAAGACATGCTTCGTTATGCCATGCCCATTATGTTAGTTGGATTTGCCGGTATGATTAATGAAGTATTAGATCGAATTATTATGACACGTTTATTAGTCGGCACAGATATTGAAAACAAAATTCAATTGGGAATTTATGGTTTCAATTACAAATTTGCCATGATTGTATCTATGTTTTTACAAGCATATAGATATGCCGCTGAACCTATATTCTTTAAACACGCAGAATCATCAGACAGCAAGCAAGTATTGGCATCCACCATGAAATACTATACCATTTGTGTGTGTATTATTTTTTTAAGTATAGTATTGTTTTTACCTTTAATACAAGCACTTTTTGTGTGGTATTCACCAAATTCTATAATTTATTTTGTCGGTGCAGATATCATTCCCATTCTGTTAATGGCAAACATTTGTTTAGGTATTTATTTCAATATTTCAACATGGTACAAGGTTACTGATAAAACGTATATAGGTGCAATTATTGCTATTGTTGGCGCTGTCATTACTCTTGTCGCAAATATTCTTTTAGTACCCAAAATTGGCTATCATGGCGCGGCATGGGCAACGTTAATTTGTTATTTAAGCATGGTAATAATTGGCTATATTACTGAACAAAAATATTACCCGATTCCTTACGATTATAAGCGAATTTTATTCTATTTATTTTTTGCATTAATATTGTATTTATTCCTCCATAATGTCATCTTTCCATTTAAATTATCTTTATACTTCAATACAAGTATTGCTATTTTAATGTTGTTCGTTTTTACCGCTTTTGCATATTATTTAGAACGAAAAAAATAAGAATGTAATAACAAAATCATCACTATATTTGTATGGAGATTGCAAGGCTCGTAATCTCTTTTTTTTCTTTACATTTATATTTCGACTATGAAAATTAAAATTGTCAATACATCCGATAATCCACTACCAACATACGAAACGGTTGGTTCTGCCGGTGTTGATTTGCGCGCCCAATTGCAAGAACCTGTAATGCTAAAGCCTTTACAACGCGCTTTAATTCCTACCGGTTTATATATTGAGTTGCCTGATGGTTACGAAGCCCAAGTGCGACCTCGAAGTGGATTAGCATTGAAAAAAGGTGTTACTGTTTTAAATTCACCAGGTACGATTGATTCAGATTATCGTGGTGAAATTAAAGTCATCATGATAAATCTATCAAACGAAACAACCATCATAAACACTGGAGAACGCATTGCCCAACTCATTGTTGCTAAATACGAAAAAGTACAATTTAAAGAAGTAGATGAATTAAATGAAACCGAACGTGGTGAAGGTGGATTTGGCCATACAGGCGTAAAATAAATCAATTCTTGCTAAAAAAGGTTAATACCAGTTATTCTTTCCAATATAAGACGGCAAATTCGTTATCTTGTATGTTAGATTTTCTGTATCCATCATTTTCAAATACAATCTATTGAAAAATAAAATACTATATCGACTGTTAATCTTGCTTGTTTTTTTTGCGGTGAGCACAAAAACATCTTTTGCTAAAAAAAAGAAGAAACAAAAATCTACATCGACTGAGAATGTTTTAACCAAAGAAGAATTAGAACAACAAGCCATTTTTATATCTGGTGTACAAGCTTATTTATTAGGCAATTCACAAGATGCCATTACTAAATTTAATGAAGTATTGCGCAGAAATCCCAAAAATGATGTTGCTTATTATGAACTTTCCCGAATTGCTTTCGAGTCCAGAAATATGGATAAAGCTATTGAAATGGCATCAAAAGCTATTGATATCAATCCAAATAACGAATATTATTACCAGTATTTAGCAGAAGCAAAAGGTGAAAAAGGTGATTTTGCAGGTGCGGCTAAAACGTATGAAAAACTAATTAAACTAAAACCTAAAGAATACGATTATTACTACGATTGGGCATATATGCTTTCCAAAGCAGAACAATATGAAAACGCCATTGATGTGTATAATGCTTTAGAAAAAAAGATTGGCATACAAGAAGAATTGATTTTCCAAAAACAACCTCTTTTTATTAAACTAGGAAAAATAGAAGACTGCGTACAAGATATTGAGAAATTAGCCAAAGCCTATCCCGATGAAATTCGATATATTGGATTAATTGGCGAAGTATATCAAGCCAATAAAATGTATGACAAAGCCATTCAAATTTACCATAAAATATTGGCAACAGATGCAAACAATGCAGATGCATTATTGTCATTGGCAGAAACATACAGAAAAAAAGGCGATGATAAAAAACACGATGAAATTATTCAACAAATATTTAAAAATGAAAAAATTGACATCGATACCAAAATTCTATCATTTATTCCATACATCGAACGATTAACAAAAGATTCAAGTTTGAAAACGGAAGTATTACACATGGCAGATTTGATAGTAGCCATGTATCCAAATGATGTAAAAGCTGTTACTGCACGTGCAGATGTGTTGTATAACATAGGAAAAAAGAAAGATTCGCAAGCCGAATACGATAAAGCAATTGAACTAAGTGATGTTCCTAATACCGTATGGATTCAACTATATATTTTAGATACAGAACTGGAAGATTACGACCATTTGCTTTCTATCACTGAAAAAGGCATGACAAAAATCCCAAATGATCCGTTTGGTTATTTTTATCATGCCATTGCCCAACAACAAAAGAACAATCATCAAGCTACTTCTGATGTTTTAATGAAAGCATTTGCACGTCAAAAAATGGAAACATTTGAAGAAACAGCTTACACGTCACAGCTTACCTTGCAAATGTTGATTGCATTGGGTGATGCCTCTTTTCAATTAAAAAACTTTGAACGTACAGATAGTTGTTATGAAGCAGCTTTAGAAATAGATCCCAATAATGCTACTGTTTTAAACAATTATGCCTATTATCTTTCTGAACGCGATAATAAGCTGGAGAAAGCCGAACGCATGAGTAAAAAATCCAATTTGCTGGTGGATAATAATTCTGCTTTTTTAGATACGTATGCATGGATAATGTTTAAAATGAAAAACTTCAAAGAAGCCTTGGTTTGGATAGAACAAGCAATGGATTTGCCAGATGCAAAAGATAGAGCAGAATTATTGACACATTATGGCGATATACTTTTTAAAGTAGGCGAAATAGATAAGGCAGTGGAACAATGGAAAATGGCACTTCAAAAAGGAGGCGATAAGTCTTCCTTGGAAAACAGAATTAAGAATCGTAAAATCAATTAAAACACATGGCACAATAAATGCAGATAATAAAAACGTTATCTGTTTAAAACTCTATATCTATCACCATGAAAAAAAATAGTTTAATTATACTTGCCTTTTTTGTCTTCGTGCTTCCTGCGTGTAAACACAGCAAAAAAATAACCTCGACACCAACTAAGCAAGATACAATAAGCACCACGAAAACCCAAACATCAATTCCTGAAAAAATCACACCAAAAATAGATGCGAATGCTTTTGCATTAATGAAATTTGTAAAAGCCAATGAATTGCCATTCAACGAACTCAGTGCAAAAATGAAAACAAAAATTTCATCTTCTTCCATTAATCAGAGTTTCACTACTAACATTCGTTGGAAAAAAGGTGAAAAAATTTGGCTTTCTATGTCTATTATTGGCATCGAAGGCGCACGTGTTTTAATCACCAAAGACAGTATTAAAATAATGGACAAATTAAACAGTAGATATATCTTAAAACCATTGTCATACATCAAACAAAAGGCTTTAGTAGATTTGTCGTTTGAAGACATAGAAAACTTGTTTTTAGGACAATTAATTTTTGTAGATGCTGAAAAAACAAAATACGTCAACAATGCCACGAATAAAACATTGAACTCAGATGCTGTCCGGTTTTTAACCAATGTGTTGTTTAATAAATCCACTAAAAATATTGACAATATTTTTGTAACCGATAAACAAAAAAACCAAACTTTAGAATCGATGTATAGCAATTATCAAACTCAACTGGGTAAGCCATTTGCTATGGATAGAGAATTAATCATGAAAAATACCAAAGAAACATTTGAGTTGTCGTTTAAGTTTCAAAGCATTGAAGCCAAACAAAATTTAGAATATCCATTTTCCATTAATCCGAAATATAAAATTGAAAAATAATTCCAACATACTGTTTCCTTTTTCAAATAAAAAACTTGCTGCTGCCAGCAAGCCAAGTATTCTATTGTATTTTAATGCAATCAGCGTAATTTTATTTAGCAATAAACGTTTTTTTTTATGCGTATGCTTATGCATCGGTAGTCTTACATTTTCATTTTCACAAGATAAAAAGGCAGCACTGGAAGCTAAAAAACAAAAATTATTAAAAGAAATTGAATATACACAGCAACAATTAGAAAAAACAAAAGCATCTAAAAATGCCAGCTTAGCAGATGTACAAGCCTTAAGCAAACAAGTAGAACTGCGTAAAAAATTAATAACTGAAATTGAAACAGAAGTAAATGATTATTCTGAAAAAATAAATGAAAATATAGATGCACTCCGAACAGAAGAAACGCATTTAGATGCTTTAAAAAAAGAATATGCCGATGCGGTCGTACGAATATATAAATCACAGCGATTTACCAATAAATTATTATTTATTTTAAATGCCAATTCATTTTCCGAAGCAATACGTCGATTAAACTATTTGCGTAAATACGCAAATTTTAGAGAACAACAAGCCACCCAAATTGTAGAAAAAAAATCCGACATCAGTTCAATCATATCATCTATTGATGAGAAGAAAAAATCGAAAGAAAATCTGTTAAACAATAAAGTAAAAGAAAAACAACAACTAGACGTTACGGTTAAACAAAAAAACGCCGCTGTTCAAACGCTTAAACAGAAAGAAAAACAATTACAAACCAATATTGCAATTAAACAAAAAGCAGCGGCTAAGTTAGATGCTCAAATTGAAGCCATCATCAAAAAAGAAATTGAATTGGCAAGGTTGGCAGAAGAGAAAAAACAGAAAGAAGCCATAGCAAAAGCAACTGCAGAAGCAGCAGCTAAAAAGAAAGCTGCTGAGCTGGCCATAAAAAAAGCCAAAGAGCAAGGCAAAGAACCATCTAAAGAAGACATTGAAGCCGTAAAAAAAGCAGAGATACCAATTAAAATTACTTCCACACCAGAATACGATAAATTATCTTCTGGATTTATGAATAATAAAGGGAAACTACCTTGGCCGGTTGAAAAAGGATTTGTCAGCAAAGGATTTGGCCCTTATACAATAGCAGAAACCAATATCAAAATGCAAAACAACGGCATTGATATTCGCACCGATGCCAATAGCTCCGTTCGATGTGTTTTTGAAGGAAGTGTTGTCGGCATTTTAAATAATCCAACATTTAAAAATGCCGTAATTGTTAGCCATGGGAACTATTTTACGGTTTATTCCAAATTGGCTTCTGTAAACGTGAGTAAAGGCCAAAAAGTATCCACCAAACAAGTGATTGGTGCAGCGTACACCGATGAAGATAATATTACCGAAATTCATCTTGAAGTGTGGAAAGGTGCCGCCAAACTTGATCCAGAAACATGGATTTATGCTAAATAAATTGTTCGAAAAACGCTACATTTATTCCGATAATTCATCCAGAAAAATTCAAATTTGAAAACACGCTTTTATGTATGCTTTATTACTTTTTTGCTCAGCATCACTGCCTGTAAAGAAAATGACATCACAAAAGTAAAATCTATGTTTGATGAACAGTCTGCTCAAATAGAAACAGCCGACAGCGTAACCTTTACCTATAAAGAAGGTGCCTACAAACGAGCCATCATCACCGGAAACACCATTCAACGTTACACCAAATCACAAAATAAAATTGTATTTCCAAATGGATTATTAGTTAAGTTCTATCAAGAATTAAATCTAATCTCTGTTTTAAAAGCCAATTATGCTGAAAATGATGACACTAAACAACTTATTCAGATTTCCGGAAATGTATATATGGAAAATCATAAAAATGAAATATTAGAAACCGATTCACTTACATGGAATATGCAAACCAAAAAAGTATATACCAACCAATCCATCAAAATTAAAACACCTGACAATATTATTAAAGGAATCGGATTTATTGCCGATGAAGATTTCTCTAATTATACCATCCGAAAAGTAACCGGTATCGTTTCTGTGGATAACGACAATGGATTTCAATAAGAGATGAAAATGATAGGTTATAAGTGAACGTTTTTAGAAGATGACAGTCAGCATACCAATTTTTAATAACTATTTACCAGTCACTATTTACCATTCACTATCCTATAAAAAAACTATCTTTGTACCATCATGAGTATAGGCACCATCTTACTATTGTTATTTTTAGCCTTAATTTTTACTGCTATTTTTTCAGGAATAGAAATTGCATTTCTTTCTGCCAATAAATTAAAAATAGAACTCAGTTACCAACGTGGCACTTACTCTGGAAAACTACTGAACGATTATATCAAAAATCCATCAAAGTTTATTGTGACCACTTTACTTGGAAACAACATCGCATTAATCGCATTTGGTATTTTAACTTCCATGTTATTAGAACCAATCTTAGAACCAATCTTTTCAGATTATTTCACCAAACCCGAACTCTTTATCTTTATCACACAAACCATTATTTCCACCAGCGTAATTTTATTATTGGGAGAATTTATTCCTAAAGTTTTGTTTAAAGTTTTCGCTGATTCTATATTACCCATAATGGTAATACCATATAAATTGATAGATATAGTTTTAGCACCAGGTGTGTTGTTAATTACAGCACTGTCAACGTTAGTATTTAAATTGTTTGGCATAAAAGTCGCCGGACATGATATTGAATTTTCATCTGTTGATTTAGAAAAATTTATTAAAGAACATGGAAAAAAAGAAGGCGAAGATGAAGAAGAAGTAGATACCGAATTATTTGAAAATGCATTGTACTTAAAAAAACTTCGAGTGCGCGATTGCATGGTTCCACGCCGAGAAATTACATCAATAGATGTAAACGAATCACTAGATGATTTAAAGAAATTAATTATTGAAACAAACCATTCTCGAGTATTGGTTTTTGATAATGTAATCGATAAAATAATTGGGTACATTCACCATTTTGATTTACACAAAAAACCAAGTAGCATCAAATCCATATTAATTCCAATAAAAATTGTTCCAGAAACCTTGCATATCCAACAATTACTCAATGAGTTTATCAAAGAAAATAAGAGTATTGCTTGGGTGGTGAATGAATATGGAGGCACTGCCGGAGTAATAACCTTAGAAGATATTTTAGAAGAAATATTTGGTGAAATTGATGATGAATATGACAAAGACGACTTGGTGGTAAATCAAATTTCTAAAAATGAATTCATCTTGTCTGGCAGATTAGAAATAGATAGACTCAATGAAGAATACCATTTAGACTTTCCAGAAGGCGATTACGATACCATTTCCGGCTTTATCATTGACTACCACGAATCTATCCCAGAAAAAAATGAAATAATAGAAATTGGTAAATATCATTTCAAAATTTTAGATGTTTCAGAAACAAAAATTGAAACAGTTAAATTAGAAATAATACAAGACATTGATAGCCAATAACTTAACTAAACGAACATTCACTTTTTTGTCTTATTTTTCTTTTTGATATTTCTTTCATATTCAAACCATTACATTTCTTAAATTCCAAATTATCTGCTATCTTTGCACACTTTAAAAAATCATTAGGATATGGCACTTATTGGAAAAATCAGACAACGCTCATGGATATTATTCGGATTCATTGCAGTAGCGTTACTCATTTTCATTTTAGAAGCAGCTTTAGATAGAAATTCCATGTTTGGTGGAGGCGGAAACGGAAAAGATGCCATCGCAAAAGTGGATGGTTCTAAAATAAGCTTAAATCAATACAGCTCCGGAATTACGCAATACGAAGAAGGATTAAAAATGTTAAATCCCAACTTCCAATCAAACGAGCAAACACAAGCACAAATTCAAGAAGAAGTTTGGACGACCATTGTTTCCAATAAATTGTTGGAAAATGCATATACTTCGCTAGGCTTAAATGTATCAGAGGCAGAAATGGGCGATTTAATGTGGGGTTCAATGCCACATCCTTTAGCGCAACAATTCATTATGCGTGCTCGTCAAGTAAAACCAGAAATCATCAATAAACAAGGTCAAGTTGACCAAGTGCAAATGCGCGAATTTGTATCCAATTTAGCTCAAATTGACAAACAAAATAAATCGAATTTCCGTGAAATGTTAGGTTATATCGAAAACCTAATAAAAGAGGACCAAGTGAAACAAAAATATGCTTCATTAGTGGCTCAATCATTTTACATGCCAACATTTATGGCTAAAGAAGTAGTGAACTCCGGACGCGCCGCAAAAACAGCTTATGTTGCTGTTCCTTACGCTACCTTGCCAGATGATAAATACAAAGTAAGCGATGCAGAAATTACAGAATATATTAAAGCACATGCTTCCCGTTTTGAACAAGAAGCTACACGAATAGTAGATGTTGTTTTGTTTTCGGTTATTCCATCTTCAGAAGATACTGCCCAAGCATTAACCAAAATAAATACCATGCGTGCCGATTATTTGGCAGCAACTCCAAACGATTCAGCATTCATTGCACGTAATTCCATTCAAGGCGATCGCGTTGATTTTTATTCCAAACAGGAAGTAACCCAAACCAACAGAAATGCAGACACACTTTTTAATTTACCTTTGGGCACATTAACCAATGTATATAAAGAAGGTTCTTTTTATATGTTCACCAAAATTTTGGACAGAAGATTGGCACCAGATACAGTGCGTGCAGCACATATTTTATTGTCATTAGGCAGTGGCACAGATGAAGATAAGGCTAAAGCCAATGCATTAGCAGACAGCTTAATTCGTGAGATGGCAAGCGGACAAAAACCTTTTGGACAATTAGCAGCTGAAAATTCATTGGATCAAGGTTCTAAAGACAAAGGTGGCGATTTGGGTTATTTCTCTCGCGGACAAATGGTACAAGCATTTAATGATAAAGTGTTTTACTCAGGCATGCAACCCAATCAAATAGCAAAAGTAGAATCTCAATATGGATTGCATGTTATCTTATTAATTGACATAAAAGCACCTACAGTGGTTACTAAATTTGCTGACTTCGTAGTGGAATTAACACCTGGCGATGAAACCGAAAAATTAGCGTACGATAATGCCGTGAATTTTCAACAAAAAAACCAAACAGTAGAACTGTTCGACAAAGCAGCCAAAACACAAGACGTAGCTAAAAATGTGGTGCTAACTCAAAATATGGTCGATGTTCCACAATTAGGTGCTGCTCGCAAATTAGTTCAATGGGCTTTCCAACAAGAAAAGACAGATATAATCGAGTTTTTTGATAATGATAATCGTTATATGATTGCAAAACTTTCTAAAATTACCAAAAAAGGATTGCCAAGTGCGGAGGATGTTCGAGTAGAAGTAAGCATGTTGGTGCGCAACGAGAAAAAAGGAAAAGATTTAGTGGCGCAATTAAATAAAGCTGCCGTAGGCACTACCGATTTAAAAGCCATTGCTGCAAAAGTGAAAGATGCATTTACCGTAGATACAGCATTAGTTCGTTTTTCATCCGCGTATGTTGCTGGCTTAGGAAATGAGCCTAAATTGGTCGGTTCAGTTTTTGGTATTCCAGTGGATAAAATTTCAACGGCAATTGCCGGTGAGCAAGCGGCATTTATGGTGCAGCCTAAAAATATTGAACAAAATACACCTGAAATGGCCGGCGATATCAATGAATATAAAAAACAAATGCAACGTATGTATATTTCTCGCTTAAACTTCCAAAGCATTTTTGATGCCATTAAGAAAAAAGCAAATATTGAAGATACACGTTATAAATTTTATTAATCATCTCATAACGAATAGTAGAAAAGCGGAAAAACTATTTTCCGCTTTTTTTTGTTTAATAACTATCTTGTATATTGTCAACTCATGTCTGATAGCCTTATTAATAAAGTAGCAGAAAGTGGTTTAATTACCTTGGATTTGGAGCAGTTTTTTCCAAAAGAGGAAATTAGTACTTTCGATTTGAAATATTTTCTGTACCGTGAATTGATACTGAAAGAAAAAGAATTTCGTGAAGCCTTAAAACAAGTAGATTGGTCTATCTATCAACATAAAACAGTGGCAATTTTTTGCAGCTCAGATGCCATACTTCCTATGTGGGCGTATATGCTTATTTCAACATATTTAACTCCATATACCACATCTATTTTTTATGGGAATAATGAGAAAGTAGAATATGATTTATGGATTCAAAATATAAAAAATATGAACGCAACAAACTATACGAATGAACGGGTCATAATTAAAGGTTGTGGCACCAAAAACGTTCATGCGGATGCTTATATCGAGATAACCAAAAAATTATTACCTATCGTTAAATCACTGATGTTTGGCGAAGCATGTTCCACCGTTCCAGTTTTCAAACGAAAGTAAATGCTTATTTTTTCTTAAAAAAGATACTGAAATTCCAGTTTTATTTTTTTTTAAATATATTGTAAGAGATAGATAATTAATTTCTCTCGTTTAAACTTTTTTGTATGAAGAATACCTTTAAATATTTTGGATTAGCTGTTGGTTTAATTATTGTATTAATCTTGTTTTTAAATGCTGATGATATCCATTCCAACCTCTATTTTCCTTTCGTAAAAAATGGGACTAAAAGCGAAAACTTATCGCTTCCGGTACAAACCACGTTTGCTGTTAAAATTCCGGAAAACCTACAATTTGCCGGCGAACCAGTTCCTGTAGACGATTTAGAAGTGCGTGAACGTTTAGATAGAGAACTTACCGTAAATGCCTATTGGCAATCTTCAACAATTATCATGTTAAAAAGAGCACATCGTTGGTTTCCTATCATTGAAAAAATTTTGAAAGAAGAAAATATTCCCGATGATTTTAAATATTTATGTATGGCAGAAAGTGC
Organism: Chitinophagales bacterium; assembly: GCA_017984135.1. Lineage (GTDB taxonomy): Bacteria > Bacteroidota > Bacteroidia > Chitinophagales > JADIYW01 > JADJSS01. The sequence continues at coordinate 17,686 of JAGNZZ010000005.1, read as the reverse complement.
ATTGGACAATGCCATTTCATCGGCAGGTGCATCAGGCTTTTGGCAATTTATGACCAGCACCGGAAAATTGTATGGTTTGACTATAAATAGCGAAGTAGATGAACGATATAATTTAGAAAAATCGACACGAGCCGCTTGTAGCTACTTACGGGATGCCAAAGAAAAATCAGGCTCCTGGACGGCCGCAGCAGCTGGTTATAATATGGGAACAGCCGGCATTAATAAACAACAAAACCTTCAAGGTGAAACATCATATTATAATTTATTTTTAAATTCAGAAACAAGTAGGTATGTGCAACGAATTTTGGCATTAAAAATCATCCATCAAAACCCAAAAGATTTTGGATATTATTTAATGACAGAGGATGTATATCCTGAATTAAATTTTAAATTGGTGCAAGTAAACAGCTCGGTAAATTGGATTGCATTTGCCAAAGAAAATAATATTTCTTATAAGTTGCTACGTTTTTACAATCCATGGATTCGTGATTATAATTTATACAATAAAGCGAAACAAATTTTTGATGTAAAAATTCCGGCTTAATATTTTTTGCTGCATTATCGAACCAGCATCACCGTTCCTTTGGATTCGTAATCTTGTCCGTTTTTACCTCTAAATTTTACGACATATAAATAACCATCTAATGGCGCAGGAGCACCTTTAAAAGTGCCATCCCAACTATCATTCTGATTATTGGTGGTGTAAATTAAATGATACCACCTGTCGTAAATTTGAAACGAATAATTATCGGCAATAGCATAAATCAAAAATGGTTTGAACGTTTTATTATTACCTTCTGGTGCAAATGCTTGTGGCACAAATGCTTTAGGAACAGGCTGTATGCAAACAATATTTGAATGACTTTGTAATAAGGTACGTGGTGCATTGTCATTGTTGTTGAAATAATTGGCGGTTACCCGATAGCAAACTTCATCAATAGAATCTAATCGATAATCAAACAACTGATTTTCGGTATAGCTGATTTCATTTCGGTTGTAAGTGCCTATAATATTGGTATCAATGCCAACTATTTTCTCTAAAACAAAATTTTGAAATTGTATATTTTGAACTTCAAATCCAGTCCAAGTTAATACGGCTTTATTGTTGCCTTTGTCACTTAAGCCTACACGCAAAGTGGTGGCAGTATCAGAAAAATGCGTATTGCCACACGACATGTTCAAACGCACCATATAAGTAAACGAATTATTGGCTGGATTAATTTCTGTGCTAGCATTGTCCTGATAAATGCTTCTTGTTTCATCTTCAAATATTGGTGTATTGTTTAAAGGTGTAAATACAAGTCCATCTGCACTTCTGTACAAGATAGGATTTCCATTGGGTGGCGAAGCCAAAGTATCTTTCACATATTCGATAACCATATTTCCATTTTCAATGGAAATAAAACGAATGTAATCGGTTTTGGGTGTTTGAACGATGCGCAAACTATCGAAACACAATTCATTTGAAAAGGACGAATCGCCTGAAATTAAATTGGCTTTGATGCGGATGCAATAATCTACTAAATACGGAATTTGTTGAACAATGTGATTGTTTGTAGTTTTAGCAACGCTTGCTTGAGTATGAAATCCAGCATGGTTGTTGTTGGTTTGAATTTCATAATTGAGTACACTATCAGAAGAAGTGCCAACCAAATAGGGCGACCAATTGATAGAAACGGATTGACTGCAAGAATCTGGTGGCGTTTGGTTGTTCACACGAATAGAAGAATGACGTTTATCTGGTGGCGTAATGCTGCCTTCTAAAAAATTAGGCAAGGCCGATTGGCAACTATAAAAAGCACGAATGGCATACGTAATCGGCGCACTTTTTGGATGGTGAAAATTATCGATAAAAGTAGTGGTGTTTTTTCCATAAACCGTATCCGGATTATTAAATCCGCCGGAAGAACCATCGGCATTGTTGTAAATAAAATATCCAATAACTTCCGGACTGGTCGATGCTTCCCAGTGCACATGAATTTGATTATTGATGACCGTTACTTTTTTAATCGCAACGGATGTGGGCTTGTCACTAAACAAAGTATCCGATGTTTTTTTGGGTATGGGTGATGGATTATTGCATGTACCTCGATGGACGATATAGAAATAATAAAAAGGTGGATTGCCAGTACTTAAATTAATCGTGATACTGGTTTGTGTAGGATTGTTTACACTAGCTTGTAAACTGTATGGACCATTTTTATTGCCATTAGAAGCATAAATTTCATACGCACTAAAACATGGATTGGCGCTCAATGGTAAATCCCAATTTAATTCAGTTTGACTAGCAATGGAACGTACACAAGTTAGTTTTGGTGGTTCAAATTCTGTTTGTGCTTGTATGTTTAAAATGGAACAAAATAAGCAAACAAAAATGAATTTCATTTTTAAATGGAAAGAGGTAAGCTTAAATGTTGTTTTGCTATATTTCATGTTTATTTTTTCCTATCAATTTTATTAACCTACAACCACTTCTACCATGCTTTCCTTTTGTAAATACTGTTGAGCTAATTGCTGTAAAGTTACAGCATTTGTTTGCTTAATAATGGATACAAATTCTTCAAATTTGTTAATATCGATGCCTTCCACAAAATAACTTTTAAAAACATCAATTTGGTTGAAAACACCATCTGTTCTGCCTAAATATTTTCCCAATAGATAATTTCGGGCTAAGGTGATTTCTTGTTCAGGAATGCTTTCATCTTGTAAACGTTGCATTTCAAAATATATTTCCTGCAAACAAAGTTCCAAATTTTCTAAATTGGTATCGGTTTGGATAGCCAATATGCCAGTATTTTTTAATGTAGATAAGCTAGAATAAATACCATACGTTAATCCTTTTTCTTCTCGAATATTACTCATTAATCGAGAGCCAAAATAGGCACCAAAAAGAGTATTCAACAAAGTAAACGCAGCGTAGTCGTGATGTTTTTTATGAATAAACTCTTTTCCAATAATAATGGATGCTTGTACCGATTTTTCTTTTTTGATTGGATGTTTTTTTTGATTGGTCAACGTAGATGTAAAAATTAAATCTTGTTTTTTATATTCATTTTTAGTTGACCATTTTCCAATATATTGATTAATGAGTTCGAGTTCTTTTTCGCCATATTTTCCTGCAATAAAAACGGTACAATTGGAAGGATGAATATCTTGCGTATAAAATTGAACTAATAATTTTTGTGTAATGTTTTTGATATTTGCTTCATTGTATGCATAACCATAAGGATGAGCATTTCCAAAAAGTAATTTTTTAAATTCAGCAGATGCAATAAAATCATTCTTTTCCAAGTTTACTTTGAGTTTCGAAATAGCATTTTTTTGCATTAATTCGATTTCGTGTTCCGGAAAGATAATTTCAGTTAAACAAGTTTGTAGTAATTGCAACGAAGGCTCTAAAAACCGATGCATACAATAAACCGATATGGTAAAAGTATTATAGCCTGCACTGCATTTTAAAGTGGTTCCATAAAAGTCAATTTGTTCATTTATTTCGAAAGAGGATAATTTGGATGTGCCACTTTTAAATAACTTTGCTACTGCCTCAGCAATATGTGGTGCTGGTTCCGTCCATTTTCCAGAATCAAATACTAAATCAATACGTAGAATATCATTTTTTGAACCATTAAATCCATATAATTGAATTTGATTGTGAAGTGTTATCAATTCAGGTTTTGGAAATTTAATTTCTTCTATCGAGTGTATAATTGGTGAAATCATTTTGTTAGATAATCTTTTTTCAAATAATATAAAGTATTGCTTTTTTCTTTGTCAAAGGTTGCTTTCGCAAAGCGTTGTATGTCCGTTGTTTGAATGGCCTCATAATGCTGTTCTTCTTCGTTAATTAAATTGGCATTACCCAACAATTCATAGTATGCCAAACTGATGGCTCTGTTCAGCAAGCTGGACTCAGAAAAATTCTGATAGGTCAACACTTTGTTTTTGCATTTTTGCAATTCCTTTTCTGGCACCAAATCTTGTTTAATCTGTTCGATTTCTTTCCAAACTAATTGCTCCGCATGATACACATCATATCCTTCTGAAACCTTGCCTTCAAACACAAACATGCCAATATCATTACTAGCGGTGATATAGGCATCCATATCTACAAATGCTTTCGCTTCTTTCACCAATCGCTGATGCAAACGAGAAGATGTTCCATTTGCTAATATATCAGAAGTGATGTCTGCCACATAATAATCCGGATGTAAGCGATCACACATTTTAAAAGCAATATAAATGGCATTCAAGGGTACTTCTTCTTGTATTGTTTTTTGAGTAGCCGTTGTTTGTATTGGTTCAGTAAATGTATGGTGAATGCAATCGCTATTTTTTGTAGATGTAAAATATTTTTCACACAATTGCAGAGCATTATTCTTTTCAATATTTCCAGCAATAACTAAAATGGCATTTTTAGGTTGGTAATAGGTGTTGTAAAAGGCTTGAACATCTTCCAAGGTAGCATTTTCAATATGCTTTAATTCTTTGCCTATGGTTGGCCACTTGTAAGGATGTTGTGAGTACACCATTTCTCTTAAAATATGCCATGCATTTCCGTATGGTTGATTGATGTAATTTTCTTTAAACTCTTCACACACTACTTTGCGTTGCACGTCTAAACTTTTTTTATTGATGTTTAAATGCAGCATTCTATCTGCTTCTAAAGCTAATGGTGTTTCAATATTTATTGCTGGAACAATATCGTAATAATTGGTATAATCATTATTGGTAAAAGCATTGTTTTCGCCGCCAGCTTCTTGCAAAGGTTTGTCAAAATCTTTAAAGTGTTTACTACCACTAAACATTAAATGCTCAAACAAATGTGCAAATCCGGTTTTCTGTTCGTCTTCATCTTTAGCACCAACATGATACAAAGTATTCACCACTACAAATGGCGTTGTTTCATCATAATGATGAAGGATGGTTAATCCATTTTCTAAGATTTCTTTAGAATAGTCAATCATGCTGCGAAAATACAGTTTTATGTTGATATAGTTCAAATGGATGAGGATGAAACGGCATTCATCTTGCAGACGTACTTTTTAAAATGTAACTTTGTATTTTCTTTTACTATGCAATTATCAGACTTATACAAAAAGGCATTAAATTTTGAATGGCTATCAATAGAGGAAGGTGTTTTCTTGTTCGAACAGGCACCCACAGCCGAACTCATGAGCATTGCACATCAATTGCGTTTAATACAAAAACCCGATAATATTGTTACCTGGCAAATAGATAGAAACGTAAATACAACCAATGTTTGCGTGGCCAATTGTAAGTTCTGTAATTTTTATAGAAAACCTGGACACGAAGAAGCATACATCACCGATATAGAAACCTACAAAGTCAAAATTGAAGAAACCATTCGTTACGGTGGCGACCAATTACTGTTACAAGGTGGCCATCATCCGGATTTGGGATTGAAATTTTATGTAGATTTATTTTCCTCTTTAAAAAAAATCTTTCCTGAAATACGCTTACATGCCTTAGGACCACCGGAAATAGCACATATCTGTAAATTAGAAGGATTAAGTCATACAGAAGTATTAACAGCGTTGAAAATTGCAGGAATGGATTCCTTGCCAGGCGCTGGTGCAGAAATCTTAAATGATAGAGTCCGTCGCCTATTAGCAAAAGGAAAATGCAGCGGTGAAGAATGGTTAAATATTATGCGATGTGCACACCAACTATACATAACCACTTCAGCCACTATGATGTTCGGCCACATCGAAACCATTCACGAACGCATGGAACATCTATCGTGGATTCGTCAAGTACAAAGTGAAAAACCAGCAGATGCCAAAGGCTTCTTGGCATTTATTCCTTGGCCATATCAAGACGAAGGTACCTTATTGAAAAAAATGCGGAACATCCGCAATCAAGTAAATGGCGATGAATACATCCGTATGTTAGCCATCTCCAGAATAATGCTGCCCAATATAAAAAACATACAAGCTTCTTGGCTTACGGTAGGAAAAAATATTGCTCAATTGTGTTTGCGTGCCGGTGCGAACGACTTTGGTTCTATTATGATAGAAGAAAATGTAGTTTCTGCTGCCGGAGCACCGCATCGATTTACATCCAAAAGCATACAACAAGCCATTATTGACGCAGGATTTGAACCTAAATTACGCAACCAACAATATGAATTCCGACAAATACCGGAATGCATCGAAGAGCAAGTCATTACTTACTAATGGAATCCTAAATGACATTGCATAATAGAGGATTAACTTTAAGTTTAAGCCTTATTAAATAAGCAAAAATTGTAATATATTGATTTGGCTCAATATTGTAAGCAACTGAATTTAGGTATTTTACGTCTATGTTACTAAAAGCCATTAAAAATTCTTAAAAAAACCTTGTTTCTTTAAAAAATTGTAGTAATATTGCACCTTAACATACATTAACTTCTTTAAGAATTATTAACAAAACCAGTTAGTCTTTATGAAAAAAACGTTATTATTATGGTTGCTTGGGTTGTTGTTTACAGTCCAAGTTTATGCGCAGAATCGCTCGCTAAGTGGTACTGTATCAGATGCAGCCACAGGTGAAGCACTAATAGGTGTAAACGTAACAGGTAAAGGTACTACTATAGGTACAGTTACTGACATTGATGGTAAATATACACTCGAGTTACCAAAAGATGTGAACACCTTAGTATTCTCTTATGTGGGTTACACCAATGTCGAAAAGCCTATTTTAGCATTAGTCATTAATGCAGCGATGGCTTCCGATGCAAAGATTGTAGATGAGGTAGTCGTAACAGCCTTAGCTATTAAAAGAGAATCAAGAAGTACAGGTTATACGACGAACACTGTAAAGAGTGATGACTTTAACAAAACGGCATCTGATGTGTTCGGTGCGTTACAAGCCAAAACACCGGGACTTCAAATTAACAGTGCTTCCGGTCAAGCTGGTGCTTCCACCAGAATCGTTGTGCGTGGTCCTTCTTCATTTAGCGGAAGTAACAATGCATTAATTATTGTGGATGGGGTTCAAGTGAATAACAACGTAGCGAATGGTTTTGAAAATAATTCTGGCGAAAACGTTGACTTTGGTAACCGTGGTTTAGATATCGACCCAAATAATATTGAGTCTGTAACTGTTTTAAAAGGTGGCGCCGCTACTGCTTTATATGGAGTTCGTGGTAAATATGGGGTAATCATGATTACTACTAAATCCGGAAAAAGCTTGGCGAAAGAAGATAAAAAATTCAGCGTAACCTTAAACACAGGCGTTACATTTGATAAAGTATATCTTTTATTAAAACGTCAAGATCAATTCGGTCAAGGTTACGATAACGTACCAGATCCAATTGAAAACTTCTCTTGGGGTCCAGCATTTGATGGTGTAGTTCGTCCATGGACAAGACCGGTAATGACACCGAATGGTATTTCTCAACTAATCAGACCATATTCAGCTATTAAAAATCAAATTGAAGACGCTTTTAATGTAGGAACTACAATTAAAACGGGTGTTTCTGTAGAAGGTGGAACCGATAAATATACGTATTTCTTATCCTATAACAATGTAAAAAATACCGGAATTTTCGATAACCAATTCTATAAAAGACATAATATCGCTGCCAATGCAAGTGCTAAATTCAGCGATAAAATATCATCAAAATTCAGCTTGCAATATGCACGTATCGATCAACGTGCAGTAACCAACGCGGGTAATTCTAACTTTAATGCACCGTATCAATCGTTCATCCAACAAGCTGTAAATATTCCAATTAACGAACTAAGAGATTACAATAGCATTTACCATGACTTCTTAGGATATTATGGTGGTTATACTCCGAATCCTTATTATATAATGAACAACGAGAACAATAATGCTAAAATTGATAACATCATCGGTTCTGCTGAAATTGAAGTAAAACCGGTTGATTATATCTCTTTATTAGGTAGAATTGGTACCAACTTTACCTTAACCAACATTACACAAGAGTCTCCTAAATTTACTTATCCAAACTCATCTGCAGCTGGTATTGGTAGATATGTGGAAGAGTACGATAAAAGAAATCAATTAACGTTAGATTTCATTGCTTCTTTTAATAAGAATGTAATTAAAGACTTAAACATTAATGCGTTAGCAGGTTACAATTTCCAAGATGGACGTGTAAATAATTTACAAAGCTCTACACAAAACGGTTTAGTTATCCCAGGTTTCTATGACTTGAGTAACTCTGCCGCAACTCCTTTCGTTGACAATGCTGGTTTACATACAAGATTGTTTGGGGTATATGCAAGTGCTGGTTTAGGATATAAAAACTATATCTTTGCAAACTACTCTTTAAGAAATGACTGGTCTTCAACGTTGCCAGTTAAAAACAATAGCTTCTTCTACCAATCTGGTGATGTGGCATTTGTTCCAACAGAATTAATTAAAAACGATAAATTCAAACAAAACGAATGGTTGACCTATTGGAAAATTAGAGCGAGTGTAGGTACTACAGGTGGTGATCCAGGTGCGTACGCAACTACTACTTACTTCTTAGCAAATCCACGTTTCGATGATTATAACGAAGGAAATTTCCCAGTTCAATTTCCAGTTATCGGCTTAAATGGTCAAACCGTTCCAGGTTATACATTGGATAATACCTTGGGTAATCCAGAGTTAAAACCGGAAAAATCATTCTCTTGGGATATAGGTACAGATATTACTTTCTTAAAAGAGTATATCAACTTAGAATATTCTTATTATCAAAAAACCGAAAAGGATTTAATTGTTAATGTGGAATTACCTGCTTCTTCTGGTTATAGATTTACCAGTATTAACGTAGGTAAAATGACAAATAAAGGACATGAGTTAATGGTGAATGCGCATATCTTGAAAAATATCAAAAACACAGGCTTAGACTGGAAAGTGAATTTCAGCTTCACTAAAAACAAAAATAATGTTGTGAAAGTTTCTGACCAATCTAAAGAGATTTCATTAAATACAGGTGGCGTTCAAGTAGTTGCAAAAGAAGGTATGCCTTTTGGAACGTTTAAAGCATTAGACTTTGTGAGAGATTCTCTAGGTCGCATTGTGGTGAACGATCAAGGTGCACCGGTTGCAGCAGTTGATTACAGCTATTTCGGTAGTGCACAAGAAAAATATAAAATTGGATTAGGATCCACTTTGTCTTGGAAAGGCTTATCTGTTAATGTTCAATTCGATATTAAAAAAGGTGGTCAATTCTATTCTGGAACAAAATCAGCAGGAGACTTTAATGGTACTTCTTTAACTTCTATGGTAAACGGACGTGAACCTTATGTGGTTCCAAATAGTGTGGTGGACAATGGCGATGGAACATATTCTCCAAATACAACACCATTAACCAACTTATTTACAATGGTAGGTAGCTATCCGGAATCTCAAGATTTAATTGATGCAAGCTACATTAAATTAAGAGAGGCAAGTATTTCTTATACTTTAGAGAAAAAATATTTGAAAAATGTACCTATCCAATCAATCTCCATTGGTTTAGTAGGAAGAAACTTGAAGTTTTGGTTGCCTAAAGAAAACGTATTTGCAGATCCGGAATCGAACTCATTCGGTCAAAACGGTAACGTTCAAGGTATGGAATTTAGCCAAACACCTCCAACCAGAAGCATTGGTTTTGATTTTAGAATCCAATTTTAATAACGTCTAAATCTAATAAAATGAATATAAAATTAAATATGTTGTATAAGATGAGATGGTTGTTTGCTTGCCTTGCGTTGGTGAGTGTCGCATCTTGTCAAAAAGCATTGGATATCAATGTAGATCCCAATAAAGCTTTAAATGCTTCACCCAACTTAGTTTTGCCGGCTGCACAAGTAGAAATGGGCTTAACAGTGGGAAATACATGGAACTTCGTAGGTTCTATGTGGGCACAATATTGGACAGGTGGTCATGGGGTGAGTTCATCGGGCTTAGAGTATTATACCATGCAATCGGTGGATGTACAATCAGCTTGGACGCGTTCTTACGAAAGATGCTTACAAGACCTAAACTACTTAATTAAAAGCGATGAACCAATTTATGCTGGAATGGCAAAAATTTGTACAGCGTATGAATACCAAATGTTAGTGGATTTATTTGGAGATATTCCATTCTCAGAGGCTTTAAAAGGGGATGAAGGTATCTTTATACCTAAATTTGATAAAGAAGCCGATGTTTATGCTGCTTTAGTTCCATTAATTGAAGATGGTATTGCTGATATTCAATCTACCGATCCTGCGGCAGCTGTTCCAGGAAATGATGATTTAATGTATGGCGGTGATATTAACAAATGGATAGCATTTGCTAATACATTAAAATTAAAAGTATTGATTCGTAAAGGCGATTTTGTGGCTGCTAAAACATTAGTGCAAAGTGGCGCTACCTTTATTGGAGACAATGCGGATAATGCTCAAATTTCTTGGAATGAGGCGACTAAAAACACCAACCCACTTTGGGCTAGATTTAACTCTAGAACAGGTATTGAAATGTACTATGTGGCTTCTTCTACTATTATTGCTCAATTAAACGCGCTAAGCGATCCACGTATTGATTTCTTATTTAATAAACCATCTAAACCTGCACCAAACTCACCACATAAAGGCGTTAATTCAGGAGATGTGAACGAAGATCCACAATACCTTCCACCTAATTACACCGGTTCTGATGTGGATAGAAGAGCGAATTTCTCTCAACCAAGTGCATTAGTTTTTGCAAGCAATACACCCACTATTTTCATCAGTGCATGGGAAAGCAAATTCTTACAAGCGGAAGCTTTAATTCGCAATGGCGATGATGGCTCTACTTTATTTGGCGAAGGTGTTCAACTTTCTTTCGACTACTTAGGTGCTGGTAATGCGGCTGCTTATATTACTTCTTTATCATTCGGTGGTACTATGGATGCTCAATTAAATACATTAGCAGTACAAAAATGGATTTCTATGACATCTTTACAAATGGCTGAAGGTTGGGTAGAAACCGTTCGTTTTAATAGAGCAGGAAATGAAATATTTACGAATGGCATTTTCTCCAGTCCATTATTAAATACTATCGGTGCAAATAAATATCCAACATCTTTTGTATATCCTACACAAGAAATTGCATTAAATCCAAATACACCGAATAGAACGGTAACAGATAAAAGATTTTGGGACGCTAACTAAAAAAATATAACGTATGAAAAATATGAAAATAAAATCAATCTTTGCACTGCTTGTAGTAACCTTGTTATTCTCTGGTTGTGCTAAAGATAAAAATGAGCCTTCAAAGGCAACATTTTGGCCGGTACTTACCGTTACTGGAGATAAGCTAGTAATTATTACAGAAGGAGATACTTATACAGATGCGGGTGCAGTTGCCACTTCAAATGGAGCTCCTATTGATGTTGAAGTTACGAATCAAGTGGATGCGAACACTGCCGGTGTTTATCCTGTTAAATACGCTGCTTTCAACGATGATGGTATTCCTGCAACAGATAGTCGGACAATTATTGTGTTACCTGCAGCAACAACTTTAATCGATGGAGATCACATCGTAGGAGACTTTACATTGTCAGCACCTGCAAGACCATCACCTATTCCTTCAATGTCTGTTACAAAACTTGCTACTGGATTGTATAAAATTTCAAACATTTATGGTTCAAACGGCTCAAATAGTGTAATTCAAGTTCCTGCATTTGTTTATACAACAGATGGCTTAGTTTATAATGTTTTAGATGCTACTTTAGTAGGTGATGCAGAAGGAACAGAAATATCATCTGGTGGAACGGCTACATGGAATCCGATAACTAGCAAATTAGCTTGCGCTTTTAAAATTGCATCTGTTGGACCAAATATATTTAGCAGAACTTGGCAACATAATTAATAGTAATTATAAAAATAATAGACAATGAAAAGAAATAATATATTAATACTTTTATTACTTGCCGTACTTGCTGTATCTTGTAATAAAGAACCATACGAAGCGCCAAAATCAAAAACACAAGCCATGGCTGGCAGATGGTGGGTTGAATTATTTTTAGACCCAACTGCATCAGGTGTTCCTGATCAAAATGAATTAATTATGGGATATGCAGACTTTGGTAAGTATGGATTAGTTACATCAAATACATCTGCTGATGATGCGGATAGTGTAATAATTGATGACCCTGAGCACTCTTGGCCTTTCAGAGCTATCGTTCCGGTTTCTGTATCTGGCTTAAGTTTTAAACCAGCGACAGTAACAAATATTTTAGATACAGATAATACCGTTCAAGTAATTGATGGTAAAATATTAAAAGGTGCAGCCACTTTACCATCTGGTAGAAAAGGAGACAGCATTATTGTAGTATTTGAATTTTCAGATGATGCCGGAAATCAATATATCTATTCTGGACATAGAGATTCTGGCCAACCGGAAGATCAACATCATTAATTAAATAGCAGAATAAAAAAAAATCCCGCAATTGCGGGATTTTTTTGTCTTAACACACATTTAATTTTCTATCGTTTATAATATCTATATTCAAGCGTATCTTTGCACCGCATTTTATTTTTATCGTGGTTAAAAATCTAAACATACTCGGCTTCTTTTTATGCTTGTTGTTGGCATTCAACACACAAGCCAATGAAGCACATACCGCTCCACATAGTGGAGATTCTGCTCATACAGCAATTAAAGATGTGTCGGCAGAAGTGGTAGAGCATATTATGAACCACGTGGCAGATGCCAATCAAAATCATATTGCCACCATTAAAAAAGAAGGGGAAGAAGATAAACACATCACGTTGCCCTTGCCTTGCATTTTATACCATAAAGCAAGCGGTAAATTATCGGTGTTTATGTCGTCTAAATTCCACCATGGTCATGAAACGTATGAAGGCTATAAATTAGATGCACATACCGGCCGTGTGGTAGATGCGGTGACCGGAAAAAGAGATACTTTCTTTGATTTTTCTATTACCAAAAATGTGTTTAACATGTTGCTGGGGTTCACCATTATGACCATTATTTTGTTCATTATTAAAAATGCGTACATAAAACGTAAAAATCAAGCACCTAAAGGCATTCAATCTTTTTTTGAGCCCATCATTACATTTTTAATTGATGATGTGGCAAAACCAAACATTGGACCGAAATATGAAAAATATCTTCCGTATTTAGTTTGTGTATTTTTCTTTATCTTAATTAATAACTTATTAGGATTAGTGCCATTTTTGGGAAGTATCAACTCTTCTGGAAATATTTCATTTACGATGGCATTGGCAATTTGCTCTTTGTTAATCATTAACTTAAGCGGTAATAAACACTATTGGCAGCATATATTTGCCATGCCAGGAGTTCCAAAATGGGTATTGGTCATTTTAACACCAGTTGAGTTAATGGGTGTTTTGTTGAAACCTGCAGTATTAATGTTGCGTTTATTTGGGAACATTACAGGTGGACACATTACTGTTTTGGCCATCGTAGGTTTAATTTTTATCATGGGTAAATTAGGAACGAATACAGGTGGCGCAACAGCCGGAAGCTTAATTGCTTTTCCGATTTTATTGTTTGTAAATGCCATGGAATTATTTGTTGCCTTTTTACAAGCGTATGTATTTACATTGTTGACGGCTATTTTTATTGGTTCAGCAGTGGAAGAACATCATCATTCAGAAGAACATCATTAATTATTATAAATAAACTTTAAAAAATTAAATTATGACAGGAGTATCAGCAATCGGAATTGGTTTAGCAGCAATCGCAGCTGGATTAGGTATCGGTATTATCGGAAGTAACGCTGTTCAAAGCATTGCACGCCAACCGGAAGCAACAAATGACATTAGAGGTGCCATGATTTTAGCAGCAGCATTAGTAGAAGGTGCAGCTATCATTGGTATGGTATTGTCTTTCTTGAAATAGTATTATATTATTCATTGCTCTGAAATAGAGCGCAAAAATCTAAGCGTATGCTATTAGGATTTGATCCCATGTCGTTATTGACTCCGGATTTAGGTTTAGTATTTTGGACAACACTCATCTTCTTAGTGTTTTGGTTGTTAGTCGGCAAATTAGCCGTGAAACCCATCACTAATGCTATTAAAGATAGAGAGCAGAATATTACAGATGCATTGTCTGCCGCTGAAAAAGCAAAAGCAGAAGTACAACAAATGCAATCGGATAATGCCGCTTTATTGAAAGAAGCTAAAGAAGAAAGTGCTCAGATTTTAAAAGAAGCGAAAGAATTGAAAAATGCTATTGTGGCAGAAGCACATCACTCCGCAAAAGATGAAGCAGCAAAAATTGTTGCCCAAGCGAAAGTAGAAATTGATGCACAGAAAAAAGCAGCTTTAGCGGAAGTGAAAAATGAAGTGAGTAAACTTTCATTGGAAATTGCTCAAAAAGTAATTGGCCGCGAGTTAGACAGTTCAAAAGACCAACAAGGTTATATCAATTCATTGGTAGATAAATTAAACTAATGTCAGCAGAAAAATTAGGTACACGTTACGCAAAAGCATTATTTAAGGAAGCCACAGAAAAGGCATCCTTAGATGCTGTATATGCAGATGTAAATCTATTGCAACAAACACTTGCTGCAAGCAAAGAATTGAAAGCTGTTTATAACAGCCCAATCATTAAAAGCTATAAAAAAGCGGCAATTACAAAACAAGTGTTTGGTGGTAAAGTAAACGTACTTACAGAGAAATTTTTGGAAATTATTATTCAACAAAATAGAGATGCTTATTTAAATGACATCATTAAAGCATTTGTGCATTTGTATAATGAAAAAAATGGGATCTCTGAAGTGAACGTAACGACAGCCATTCCAATGGAAGGAGAAAGTGAACAAAAAATCATCGACTTTATCAAAAAAACATCTGGTTTGCCAAACGTTAAAATCAATAAAAAGATAGATACGGCAATTATGGGTGGTTTTATTGTTGATTTCGGAGGTAAATTGTACGATAATTCGATTCGATATAAATTGAATAAAGTAAAAAAAGAAATTTCTTTAAACTAAATTTTGAGTGTTCTAGAGGATTCTTAAACTCTTAAATTCTTAAACTCTTAAATAAAATAAAAATGGTAGAAGTAAGACCGGATGAAATCTCAGCAATTCTTCGTCAACAATTAGGAAACGTTTCTACAGAAGCTCAATTAGAGGAAGTAGGAACGGTATTACAAGTAGGTGATGGTATCGCACGTGTTTATGGCTTGTCGCAAGTGAAAGCAGGTGAATTGGTAGAATTTGCCAATGGCATGAAAGCCATTGCCTTAAACTTAGAGGAAGACAATGTAGGTGTGGTGTTAATGGGTGCTTCTGATGAAATTAGAGAAGGTGATAGCGTGAAACGTACCGGATTAATTGCCTCTTTAAAGGTAGGTGAAGGTATGTTAGGTCGAGTGGTCAATACATTAGGTCATGCTATTGACGGAAAAGGTCCAATTGGTGGTGAATTATTTGAGATGCCATTGGAGCGTAAAGCACCAGGCGTTATTTATCGTCAGCCGGTAACTGAACCATTACAAACGGGTATCAAATCTATTGATGCCATGATTCCAATTGGACGTGGACAACGTGAGTTAATCATTGGTGACCGTCAAACAGGGAAAACGGCTATCGCTATTGATACTATCATCAACCAAAAAGAATTTTTTGATAGAGGTGAACCGGTATATTGTATCTATGTAGCTTGTGGTCAAAAAGCATCTACTGTGGCAAATATCGCTCAAACCTTAGAAGAAAACGGAGCAATGGCATATACCGTAATTGTAGCGGCTAATGCATCTGATCCTGCACCTATTCAGTTTTATGCGCCTTTTGCTGGTGCTGCCATCGGTGAATTTTTCCGTGATACAGGTCGTCCGGCATTAATCATTTATGATGATTTATCAAAACAAGCCGTAGCTTACCGTGAGGTTTCTTTGTTATTAAAAAGACCTCCAGGACGTGAAGCATATCCTGGTGACGTATTTTACTTACACTCTCGTTTATTGGAACGTGCTGCAAAAGTAATTAATAATGATGCGATTGCTGCCAATATGAACGACTTGCCGGAATCATTGAAAGGAAAGGTAAAAGGTGGTGGTTCATTAACCGCATTACCGATTATTGAAACACAAGCAGGTGACGTATCTGCCTATATCCCGACTAACGTAATTTCTATTACAGATGGTCAGATTTTCTTAGAAGCTAACTTATTTAATGCGGGCGTTCGTCCTGCTATCAACGTAGGTATTTCTGTATCTCGTGTAGGTGGTAATGCGCAAATCAAATCCATGAAAAAAGTGTCGGGTACATTAAAATTAGACCAAGCGCAATATCGTGAATTAGAGGCGTTTGCTAAATTTGGTTCTGACTTAGATGCTGCCACAAAATCTGTATTGGAAAAAGGAAAACGCAACGTGGAAATATTGAAACAACCTCAATATTCACCAGTATCAGTAGAAAAACAAGTGGCTATTATTTACTTAGGAACAAAAGGTTTATTGAGAAATGTGGCTGTAGAGAAAGTAAGAGAATTTGAAAGTGATTTCTTAGCTGCATTGGAAGCCAAACATCCGGAAGTATTAGCAGAATTTAAAAAAGGTGGTTTAGGCGATGATGCTACTGCAAAAGTAGAAGCATTAGCGAAATCAATGGAAAGCGCGTATGCGTAAATAGAGTAGTAAGTGATAAGTAGTAAGTCGTAATTTTTTTGCGACAAGATACTTAAGACTTAAGACTTACGACTAAAGACGATTAAAAATGGGAGCAAATTTAAAAGAAGTACGATTAAGAATAGCATCTGTAAAGTCAACCACACAGATTACTAAAGCTATGAAAATGGTATCTGCTGCTAAATTAAAAAGAGCAACAGATAGAATTGTTCAAATTCGTCCTTATGCTGATCAGCTCAATAAAGTATTACAAAATATTGCGGCAAATTTAGGAGAAGAAATGAATAGCTCCTTTGCTACACAACGCCCAATACAAAAAGTATTAGTCGTATTAATTACTTCTGATAAAGGATTGTGCGGTGGCTTTAATTCCAATTCAGTAAAATTGGTAAAGTCTTTATTGAATGAAAAATATGTAGATTTAGCGAGCAAGGGAAAAGTAGATATATTAACCGTTGGAAAAAAAGGCTATGATGCTTTCAAATCCTCTAAAGTAAAAATAAATAATGATTTTGGTAATTTGTTTAGTCATCTTAATTTCGAAGATGCGTCAAAAGCAGCAGAATACATCATGTACGGATTTGAGCAAGGAGCCTATGATGTAGTGGAAGTAGCCTATGGCCAATTTAAAAATGCCGGCACGCAAGTTCCAACCGTAGAACAATTTTTACCAATCCAAACTTTACAAGCAGAGAAAGCTCAAACAAAAGTGAAATCGGATTACATGTTTGAGCCGGCACAAGATAAAATATTAAAGGATTTAGTACCTAAGATTTTAAAAACACAATTTTTTAGATATTTATTAGATTCAAATGCATCTGAACATGGTGCTCGTATGACTGCAATGGATAAGGCCACAGAAAATGCAAATGAATTGTTGAAATCATTGAATATTATGTATAACCGAGCACGACAAGCGGCTATTACCACTGAACTAACAGAAATTGTTTCCGGTGCTGCTGCTTTGAGCAAAGGATAAAATACAAAAACCTGTAAACTTAAAAACCATACAAGTTAAACAGGTCTTGAAACCAAACTTCCTACATTAAACCAGAATCCGTTTTGCCATTGGTGAGACGGATTTTTTTAT
>JAGNZZ010000028.1 GCA_017984135.1 Chitinophagales bacterium | reverse complement strand
TTTTTTTTACAATCCGGACATGAAAATCACCCATCAAACCCCAATAAAAACGATAGGTGATATTTACTTTAATATACTTTATTTAGAACGACATGGTTGGACAAAATAGTGGCTTAATCGGTTTTTTATGTTCTTTAAATAATAATCCAGAATAAGAAATTGACACTTCTCCACTTCCATTAAATCGGCTGACTTTGGTCAACTTAGAAACATTGATATCATAGTTCACCGTAATGTTTAGTCCTTTATATTCCATTTTTATTGCTGGTATAATAGCATCCATATAACGATACCATAGTCCAAAATTAATGGCTAATTTCTCAGCTCTATTGTGCATCAATCCATATCTTGCAAAAGTTCCAAACATAATTTCCATGTTGGGTCCTTGTTTTTGAAACAAGGCTGATGGCAACATCGACCATGTTCCTTTTAAGGTAACTTCTCCACCTACCATGGCTGCAAATCGGCTGAATTGTCGATTTTCTTGTCCTTCATAAAAAGATAAATTTGGACGTATTAAATTAAATGCCGAAAAACCAACATACAAATTCGAATGTGCTTTTGGTGCATAAGAATAGACACTTCCAATTGCTAAATTATAATCCAATTGTTTTGTATTTAATCCATTTTCAATAGGATTCATATTTGGGTCAAATCCATCAAAGCCATTGTATTGATTGCCAAAAGTAGCTTTACTTAAATCAAACTTTCTAAATGATAATCCGTTTTGAATTCCGAAGCCAAGGATATGACTGTATTTTTTATCCAATACTTGTAGATAGGAGAAACTTAAACTAATGTTAGTAGTATTGAAATGGGTCGCTCCTGCTCTATCGTGTACAATATCGATTCCTGTTCCAATTATTGAACTTGGTCGTTTATTTTTCAATAAAGACAATTGTGCGGTAGCACCTACCGTTTGATAAGGATCGGTAACGCTACTCCATTGATTTTTATACGAAGCAGCAGCGTAAAAATCATGGTTAAAAAAGCCGGTAAACGCCGGATTAATGTTGGATGGTATAGAATAAAATTGCGATGAATTAATATCCTGAGATCTTGACTGATAGGCTAACAGAATCAGTAAAATTCCTAAAATAATATTTTTCATACTTCAAAAAATTAGGGTTTAAAATTTATGTTTCAGGGTTTATTTTTATAGGTAAAAAATATAAAACCAATTTATCTCAACAATGTAATATTTCCTTTTTTTACGGTGCGTTGTCCATCTATACACTCAACATCCATGTAATAAACAAACACGCCCGGATTCAATGTTTCTCCTTTGTAGGTGCCATCCCAACCGATGGAATTTGGATCATTGGTTTCAAATACCATTTGTCCCCAACGATTGAATATTCTAACTAACTTGACAGATGATACGCCTGGCCCAAACACTTTTAATTCGTCGTTTTGTCCATCTCCATTAGGTGTAAAGGTATTTGGAACATACACAATTTTTCCGGCGCAATCTTCAATCACTCGAATATTTAAATCATCACTTGCTTTACATCCAAATTCATTCACTGCGGTCACTTTATAGCTGGTATCTACTTCTGGAGATGCCATTGGTGATGGACATTGCGTACAAGACAATTTATAGTCTGGACTCCAAACATAGGATACATTATTAGGTGAACTCGCATCTATTGCCACTTCCATTCCATTGATGATGATATGATCTTGACCGGCTTGAACCGTTGGCAATGGTTTCACATTTACCGTTGCCGGTAATTTTTGCATTTGACATTTTCCATTTTCAATAATTGCAAAATAAGTAGTATTTGTTTTTGGGTACACAAATGGATTTAAGTCTGTGGTACTGGATAGTGTTGAAGTTGGCACCCAACGAATTTTAGTTTCATTTAGAGACGTATTTTCTGCTTCCGCATGGATTTGAATAGTGTCACCAATACATAAAATAGTATCAGGATAAACGCGTGCATTTACAATTGTGCGCACTTGTACTTCCACAGAATCATAGACAGGACATTGTGCATAATTATATGCTTTTATTTTGTATTTAGTAGTTTGTGATGGTGTAGCAATTACACTTGTACCTGTTGATGTATTTAATGAATTACTTGGCGACCATTCTATTTTCAAAGGATTACCTTGCACCTCCAAATTAATTTGTTCGCCTTTGCAGATTACTTTATCTGTTGTACTGGTAATAGCAGGAACGGTGTAAACGCCTACTTTCACACTATCTTTAATAATACATCCAAATGTATTTTCTGCATAGAAATTAATTTTATAACTACCTGATCCAATTGGAATAAACGAATTTCCATTTCCTCTTCTTGGAATATTACTAGAATCTGTGAACGTCCAATAATGTTCTTTTACCGGTGAATTGGATGATGTATATAAGGAATCTCTAATTTTAATTGAGCCTGTTCCTTCGCATAAGGTTGTTCTATCTACGCCGAAGTAAGATATCATTCTGGCAACATTTATTTTTTTAGTAGAAATAATATTAACGGTACAACCGTAATCGTCTTTTAAAACGAGTGTTGGTGTAAATTCACCTTCACGTCTGTATGTGTAATTCATTTCTTTAGATAGGCTTCTGTCTAATTTAGTATCGCCGTTGCCAAAATCCCAAATCGTAGTAGTCGTGTTTTTAAAATCAGCTGTAAATTTCACATCAAAAGGAGCACAACCACCATCAGGAGCAAAGGAAAAATTTCCACTTGGTCCGGATACTTGGATGTATTTATTTTTCACAATCGTATCGGTGCAATTATTAGTATCCATTATTGCTAATTTCACATCATACGAGTCTGGGCGCGTGTAAACACCTTGTGGCGTTGGGTTGTTGTCGTTACTTGTATTTCCATTTCCAAAATCCCAAAAAATACTTTTAAGAACAACATTTTGTGGTGCAATTAATTTGAAATCACTAATCAAATCCGGACAAGTTTTAAACGTTGGCGTAGCAGAGAAATCAATATTTAAACCTTTAATGGTAATAAAATTTGTTTTAGTTAGTATATCCACACATCCAAAATCATCGCTTACTTTTAACGATGGTGAATAGATTCCTGCTTTAGTATAAATATGCGTTGGCATGGAATCGGTAGAA
The DNA here is from genome assembly GCA_017984135.1 of Chitinophagales bacterium. Lineage (GTDB taxonomy): Bacteria > Bacteroidota > Bacteroidia > Chitinophagales > JADIYW01 > JADJSS01. The sequence continues at coordinate 29,776 of JAGNZZ010000028.1, read as the reverse complement.
GTAGTACCATCGCCAAAATCCCATAAATAGGAAGTAGCATTTAAGGATGCTCTATTGTAAAATTGAATTTCTTTTCCTTTACAAAGTTCTTTTAAATTCACGCCAAAATCAGCTGTAACTTTTGATACTGTAACTTGTTTGGTAATAGAGTCTTTGCATCCATAAGCAGATTGAACGGCTAATTTAACTGGAAAAGTTCCTAATGCATTGTATGTATGTGTGGCATCTTTTGTATAAGCTTTGCTGCCATCATCAAAGTTCCATCTATAGGAAATGATGGAATCAAATTTTGAATAACTTGAATCTCTCAATTGCATAATTGCTGGAACACATCCACTTGCTTTTTCATAATTAAAATCAGCATTCGCCGCTAAAACAGTTATCGTATCTTTTACGATAGATTCCATGATGCAACCATTTCTATATCGAACAAACATTTTAACTACAAATTTTCCTTCTTTATAGTATATATTTTGATAATTATTTCCAAATACGAAACCATTGCCTAAATCCCACATATAATCTGTAATATTGGTATCTTGAACAGCCGTTAAGGTCACTTTCAATGGCTTGCATCCCATATTTGTAGAAACTTTAAATTTGAATGAATCAATATTCGTAAATTGAATTATTTGTGCTAATGTATCAATACATCCTGTTGAGTCATTTTTAACAATCAATGAGGCAGTTGCATGTATAGTATTTGCCGGATATACATGCGTAATTATTTTGTCCATTGAAGATGATGTAGTGCCATCTCCAAAATCCCAAGTAGCAGAAGTATGTCCTTCTGATTTGTTGGTAAAATTCACCGAAAGGCTATTGCAAGAAGTGGCATACGTAAAACTAGCTTTTGGATATGCCACAAAAATTTCTTTTATATCTAATGTATCTCTACAATGATTGTTAATTGCTATCAATTGTACATTAAAAGTTTTAGGTTGAGATGGTTCTTGATAAATATGTGTCGTGTTTCTTCCTTCACCGGTTCCATCTCCATAAATCCAAATAAATTCTGTAGTTGGAATTCCGCCTGTGGCAGTAAAAGTGACCATTTCTTGATTTACGCAAACTTTTTCTAAATCAAAATCACCATCAAACGGATATTTTGCACCAACATGAATCGGTCCAATAAAATCGACTAATGAATCACAAGGTGCATCATATATAACTTTTACACGAACATTGTAATCGCCAGGTGTGGTGTAGGTATGAATTGGATTTTCCAAGCTAGAAGTACTTCCATCGCCAAAATACCATGTAATACTTTTAGGTGTCCAATTGTGCGACAAATTCGCATTAAATTGAATGGTTAAATCTTCGCAACCTTCCATTTTATTGGCTGTTGCATCTATTTTATCAGGACCAATCCAAATATAATTTGGCATATCAATTTTATCAATACATCCGTTTGCTGATTTAGCTTCTAATGAAACGCTATACATTCCATTTTGAGGTAAAAACACGGATGGCTGTGTACTTGTAATTGTTGTTGAAAATCCACCGCTTCCGTTAATAATCCATTTATATGAAGCAGCATTTGTAGATGTATTAATAAAATTTACTGTAAAAGGTGAACAAGATTTCAATTTATCAGCAGAGAAAGCTGCTGTGGGTGACGTATTTACATCTACACGTTGACTAAATGAATCTCTACAGCCTTCTTGATTAGTAGCAAGCATGGTTACTTGATAAGTACCTGCGCTGCTGTATGTGGTTGTAGGAGAAGTAGCGGTACTTGTTTTTCCATCTCCAAAATTCCATGTACAAAATATTGGAGAATAGTTGGATGTGGTTGTTACATTCACATCTTTATCCGTGCAAATCGGCGTTGGAAAATTAACGTTCACATTAAAATCTTCTAATTTTACTGCATTCGGTTTGTTTACGATTGTCGTACAATTATTTTGGTCTTTAACAGTAAGTTTTACATTATAATTTCCAGATGCATTATATACAAAAGTAGGATTAGGAGCACTAGAATTATTTCCATTACCAAAATCCCATGTATATGTAACAGGCACGTTTGATGTTACAGCGCTTTGAAAATTAGCCGTAAATGGAATTTTACAGGTATGTGAATTATTTACTGAAAAATCTACCGTAGGTGCTGTGGCTTTTTTAATAAAATTTGGAATGGTTTTCGTGTTTTTACAGCCATTTGCATCTGTAACAATTAATGAAACGGTTAAATCGCCGCTAAATGTATAAGTATGCATTGGATTTTGTGATACTTCGGTTCTGCCATCGCCCATATCCCATAACCATGATGTTATTGGGGCATCACCTAATGTTGAGTTATCTTTAAATTGAACATTAAATGGGACACAACCGGTTCGTGGAGTTGCATCAAAATTCGAACTTGGGTCTTTAAATACAGTTACTGTTTTTGAAACAGTTGAAGATTGACCTCCTTTAAAGATGGTTAATTTAATAGTATAAACACCTGCTTGATTAAATATGGCACTTGGATTACAATTATCGGATGTATTTCCATTAATGCCTAAATTCCAAAAACAACTATCTGGCAAACCGGTAGAAGTATTGGAGAAAGTAACATATAACGGCGCACATCCTTTATTGGTACTTAAATTAAAATTAGCGGTGAGTTGAGCAAACAAGTTTCCTGATAGCAATAAAAAACTACTACAAAATAGAATTGAATATAAGCTACTCCTAGAAGACTGAGAAAGTCTCCGCGTAAAGCGTGGTAATAAAAACATTGGGCATGGGGTTTTAATGTTATTGCAATATTAAATAAGCCATTTCATATTGTCAAGTATTTTTTTACTAAAATGAAAAAAAAATTGTTTTTTTTTGATTTAAAACAACAAAATTCAAAAATATCAAGCTTATCTGAAACAGAATTTAGATATTTAATGCATGAAAGGAAAAGTAATATTATCCGCGATACCGATGCGTTTGGAAGCCAATGATAAAGCTGAAATGGTTAATCAAGTTTTATTTGGTGAAACATTTGATGTTCTTACAAAAGAAGATAAATGGAGTAAAATAAAATTACATCACGACAAATACGTAGGTTGGATTGACAATAAGCAATATCAAATCATTGATAAAAAAACAGAAGAAATCAAGCTTAAAAATGTCATTTCAAAAGTGATTGAAAAGAAAAAAAATATTTTTCTTCCAATGGGAAGTATTGTCGATTTTGAAATAAAAAAAACAAACCACTCTTTACTACAAACAGCTAAATCATTTTTAAACACACCCTATTTGTGGGGTGGAAGATGTTTTTTAGGCATTGACTGTTCCGGATTTATACAAATAATTTTCAGAGTACATCATGTGGCTTTACAGCGTGATGCCTATCAACAGCAAACACAAGGAAAACGTGTAAAATTTGACTTAATAGCAACCAATGATTTAGTTTTTTTTCAAAACGATGCAGGCAAAATTATACATGTAGGATTAGCTTTTAAAGAGAAAAACAAACTTAAAATTATTCATGCTTCTGGAAAAGTACGTATTGATTTACTTGATGAACGTGGTATTTTTAATGAAGAAACACAGCATTATTCTCATATTTTTCATTCCATAAAACGAATTATATAATTATGGATAAAAAGAAAATTGTGGTATTAAGTGGTGCAGGCATCAGTGCAGAAAGTGGTATTAAAACTTTTAGAGACAGTGATGGATTATGGGAAAATCATCGAATTGAAGATGTTGCCACTTTTGAAGCATGGCAAAGAAACCCTAGTTTAGTGTTGGATTTTTACAACCAACGAAGAAAACAATTAATCACATGCAAACCCAACCTAGCACATAAGTCATTGGTAAAATTAGAAGAAAAATATCAGGTAGATATTATTACGCAAAATGTAGATGATTTGCATGAACGAGCAGGCTCTACAAATGTTTTGCATTTACACGGCGAATTATTAAAAGTACGCAGCACGAAAGATGAAAATCTAATTTATACTTGGACAAAAGATTTATGCTTGGGTGATGTGTGTGAAAAAAATGCTCAACTCAGGCCTCATATTGTTTGGTTTGGAGAAGATGTTCCAATGATGCAGGTTGCAGGAAAAATCGTAGCTAAAGCTGATATCTTTATAGTGGTAGGCACTTCGTTAGTTGTATATCCTGCGGCTGGCTTAGTACACTATACTGATTTCACTGTTCCTAAATATGTTATCGATCCTAATAAACCTAGCATTTCATTTATGCAGAACAGTGAATATATTACAGAAATAGCAAGTATAGGTGTGGGAATTTTAGTAGATAGATTGATGAATGAATAATTTAATTATCTGTCATATTTCATTTTAAAAATAACATTTGCATTTCCCGTATTCCCATTTTCATCCAAGCCTAATACATTTAATAAAATCAAAGTATCTGCCAAAATTGGTAAATTTATATTTTGAGAATAGTTGAATGTGGTGGCATTTGTATTTCCTTCTTCTTTATAATAAATTTGATGGGTGATGTAATTTGAGAAAATAACTTTATACGTTTTTAAGTAATTATCTTCAATTTTAAAATGAGTAAATACAGAATCAGAAACATAAAATGAATCTGTAGATATTGGCGAATATATACTAACTACTGGCGCAGAGGTTTCATTTTTTTTACAGGAAAAAACAAAGCATGCAACACTCAAATACAAGAATAAATTTAACTTCATAACTAAATCAAACTTACTAAAAATCTTTAAATAAAAATGATAGATGAAACAATAAATCCATGGAAAACAATGATTAAAGAAACTGTTTATGACAATAATTGGATTACAGTCACACATGAGCAAGTCATTACCCCAACTGGTACAAATGGTATTTACGGAAAAGTACATATTAAAAATTATGCAATTGGCATTATACCTATTGATAAAGATGGCAATACTTGGTTAGTTGGTCAATATCGATATCCTTTAGACACTTATAGTTGGGAAATTCCGGAAGGTGGAGGCTTATTGCATTTAGATATTTTAGAATCGGCAAAAAGAGAATTAAAAGAAGAAGTTGGTTTAATTGCAAATACGTGGACATGGCTCGCGACGACACATACATCTAATTCAGTAACAAATGAAAAAGCATATTTATATATTGCTCAAGATTTGAATATGACTAAAAATGAACCGGATGAAACAGAACAATTACAAATAAAAAAATTACCTTTAATATCCGCGATAAATATGGTGCTTACTGGAGAAATAACAGATGCCATGTCGATGGTAGCATTAATGAAATTAAAAATTTGGATGGATGAAGGAAAATTTAAAATTTGAAATTAATTATTGTTCTTTTTCAAGTGTAGAGGAATTACCGGAACAATATCAGCAACTCATCGTTCATGCCAAAGCGGCTACTGATGATAGCCATGCGCCATATTCTCAATTTAAAGTTGGAGCAGCATTGTTATTCAATAATGGACAAATTATCAAAGGCAGTAATCAAGAAAATGCATCGTATCCAATTGGCTTTTGTGCTGAGCGAACCGCGTTAAGTGCTGCGGCTTCATTGGCATCTCATGAAAAAATAAAAGCTATTGCCATTACAGCAAAGTCGGTCAAAAATCCAGTACTAAAACCTGCTGCACCTTGTGGTATCTGCCGACAAACTATATTTGAAGCTGAAAACAAACATCAACAAAATATAGAAATCATTTTAACTGGTGAAAGTGGGAATGTTTATATTTTTAAGTCTATAAAAGATTTATTGCCATTGCATTTTGATGCTAATTTTTTATAAGAATAAAAAATCTATCTCAAAAAATACTCACGAGATAATTTCTTCTTGTTGGCAAAATTTACACAATAGATACAAAACAAATAAATCCATATTATTCCGTTAATATTAAGGTTCTTATTTTTGCAATAGATACGTTCTTTATTTATATTTCGTCATCAAACGGAAAAGGTTTTACTTAATTGTAGATTAAAAGGGAATCGTGTGTAAATCACGAACTGTCGCGCAACTGTAAGTAACACAAAAAATCTTTGTCAATTATACATGTTCACTGTCTGCAAAAACAGGTGGGAAGAACGGCAAAGATGTTACAAGTCAGGAGACCTGCCCATTCCAAATTGACAATGCTTTCGCGATTTGAAGCATAAGTCAGGAATGATGTTTCTTTTAATTCTATTCTGAGTTAAATACCACTTCGTTATCCTTTCTTCATTTCGTTTTTACAAGCATTTTGAAAATTAAACAAGAACTTTTAATTAATCACTTAAAAGTTAAATGAAAATGCTAACGCGAACTTTAGCCTTTTATACTTTTGTATTTATTTATTCTATAAATATCAAAAGTCAAAATTTAGTACCTAATCCGAGTTTTGAATCGGCAAATTGCCCAACAGGATATACTGGTTTTCCTTCTCAAGTTGGATTATATCTTCAAAACTGGTATTCAGCAAATTGTGCAAGTCCTGACCCAATGACAAATTGCAGTTCGCATTCTCAAACAAGTGTACCAGATGTTTGGTTCGGCAATCAAAATGCAAGAACTGGAACTAATTATATAGGATTTGGATTTTATGGTGGTTGGTATGAATATATAGGAGTTCGGCTTACACAACCCTTAATTGCAGGAACTACCTATAATGTTTCGTTTTATGTTAGTTGTGCCGACAATGTACGATATGCGTCTGATGCTGTTGGCATGTACTTTTCAGATACAATGATTAATTGTAAAAGTGGTTTTAGTGGGCCAGTATTAGCATTTACACCACAGGTAGTTCAAACATCTGGAGTTTTTCTTACGGATAAAATTGGATGGACTAATATTTCAGGAACATATACTGCAACAAGTAATGAAGAATATATAGTTATTGGATGTTTCAAATCATGGAATACATCTGCATTGCATAATTTTGGAAGTGGTGATACAAGATGTTATTATTATATAGATGATATTGCTATTGAAGCTCCAATAATTCTACCTATTGAATTGATATCATTTAATGCTAAGGAAAATAATAATAACATCGAATTGAAATGGGAAACAGCCTCTGAATTAAATGCTTGTTATATTAATATAGAAAGAAGTATGGATGGTATGAGCTTCCATAATATTCAGCGTATAAATGCTAACGGTACGACTAATAATAAAAGCCAATATAACTTTAACGATAAACATCCTTTAAGTGGTGTTAGCTATTATAGACTTAAACTTACAGATTGTGATAGTACATTTACGTACAGTAAAATTATATCGGTAAAAACAGAAAACAATATTGGATTTTCTATAAGTCCTAATCCTTTTAATGATGAACTAAATATTATTTTTTCAGAAAATAATTCATCTCCAATTACTATTCAAATTTATAATGTTTTAGGTGAGTTAATGTATAAATCTAAAATTCTAAATAAGAATACAATTATTCCACTATATGAATTAAACAAAGGAATATATACTGTTGTTCTAAACGCTGAACATATCGATACAATTTATAAAACTATTATAAAGCAATAAAGATAAATTTATATTTAGTCGAAAAAAAAACAGCATTTGAATCTATATGGAAGGAGCATTTATAGCTAAAAAACAAATTGCGAGTATCTTCTAAAAAAATTATACATCATGAATACATTTTGCATTTTGATGCTAATTTCTTACAATAAAAATGCAACCACATACATTCATTAAAAAAATGGCATTTTATTGCGGTGTAACATTATCCGCTACCACTAATTTTCCATCGTGTAAAACAACAAACACGCCATCTCCTTTTTTAGTGCTTACATTTTTTAAAATTAATTTTTTATGCTTAACGGCAGTTTCCGTTATTTCAATATTTACGTTATCTGCATCGACAACTAATTGAGTAAAAATAAACATGGCAATATCGTGACGAAGTCCACGTGGTGTGTACATTTTTTCAAAAATTAATTGATTCGTGACAGCATCGTAAACAGATAACTTTACTGGACTTCTTTCTTTTACAATGGGATTTAAAGTTTGCATGTGTTTCATTTCTGAGTAATGATTTTCAAATGCAATTGGCGAAGAAATATATTTAAAATTAACCACCAGCGTCTTTTCGTTTGGATTGAAAAAACGGACTTTCGTGCTAGTAAATGGAATAAAAATAGCAAAGAATGCAGTGAGCATAAGTATTGCTAGAACAGGTTTTGATTTCTGAAAATCTACAAACGATGATGCCTTTTTACTTTCGATATCTGTTTCTTTTGAAAAAGCCAATAATTTTTCATTCGTAAACTGAGTCAACGTGAACAATCTAATTTTCGATGCATCGTATCGCTTAGAAAATATGGGCGCACGTTTGTGCAATAAACGTTGAATTGCCCAGTTTTTTCCGTATCTATAATAACAATCTTCACAACCCAACAAGGCTACTTTTTCTACATTATTATCTAACATCTTTTGTACATCTTTTGCCATAACACTACCTAAGCAAGGCACGCGATATTGCGTCACATCTAACTCACTTGGAAATATTGTTTCCGGAAAATAACCACACGTAAAAACAGTCATTTTTTTCTTAGGTGCAGTCAAGGTAATTAAGGTTGGATATTCCGGATGAGAAATTGCATGCTCATTGCAAGAACCAATACATATAGTACATCCCACGCATTTATCAGGTGATAAAATAGCTTTGCGTTCACCTTGGTGTATCAACATATCAATCGCTCCGTACGGACAATCATACGAGCATAAATTACAGGCATTACAAATATCCAAATCAATCTGAACTGGTGCTTTGTCTTTACGTTTAACTAAATATGGAATAACACAAAGTATTATTCCGGAACCAATCATGATTGCCCAATTTTGCCAAACATTAAAAATCTTCATTAAATAATATCCAAAATAATAGAACCAATCAAAAGTGGTTTCTGTTGGCAGATTCGTTAATTGTGCAGGTGGATCACTTTTTACAGGAAATAAAATGGAAATAATTCCGATAGCTATTAAACAATACGTAATTAATTTTTTGGGTGGAAAAATTTTTGGTTGCGCAATTCTAAGTACATGAATCCAAATGATAATAATTGTAATTAAAGAAAGGGCGATATGACCAAACAAGGCAACTTTAAAAAAACCACCAACAACCGACAAATCATTCAATAAAAATGCACCCATTATTGAAGGATCAAAAATGGGTAATCCTGAAAATAATTTTGCTGTGAGGTATCCAGTTAATTTTGCTTTTTGATCCCAAACTAAAATAAATCCAGTGATGCCTATGGATATCACAATTAAAAAAGAAATTACACCACTTATCCAAGAAAGTAGTCGTTTAAATTTGCCTGCAATGAGTGTATGTAATAAATGTAAAATAGTAAAAACCACTAATAAATCAGACGCATAACGATGAATATTACGCATCCATGCATTAAAAAAATTATCGGATATTTTTTCCACTGAATCCCAAGCATGCCGTGGATTGATATTGTAAAAAATAAAAATATAGCAACCAGAAATACATGCAATTAAAAAAAGAAGTACCGAAATTCCACCAAGATGATACATCGGATTTAATTCTGTAGAAAAAACAGCTCCTACCTTTGATGCCATCTGTTGATACCATTGGTGTCCTTTATTTTTTTCTTTCCCAATTGGTGTCGTTATAATCTTATTCGTGGTGGACATAATTAGGGTTTGGTAAAATAAATGTTTTTAAAAAGATAGTGGTCATAATCATAATAATTAAGATACCTGCCGAAGTGGACAATATAAATCGCCAATCCACTTTATAGGTTTTTAAAACTGGATCATATCCAAAGCAACGCAAGTAAATTCCAGTGAATAAACCTGGTGTGGTTTTTTCTGCTTTAGCTGCCAAAACCGCTAATTCAATATCTCTTTTAGAAGGATTTACTCCATAAATAAATCTGGATATTCTTCCTTCTGGCGTCAACACCACTAAATATGCTGGATGATTGTATTGGTTCATCACCGTATCTACATCGTAGTCAAATCCAATATTTTGTGTTAGTAATTTTATATTCTTCGGATTGGCAGATACCGCTTTCCAATTTACTCCATCTATTCCCCATCTATACTGATAACTTTGTAAATCAAAAGGTATGTCCGTACTATCAAAAGAGAAACTAATGGCATTAAATTCTTTGCCTAATGTTCCTAATTTTCGAATGGCGGTTTTAGTGCCATTATTTACCACACCACAAATAGATGCACATTTGGTATAAATAGGAATAATAATTAAAGGTTTGCCATTTATCAATTTAAACAAACGAATGGAATCTCCATTGGAATCTGTCAGTAAAACATCCGTCATTTTTTTTCCTAAAAATTTATTTTCATCAGGAAGTGTGAATGCAACCAGTATAAAATATACTGCAATAAGTGGAAAATAAATTTTAATCTTCATTATAAATCAGTAGCCATTGTCCTTTCCATGATAAAAGAGCAATAGCTTGATAAGTTTTTATTTTACGTACCAAGTAGCAGCCAACCATTTCCAATTCAAGAAAAACAAGGCTAAGAAAACCAATAAGAATATCATCGTCAAAACCAATGTTCCTGGTGCTTCAATTCCTTTGTGTTCTTTGGCTGGTGGAGCTAGTGGTGAAATAGTTAATTGCATATCTTTTGGACCTGTTACTTTTGGACCAAAGAAAACCGATATAACTACAATTAAAATCCAAATGATGACAGAGATAAACGCAACAGTTCCACCTAACATCATGAGTGTCCAAAAGAAATCAACTGCAGGATTAAAGTTGTGGGTGAATGGACCTCCGGAAAATGTAGAATCCCAATGTCGCCGTGGTACACCTAATTGACCTAATACAATCATAGAAATAGACAAAAATGCGATACCGAAGAAAAATAACCATGGTTGAATTTTCGCCCAACTCATGCCTACAATTTTTCGTCTAAAAATTAATGGAATTAAATAATATGTAATTCCCATAAAAGTTAATGTAGTACCAATAACAACGGTTCCTTTAAAATGCCCAGGAATGGCAATGGTATTATGTACAATAATATTGGTTTGTTCCATACCAAAAATTACACCTGTTGTTCCACCTATAAAACCAAAACCGATGATTGCTAAGATAATGGATGAAAAAGCTGGATTTCCCCAAGGTGCTTTTGACAACCACTCAAATAATCCTTTATTATAACCCCATCTACGTTGAGCAGATTCAAAAGAGGATGGCACCGCAAAAGCGTGAATCATAGAAGCCAATACGGCTAAATACATGGCATAACTGGTGTTCCAAACTTTCCAAGCACTGCTAACACCTGGATCCGTTAACAAATGATGCGCAGATGCTAAGCAAATAAATAAAATATACAATACGAATGCTGTTCTAGATACTTTTTCATTTATGGATGTTCCTCCAACAGATAGAAAAGAAACCATATACCAAATAGACACCATGGCTGCCACGTTTATTTGTTGAGAAGAATGTCCTAATCCCCACCAAATTAATTTATACATTGCCGGATCAATATTTTCAATTAAACCTAATGACCATAAAAATGTTGGAATATAAATTAATGCTCCAGTTGCTAGAGTGATAACCGCAATAATTGCAGCTGTCATTAATCCATAAACTACGAGTGGTAAGGAATCGCCATATACATTTTCTTGACGAGCTATCATTAAATTTCCAAAGAATAGAGCAACGGCAATTAAGGCACCAACGGCAAACAAGATGATGCCTAAATAGTACAAAGGATGTGCTTTTAATGGTGTGTAGGATGTCAACATCACATCGGCTTTTCCAATTAGGATAATGTAGTTAGACATTAACAAACCTAATACCATTAACCCAAAAGCTACCCAACCAGATTTTGGAGAGCAAAATCGTGTATTAAGAATTACGGTGGAACCAAAATATAAGCCTGCTACTTCAAAGAAAATAATCCAAAAAATAAGTGCATTTAATCCGTGAAAAGTAACCAATCGATAATACCATTCTGCTCCTAAGAGGTGAACAGGCTGATAGCGTGTAAACACCAATAAAATGGCTGCAACAACTGCTAATAGTAAAGATACAACAGCCGCTACGGCATTGACTCTAATTAATTTTTCTGCGGTTAAATCGACCTTAAAACCTGTTATATCACAAGTTCTAAAATTCATAAACAAACTAGTATTTTGCGGAGATGGGTTTTGCAAACTGTCATTTCCTTGATTTATAGTAGACATAATTGATTGATTTTAGGTTAGTCTTTTAATGATTTAATATATGCCGTCAAATACTGAAGTTCATCATCCGTCATTGCCACTTTAGGCATTAATGTTTTTTCAAAGCCAACGGTTTTCTTTTTTGCTGGTTCATGGATAGATTCTTTGATGTAAGTGTCATCTACGAGTACTGCTTTAATGTTTCCATCTTCATTTACATTTTCTTTTTTTCCATATAAACCTTTCCATGTTGGACCTATTAATTTGGAGCCATCTGTGGTATGGCATGAACCACAACCTTTTAAGGTGTAAACTTGTTCGCCCAAATTTACTTTTTCTACATCGCTGAGTTTAGCCATTTCTTCCGTACTTAAAGCAACAGGTGCTTTTTTAAACTTTTCGTATCCATACTTTCTTAAATCAGCCTCCTTTTCAATCACAACGATTTTGCCTATCATTCCGGCATGACCAATACCACAAAACTCATTGCATATTACTTTGTATTCACCTACTTCCGTTGGTTTAAATTCGAGCACATAATCGTACGTTGGATAAACCTGAAAGTTCATATTTACTGGCTGGATAGAAAATCCATGTACCACATCTTTTGATGAAATATGAAATTTATAAGCTTGATTGACTTCCAAGACCAATACAGGACTCCAACGCCACATTTCAGCCATTACAAACACATGGCTGTTGGGTTCAGGTCGAACCACAGGAATGCCTTTATCTACGCCTATCATATTTTTTTTGATATACGCTTCTGTCAATTGGGCAAATTCAGTAGTGCTGGTTTTATAGGTAAGACTCGAAGGATTTTGTTTACCATATACGTGCCATAGAACCATCCATACAAACAGCATAATACAAAGTATTAATGCAATTATCATCCACATTTTTTCATCTTTGGATACTTTCTTATTATACCAACCTTCTTGAGGACTAAGTAAACTCATATTAATTCATTTTAGAGTATGAAATTATTTTAATAGTGATCTTTTTATTTCATCTGGAATAGCTGGTAAATTGGATAATTCCATAACACCCCACAGCAAATAAAATATAGCATAAATTGTGGTACCTAAGAATAATAAAAGCATAAAATCATCCATTATCATTCTATAGAAAGGTTTGTGTTCCGATTTTTTTTCGTGGTTGGTTTCCATATCTATTTGATTTGTGATGTGATAAATAACTGCTTATCTATACAAATCTAAATAGGCTTGAAAAGAGCTGGGTTAAATGGGAAAGCTTTATTTGTTAATAAATACAGAATCGTATTTTTTATACAATCTGCACATAAAAAAATAACCTTTAATAATTTATAGATATGGTGGATATGGCTTCAGTATCTATAAAATAGATTTTTTTTCCGGAATAACGAATAAATGAATTTCGAGAAAATTCTTTTAAGATGGCTGACACTTGTTCTTTAGTGGTGCCTATTAAATCGGCAACGTCTTGTCTAGATAAATCTAAAACAAAGCTTTTTCGTCTGGCATTATAACAATAAACATCTGCTATTTGTAAAATAATTTCGGCTACGCGTGCTTTAATTGGTTTAAAAGCTAAACTTAACGATTTTTGTTCCATTAATTCTAAATCACGGACAAACTCATTTTTGATTTGTTTGTCTAAATCGGGCGAATCGTATAGTATTTTTTTAAAGGCATCAATAGGTATAAAACAAGTTGACACTTCAGAAACTGCTGTTGCGCTGTAATTCTTAATACTCGTATTATTGCATTCTCTATATCCTACGATATCACCACTTGACACTAATTTTACAATAAATGATTTTCCATTTGGTGTATGCATTTCTACTTTAATTATTCCTGATTTAATAAAATAGACACCTTTCATTTCATCACCCACTGCAAATACAGATTGGCCTTTCCCGTATTTATTTTTTGATTTAAAATTACTGATAGCCGTTAAAGTAGTAGTACTGCATGGTTTTAATATCGAGCAGTCTCGTATTTTACATGTTAAACAAGAATCTCCATTAATGACCATATTACTAATTTTGATGTTACATTATTTTAATTACGTACATTATATAATTCAATTCAATAAATCAAATTAATTTTGAAGTTAATCATTTAAATGCTAATTGTAAAGGGAAAACAGGACAAGGCCAATTAAATAAGATTAGTCATAATAAATGAAACCCTAAGTAAATACAAGCCTTTCGATAGCTAATAAAGAAAAATATATACTTATGTAAAAAATTTACAAAAAATATGAAATCGTATTTTTTTTTGAGAACATAATGCTCTTAAGAAGCATGTAACATGCGAATTATTTTTTGGAAAGAATCGAAAAAAAAAATGAACGAAGTTTTAAAACTTAAATGCTAATCCTATTTTAGCATAAGAACCTTCACAATATCCTGCTTCTAAATTGGCACCAATATGCTCTACGAAATAATAGGTTAACCCAATTCCTGAACCTACAATAGCGCCACCTTTAAATTTTTGATATTCTGGTATTTTAGAATCTTTACTTTTTAAACGAAATCCTCCACCAATAGAAAGCGGTATATAAACATCAAACTTATCGGCATCTAATTTGGTATTTCCTTTTTCAGAAATTAATTGATACAAATGAAAAACACCACGCATACCAATACCAAAATGTCGATATTTAAAATCAAAAAGGAAGCTGGTTGAATCGACTTTGCTAAACGATTTTCCAGAAAAAGTAAACCAACCACCAATACTAAAATATGGACTTGCTGCATAATCCATATTTAAGGTAACGCCTGGAATGAAGCCAAATTTTTCAATTTTACTGGTATTTGTATTCAAAACTTTCATTTGATACGTTGGAATAAAACTATGATGTCCTAAATTGGTGGTAAGATTAATGTGAAAATCACCTTTTTCAATGGCTGATGCTGAATATACTTGAACAGCAAAAATTAAAATAAAAATAGATTTAAGTATATTTTTCATATTCTGTGTTTATTTACACAACAAATGTATTAAATATTTCCATTGTATTTACGTATAAACCATTCACTTATCAACAGTAACAAAATGATAAAAAACCACCATTTAAAGTCTATCAATGGTTTTGTGCTAATTGCATCAAACAGAATGGTTTTTACTTTATTGTTTTTTTCTATATCAATTCCTATGGATTGCAAGTTGTTGGGAAAATACATTTTTCCGCCACTTTGTACGGCCATTATGTTTAATAAAGTATGATTGGCTTGTAAATTTAAAGCTTCTACAAGTACGGCTCGAACGGTAAAACTACAAGCCGCAGCATTGCCTTTTCCTTTATAATTAGTCGTTGCGTGCACCTTATAATTTCCAACTGGCAATATGCCGACATTCAAGGAATAGGCATTCATTGTTTTATCAAATGTAAACGAATATTCTTTCCCATTATCTCCTTTTACAACGCATGATGCATCTACATCATTCACTAATTCAAAACTTTCGTTATATAATTCTGCATCAATTTGAATTGTTTCGTTTGAGTTATATACATTTTTTGGTGTATGCACTTTAAATCGTCGCTTATCTCCTTTTACTGTTAAATATTGTACGCATTTATTTATTAAATCATCGGTAGCATTATAATTTTTAAACTGATAAAATTCGTGCATTCGCCAGCGCCACAAACCTTCGCCACAAATAATTCCTGTTTTATTTCCATTTATTTCATTAAAAACAAACAATGGATTATTTGTAGGAATATTTCCAATTTGTTGAGTAAATAAGATGGAAGTAGTAGATGCCATTTCATACTTTCCGTATGGTGCTAACAATGGTGGCAAATCGCTCAATATTTTAATCGTAACGGGCGAAATAGTAAATTTAGAAAATGTATTTTGATAAATTGGATGTACATCATTTCCATTTTGTGCTGTTCCATTAATTTGTATATTTTTTTGAAGAAAATTAAATTGGGCTAAATTTGTATTGGCTGAAACTATCCATAAAATGGGAATATTGGACGTAAGGATAGCTTGAATTTTCTGCAAATACGTAGCAGACGACATGGAAGGCAAACCATGAAGTATAACTAAGTTAGATTCCTTAAAATTCCCAGAATAGGTGGCAATAGAATTTTGCTCCAACTGATAATTTTTGTTTTGTTCAATGGCATTTTTGAATGCTTTAATATCAGGATGTGGTGCATCATAGAGCAAGGTAATTTTTTGTCTTCCATCTATCACTTCAATATATGCTACATCCAAATTATTCTCTAAAATTGTTTCTCCATCTATTTTTTTCAATCTTATTTTATATGGTAAAATGCCAGGCTTATCAGCGTTGCCTACAACATCTGATTGAAATAAAAAATGCTCATCGGAAATAGAAATTATTTTGGATTGAATAATATTTCCTTTCGGATCTATCACTTCTAAAACCGAATTTTGTCCTTTCAATCGGTTGGCTTCTATTTGAATATTGATATTGAATTGATCGCCTAAATATACTAATTCAGGATAGTGCACACTTTTTATAAATGCGTCTTTCCTTATCGTTGTATCGCCCAATGCAATGGTATAAAATGGAACGCGAAGTGTGTTTTTATTGTATAAAGGTGAATTACCTTTAGTAAAAATTCCATCCGATGCCAAAATAATTGCGCCTATGTTTTGAGCACCATGACGAATAAATGCTTCGTCAATTGCTTGAGAAATATCGGTTTCATTTTCAGTAAAATTGGTCAAAACCTGCTCCTGTAAAGTAGCACCAAAATTATAATGCACCAAATTATATTGCTGCGCTAATTCCTTTTCTAATGTTTGGATGTTGTTTAAATAATCTTGTTTTGGAAAATTTCCAAACGACGTTTTTAAAGAAGACGAATTATCCTGCAAAATAATTAGCAACGGTTTTTCTGCTTCTGTTTTTATGGATTTAATTAAAAGAGATAAAAGTAAAAAGGCAATCAATGTGGTTGATAAAAAGCGCAATGAAGCCAAGCTATATTTCCACCATTTATTTTCATTTTCTGTAAAAATAAATTTTTTGTTTCCGTATAACAAATAAGCATACACAACACCTATTGCCATACAAAGCAAAATAAACCACCAAGAATACGCTAAAACAAATGACATATACCAAGTTTGATTTTTAGAGCAAACTCTTTTACAAGTATCTTGATTTTTTATCAATAATACAAATGCGTAATGTTATAAAAACAAATGCGATTAAAATAGTTTCCTATACTTGTTTATATTTAATTTAAAGCGTGCTATATGATTATACATCATACTACTTGCATTAACTATGAACTATTTTTTATATAAAAAAAGCAACTCGATATGAGTTGCTTTATTGCTTATACTAAAATCTTTTATTTACCTAAAACATCGGCTACTGTTTTGCCTATGAATGCCGGTGAATCGACCACATGAATTCCACATTCTGCCATAATTTTCATTTTAGCGGCTGCAGTATCATCGGCACCACCCACAATTGCGCCGGCATGTCCCATGCGTCTTCCTTTCGGAGCTGTTTGTCCGGCAATGAAACCAATTACTGGTTTTTTCTTATTGTTTTTTATCCAATAAGCTGCGTCGGCTTCCATGCTTCCACCTATTTCACCAATCATCACAATTGCATCGGTTTCATCGTCATTCATAAACATTTCCACAGCTTCTTTGGTGGATGTTCCTATAATTGGATCGCCACCAATACCAATGGCGGTAGAAATTCCGAAACCGGCTTTCACTACTTGGTCTGCTGCTTCATAGGTTAAGGTACCTGATTTAGATACAATACCAACGCGTCCTTTTTTGAAAACGAAACCAGGCATAATTCCAATTTTTGCTTCGTCTGCCGTAATAATTCCTGGACAGTTCGGCCCAATCATACGTGCGCCTTTTGAGGTCACATATTTTTTTGCTTTTATCATATCTTGCACAGGAATACCTTCGGTAATAGTAACAATTACTTGAATACCAGCATCGGCAGCTTCCATAATGGCATCGGCAGCAAAAGCCGGTGGCACAAAAATAATAGAAACATTTGCGCCGGTTTTATTTACGGCATTTTCTACTGTATTAAAAACAGGGCGTTCTAAGTGAGTGGTTCCTTCTTTTCCGGGCGTTACACCACCAACAACGTTGGTTCCGTATTCAATCATTTGGGAAGCATGGAATGTTCCCTCTTTTCCCGTAAATCCTTGAACAATTACTTTGGAATTTTTATTTACTAATATACTCATTTTACTAAGTTTAAATATGAATGACTTTTAAGATTTATGTTTTAATTTATTAAATCGAGCATCACGTGCTTCTTTTAAGAAATCGGATGCAAAAATAAAATCAATTAATTCTTTATTATCTGATTCGAAAAGGGTGTATTTGTTGCCTTCCCAATGTTTATTGCCTTCGTGTAAGAAAATAATTTTATCGCCATTGGCAATCACACTATTCATGTCGTGTGTATTGGTAATGGTAGTAATTTTATATTCTTGTGTAATTTCCATTATCAATTCATCTACGACAATGGATGTTTGTGGGTCTAAACCGGAGTTGGGTTCATCGCAAAAGAGGTATTTCGGATTCATCACAATGGCACGCGCGATGCCAGTTCGTTTTTGCATTCCTCCGGAAATTTGCGATGGAAATTTATGATTGGCATTGACCAAATTTACACGTTTTAATACTTCATTTACTCTATCTCTTTTTTCGGATAATGACATCTTCGTAAACATATCTAACGGAAATTGTACATTTTGTTCAACGGTCAATGAATCGAACAATGCGCCACCTTGAAACAGCATTCCTAATTCACGTCTAATTTCATTTTTTTTATCAATATTCATAGCCACATAATCTTTTTCATCGAAGAAAACATGACCATCCGTAGGCGTTAATAAACCGACCACGCATTTTAATAAAACTGTTTTTCCGGAACCACTTTTGCCGATAATTAAGTTATTTTTTCCTGCTTCAAAAACGGCAGAAATTCCCTTTAGTACTTCTTGACTACCAAATTTTTTTCTGACATCTTTTACTTCAATCATACAATATCTTATTAAACTATATTTAATTATCTAAGTAACAACCATGTTAAAATTAAATCGGCAAACAATACCATTACACAACTTAGTACTACGGCACGTGTGCTGGCTTTTCCGATTTCGATGGCACTTCCGTGTGCGTAAAATCCTTGATAACAAGAAACCGATGTGAGTACAAAACCAAAAACGGTTGCTTTTATCATCATTACAAAGATATTATAGGCTTTGAAGCTCATTAAAACGCCTTGTAAATAATCGGCACCTGACACATAACCGGACATCGAACCAGCCAACAAGCCGCCCCAAATGCCTGTTATAGCAGATATAATCACCAATAATGGTATCATCGTTATCGCTGCTGCCAATTTAGGACCTACTAAATAAGAAATGGTATTTACGCCCATAATTTCCAATGCATCAATTTGTTCAGTCAGTCGCATAGTACCTAATTCAGATGCTAAATTGGAGCCAATTTTTCCGCCTAAAATTAAACATGAAACCGTAGGTGCTAATTCTAATATCATCGATTCTTTCACAACAAATCCAACATAATACATCGGCACCATGGATTGTGATAAGTTATATGCAAATTGCACGGCTGAAACGGCTCCAATAAAAAATGAAATTAAGAGGATAATTATGACAGAACCCACTCCAATATTGCTCATTTGAACGAGTGTTTCTTTCCAATACATGGCAGCTCGTTCCGGCTTCGCAAAGGAGCGTTTTATCATTAAGACATATCGACCTATATGAAATAAGGGTCCGCCGGATGCATGTACGTATTCTGCCATAATTTATAAAAGATGTAAAATTAGTTTATTTTTAGTGATTCGCCAAAATTGAGCTTAAAATAATAGCTTGTGTTTGATAAATATACTTCTAAAACAGAAGTAAAATTGATTTAGAATAAAAATTATACTTTTACAGCATGAATATCGTAATTACTGGAGCTAGCCGAGGAATAGGCAAAGCAATCGCAGAAAAATTTGCACAACAACATCATCAAGTGCTTATTTGCTCACGAGATGAACTAAAGTTAAACGCCATTATACATCAATTTCCAAGTATAAAAACATTTGTTTGCGATGTTGCTGACAAACAATCTTTGTATGCGTTTGCAGAATACGCCTTGACTATTTTTCCAACTATTGATGTTTTGATTAACAATGCAGGTGTTTTTATTCCTGGAAAAATTATTGATGAAGAGGAAACAGCTTTAGAAAAAATGCTACATACGAATTTGTTCAGTGCTTATTATATTACCAAAAAACTAGCACCTAGAATGATGGAACAAAAAAATGGTTTTATTTTTAATATGTGTTCGGTAGCGAGCTTAAAGGCTTATGAAAATGGTGGAAGTTATTCTATTTCTAAATTTGCGCTTTTAGGATTTTCGAAAACTTTGCGGGAAGAATTGAAATCATATAATATTAAAGTCACGTCCATCCTTCCAGGTGCTACCTTAACGGATTCATGGGCTGGTGTAGATTTACCAGAAACTAGATTTAGCAAAGCGGAAGACATTGCTGATTTGGTATATGCCATCACACAGCTTTCCGCACTTTCAGTAGTGGAAGAACTTGTCATTCGACCTCAATTGGGTGATATATAGATTTGATCCGCAGCTTTTTGTCCACAGATCACGGTTAGAAATTAGAAGATTGATAATTAGCAGATGAACAATTTTTTTATTTGTTCACTAAACCTTGTTCTATTGGTATTTTTTAAAATAGATTAATTCTTTAAGCTATTATAATAACTCAAACTCTCCGCAATTTCTATTTCAGAGATAGGAATATCGTATCGGCAATTTCCAATTTCGGATAGTAAAGCTGCCATTATTACTGCACCTTCATTCTTTTTATCGATGCGCATTATTGGCAATAGTTTTTCTATAGAAAAATGAGCAATTGGTTGTTTAGGAAAATGTTTGAGTAGAACGTGTGTTATACTTTTTAAATCTTCTTCAGGCATTCCACATTTTTTTACAGACAAATAGGCTTCGCAAATCATACCAATGGCAATGGCTTCGCCGTGCAATAAACTGTTGGTTTCATTTTCTAAAGAATACGCTTCAATGGCATGACCAATTGTATGTCCGAAATTTAAAATTTTACGTAATCCTTTTTCAAATGGATCCGTTTCTACCACTTGTTTTTTTATCAGAAGAGAGTGAAATACAATATCATTGATATTTGCCTGTTGGATATCTATATTCTTATATTTTTCCCATTGTTGTTTATCATGGATGAGTGCGTGTTTAAATATTTCTGCCCAGCCATTGATGAATTGTCGTGTAGGTAATGTTTTAAAAAATGAAGAAGCTACAAAAACTGCTTTCGGATTTTTAAACAAACCGATTAAATTTTTTCCGTATTTAAAATCTATTCCAAGTTTTCCACCGATGGAAGAATCTACTTGTGAAAGCAACGTTGTTGGAATATTTATAAAATCAATTCCACGCTTATAACAACATGCTGCAAAGCCACCCATATCACCAATTACACCTCCACCTAAATTGATAAATAATGCTTTTCTGTCCGTATTATGTTCGATTAATTGCTGCCAAATTTGCTCACACGTTGAAATATTTTTATGGTGTTCGCCACTACATGTTTCAATAATATGAAATGATGAGATGTATTTTTTTAAAATGGGCAAACAATGTTCTTTCGTATTTTCATCTACTAAAACTAAAAAAGAGGAATAGTTATTTTGTTGGATAAAATTTTGAAAATCGACAAAGGTGTCATCTATAAAAATGGAATAATCAGTAAGTGGAATTGTTTTCATTTATGTTTGGTTATGCTCATTTTTTTATAAAAAAAATACTTGAACGTTTTAAGGCAAATCGACTATTTTATCAAAACTCCAGACTTCTGCTTTTGCACCAAACCATGCTTTTACTGTTTTCCAAAAAATAGCAAAAAAATCAGAATTTCTATATGTATCTAAATCTTGTTCGCTATCCCATAAACTGTATGTAAAAAAAATATTTGGATGATGGATGTCCTGCCAAGCTTGTAATAAATGACATCCAGGTTGAGAGCGAATTGTTTCGCATACTGTATTAAAATAATTTTTAAACGTGTCCACTTCTTCTTCGCGCATTGTTAGTTTTACTATCCGTACTATCATTTTGATAAATTATATTTTTGAAGGCTTTCTTTTTGCTAAATCTTATTTATACTTACACAAACAATACTTGTATATCATCGTCTTTTACTAAGCCTAATAAATCTGAAGCGTTGCCACAATTGATGCATAATTCCAAAAAGCCTAATGAATTAAATCTTGCTAAACTGTAGGCTTGTGATACATCTGAATAATTTTCTACAATACGTTCAATCACATCCGTTTTACGATAATTGATACGTAATTGTTTATTGCTACTAAATCGTGCTATGTCTTCTTTTTTGATGTTAGTAATTACGTTTCCGAAATTATCAATATAAATTACTTTACCAATAATTCTATTTTCTTGAAGCACTGGTAACATTGCTTTTTTCTCTACATATTTTGAAGTAGCAACACCAATAGCACCAATATTATTATTAAACGTAATTTCTTTCACCACGCGGCAATAATATTCTTCGATAGTATTTAATTTGGCTTGTTTTATATCCACTTCTACCATTAAATCTGGTTTGTCTTCAAACACCATCGTAAGCAAGCCATTGTCAGGTGCAATAAAATAATGATTTTGATATTTTGCTGCTAACAATTTTTGATTGCCTAATCCTTGTTCAAATACTCTTGCTATATGAATGGTGCCAACCGGAAAATGATTGAATACATTTTTTAAGAAAAAGGCAGCTGTTACTATATCATAAGGTGGAATGGAGTGGGAAATATCCACAATTTTAGCGGAAGGACTTGATGTGTATAAATCGCCTTTAAACAAACCCACATAATAGTCTTTGTCTCCAAAATCTGTTAATAACGTTATTACCGCCATTTAAAAATTTATATTATTTTCAATATTGAATAAAAAAGGTGTTCAATACAACAGTTTTTTTTTCTCATTGTATTTAATAACAAAAATAGTAAAATAATTGAGTGAACTAACAATAAAATTAGAGACAGTTGATCCGGTAGAATTTTTCGGGTTTAACAACAACAAATTGAAAATTCTAAAAAAAGAATTTAACCGATTGAATATTAGTGCACGTGGCAATAAAATTATAGTTGCAGGTGCGCAAGAAGATTTAGAAATATTTAATGAAAAGGTGCATCAATTAGTGGAATACTTGGAACGATATGGGAAAATTTCTGACCAACATTTAGAAGAAATATTGCATGGAAGAAATCCGTATGAGACTAACTTCCCTCAATTTCAAGATAATGTTTTAGTGTACGGAAACAATGGAATGCTAGTACGTGCACGCACGGAAAACCAACAAAAAATGGTGGAATTATCGGAAGAGAATGATATACTTTTTGCGTTGGGACCTGCAGGAACTGGCAAAACATATACAGCAGTGGCATTAGCAGTTCGAGCCTTAAAAAACAAATCAGTCAAAAAAATTATATTAACTCGACCGGCAGTGGAAGCAGGTGAAAGTTTAGGTTTTTTGCCTGGTGATTTAAAAGAAAAGATTGATCCCTATTTACGACCACTTTACGATGCGTTGGATGATATGATTCCTGCAGATAAATTAGCTTATTATATGCAAAACAGAGTAATAGAAGTTGCACCATTGGCGTATATGCGTGGACGAACGTTGGATAATGCATTTATGATTTTAGATGAAGCCCAAAATTCGACAACACTTCAATTAAAAATGTTTTTAACTAGAATTGGACCTTCAGCACAATGCATTATTACGGGAGATATGTCGCAAATAGATTTACCTAAAAATCAACAATCGGGATTAAAGAAAACCTTAATGATTCTGGAAGGCATTAAAGGTATTGGAATGATTCATTTGACTTCTGAAGATGTGGTTCGCCACCGCTTGGTTAAAGAAATTATTAAAGCATTTGATAATGATGCTGCCCGTGAGCAACAATACAAGGATAACAAAAATTAATTTCTGATTTTATCTAATATTATATTTAATTGAAGCAATTCATCTTTTGATAAATTTTGATAATAAGAAGGTGGAATTTGTCGGTTCATTTCTTCATCAATTTTTGATAAAAGTTCTAATCCTTTTAGGGTGATGCCAATATCTACTTGTCGTCTGCTGTTGGCATTCAACTCACGAGACACTAATTCTTTCTGTTTTAATTTTTCTACTAAACGAGTTGCATTCGACATTTTATCGATCATTCGTTCAGTAATTTGGGTCAACATTACTGGTTGTGGATGTTGACCACGCAAAATTCTCAGTACATTAAATTGCTGCAAGGACACGCCATAAGGTTTAAAGAAACGAGCTTTTACATTTTGTAGCCAACCAGACGTAAACAATAGGTTTACATCTGTTTTTACAAAAATATTTGCAAATTGCTTTTGTTTTATTTCTTCTTCAATGGATTTCATCAACAATACAATCAGGGTTATGCTTTGGTGGTTGGCGTTCCAAAATTAAGAGGAATCGCTACTTGTTCAGTATCTCTTATCTCGCCGTGCATCTGTTCAAATTTTTTAACATTTTCAGCCAAAGCAGCCATTAAACGTTTAGCATGTTGTGGTGTTAAAATAATTCTGGATTTCACTTTTGCTTTTGGCAAACCTGGTGCTAAACGCACAAAATCTACAATAAATTCTTGGTTAGAATGAGTGATGATTGCCAGATTAGAATATTCGCCGTCAGCAATTTCTTCAGGCAGTTCAATATTGATTTGATTTTGATTATTCGATTCCATAAATATTCTTTTTGCGTAATGTAAATATAAGAAAAACAAACTTATTTTTTTGGTGAGTTGTATAAAAAAAGACTGTTCCGAAGAACAGTCTAATTTTTTATTAAGTGCAAATGATTTTATTCTTCCTCTGCTTCAATCATTGCTTTTTTAGACATCATACGCTCTTGCTCTTTTTTTGAACTTACTAAGATGTTTTCAAATTCGCGCACGCCTGTACCCGCCGGAATTCTGTGACCAACGATAACGTTTTCTTTTAAACCTCTCATTAAATCGATAGAACCATTGATGGCTGCTTGATTTAAAACTTTCGTAGTTTCTTGGAAAGATGCGGCTGAAATCCAGCTATGTGTTCCTAAAGATGCTCTGGTGATACCTTGTAACATTGGACTCGCTGTAGCCGAAATTGCATCACGGAATTCCACTATTTTTCTATCATTGCGTTTTAAGAATGAATTCTCTTCACGAACTTGACGCATAGTTACAATTTGACCTACTACCAATTGCTCTGAATCTCCAGCTTCTGTAATTACTTTTTTATCGTAAATACTATCATTTTGTTCGATAAAGTCAAATTTATTCACTGTTTCGCCTTCTAAGAATTTCGTATCACCTGCATCGCTGATTAATACATTACTCATCATTTGTTTCACGATTACTTCGATGTGTTTATCATTGATACGAACACCTTGCAAACGGTAAACTTCTTGAATTTCATTTACTAAATATGCTTGTAATGCAGAAGGTCCTTTAATTTTCAAAATATCACTTGGTGTAATTGCTCCATCTGACAATGGCATACCAGCTTTTACGAAGTCACCTTCTTGCACTAAGATATGCTTAGTTAATGGAACTAAATATTTACGTTGTGTACCATCTTTTGATGTGATGGTAACTTCACGGTTACCACGTTTTATTTTTCCAAAAGTAGCTTGTCCATCAATTTCAGAAACTTTAGCCGGATTCGATGGATTACGTGCTTCAAATAATTCTTGAACACGTGGTAAACCACCCGTAATATCTCGAACTTTGCTTAATATACGTGGAATTTTAACGATGATTGTTCCTGGAATAATAGCTTGTCCATCTTCTACAGAAATATGTGCTCCTACCGGAATGGAATACGAATATAATTCTTTTCCTTTTTCATCTACCAATAATATTGCTGGTACTTTTTTCTTATCACGTGACTCAATAGTAACTTTTTCTCTGTGACCTGTTTGCTCTTCTAACTCTTCTCTATAGGTAATACCTTCAATAATATTTTCATATTGGATGGTACCTTTAAACTCAGAAATAATCACATTATTAAAAGGATCCCAAGAGCAAATTAAGTCGCCTTTCTTTACTTTTTGTCCATTCTTCACATTTAATACTGCACCGTAAGGAATGTTGTTGGTCAATAATATTCTATCCAAATTTTCTTCAATAATATTAATTTCACCAGTACGTCCAATAACCACAGTTTTCATTTCGCCATCTTCTGCATCTTGTTTTACGGATTTAATGCTATCGAATTCTAATTTACCATCAAATTTCGCTAACATTTGAGATTCCGAAACAACAGAAGCGGCAGTACCACCTGTGTGGAATGTACGAAGTGTTAACTGAGTTCCTGGCTCACCAATCGACTGAGCAGCCACGATACCTACTGCATCACCATATTGTGCAGGTCGGTTGTTGGTTAAACTTCTACCATAGCATTTCGCACAAACGCCACGTGTCATTTCGCAAGTTAATACCGAACGAATATCAACGCTTTCAATTGGAGAAGCTTCAATGATAGCTGCTGCATCTTCAAAAATTAAATCCCCTTCTTTAACAATGATTTCGCCTGTTAATGGATGAATCACATCTAATAATGCTGTACGTCCTACTATTCTATCCGATAATGATTCTATTATTTCTTCATTTTCTTTTAATGCCGATGTGCTTAAACCACGTAATGTTCCACAATCTACACCATTAATTACAACATCTTGAGCAACATCTACTAAACGACGCGTTAAATAACCAGCATCTGCAGTTTTTAATGCTGTATCAGCCAAACCTTTACGTGCACCATGCGTAGATATAAAGTATTCTAATACGTTCAACCCATCTTTAAAGTTGGATAGAATTGGATTTTCGATAATCTCACCACCTGTTGAACCAGATTTACGAGGTTTTGCCATTAATCCACGAATACCACCTAACTGTTTAATTTGTTGTTTAGAACCACGTGCTCCAGAATCTAACATCATATACACAGAATTAAATCCTTGCTTATGCGTAGAAATTTCATTCATTAATGTTTCTGTGATTCTTGTATCCACACGCGTCCAAATATCAATAATTTGGTTATAACGTTCATTATTGGTGATTAAACCCATATTGAAACTTTGCCAAACTTCTTCCACTTCATCTGAGGCAGAATTTAACAAGTTTTGTTTGATTTCAGGAATAATTAAATCATCGATATTGAACGACAAACCACCTTTAAATGCTTGTCTATAACCAATCTCTTTAATGTCATCTAAGAATTTTACAGTAGTAGGAATATTGGTACGTACTAATACATCACCAATTACATTTTTCAAATTCTTTTTGGTCAATAAATCATTTACATAACCACACTCTTCTGGAACTACTTCGTTGAATATTAAACGACCAACCGTAGTGTCTATTACTTTATATTTAAATTCATTGCCTTCTTTTACTCTAACTCTACATTTCACATTGGCATGTAAATCTGCCTGACCTTCGTTTAGCGCAATGATGGCTTCTTCAGCTGAATAGAATACTTTTCCTTCGCCTTTAACTTTATCATCGCCAACAGTTTTCTTTCCTTTAGAAAGATAGTACAAACCTAAAACCATGTCTTGAGATGGAATAGTAATAGGTGTACCATTTTGTGGATTTAAGATATTATGAGACGACAACATTAAAAGTTGTGCTTCAATAATTGCTGCATTGCTTAAAGGAACGTGTACCGCCATTTGGTCACCGTCAAAGTCAGCATTGAAAGATGTACATACTAGTGGATGCAACTGAATTGCTTTCCCTTCAATTAATTTAGGTTGGAATGCTTGGATAGATAATCGGTGTAATGTTGGGGCACGATTCAACATCACTGGATGTCCTTTCATTACATTTTCTAAGATATCCCAAATAACTGCTTCTTTTTTATCTACTAATTTTTTTGCAGATTTTACTGTTTTTACAATTCCACGTTCTAATAGTTTACGAATTATAAATGGTTTGAATAATTCAGCTGCCATATCTTTTGGCAAACCACATTCGTGTAATTTCAATTCTGGTCCAACTACAATCACAGAACGACCTGAATAATCGACACGTTTACCTAATAAGTTTTGACGGAAACGACCTTGTTTACCCTTTAAGGCATCGGATAATGATTTCAATGCTCGGCCACCTTCTGCTTTAACGGCATTAGATTTCCTAGAGTTGTCGAACAAAGAGTCCACCGCTTCTTGCAACATACGTTTTTCGTTTCGCAAGATCACTTCCGGTGCTTTAATTTCGATTAATCGTTTTAAACGATTGTTTCTGATGATTACACGACGATATAAATCATTTAAGTCGGCAGAAGCGAAGCGACCGCCATCTAATGGAACTAATGGACGCAATTCAGGTGGAACAACCGGTAAGTATTGAACGACCATCCATTCTGGTCTATTTTCTACATGTTCATTTGCTTCACGGAAAGCTTCCACTACGCTTAAGCGTTTTAATGCCTCAGATTTACGTTGTTGGGATGTTTCGTGTGATGCTTTATGTCGCAATTCGCCTGATAATTTTTTCAAATCAATTCTTGCTAATAAATCACGAACAGCTTCGCCACCCATTTTTGCAATAAATTTATTTGGATCATCGTCAGACAATAGCTGATTTTCTTTAGGTAAAGCATCTAATATATCTAAATATTCTTCTTCCGTTAATAAGTCTAAATATTTAGTAGTTTTATTTTCACCATTTACGTTTACGCCATCTTCAGTAATACCAGCTTGTATAACTACAAAACGTTCGTAATACACGATAGATTCTACATTTTTAGACGACAAACCTAACATGTAGCCTGTTTTATTTGGCAATGATTTAAAATACCAAATATGAACAACTGGCACTACCAAACGGATATGCCCCATACGCTCTCGACGTACTTTTTTCTCGGTTACTTCCACACCGCAGCGATCGCATACAATGCCTTTATAACGGATACGCTTGTATTTACCACAAAAACATTCATAATCTTTAGTGGGTCCAAAAATACGCTCGCAGAACAAACCTTCCATTTCCGGCTTGTAAGTTCTGTAGTTAATTGTCTCCGGTTTTTTGACTTCACCATACGAACGTTCTAAGATGGAATCGGGCGAAGCGAGTTTTAACGTAATCGTTTTAAACTCTGTGTTGATTTTGTTATCCTTTTTGAAAGGCATAAATTATTGGTTTTAAATGAAATACAACGAATACAAATGAACAAAACATATTTTTTGTCCAAAATAGAACTGCGAATATACGCTTTTATACTGAAAAATGAATATTATTTAATGATAAAATTACGTTATTGGATACTCGTTTTACCTCAGAACACTCACAATTCCTTTCTCTTGATATATTACTTTAATTTAAATATATTCTAAATCACTACTGTCCGATAAAAATAAAAAAAGAGAGCCATAATTTTGGTAATTCGGTTCTATTCATTGTAGTAGTTTGTTTTTTAATGTGTTCATGAATACTTCGTATTTCGGACAGCTGATTTCTTTAATACCTACTACACTCTCGCAAGTTTAGCAATACAAAGCCTTAGATTGGCTTGCGTAACTTGTGAGTATAAATAAGTTAAGTTTATAACTTAATA
>JAGNZZ010000053.1 GCA_017984135.1 Chitinophagales bacterium | reverse complement strand
GTACCCGGGGCGGGACTCGAACCCGCACAGCCGCGATGGCCACAGGATTTTAAGTCCTGCGTGTCTACCATTCCACCACCCGGGCGCAACTTTAAATAAAATAGGAATTGAAAAACTCCTACTTGGAGCGAAAGACGAGACTCGAACCCGCGACCCTCACCTTGGCAAGGTGATGCTCTACCAACTGAGCTACTTTCGCAAATATTTTAAAGAACATGTTAGTGTTTATCTAACGGATTGCAAAGATAGTAATCTTTTTATTTTTGGCAATAGCAATCTTATTTTTTTTTATTGGTAACAATTTCATTAAATAGAATGTGTGTATTCCTTTCTATTTAGTGAATTTCGAAATATAACTACAACAATTTTCTAAGTTCATCTAACTTCAACATTGCTTCCATAGGTGTCATGGTGTTGATGTTTACTTTTTCTAAAACTTCTTTTAATTTCAACAATCTTGGATCGTCCATAGCAAACATATTTAATTGAATTTCATCTGCCTTGGTAGAAATATTTTTTAATGTAGTTTGTGGGTTGTTTGATAAATTTCTTTGTGATTCTAATTCGATTAAAATTTCATTCGCTCTTTTAATGATTTCAGTCGGCATACCAGCCATTTTTGCAACGTGAATTCCAAAACTGTGTTGTGAGCCACCTTCCATTAATTTACGTAGAAATATTACTTTATTGCCAGTTTCTTTTACAGCGACATTATAATTTTTTATTCTTGGAAATTTATCTGCTAATTCGTTCAGTTCGTGATAATGTGTTGCAAACATTGTTTTTGGTTTTGCATGTTTGTTAGTGTGTAAAAATTCTACTAAACTCCATGCAATAGAAATACCATCGTACGTGGATGTACCACGTCCAATTTCATCTAGTATAACTAAACTTCTATCGGAAATATTATTGACAATTCCAGCTGTTTCTATCATTTCTACCATAAAAGTAGATTCTCCTAAACTTAAATTATCGCTGGCGCCTACACGTGTAAAAATTTTATCCACGATGCCTATATTTGCTTCTTGTGCGGGTACAAAACAGCCTATTTGTGCCATTAAAACAATCAAAGCGGTTTGCCTTAATATAGCTGATTTACCAGACATATTTGGACCCGTAATAATAATTATTTGTTGATCGTTTGGATGTAAGTAAACATCATTTGGGATGTATTGTTCACCTAATGGAAGTTGATGTTCTATTACGGGATGTCTTCCTTCTTTTATGCTTAATTCTAAATTATTTGTAATACTTGCTCTTCGATAATTGAATTTTAAAGCAATACTTGAAAATGATTGTAAACAATCCAATCTTGCAATTAAATTAGCGTTTATTTGAATGGGTTGTATGTAGTCTATTATTTCATGAACTAATGCTTCAAATAATGTTATTTCAAGTGCCGCTATTTTTTCATCAGCACCTAATATTTTCTCTTCATATTCTTTAAGTTCAGGGGTGATGTATCGCTCGGCACCTGTTAAGGTTTGTTTACGAATCCAATCACTTGGCACTTTATCTTTATGTGTGTTTCGAACTTCTAAATAATATCCAAATATATTGTTAAAACCAATTTTTAAGCTTGGAATTTGTGTGCGTTCACTTTCGCTGTTTTGTATTTCTAATAAATAGTTTTTTCCGGACGAGGATAAGTTCCTAAGTTCATCTAATTCTATGGAAATTCCTTGTTTTATTGCATTACCTTTCTGAATTTGAACAGGAGCATCTTCATTTAACGTGGTGTCAATTTTATTTTTTATCAATTGACAAAGTTGTAATTGTTCACCAATTTTTTTTAATCCATTATTATTTGAATTAGAACATATTTCTTTTATCGGTTGTATGGCTTGTAATGCTCTTTTTAATTGGATAACTTCACGCGGATTAATCTTGCCCATGGGCACTTTAGAAATCAATCGTTCTAGATCTCCAATTTGTTTTATGTATTGAACTATGTTTGTATGTGTATCTGGTTCTTTTATGAAAAGTTCAACAGCATCTAATCGTTCATTTATTTGAAGTACATCTTTCAATGGTAATATTATCCATCTTTTCAATAAACGACTTCCCATGGGTGATATGGTTTTGTCTAAAATTTGAATCAATGGAACTCCTTTTTCATGAGTGCTTTGTGTCAACTCTAAATTGCGTGCCGTAAATCGATCAATCCACACATATTTATCATGTTCTATTCTAGAAATTGCAGAAATGTGTTGTAGTTTATTGTGTTCTGTTTCGGCTAAATAATATAATATAGCACCTGCTGATTTAATTCCATTTTTTAATTCATCAATTCCATATCCTTTTAGTGTTTGAACTTGAAAATGTTGTATTAATTTATCTGCCAAAAAAGTATCTTGATAAATCCAATCTTCTAAAGCAAATGTGAAATAGGTATTTCCAAATAGCTGTACAAATTTTTTCTGTTGATATTTTGGAAAAATAATTTCAGAAGGTGCAAAGCTCTGCATTAATTTATCAATATAGGATTCATCGCCTTCGGCAGTTAAGAATTCTCCAGTAGAAATATCTAAGAAAGAAATTCCAATTTCATTATCAGTAAAATAGATGGAAGCTAAAAAATTATTGGATTTATGGTCCAATATTTTATCATTAACTGCAACACCTGGAGTAATTAGTTCGGTAACGCCACGTTTTACAATTCCTTTCACCATTTTTGGGTCTTCTAGTTGCTCACATATTGCTACACGATATCCTGCTTTAACCAGCTTAGGTAAATAGGTTTCTACAGAATGGTGCGGAAAGCCTGCCAGTTCCAATTCGGTTTGACTTCCATTGGCTCTTTTAGTTAATACTATGCCTAAAATCTGAGATGCTTTAATGGCATCGGTACCGAAGGTTTCATAAAAATCGCCCACACGAAACAATAATATCGCATCCGGATATTTTTGTTTAATCTTGTTGTATTGCGCCATTAACGGCGTTTCCTTTACTTCTTTTTCTTTTGCCACTTGCGTTTAATTTTGAACACAGATTTTATACGTTTCTATAGTTATTTTCTATACATAGTATAGTATCTTTGTGTTTTTGTGGTTAGAAAACAAAAATACAATTTATGCGTAAACTTAAATTAGACGAACTCAACAGGTTATCCACAGAAGAATTTAAAAAGGCAGAAAAGTTGCCCTTAATTATTGTATTAGATAATATTCGAAGTGCGGCTAATATAGGTTCTGTTTTTAGAACCTGCGATGCATTTTTGGTAGAAGCCATTTATTTGGTTGGTATTTGCGCCACGCCACCGAATCGTGAAATTCATAAATCGGCATTAGGCGCCACGGAAACAGTAGATTGGAAATATTTTGATTCAATTAAAGATTGCATAGCGGAATTACGAAATCAACCATGTGAAATTATGACAATTGAACAATCTACTCATTCAATCATGT
Organism: Chitinophagales bacterium; assembly: GCA_017984135.1. Lineage (GTDB taxonomy): Bacteria > Bacteroidota > Bacteroidia > Chitinophagales > JADIYW01 > JADJSS01. The sequence continues at coordinate 5,294 of JAGNZZ010000053.1, read as the reverse complement.
TGCATGATTTTATACCAGAATTAGATAAAAAATATGCATTGATTTTTGGTAATGAAGTGGATGGTGTATCTGATTTTGCCATACAATATTGTAATACATGTATTGAAATACCTCAATTTGGTATGAAACATTCGTTGAATATTTCTGTTTCAGCCGGAATAGTGGTGTGGGATTTTGCGAATAAGTTAACACGTCATTTTGTTTCGACTTAGGCGAGTTGATTTAATATTCTATTTTGTATTTATTTTTATCTTTAAATAAATAAAGGCTATCGGTAATGATAGCCTTTATTTTATGGTGGAGCTGGCGAGATTTGAACTCGCGTCCGGACAAAACGTTCATAAGCTTTCTACATGCTTAGCACTAACTTATTTTTCGTCTTATAACAGGCGTTTTTGCCAACCGATTATAAGCTTATTTTCTAAATTTTATTACTTAAGCGAAACCATTAAGTAACTATTCCGATTGGATGATGCTCCGTCGAAGGGCATCGGAAAAACCGATTCGAGGAGCAAAGGCCAAGCTTAATAACCTGTACTAAGCAGCCATTGCGAAAGTATTCTCGCCATATAAAAAAGTTTTATGCATTAAATTTAACGAGCCAAATTGCACAATGCTCGGCATGCTTACTTACCAACTATCCTGCCGTCAATTCCTGTCAACCCCAATTTATATTTATAAATTTTGATTTCTGAATTATGATTTATAATAGTTTCAAATCAAAGAACTAAATATTAAACGATAAAAGTAGCTCTAAAGTTCCGTAAAGATAATAATTAAGTGTTAAAATTTAAGTTGAACTACTCACTACTTACTATTATACACTTTCAAGCCTTCTTCCAAACATTTAATTGCTTTTTTTAAATCATTACAATTTAAAACATACGCCATTCGAACTTCATTTTTTCCTTTTCCTTCAGTAGCATAAAATCCACTTGCTGGTGCCATCATCACGGTTTCATTTTCGAAATTAAAATCTCTCAACATCCACTCACAAAATTCATCTGTATCCTTTACCGGTAATTGAACAATGCAATAAAATGCTCCACCTGGAATATGGCATCTTACACCTTCAATGGCATTTAAGCCTTCTACTAGTGTATCTCTGCGTTTTCTATATTCTATATTTACTTTAGTAAAATAATTTTCTTCTACGTCAAACATGGCTGCTACTCCAATTTGCTCCACTGTTGGCGGACTTAATCGTTGTTGTGCGAATTTTAATGCTGTTTGTAATACAGCTTTGTTTTTGGTAGCAATCATGCCTATTCGAGCACCACAAGCACTGAATCTTTTTGAAACTGAATCTATTAAAATGGCATGTTGTTCCAATCCTTCAATGCTTAAAACGGAGGTATATTGTACGTTATCACTGTATATAAAATCTCGATATACTTCATCACAGATTAGATACAAGTCATGTTTTAATACGATGTCTTTTAATCGCATTAATTCCTCATGGCTATAAAAATAGCCAGTTGGGTTATTGGGATTACATAGCAGTATAGCTTTCGTTTTGGAATGAATTACTTTTTCAAATTCATCAATGGATGGCAATGCAAAACCATCATTAAATTTAGTTGGAATTGGACATACATTGATATTGCCACTTTTAGAAAATCCAATATAATTTGCATATAATGGTTCTGGAATAATAATTTCATCATCCGTATCTAAGATAGAAAACAAAGTAAATAACAAAGCTTCTGAGCCACCTGTTGTGACTAATACATCTTCTGGTAATAAGTTTTTTAACCCAAATCTATTTTTAAAAAAATTGGTATATTTTACTTTAATATCTTCAAATCCATCAGATGGAGAATATTCTAAAACTTTTCTATCTATATTTTTGATAGCATCCCAAAATTGATGAGGTGTTTCAATATCCGGTTGACCGATATTGAGATGATAAATGTGGACACCTTTTTTTTTAGCTTGTTCAGCATAAGGAGCTAATTTACGGATGGGCGATGCTGGCATTAAATGGCCTTTGTTCGATATCTTTGGCATAATTGTTTAGCAAAAATAAAAAACTCCATACAATTTGTACGGAGTTTATCTTAATTAATAGATTAATTATTTGAGTATCCTTATTTCAAAATATTATCATCTGCTTCATCTACGCCTTGTTTTTGCATAATGGCATTGCCCGAAATATACAATACAATATTTTCTCCATCTTTTGTGGTAACGGTAATAGATTTTCTAAAAGCTCCTTCACGAGCCATATTGTATTGTGCTTTAATACTACCTTTTTTTCCAGGCATAACAGGTTCTTTTGTCCATGTTGGGGTAGTGCATCCACAAGATGCTTTCACATTTTCTAAAATAACGGGTTCTGTACTTGTATTGGAGAATTCAAACTCATAAGTAACCGGTTTGTTTTGAGGTAAGCTGCCAAAATCATGTTCTAATGTATTGAATTTCACTTTCGATATTACTGGTGGTTCAGCATTTAATAAAATTGTAAAAAAACTTAACATGACTAATAAAAATAAATTTCTCATAAATACTAAAGTTGGTTTAAAATAAGAATGACATTTTATATGCTCAAAAAATATACCAAACTCATTTTTTAAACAATATTTTTTCATTGATTAACAATTTTTTTAGCTTGTTGATAAATTGCACCGTATTTCATTTATAAATCTTAATTTTACTTTCAAATTCAATATATGACATTAATTGCTTCTTCAGCATTGATTACCAAAGGAGTTAGTCAAGAAGTATCTTTTGATGAATTTAAAATAGAAGTATTAAATGATTATAAACTAGCATCTGTCAGTAGGGAAACCAGCTTGATTGGAAGAAAAGAAGTATTAACCGGAAAAGCTAAATTTGGTATATTTGGAGATGGCAAAGAACTACCACAGATTGCCTTAGCCAAAGTGTTTGAAAATGGTGATTTTAGAGCCGGATATTATCGCGACCAAACATTTGCATTAGCAACCGGCATCGTTTCTGTTGAGCAATTATTTGGGCAGTTATATGCCAATCCTTCATTAGAAGAAGATCCACATTCTGGAGGTCGTCAAATGAATAACCATTTCGCCACTCGAAATTTACATCCAGATGGAACTTGGAAAGACTTAAAACATCAAAAAAATTCAGCAGCCGACAATTCACCTACAGCTTCACAAATGATTCGTGCTTTAGGCTTGGCAATGGCTTCAAAAAAATATAGAGAATTAGCCCAACAAATAGGAGAGAATGGGTTTAGCCAAAATGGAAATGAAATTTGTTTTGCCACCATTGGTGATGCCTCAACTTCAGAAGGATTATTTTGGGAAGTAGTAAACGCAGGAGGCGTATTACAAGTTCCTTTAATAATCTCTGTTTGGGATGATGGTTATGGTATTTCCGTTCCGAAAAAATATCAAACTACAAAAGAAAGCATTTCTCAAGTTTTAAAAGGATTTCAACGTACAGAACATTCAAACGGATACGATATCTACGTAGTAAAAGGATGGAATTATCCTCAGTTAGTGGCAACTTATAAAATGGCTGCCGATAAAACGCGCCGTACACATATTCCAGCAATTGTGCATGTAGAAGAATTAACTCAACCTCAAGGTCATTCCACTTCCGGTTCACATGAACGCTACAAATCAGCCGAACGATTACAGTGGGAAAAAGATTTTGATTGTATCACTAAATTCAGAAAATGGATTATTCAAAATAAAATGGCCACTCATGATGAATTAGTGGAAATTGAAAATGAAGCCAAACGATTTGTAGCGGAACAGAAGAAAATTTCGTGGAATAAATTTCACGATCCCATTTTGGAAGAACTTCAAGAAGCCAAAGATTTAATTAAAAGCATTGCAGAAACATCTGTTTATAAAGATCAATTAGTAGAAATTGAAAAGAGTTTAAAACATGCCATTGATCCCATGCGAAAAGACATTTTTAAGTCAGTTTCGGAGGTATTGGTTTTAGTGAAAAATGAAAAAAATAATGCCATTGAATCTTTAAAAAAATGGCGTTCAATACAAACTCAAATAAATGAGGAACGCTATTCATCGTATCAACATACCAATTCAATATATTCACCATCACGCTTGCCAATTATTCCTGCACAATTTGAAGAACCTGTTTCATACGTAAGTGGTTTTAAAGTATTGAATGCTTGCTTTGATGCTAATTTTTCACGCGATAAAAAAATAGTGGCATTTGGGGAAGATGTTGGAAAAATAGGCGATGTCAACCAAGCATTTGCAGGCTTACAGGAAAAATATGGCGTGGAACGCATTTATGATACCGGAATTCGTGAAGCCAGTATTATGGGCGAAGGAATCGGCTTGGCAATGCGCGGTTTGAGACCAATAGCTGAAATTCAATATTTAGATTATTTATTGTATGGATTACAACCTTTATCCGATGATGTTGCTTGTTTATCATACCGAACAAAAGGTGGGCAAAAAGCACCCTTAATTGTGCGTACACGTGGACATAGATTAGAAGGCATTTGGCATACAGGTTCACCGATGCAAATGATTTTAGGTTCATTGCGTGGCATACATGTGTGTGTACCTAGAAATATGACGCAAGCAGCCGGATTTTATAATTTATTACTAAGAGGTGATGAACCAGCATTAGTAGTTGAGTGTTTAAATGGATACCGATTAAAAGAAAAAATGCCATCCAATGTTGGTAATTTCACAGTGCCTTTAGGTATGCCGGAAATATTACAAGAAGGCAATGACCTAACACTTGTTACCTATGGTTCATGTGTGCGTATTGCCCAAGAGGCTTTAGTAAACTTAACAAAAGTAGGCATCTCTGTAGAATTAATAGATGTACAAACATTGTTGCCATTCGATATCTATGGAATTATAGGAAATTCAGTTAGAAAAACAAATAGAATATTGTTCCTAGATGAAGATTTTCCGGGTGGTGCAACTGCGTATATGTTGCAACAAGTAGTTGAACACCAACAAATTTTCAGATACTTAGATAGCGAACCTAAAACACTCACGGCAAAAGAACATCGTGGTGCTTTTGGTAGCGATGGCGATTATTTTTGCAAACCCAATGCAGAAGATGTGTTTAATGCAATTAATAACATGATGCATGAAGTCAACCCAAAGAAATTTCCATTAGTTTGGTAGAAACATTCCTTCCTTTTTTTGCCCAACAAAAGCAAAAATATAAAATGAATAAAAATGTGCTATTTCATTGTAAGCGTAGCGTAACAACCTCGATAAATAATAGACTCGACTTTGTTGATGACGTTTACCTCTCTTTGGCTCTATAATCTAAAAACCAACAAATGAGAAGTTATAGATTACATG
>JAGNZZ010000027.1 GCA_017984135.1 Chitinophagales bacterium | reverse complement strand
GAAAAAAAATTAAAAATTCTTCCACATCATGCTTTCCATGGGTTTTGGAGTGCGCTCGTTGTATTTAGCATTGGCTTTTTTATTGTAAGCATGTTCTATTTCACCATCCACCACAAAATAAATTAATTGCCCAACCGGCATGCCGGCATAAATGCGCACCGGCTGTATGCAAGAAATTTCTAATGTCCAATGGTTGCAAAAACCAACATCACCTTTGCCGGCAGTTGCATGTATGTCTATTCCCAATCTTCCCATAGAAGATTTACCTTCTAAAAATGGAACATGAGCATGCGTTTCGGTGTATTCTAAAGTGGAACCTAAATATAAAACGCCAGGTTCAAGAACAAAACCTTCTTCCGGAATTTCAAAATGATGAATGGTATTGTGCAGTTTGGCGTCTAAAACTGGTTGAGTATAAGTAGCTAAGTATTTGCTTAAATGTACGTCATAAGAATTGGTGCCTAAATATTTTCTATCGTAAGGTTCAATTACTATGTTTTTTTTTTCTATTTCTGCTAAGATGGCTTTGTCGGTTAAAATCATGAAGCAAAATTACAAAAAGGAAAATGAATTTTATAGTAGCGAAATCGTGTGAACAATTGCCATAATGCCATAAAGTTATTTATTAAAATTTAATTTACCATTCTATATCAATCGGCTAAAAAAAATCTACTGTTCAATTTGTACTTCTTTTGGTAAGAATTTGCTGGTATCGCCCTTACCAATGATAATTTCGCGAACAATAGTTGATGAAATAGCTGACAATTCCGGTGAGGATAAAATCAAAAGGGTATCTAAATCCGGTTGCATCATTTTATTCAATTGTGCAATGGTTTTTTCATATTCAAAATCTGCCGATGAACGAATACCTCGTAAAATATAGTTTGCATTTTTTTCTTTGCAATAGTTGACGGTTAAGCCGGTATAAGATTCTACTTTTACAGTGGGTTGATTTTTAAATACAGCTTGTATCCATTCTATGCGTTGTTCTAAGCTGAATAAATATTTTTTTTGAGTGTTGACACCAATCGCAATTATGATTTCATCAAACAATGGAACCGCACGTGTAACAATATCTACATGTCCAACCGTTATTGGGTCAAAAGAACCTGGAAAAATGGCAATTTTTTTCATCTAAAATCAAATTGTGTTAGTGAAATTAGCTAAAATTTGGAATTATATAAAAGGCTTTTTCATTATTGATAGTTTTTTAATTTACTAAATTGTAGGTATTAGGATGCAGGTTTATTTTTATAAATTCGCATCAAGTATAATTATGATTGAGAGAACCACTTTACAAGCAGAATTTTTTAATCGATTCAAGTCTTATGATTTTGAAGCTTATTTTTCGCCGGGAAGAGTAAATTTAATTGGTGAGCATATTGATTATAATGGAGGTTATGTATTGCCTATTGCCATTTCATTGGGAATTACTGCTTTGGTAGCTAAAAATAATTCAGATACTATTCGTATTTATTCAAAAGATATGGATGAAGAATTTTCATTTTCCATCAATGAGCTTTTTCGTTTTAATAAGCCCAAAAACAGCCATTGGTCTGATTATGTGAAAGCGAGCTTACAAGTGTTGAAAGACAGTGGCGTTCAATTGTTTGGTGCATACATTTATTTAGCCAGCGATTTGCCATTAGGCGCCGGTTTATCGTCATCAGCTGCTTTGGAATGTTTAATGTTATTTATTTTTAATGAATCATATTATTCGATGCATCGTGAACAACTAGCAATCGATGCACAAAAAGCGGAACGAGCATACGTTGGTGTGAATTGTGGTATTATGGATCAATATGCAGTGGCAAATGGCAAACAGAACCATGCTATGTTATTGAATTGTGCTACCTTGGAATGTCAATTTATTCCGGCCAATTTTGGAGCGTATCAATTGGTGATTATGAATTCAAATAAACCAAGAGCACTGGCTGCTTCAAAATACAATGAACGTAGAGATGAATGTGAGCGTGCCTTTTCCATCCTTAAAAAATTTGATATTGCCACTAATTTATGCAACGTACATGTTATTTCGTTAGCTTATTTAGCAGATGATATTTTATATCAACGAGCAAAACATGCCATTTTAGAAAATCAACGAGTATTGAATGTAGTAAATGCATTGGAAAAAAATGAGCTTGAAATAGTAGGACAATTATTAACCGAATCACATATCTCTTTAGATACGGATTATGAAGTCAGCAGTCATGAATTAAATATGCTTGTTCATTTTAGTACCCATTTTGAAGGTTGTATAGGTGCTAGAATGACAGGCGCTGGTTTTGGTGGTTGCTGTATAGCTTTGGTGGAAAAAAATAGAATAGACAAATTTATTTCGTATGTGGGTAAAAAATATACAGAAAAAACAAGTTTAAAAGCCGAATTTTATACGGTGGAGATGGTGGATGGCGTGCAAAAAATGGCATAAAAATTATAAGCGTAGAAAAGCAAAGCGAATATGGATACTTTAGATCAGATTGCGATAGAAGAAGAAAATTTACCACATGGTAGAAAGAACGAATATTTATTAGTTTTCTTACTGGCATTTGTTGGCTATTTAGCATCTGTGGATTCGATGTTGCTGATGCCGTTAATTAATGATGTCATAAAAACGTTTAAAGTAAGTGCCATTGAGTCCACACTTTTGGTTTCATCCTATTCTATTATGGCCTTTTTAGCCGGCATATTTTCTGCAGGAATTATGGACCAATTTGATAGAAAGAAATTATTGATTTATACTTTTATTGGATTTACCATAGGTACAGCTTTATGTGGATTTGCTTATGATTTCCATTTATTTATATTATATAGAGGTATAGCCGGTATTTTTGGAGGAATTATTGGTGGTGTCATTACCGCAATTGTAAGTGATTTAATTCCGTTTGAAAGGCGAGCAACTGCGATCAGCATAATATCATTATCCTTTGCCGTTGCCGCCATTACAGGAATACCATTTGGTCTGTCATTGGCAAGTGAATATGATATTCAAATGCCTTTTAAGGTTTTGGCGGTTATTTCAGTTTTAACTTTTTTTGCTTTAATTGTGTGGATTCCACCAGTAAATGAACATCTAAAACATGTAGAGAAAACAAAAATAAAATTTACCTATGCAAAAGAAGTTTTTAAAGATAGCAATCAACTAAGAGCTTTATTGTTGGCATTTTTATTGGTATTTGGGCATCAAGTAGTCATCACTTTTATTGTACCATATTTTGAGAATAATATTGGTTTTAACGAGCATATAAAATCATTAATGTATGCTGTTGGCGGAATTGCTACCGTAATTGCTTCACCTATTATTGGTAAGATATGCGATAAGAAAGGCAATTTACCATCCTTTATTGTGTTGTTATTATTGTCATTTATTCCCATTTGGTTGAGTACAAATATTAAAGAAGCTAATTTATATTTTGCATTTGGAGTATGTATTATGTTTTTCATCTTTGCAGCCGGCAGAATAATTCCGGCATATACTATCATGACAGGTGCAACAACGCCTGAAAAGCGTGGTGGTTTCATGAGTTTACGGTCAGCCTTTTTAGAACTAGGATCTGGTGTAGCCGCCTTAGTTTGCGGTGTGGTGGTGAGTATCACACCGGAAGGTAGAGTAGAAAACTTTAATCATGTAGGCTATATATCCATAATTAGTGGTATTATATGTATTTTCATAGCCTTGCGTATCAAAATTGTGAGCCATAAATAAGCAGATTCGTATTATTTTTAGTTTATGTGCATTTTTTTATACCAAAATATCAGTAGAATGCTTAAATTTGTATTAAAATTAATTTTCAATGGCAAAAATGACTAAAGTTTTCGGTGCTGCATTATGCGTTTTAGGATTTGTTTATACTACAGTTACTATCTTCTTATATATGAATACCAATGCTCATTTGGATTATAATGAAACAAAGCAAATGACATTTATTCACTCAGGAACACCATTTTATTTTATAGTTTCCATTTTAATTTTAGGAGCAGGAATTATCTTTGCAAAAGACAAAGTATTAAATAATAACGATCATCATTAAGTTGATAATCGATTTGTTTTCATGGTTATAAGTTTTGTCCTCGGTTATTCTTAATCGAGGTTTTTTTATGCTATCTCACCACTGCCAATTAATTCATCATCTAGGTACCATGTGCAAAATTGTCCGGGTGCAATTCCTTTTTGCAAGTTTTTAAAAATTATATAAAGCCCATTTATTTGTTGGTACAAACAACATTCTTCCAAAGGTTGTCTGTAACGAATACGTGCTTTGTAGCGACGTTTTTCTCCAATATTCATATTTAAATCTTCGCGAATAAAATGGATGTTTTCATTCTTTATAAATAATCCGGCTCTGTTTAAGCCTGCATGTTCTTCGCCTTCTCCTAGAAAAATTAAATTTTCTTTTGTATTGATTTTTATAACAAACAAAGCCTCTTTAAATCCACCTATTTTTATTCCTTTTCGTTGACCAATAGTATAGAAATGAGCGCCTTGATGTGTCCCAATTATTTTTCCATCACTCTCGCAATATGGCTCAGCTTGGGAAAATAGTTCCAACTCTTTGGGCGTACAATTTTCAAAATCATACAATTGTTGTTTCGTACTGGTAGTTTTTGGAATTAAAACGACATTACCTTCTTTGGATTTTAATTGTTGTTGTAAAAAATCCGGCAAACGAACTTTTCCAATAAAACATAAGCCTTGTGAATCTTTTTTGTCGGCAGTAATTAAGTTTAATTTTTTGGCGATTTCGCGTACTTGTGGTTTAGTTAGTTCACCAATAGGAAAAAATGCTTTACTTAATTGTGCTTGATTCAGTTGGCATAAAAAATAGCTTTGATCTTTATTATTGTCTTTTCCTGCTAATAATTGATAAATTGTTTTTCCATCCTTTTCAAAAGATGATTTCCTACAATAATGTCCGGTTGCCACAAAATCAGCGCCTAAGTTGAGTGCATGTTTTAAAAAAATATCGAACTTAATTTCACGATTGCATAATATATCTGGATTAGGTGTTCGTCCGGCTTTGTACTCGGCAAACATATAATCTACTATACGTTCTTTATATTCATTACTTAGGTCTAACGTTTGAAATGGAATTCCAAGTTTTTGAGCCACTAAAAGAGCATCGTTGCTATCATCTATCCATGGGCAATCGCCTTGAATCGTTACACTGCCATCGTGCCAATTTTTCATAAATAATCCAATTACTTCATAGCCTTGCTGTTGCATTAAATAAGCGGCAACACTGGAATCTACTCCGCCAGACATACCGACAACCACTCTCTTTTTCATGCCACAAAATTACGTAAAAGCCACTCAAATCTATATTATTATAAAAAAAACCCGCGATAGAAATCGCAGGTCTAACATAACATTCATGAAATAACCAAAAAATCGTTTATCTGCTGACGATTATTTTACGGAAAGTATTTCCTTCGGGAAGCCCGAATTTTAATAAATACGTTCCTGTGGATAACATTGATAAATCAACAGATGCTTGTTGTTCTTTTACATTATTGTATTCGTTATAGTAGATTGTTTGTCCGCTGAGGTCGTATAATTCTACTTTTACGTCTTTATATTCCTTCAATGAAAAATTGAGATTCATGATATCTGTTGCAGGATTTGGATATACGTTTAAGATTTCAAATTGTGATTCTGTTTCATTTGTTGGCGTAGCGGCTTCTACCGAAAATGTTGCATTTTGAATGCAATTGTTTTTATCTTTTATCAATACATTATAGAAACCAGATTTAATATTTGTGATGATAGAGCTGATTAATTCTAAAGAATTATTAATAATATATGTATATGGTGCTGTACCACCTGATACATTAATAGTGGCATTTTTTGTGTTTCCGTTTATAGTTTCTGTGTCAATGCTAATAGAAATTGGCTGTGGTTGACTAATTGTTTTAAAATTGTTTGTACTGCAGTTGTACCCATCTTTTACTGTTACCGTATAGTTTCCTGCACTAGCATTACTTAATAATTGTTTGTTTTGACTGTTGTTCCAACTGTAGGTATAGTTGCCATCGCCACCACTTGCATTTGCTTTTAAAGAGCCATTATTTCCATTATTGCAAGATACATTTTGAACAACTTCGACGTTTACGGTTAAAGCCGGTGCTACGGTAATATATGCTGTATTTGTAATAGAATCTTTAGTAGTAGAATTGTATGCAACTAATTTAATTGCATACGTTCCCGCTTGATTAAATGTATGTGTTGGATTTTGTGTTGTATATTCTACACTACCATTATTAGAAATATCCCATTTCCATGAAGTTGGATTTCCGGTAGATTGGTCGATAAATTTCACCGTAAAAGGCGCGCATCCTTTAGTTTTATCGCTGGTAAATAGGGAAGTAACAGGCGTATTATTGGTGGAGTTTGTACAGTAGTTTGGACTTTTTATGTGTTTTTCATAAATACAAGAAGTAGTTGTGGTACTTCTATTAACCACATCCGAAATATTTGAAATATCTGTATTGTTGTTTAGTGTTCGTTTGGTAGCTCCTTGTGCTAAGGATGGAAACATGATTTCTGTTCCATCACTATGGTGTCCTTGTCCAAATGCATGTCCTAATTCATGCAATGCTACACTTTCAAAATCATATTGATTAGAAGGTGTAGAACCAATTCCAAAATAAAAAGAAGAATTTGGATTAAAAATCATATCAATCGATTCAGGAAAAAGAGGTGAATTTCGATCGCAGATTGAATAAGATGAATAAGTAACGGCTAGTGCACCTGCAGGCAGTGCACAACTGCTTGATGCAAAACTAACGGTATTAATATTATCTAATTGATTAGAACATTTATCGGTTGTCGTTGTATTACTAATGGTCGCATTTACGCCGGTTTTGCAAACCCATTGATTCAATGCTCTAGTAAAACTAGATTTTGCATCAGTATTTGCATTAAAATCAGAATTAAGTGTAAATGTATAACCACCATTGTTATTATGATTGACTAAAATAAGTTTGCTTTTTTTGTATTCAAATTGGTTGTATGCGATGGTTAGAGGTGTTTCAGATTCAATTGGAAATCCATTTTTATCAATAATTCTAAATACACCAGAGCCTGAACCACCATTGCCTGAAGTTGTTCCTGGAACTATTACTTTAATTTCAGTGTCTGTCCAAGAAAGGATATAGGTTGAATCTGGAATTGTGATGTATGAGTTTGGAAGCACACTATTGGCATTTCTAAATTGTATAGTAGCGGCACCTGTTTTTTCTTTAAACCCAAAACCATTTATAGTTAAAACACTTTGCGTTCCAGCACTAATGGAAGTTGGGGTAAAATATGTGACACTTGGTGAACCTTCGTTATCGTTTGTACTGTTGTCTTCTCCATATTTCGCATTGCTCATTGGAATATTCAAAATCAAACTAGACACTTTATTAAAGCTGGAATACTCTGCAAATGGATCTTTGAATTTTCCACTAATATTATCTTCTTCTATAAAACCTTGAGCAGCACTATATATTTCATATTTTTTCAACGATGAAGAATAGTTCAATATGGTGTTATTTGGTGTAAGGAAAAAGATGCCTTGAGAGCCAACTTCTAATGCTGCATTAGGTTCCACCACTAATAGTTTTCCATCGATTTCACCGCCTTGTGTAATAATTTCGAGAATACCAGACGTGTTTCCTTTTAATTTTTTTTGAATCTCAAGTGTATGTACTGTATAAATAAACGATTTGTCGGCATTCCAACAAGCCTGTTGTCTTACAATTTTACCTTGTACTATAAGTTGAGATTTTTCTTTCCGCTCATCTATCGAGAGACGTGTGAGCATACAATTTGCGTTGCAACAATAACAGTACGCTATTGCGAACAATAATAAATAGGGTTTCATGTTATGTCAATTATGTTTCTAAAAAAAAATAGGGTAACACAAACTTAATAATAGTTTTTTAGATTGTCAATAGGCAAAACACATATTTTAAATTTTATTGATATGTATCAAAAAAGATTAATTGTATTTTTGTCCTATGTTAGGTTTGAAATTAGCAACGGATCCTCGTTGGGTGGATTTGGCTTCCATGTCTATAGAAGATATTTTATCTGATCATGCTTTTTGTGAACAGAAAGCAACAACCAATTGTATCTCGTTAATCCAATTATACCCAGAAAAGTCATTTATGGTGGATAAATTGATTCCAATTGTAACAGAAGAATGGTCGCATTTTAAAATGGTATTAGATGAACTTAAAAAGCGAAATTTAAAATTAGGAATTCAACGACAAGATAAATACGTTGTGAAACTGTATGATTTTTTTACGAAAGGAGGAAGCCCAGAAGAGAGATTTTTGGACAGACTACTTATTGCAGCTTTAATTGAAGCAAGAAGTTGTGAACGATTTCGATTATTATCATTAGATATCAACGATGAACATTTAAAATTCTTTTATCATAAATTAATGATTTCAGAAGCCACACATTATCGTTTATTTATTGATATTGCAGATTATTATTTTGACAAAGATTTAGTTAGAGATAGATGGAATGCATGGTTAGAACATGAAACAATTGTTTTATCCAATTTGGAAATAAGAGGAGATAGAGTACACTGATGAAAAAAAATAGATAAATGGATTTAGCAAACATAAAAAATTATTTAGTCCAATTACAGCAAGATATTTGCAATAGTTTAGAATCTACAGATGGCAAAGCAAACTTTATGGATGATAAATGGATACGCGAAGAAGGTGGAGGTGGATTAAGTAAGGTTATCCAAAATGGAGAAGTATTTGAAAAAGGAGGTGTGAATTTTTCACACGTGCATGGTAAATTACCAGATATATTAAAATCAGAATCAAGACAAGCGAATTATTTTCATGCAACTGGTGTTTCCATTGTCATTCATCCTCAAAATCCGTACGTGCCTATTATTCACATGAATGTACGATATTTTTGTATGAGTGAGATAGAAAACGGCGAAATTATAGATGAATGGTTTGGTGGAGGTATCGATATGTCGCCGGCGTATCCAAATACGGAAGATACTTTACATTTACATTCTACCTTAAAAAAAATGTGTGATTCATTTGATGCTTCATATTATCCAACTTTTAAAAAGTGGTGCGATACCTATTTTACCATTCAACATAGAAAAGAAATGCGTGGTGTAGGTGGCATATTTTATGATCATTTACGTCCAAATAATCCAGCAGAAAAATCAAATTTATTTTCCTTTATGCAAGCAGTTGGAAATAGTTTTATTCCTATTTATAAAGACATTGTTGAACGAAATAAAAATAAATCATATACTGCGTTACATAAAGAATGGCAACTAGTTCGAAGAGGTAGATATGCAGAATTTAACTTAGTATATGATAGAGGTACGCACTTCGGTTTGAAAACCAATGGGAGAGTTGAATCCATCTTAATGAGTTTGCCACCACATGCGGAATGGAAATACAACTATCAACCTATAGTTGGGAGTGAAGAATTCAACACTTTAGCATTTTTTCAACCAAAAGAATGGTTTTGATATTAATCATTTAATTTCTTTATGACAGATTATAGTAATAAATAATGTATCTTTACGAAGTATGAAACCTACATTTGAGCACGTAGATTGTAAACATTGTAATACTCGATTTCAATCGGTTTTCTGTAAATCCGAAAATGATATAGTGGCAGAAATTGATGCTGAAAAAATTTGCTCAACATTTAAAAAAGGAGAAACAATTTTTAAAGAAGGCTCTTATGCTTCAGGCGTTTATTGTATAAATGCAGGAAAAATTAAGATTTCTATGCTTGGCGACGAAGGGAAAGAGCAGATTGTTCGTTTAGCCAAACCTGGTGATATTATTGGGTATAAAGCATTGCTTTCGGGAGATAGGTACAGTGCCACTGCCACTACTTTAGAAGATTGTAATGTATGTTTTATACCACGAGATATTTTTATGAAAATTCTTCAAAAAGACGCCGCAATGTCTTTTGAAATGATGAAAATTCTATCCAATGAATTGAGAAATGCCGAAGAAAAAATCACCCATTTAGCACAAAAACCGGTACGCGAACGTGTAGCCGAAACTATTTTATTTTTAAAAGAAACATACGGAATTGATGCAGAAAGCAATATCAATATTGCATTAACACGCGAAGAAATTGCCAACCTCGTAGGCACAGCAACAGAAACCACCATTCGATTGTTGTCGGAATTTAATAAAGAAAAAATTATTGAACTTTCCGGAAAGAAAATAAAAATTGTCAACTTACCAAAGCTGATTAAAACAGCCAATATTTACGACTAACAAACATGATTTTAATCATGTTTATGTCTGATGCACATCAGCCTATATTTTTATTTTACACACTACTTTTGTAATAAATTAAGTAATGATGCAAAACTTGTGTACAATCAATTTTTCTAACTTTGAACCCAAATCATTATGTAATTATTTAGAAAATAGAATATATTTACAAGTATTATCTAATATAGAAATAACTCAAAAATATGTGTTTGAGTTATTGCAAGAAGACGATTCTCAAACGAATGACTTATTAAATAGTTTGGTGGACATTATCTTTAAAGAAACAAGACAATTATTTACCAAAGACAAATTAATTTTATTTCCACATCTTATTTCCAATAATTCTACAAAAATAAATTTAGAGCCTACTAATGAGATTCATAAAAGAATCAATAGATTATTGGAAAAAATACGATATTTGATGAATAATTACGTAGCTAAACCTGAATGGACAAGCACACACGAAATTTGTTGTAATGAATTATTTAATTTAGAACAATCGATTCTGTTTATATTCTATATAAAAGAAAACTACTTGTGGTCGAAAATAAATCAAGTACCCAATCATGAAGTTATCTGAAAACATTTCTACAAGTTGTTACCATTGCGGTGAAAATTGTACAAATGACAGAATAAAGTTAAAGGATAAATTATTCTGTTGCGATGGCTGTAAACTCGTATATGAAATTTTGAATGAAAACGAATTGTGCACCTATTACGATTTAAATGAAAACCCAGGATTAACACAAAAGATTAAAATTAGAGAAAATAAATTCTCCTTTTTAGACGATGTTTCAACCGTTCAAAAATTGATTCAATTTACAGATGGCAAACAAACGCATGTTACATTTTATTTACCTCAAATGCATTGCAGTTCATGTTTATGGCTGTTAGAAAATATACATAAAATAAATACGGGCGTGGTATCTTCAACCGTAAATTTTGTAAAAAAAGAAGTATTCTTAATTTTTGATGAATCAAACACTACAATGCGAAAAGTGGTAGAAACACTCGCAACTATTGGCTACGAACCACACATTAGTTTAAATGAATTTCAAGGTGAAAAAATAAAATTTTCATCTACAAACAAATTGTACAAAATTGGAGTTGCTGGATTTTGTTTTGCCAATATTATGATGATGAGCATTCCAGAATATTTAGTGACAGATAGTGTTTTGGAAACAGATATCCAAAAAGTATTGAAAATATTGATTGTGGTTTTTTCGCTGCCTGTCTTTTTTTATGCTGCTTCCGATTTTTTTATAGCAGCATGGAAAGGCATACGACATAAACACCTTAATATCGATGTGCCAGTGGCTTTGGCTGTTCTAATCACCTTTTTGCGAAGTTTGTATGAAGTATTTTTAGGTTCAGGTATTGGCTATTTCGATAGCATGAGTGGCATTGTTTTTTTTATGTTGATTGGAAGATATTTACAAGATAAAAGTTACCAATCTATTTCATTTGATCGAGATTATAAATCATTTTTTCCAGTGGCGGTGAATGTGTTAGTCGATGAAAAATCCATTCCAACTACAATAGATAAAGTTAAAGTTGGTGATACCATTCAAGTATATAATAATGAACTAATTCCCGTTGATGCTATTTTGTCGAAAGGGAAAGCAGAAATTGATTACAGTTTTGTAAGTGGTGAAAGTTTGCCTGTTTATAAAAATATTGGTGAGATAATTTATGCCGGTGGAAAACAAATTGCAGGTGCTTTAGAATTGGTCGTTGTTAAAGAAGTTTCACAAAGTTACTTGACAAATTTATGGAATAAAGATATTTTTAAACATAAAGAAAATAGAACAAATTCGTTTATCCATGCATTGTCTAAATACTTTACGCTAATTGTCTTGTTGATAGCAGCCGTTGGCGCATTATTTTGGTACAATAGAAACGAATATACATTAATGTGGAATGCAATTACTACTGTTTTAATTGTAGCTTGTCCATGTACATTGTTACTAGCATCTACTTATACGAACGGCATCATGATGAATATTTTTAATAAAAATAAATTCTATTTAAGACACGCAGACGTAATTGAAAATATGTCAAAAATTAATCATATTGTTTTTGATAAAACAGGTACACTTACCAAAAATGCATCCATGCAAGTAATGTATATTGGTAAATTAATTTCTAAAGAAGATAAAATTTCAATAACTGCATTGTTAAGGCAGTCTTCGCATCCATTAAACAAAGCAATTATCAACTATTTAATGAGTAGCTCAGACGAAGAAGTACAGCATTTCAAAGAAACACATGGAAAAGGCATTGAAGGATGGATACATGAAAAATATTTTAAAATTGGTTCTGCAATATTTATAAATCCATCCAATAAAAAGGAAGTTTCTAATAGCAGTTCCGTTTATATAAAAATTGACGATGAAATTTATGGTGAATTTAAAATTGTCAATCAATATAGATTTGGATTTTCAACACTAATAGAACAATTAAAAAAATCATTTTCATTGTCCGTTTTATCAGGTGATAATAATGCTGAACAACAAAATCTGCAAGAAGTATTAGGAAAAACAGCTGATATATTATTTGAACAAAAACCAGATGACAAACTAGCATATATCCATTATTTGCAAGAAACAAAACACTTAAATGTGATGATGGTAGGCGATGGTTTAAATGATGCAGGTGCACTTAAACAAAGTAATGTAGGAATTTCCATTACTGAAAATGCAAATAATTTTAGTCCTGCTTGTGATGGTATTTTAGAGGCATCTCAGTTCTCCAATTTGGATAGATTTATTCAGCTAGCAAAATATGCACAAAAAATAATATTAATTTGTTTTGTTGTATCATTTGTTTATAATGTTATCGGATTATTTTACGCAGTACAAGGCATTTTATCGCCCTTTATAGCAGCCATACTCATGCCTTGCAGTTCTGTTAGTATTATTTTATTAACCTATTCTTTAAGTAAATTTTCAGCAAGCAGGTTGAAGCTGACAAAACATGATAAAAATCATGTGGTTCAATGACATCTACTATTAGGAAAAAATTAAGTATATTTTTATTTTTGCAAACAAGAAGTATGAGTGTAATCATAATAATGTTAGTGGGTAGCTTAATCATTTCATTAGGATTTCTAATTGCATTTTTATGGAATGTAAAAGACAAGCAATATGAAGATGATTATTCACCATCCAGACGCATCTTATTCGACGATACAAAAATAGAAGACAAACCAATATAGTAAATTAAGTAACATTATGGAATTAGAAAAATTTTATTACGACAACAAACTATCTAAGTATTTTGCAACAGCCACCATGTTTTGGGGTGTTGTCGGAATGTTAGTAGGTGTAATTGCTGCTTTTCAATTAGCCTTTCCAGCATTAAATCTAGATTTAGCTGCTACCACATTTGGACGTTTACGTCCAGTGCATACCAATGCGGTTATTTTTGCATTTGTAGGAAATGGAATTTTTACTGCAGTATATTATTCTTTGCCTCGTTTATTAAAAACACCAATGTTTAGTGAAGTTTTAGGTAAAATTCATTTTTGGGGTTGGCAGTTAATAATTGTAGCTGCAGCAGTTACCTTAATGGCTGGATATACTACTTCAAAAGAATACGCTGAATTAGAATGGCCTTTAGATATCGCTATAACTGTTATCTGGGTGGTTTTTGGTATCAATATGTTTATGACCATATTGCGAAGAAGAGAGCGTCATTTATATGTGGCTATTTGGTTCTTCTTAGCATCATGGGTAACAGTGGCCATGTTGCATATCGTAAACTCTTTAGAGGTTCCAGTTTCTTTATTTAAAAGTTATTCTGTTTATGCCGGTGTGCAAGATGCATTAGTTCAATGGTGGTATGGACACAATGCGGTCGCATTTTTCTTAACGACTCCATATTTAGGACTGATGTATTATTTCTTACCAAAAGCAGCGAATCGTCCTGTATATTCTTACCGATTAAGTATTGTACATTTTTGGTCTATTATATTTTTATACATCTGGGCTGGTCCACATCATTTGTTATATACAGCTTTACCTCAATGGGCACAATCATTAGGAACTGTATTTTCAATTATGTTGTTATTGCCAAGTTGGGGTGGAATGCTAAATGGTCTATTTACACTTCGTGGTGCTTGGGATAAAGTTCGTGAGGATCCTATATTGAAATTCTTCGTAGTAGGAGTAACCTGTTATGGTATGGCTACTTTTGAAGGACCAATGTTATCCTTAAAAAATGTAAATGCCATTTCGCATTATAGCGATTGGACAGTAGCACACGTGCATATTGGAGCATTAGGTTGGAATGGGTTTTTAACATTCGGTATGTTATATTGGTTAATCCCAAGGTTATATAGAACAGAATTATACTCTAAAAAATTAGCAAGTACACATTTCTTAATTGGAACATTCGGTATTTTATTATATGCTATACCAATGTATTGGGCGGCATTCCGTTCCTACTTCATGTTTAAAGCATTTACTCCAGAAGGTCAATTGCAATATCAATTTATAGACGTTGTTCAATCCGTAGTGCCGTTCTATATTATGCGTGCTGTTGGTGGAACATTATTTTTAAGTGGTGTTATATTAATGGTTTACAACTTAATTAAAACAGCTAAGAGTGGAACATTTGTAGAGCGTGAAGAAGCAGAAGCAGCACCATTAGCTAAAAAATATGTACAAACAGGGAAATCTTTCTGGCACAGTGTTATTGAAAGAAAACCCGTATTGCTATTGGTATTAAGCTTGTTTGTGGTTTCATTAGGTGGCTTATTTGAAATTATTCCAACCTTTATGATTAAAACAAACATACCTACAATTGCAAGTGTAAAACCATATACACCATTAGAACTGCAAGGAAGAGATATTTATGTCCGTGAAGGTTGTTATAACTGTCACTCTCAAATGATACGTCCATTTAGACATGAGGTAATGCGCTATGGAGAATATTCCAAAGCAGGTGAGTTTGTTTACGATCATCCATATCAATGGGGAAGCAAACGAACCGGACCTGATTTAGCTCGTATTGGTGGAAAATATCCAGATAGCTGGCACTTTAACCACATGTTAGAACCTACCTCAATGGCACCAGGTTCCATTATGCCAAGATATCCTTGGTTGTTTGAAAACGATTTAGATATTTCTTCTACCAATTCAAAAATTCATGCCATGAGAAATTTAGGAGTACCTTATGAAGATGGTTATGAAGCAAAAGCCAATAAAGATTTAGAAAAACAAGCTGAAAAAATCGCCCGAAGTTTAAAGAAGGATAAAATTGAAATCAGCAGTAAAAAAGAAATCGTTGCTTTAATTGCTTACTTACAACGAATGGGGAAAGATATTAAAGTAGAAAACAAAAATTAAAATTATAAAAAATGAAATTCATTAATTATTTAGAAAATATCACTGGAATTGGAATTTATCCAATGGCTTCCCTTCTGATATTTGTATTGTTTTTTACAGCAGTAAGTATTTGGGTAACCCAACAAGATAGTGGCTTTATTTCTTATATGGGAAATATTCCTTTGGATAAAGAAAATAATGAAAAATAAACTACATAGCAAATGAAAAAGCAACTTATAAACTTCCTCAGTGTTTTAATTCTCTTATTTATTTCTTCAAGCTCAATAATTGCGCAAGAGGCAGTAGCAACAGCTACATCAATAGCTAAAAACGACACAAGCTCCATCTCACTATCTGTGAATACCGTTTTGTGCATAATAGCATGTGTTTTATTATTAATCATTATTGTTTTAGCGACAACAGTTAGCAGTGCTATCGATTTATTCAAAGCCAATAAAAAAACATTTAAAAACATTTCTGTTTTTATCGGATTGTTAATGGTATCTGCTTTAACTTTTGCTCAAGAACCTGCCGCTGCAGAAAGTGTAAAATCAGTAGCAACAGAAGCATCGGCATCGGTAAAATCAACCATTTATTTTTATGCTTTTATACTAATTATCTTAATTGAAATTGCCATAATACTTTATTTTATTAAGATGTTGAAATTCTTAACCGGAATTGACCAACTTAAAAAATCCAATGACATAAAAGAATTAACGTTATGGGAGAAATTCAATCAATTAAAATCGATTGAAGAAGAAGGTGAAATCGACTTAGGACATGATTACGATGGAATTCGAGAGTTAGATAATATCACACCACCATGGTTTACCATTGCTTTTGCTTTATCTATTGTGGCTGCCGGCATTTACTATTACCGATTTGAAATTGGACATACTGCACTTACGCAAGAGCAAGAATTTGAAATAGAAATGCGAGAGGCTAAAATTTTACAAGATTCCTTATTGAAATTAGAAGGCAACCAAGTGGATGAAAATAATGTAGCCATGCTAGATGCAGCAGGTATTGCATCGGGTATGAAATTATATAATACTAACTGCGGCGCTTGTCATGGTGACAAAGGACAAGGTGGTGTTGGACCCAATTTAACAGATGCTTATTGGTTGCATGGTGGTTCCATCAGCCATGTGTTTAAAAGTATTAAATATGGAATTGTAGATAAAGGTATGAAATCATGGAAAGAAGATTTCTCACCAACACAAATAGCACAATTAGCAAGTTTTATTGAATCTATTCAAGGAACCAATCCTCCAGGAGCAAAAGAAAAACAAGGCGATTTATATGTTGCTTCAGAAAGCAATGCAACACCTTCTGATTCTACTAAAAATTAAGCAGAATGGAATATGATGATTATTATAATGAAGAAGAATCGTTTCGAAATAGAGTAAGCACCGTAACGGAAGATGGGAAACGAAATTGGGTATATGCATTAAAACCCAACGGAAAATTTTATAATTATCGAAGTATATTAACAGCATTTTACTTATTGGTATTCTTTGGTATTCCATTTGTTAAAGTAAATGGAATGCCTTTTGTTTTATTCAATGTTTTAGAAGGAAAATTTATTCTTTTTAGCAAAATTTTCTGGCCCAATGATTTCTATATTTTTGCAATAGCAATGATTGCCTTTATCATTTTTATTGCATTGTTTACGGTAGTTTATGGGCGATTGTTCTGTGGTTGGGTTTGTCCACAAACTATTTTTATGGAATTTGTTTTCCGTAAAATTGAATGGTGGATTGAAGGAAATCCTGCCAGCCAACGCTTATTAGATAAAGGGCAATGGAATTTTACTAAAATCTGGAAAAAATCATTGAAACACTTTATTTTTCTAATCATTTCATTTGTCATTGCTCATACTTTTTTATCCTATATTTTAGGTGTAGATAGATTATTGAAAATTATAGGTGAGCCACTGAATGAACATTTGAGCTTGTTTTTAGGTTTAATTGGGTTCACACTTACTTTTTATGGAGTTTTCGCATTTGTACGCGAAATTGTTTGCACTACCATTTGTCCGTATGGTCGTTTACAAGGTGTGTTATTTGATCAGGATACTATGTTAGTTGCCTACGACTATAAAAGAGGCGAACCTAGAGGTAAGTTTAAGAAAAATCAAGCGCGCGAACTGGGCGATTGTATAGATTGCTATCAATGTGTGAATGTGTGTCCAACCGGAATTGATATTCGAAATGGGACACAATTAGATTGTGTAGGCTGTACAGCATGTATGGATGCCTGCGATTTTATGATGGAAAAAGTAGGCTTGCCAACAGGCTTAATTCGTTATGCGTCTGAAAATGGAATTGAAAAAGGAGAGAAGCTTAAATTTACAGCTAGAATTAAAGCATATTCTTTTATTTTATTAATATTGTCTATTGTCCTAATTACCTTGTTAGCTACCCGAAAATCAATTGATGCACATATTACGCGCGTTTCTGGTCAATTGTATCAAGAGCTACCGGATAATAAATTAAGCAATCTGTTTAATGCAAAAATTATTAATAAAACGAATCAAGAATTTCCAATCGAATTTAAATTGGAAAATGTAAAAGGTGAAGTGAAATTAATAGGCACACATGCATTAAGGCTAAAAAAAGAAGCGATTACCACACAAACATTTTTTATTATTTTAGATAGAAAAGATGTAAAAAAAAGAAGTAGTGAATTAGAAGTAGGATTATATCAAAATGGTAAAAAAATACAAACTATTTCTACGAAGTTTTTAGGACCATTTATTTAAATAAAAAAATTAAGATGAGTTGGGGATATAAAATATTAATTGGTTTTTCATTGTTTGTATTTTCTATTATTGGAATGGTAACAGTAGCCATGCGTGAAAATGTAGATGTGCTGGATAAAGATTACTATTCTAGAGAACTAGCTTATCAATCGGTGATTGATGGAAAAAATAATTTGAATCTACTCACAGAAAAAGTTATTGTACAATCGAATGATACATTTGTGTCCATCCGTATTCCAGCAGAAGCGGTAGCAAACATTTCAGAAGGAAAGATACGATTTATACGTTCTTCTGATGCCACAAAAGATGTTGAAATTCCATTAATGGTGTCAGAAAATAATACTCAAAATATTCCTATTTCCAAATTTATAAAAGGCATCTATCGATTGCAACTCAGTTGGAAAAGTATGGATAAAAACTATTACTACGAAAAAGATGTTTATATCTAAGGAATGATTATTTCTTCTCTTATAACAGGCTTTACAATTGGAATTATGGGAAGTTTCCATTGTGTGGGAATGTGTGGACCTATTGCATTAGCATTGCCAGTAGGAAATGCTGACAAGTGGAAACGCTTTTTTTATATTTTGTTATATAACGTTGGAAGGGCAAGTGCGTATAGTTTAATTGCGATATTTTTTGCATTAATAGGTAAACAAATTTTTATAGGGAATTATCAACAGTTTTTGTCCATTATATTAGGCGTTTTAATCTTATTTTTCCTTTTTTTCTCTCATTTTGTCACCATAAAAATTCCTTTTTTTAATGCTTATACTGTTCAATTAAAAAACTATTTGTCTTTATTGTTTAAAAATGAAAAACACACCTACACATTTTACTTAATCGGATTTTTAAATGGATTTTTGCCATGTGGTTTAGTGTATGTCGCATTAGCCGGCGCATTAGCTACTGCTGATGTTTTGCAGGCTATCTTATTTATGTCGGCATTTGGTGTAGGTACATTTCCTATTATGTTTTTAGTTATTGTGAGTGGAAAATATATTTCCATGTCGTGGAGAAATAGAATGCGAAAAGCAGTACCATTTTTTATTGCATCCATGGCGGTTTTACTCATACTTCGTGGATTAAATTTAGGCATTCCTTATATCAGTCCTAGCCTTAAAGCTACTGAAAATGGCACCGAGCAAACCTGTTGTCATAAATAAAATGAGTGAATTTTTATGATGTTATTTGTTTTACAATTTTAAATCAATTCACAATAAGGATTATTCCGTTGT
Organism: Chitinophagales bacterium; assembly: GCA_017984135.1. Taxonomy (GTDB): domain Bacteria; phylum Bacteroidota; class Bacteroidia; order Chitinophagales; family JADIYW01; genus JADJSS01. The sequence continues at coordinate 14,030 of JAGNZZ010000027.1, read as the reverse complement.
GAAAACATTCAAGGTGGGGTAACTCACCTTTTTTATTTTAGAAATTGAATGTTTCTTTTTAGGCCTTCGTACTTGGTACGCTTTACTGCCGATTTTTTAAAAATTTCATTAAACGTTTCTTGGCTTAATTCGTGCCACTCTCGGCGTTCCATGTTTAACAATGCAGGCTTTGGCTCAAATAAAGGTTCAGTATGTTTCTTCGAAAATCGATTCCATGGACAAACATCTTGACAAACATCACACCCAAACATCCAATCGTCCATCTTCTCTTGAAAAGCAGTAGGCATTGCATCTTTTAATTCTATCGTTAAGTAGGAAATACATTTGCTGCCATCCACCACTTTATTGTCCACAATGGCATTGGTTGGACAAGCATCTATGCACGCAGTACAAGTACCACAATGATTCGTGGCAATATGGTTATCATATTCTAATTCCAAATCCAAAATTATTTCTGAAAGAAAAAAGAAAGAACCTTGTTGTTTATTTATGAGTAAAGAATGTTTACCAATCCAACCATTGCCACTGCGTTTTGCCCAAGCGTGTTCTAAAATAGGCGCGGAGTCCACAAAACAACGTCCACTTATTTCGCCATATTCATCTTGTATTTTTTGAAATAATAATTGCAATTTATCTTTTACCACAAAATGATAATCGACACCATAAGCATACTTAGAAATTTTTGGTGCATTTGAATTTTGTGGTTGATCCGTAAAATAATTATAGGTTAATGAAATTATTGATTTTGCATCTGGAACTAATAATCTTGGATCTAATCGCATATCGAAATGATTATGCATATAATGCATTTCACCATTGTATTTATTAGTCAGCCAATTTTCTAAATTTTTTGCTTCTTCTTCTAAAAATTCAGCCTTAGCAATTCCACAATTTGTAAAGCCCAATTCCTTCGCCCAATTTTTTATTTTTGCAACTATTTCTTTCTTATCCATCATTGATAATCCGCCTAATTCTACTTGTGAATTACGAAATAAAATTACAATTTTTTTATGGAGATTGGAATTATATACCCTTGCCTTCGCAAGGTGAGTTTGTTGGTTAAAAACCAAAAACTCGAGCGAATATGAGAACCCAAAATGAGTGCCATCATTGTGAGCATAGCGTAACAAATTCGGTAAGTAGTTTGTTGGTTAAAAACCAAAAATGCAATATCTCATCTTTCACATTTCCTTGCTACCAAACAATTCCTATTTTTCCTATCGTTTTTCGGTGCAACATATCATCATGTGCTTGAATAATATCTTTCGCTTCATACATGTTGCCTACATGTGGATTTATTTTCCCATCCTGTAAAAGTTGTATCACGCTTTCCATACAATACTTTAACGTTTCTGGCTTATAATCTGCAATACGCAGCATGTTTACACCAATCATACTTCTACTTTCCATTAGCAATTGTGCCGGATGGTAGATGCCAAATTCAGCACCCATTTTTGCTTTTGCGAAAATGTTTTTTGCTTCATTCATCGACGATGCACCATAGCCAACAATTCTTCCACCTCGATTTAATAACTTGTAACTTTTTCTAAAATTAGCGGCACCCAAGCTGTCAAATGCCACATCAATCGGCTCTTTAATGACTTCTGAAAAATCATCTTTTGTATAATTGATTACTACATTTGCACCTTGTTGTTTGCAATATTCAAGCTTATTTGAACTTCCAGCAGTAGCATAAATTTTAGCATTTTTTAATTTACAAAGTTGAATGAGTGCTGTGCCAACGCCACCTGCACCGGCATGTATTAATACCGTTTCATTGGGCAATACATTGGTTGCCACCGAACAAGCATAAAATGCTGTGCTATATTGTGTAGCTAATGCCAATGCTTTTCCGACTTCCATGTCTTCACTAATTTTAGCAATGGCATTTTCTTTTTGAATAACATATTGACTATAACCACCAAATCTAGTGAATACCAAAACACGATCTCCTTTTTTGAAAGATTGAATATTTCTTCCAACTTTTTCTACTCTTCCAACGGCTTCATATCCAATAATAGTAGGCAAAGGAGGACAATCGCGATAATTACCCAAGCGAGCCATTACATCCGCAAAATTGATACCAGAGGCTTCCACTAGTATCCCAACTTCATCGTCTTTTGGTGTTGTTATTTGAATGTCTCTAAATTCAAAGGTATCTTTTGAGCTTCCATTTTTTACAAGATAAATTGCTTCCATATTTTAATTTTTAGTAATGAAAAATTGCGCTAAATTACGCTGTTTATTTGATACGTGATTTTATAACTTATTTTGTTTCGATTGTAATGGATGTTTATTTTTTTTCCAATCCGTTTATTTAATAAAGATAAGGCTTCTTCTATTTTTAAATTGGATGATTTATAATTGTCTATCTTGAGTATTTCATCACCTGCTTGCAATCCTGCTAAAAATGGAGCCGATTCACTCGCCACACTTTTTACTATAAACCCATTGTTTTTAGTTTTGTTTTCGAGTAGTATAATATTGGAGATATTAAATTCAAAAACATCATCTACCTGCTTGGTGGGGCGAATATATACAGTCTTTTCTGGATAAGCAAAATAAGTATCAAACCGATTTAAAATATCATTTCCAATATTTCCATCAATAATGGTGCTGTCAATTTCTTTTTTTGTAATTGGTGTTTCTGTAAATGCAGATATCACATTTTTTAAGCGAAAGGTGTCGATGAAAATGGTATTTAACCTGCTTATTTTTGAATACATAGCACCAGATAATCCTTCTCCAATTTCTGCTTCAATGTATTTTGCGATTTGCAAGTCATTTGGTACAATATTTTTGATGATGATAGGTAGGTTGGCGCCGGTGTCAAAAAGTAATTCTGCAGCATATAAATTTCCAATGTCATTCATTAATACCGCATTGACATAACCTTTGCTTCTGCGTAAGGTAACTGGAATTTTAGTGTATCTGTTTTTTAAATTCTTTGTAGGTTTTTGATTATACAATTCAATGTATTTTGTTTTATAATTAATATGGACATAAAAATTCTCAAATAATTCTGCTCCAAAAATGCCATCTACGTTAATGCCTAAATATTTCTCCAAATTGATGGAATCTTTACTGAAAATATACATTGGTATTTGTGTAGCAAGCATATCACCTAACTTTAATGTAGTCTCATTTATTTTTAATGTTTCAACGGAATCTTTTACACCTAAACCCACAAAAAATACTTTTTGTTGAATCGGTATTGTAAAAGAATCTATCCACATAGGATGCACAACTATGGTACTTTTACAACCGGAATCAAAAATAAACTGAAGTGTTTTTGTTTCATTTACTTCCACATCTACAATTATAATATTGTTAAATACTTTAAATGGAAATGATGTTTTTCCCTTTGGGTTTTGAATGCTGTAGTTTTTTGCCTCCAAATGATGGCAAAAACACAGAATTAATATTATTGACAATATCCTCACACAATAAAAATAAAATAAATTTGGCAGATGTGTATTTTTGTACCATGAACTATCTTACTGTTAACCAGCTGTGTAAATATTATGGCGACAAATTATTGTTTGAAAATATTACTTTTTTTATTGATAAAGGACAAAAAGTTGCATTAATTGCTAAAAATGGAACTGGAAAATCTTCTTTAATAAAAATTTTTCAAGGATTAGAACCTCCTGAATCCGGTGATTTCAAATTTCATAAAGATATTAAAGTTGGTTTCTTAATTCAAGAACCCAATTTTGACGACAATAAATCGGTTTACCAAACTATTATGCATGCCGATAATCCAATTTTGATGGCAAGTTTAGAGTATGAGCATGCATTAGATGGAATTGGGGATTTGCAAACCGCTATGAATAAAATGGATGAATTAGCCGCTTGGGATTATGAACAGCAAATGAAATTAATTTTGTCTAAATTTTTAATTCATGATTTAGACCAAAAAGTAGGAACAATGTCTGGCGGACAAAAGAAACGTTTAGCTTTGGCAATTTTGTTATTAGAACAACCCGATTTATTTATTTTAGATGAACCCACCAATCATTTAGATATGGACATGATTGAATGGTTAGAAGAATATTTATCGAAGAACAATATCTCTTTACTCATGATTACGCACGATAGGTATTTTTTAGAAAATATTTGTAATGAAATTTTAGAATTAGATAATGGCATTTTATATAAACACAAAGGTAATTATTCAAAGTATTTAGAAAATAAAGAACTGCGCGAAGAAAATCAACGTGTAAATATTGAAAAAGCACAAAATACCTTTCGCAAAGAATTAGAGTGGATGCGTCGTCAACCAAAAGCACGCACGACCAAAGCTCAATCTCGTGTTGATAATTTTGAAAATGTGAAAACAGCAGCTACTGCTAAAGTGGAAGATAAGCGTGTGGAAATTGAAGTGCGTATGCAACGTTTAGGTGGCAAAATTTTAGAGTTACACAACATTCAAAAAGCGTATGGTGATAGAATTTTGTTGGATAAATTTTCACATAAATTTCAACGTGGTGAACGTGTAGGTATTGTGGGTAGAAATGGTTGCGGAAAATCTACATTGCTCAATATTATAATGGGCGATGAAAGGTATGATGATGGAAATGTAGTGTTAGGTGAAACCGTTGTGTTTGGCTATTACAATCAAAAAGGATTACAATTAAAAGCAGACAAAAAAGTGATTGATGTAGTAAAAGATATTGCAGAATTTTTGCCAATTGGCAAAGGCTCATTGTCGGCATCGCAATTATTAGAACGTTTTTTATTTATTCCATCTCAACAACATAATTTAGTTTCTACCTTAAGTGGCGGCGAGCGAAGACGCTTGTATTTGTTGACTATTTTAATGAAAAATCCCAACTTCTTAATCTTGGATGAGCCGACGAATGATTTGGATATTTTAACCTTGCAAGTGCTCGAAGATTTTCTGATGGATTTTAAAGGTTGTTTGGTGATTGTGAGCCATGATAGGTATTTCTTAGATAAATTAACAGATCATCTATTTGTTTTTGAAGGCAATGGAAACGTGCGCGATTTTTTAGGAAATTATAATGAATATCGTTTACAAGTAAAAGAAGAACAAAAACAAGCTTTACGTGAAGAAAAAGAATTAGCAGAAAAATCAAATTCAATAAAATCAGTTTCTGAGAAAAAGAAACTAAGTTTTAAAGAGCAAACGGAATTAAAACAATTAGAAAAAGATGTCGAACTCTTGAATAAAAACAAACAGGTACTAACGGAGAAAATTTCAACAGAAACCAATCATTTGGAGTTAGAAAAAATTGCCAAGCAAATAGAAGAAATAATTATATCTTTAGAAAAGAAAGAAATGCGTTGGTTAGAATTAAGTGAATATATTTAATAATCAAACTTCATGGCAAAAAAATATTTTCATAATTTTAATGGCGTTCGCTTATATTTAGCCTGTTATGTATTAATGTTTCACATAGAAGAAATAAAATACGTATTAAAATATCCAAGTTTATATCGCCAATATAATTTTTTTGAACCATTGGCAACATCCTCCATTACGATGTTTTTTACCATGAGTGGTTTTCTTATTTCATATTTTTTATTTTCGGAAAAAATGAAAAGCGAAACCAGTACCATTAGCCTTCCACGTTTTTATAGCTCGCGAGTTACCCGTATTTGGCCATTGTATTTTTTGTGTTTTATCCTTTATTGGATTATTGCACCCAATTCTTTTTTACAAACAACATACAACGAAATTTATTTCACTAAATTTTTTCCTACTCTAAATGAAATTGATATTTCAAAAGGCGTTTATGCTGGTATATTTTTAGTGTTGTTGCCACAATTAGCCGGCGCATTGGCATTCACTTTTCAAGGAATGGTAGTATATGCCGGACATTTTTGGAGCATTGGTTCCGAAGAATTGTTTTATTTATTTTGGCCCTTGTTTGTGAATAAATTTAAGAACTATAAAAAGATGTTTAAGTATGCATTTTTTGCAGTGTATATTTGGTATTTTTTATTGATATTGATGGTTATACTTAATAAGCTATTTTTCAAAAACTCCATGTTGAATAGCGTTTTAGCAGCCACACTTTCGTTTTTATACCTAACTCGTTTATATTGTATGTTGATTGGATGCGTATTTGCATACATGTACATCACCGATCATCGATACCTGCAATTCTTTAAAAAAAATAGTGTAGTGGCTATAAGTTTAATTTCCATGATAATCATGTTAGCCATAGGATTGGATTTTCCAATTGTTATTCATGAAATATATTCCTTGCAATGGGCCGTACTTATATTGTTTTTAACACGCGAAGACATCAGGCATAAATGGTTAGATAGTAAATGGATTTCCTATTTTGGTTCCATTACGTATGGCGTTTATTTGTACCATGTGATAGTAATTATAGCCGTGATTGTTTTGGCGAAATATTTACAAATCAGCAACACACTTTATTTTAATCTGTTCGTGTATTTCTTCTCGTTTGTCTGCACGTTTGTCGTTGCACATGTTTCCTATAAATATTATGAATCTAAATTTTTACAATTTAAATTAAAGAAATGAAAAGAGATAAAGTGATTACGCTGAGTTTGATTTCAGGAATTGTCGGTTCGCTGTTGTTAGGTATTTTATTGTTCTTTCAAATTGTAATTGATGATGGATTTATTTTCTTTAAATACGGCTACAATCTAATTCAACATGGTGTTTGGAGTTGGAGCACCAACGGAAAACCCATTGAAGCCTACACGAGTTTTATCTATGCACTGTTTACCATATTTCCATATCTTTTAAATGTGCCACCACATATTTTTATTAAAATAATTGGCTTGTTTATTTTGCTGTGGATGTTGTATCGGATTTACACAAAAATAGCCTCTAAAAAAATAGCCTTGTTTGCATTGTTAATTTTAGTAACCAATTGGCAAGTATATGTACACACTTTTTCAGGCTTAGAAACAATACTTTGGGTTTATTTATTGATAGAATCATTTATTCTCGTAAATAAAGAACAAATCAGCGCCAAACAACATTGGATACTTTGGTTTTTGTGCTTTGCTTTGGCATTAACGCGACCAGAAGCAGTCATTTATTCAGCATTTTATTTTTGGTATTTGTTTTTCCATCGAAAAATTAAATTCCAAATTTTGCCAATTGTAGTAGTAGGCATCATCGGTTTAATTTATTTCTTTGCTCGATATGCTTATTTTGGATTATTATTTCCATTGCCATTTTATCACAAAGTAATGGATAATCAATTTGGCTACTTAGCTTTCTTTTTCAACCTTTATACGTCCTGGCATTATTTAGTATGTGCTGGTTTAATTTTGTTTTTATTTAGAAAATATAAGCCGGTTTTTTATTTAGGTTTATTGTCTTTTTTTATATTTTTTGGATTGTATGGTAAGTCATTTTTAGTAATGAATTTTGCCGATCGATTTCCATTTCAATTGTTTGTTCCATTTGTTTTATTTGCTTTGTTGAGTATTGAAAAGTTTTCCAAAGTAGATAGAATAAAAATCATGATGGTGGCTGGTTTTTTAAATTTAATTATTTTATCGAAAGGATTATATAATGAAAATTTTATCGAACTTGCATCTATCACAAATAATGCCGGTTCTGCTTTTTTTGTGCCTCGTTCTCATTATTTATTAGCTAAAAACATCAATAAAATAAAAAACATTGAACAAAAAGACATTCACATTTTATTTGGAGATGCTGGCGTATTTCCGCATTATGTAAAAGCTACTTGCCATGATTATAATGGCCTTACAGATCCTTATTTTGCCAAGCATAAACTCTCACAAGCCTACGTAGATTCTGCGCATGCAGATGTCATTTTAATTGGTGGTGCTAATGCCAATAAAGATTTATTTGTAAAGGATTTGAGTAATTGTAAGCTAATTTACAATATGGTGGACAAGAATCCAGATTTTGAGTATTTAGGTTATACTATTTGTAGAGAAAATGGTTATTACGTGCATGTATATGTTCGAAAGTCAGCAAAAGAATATTCAGATTTAAAAACCGCGTTAAATAACGGTATTCAAGAATCGGCAAATGCCATTTTTAGAATTAAACGATTCTTGAAATTTGCTTATTTGGATATGGATAACATATAGCGTAATTATGAAACGGCTTCTGCTGCTTCCATTTCTTCTTCCGATAAAAATGTTTCACTTCTATAATATAAATAGGCTAAAAAGATACTGGCACAATTCAGGATATGCCATAATGCATGTCCTTGAAGTACACTCGTTGGTGAACATAATTTGTTGGTGATATCTAATATCCATACACTAGCAGCAATTAATAATGTAATGCCGGATGCTTTTAATAAACTCAAAATTGAAACTGAATTTCTGATTTTAGCAATTAAAATAAAATTGGCAATGAAGAAAGAAATTGTCAATGCAGGAAATAAAATATTTATGGGCAATCTCCATAAAAAGAAGAAAAATAAAATCTGTAAAACAATAGCTGCTGCAATAAAAAAATTATTGGATACATATAGTTTGCCTCTAAATTTTATTTGCGGAAATAATTTAAATAAAACATAAGCCAAAAATGCGATTAATAAAAAGTACATACCTGTTTGATCTAATTTTTGAAAGAAGAACGTCAGCGTTGCATGATACATAAAACTTCCAATTCCTAAATACAAAGCAGAAAATCCAATTAAGTAAGAGAAGCCTGGAAATTTTGCCAATAAATTATTCACGTGCTTCCGATGTTCATATTTATGGTCATTCTTAGCAATACTAATAAAGATAAATCCAACAATGATGTAGCCTAAATTTGACCATGTGTTGGTAGGTTGTACAATGAGTTGGTCAAATCGATTCATCTCGCAAAAATGAGTGGCATTGCCGATGGCTTGTCGCCAACTTGCCCAAGGATCTACGTATTGATTTAATTTATATAGCACAAATAATCCTGCAGCAATAATAATAGTACCAAAAAATGGCCATGAAAAAACACGTGGTCTATGATTATGCAGACTAAAATTTTCTCTGAATTTATCAAAATCTAAAACAGGCATTTGGTTGCGTTTAATTAAATAGGAATACTCAAATATAAAGAAATTGATTTTAGTTGCATTTAAAACGATTGTTAAAGAGTTCCTAATTTTTAATAATGTCTTTTGATGCAGTTGATTTGAAATACAATAATGACAAACCCAGAACGACAATGTCAAAATTATAGATACGCATCACAAAATAGGTGAGTGTAGAAAAAATCAGTAAACATATAAATAAAATTCTATCATATTTTTTAGTAAAAAAACCAATAATAAAAATGGCTTGCGTGCAAAATAAAAGCACATACGATAGGGCAGCATATATTGGATGTTGGATAAGTATCTTGGCAATAGAATAGCAATAGTGTGTTGGATTCAACGTGGCTAAATCACTGTGTTGATTAATTAGTATATTGGCAAAATTACTTGGGTTGAATAATAATCCATTGTTTATTTTTGAATAGGCTGACATGACTAATATGTAGATTAAAAAATATCGTGCAAATTCCATGCTCAGTAAGAAATTATTTTTCTTTTGAAAACAAAATGGAATTAATGCAATAAATATAGCACTAGTGCTTTTTACATGTGCACAGGAATAGGTTTCTAAAGTCATGCGCTGAGTGAAATAAAATAGCAATAAGGCTAAACCAAAAAATGAACGATATTTTGACTCAAAGAAACAGGCAAATGCAAACACCATAACCCCAATATCTACTAATACACAAGTCCAAAATTGTGTGATGATAAAATGAGGAAACCCAATACTGCAACTTAGCCAATACGCATAGTCCACATCTGGTCCTTTCATGGGTTGACCAAAAGCATAAATTAAAAAAGCACTACTGTGTAATCGGTAAAAAAGTAATAAAATAAAATACCCAAAAAAGAGTTTCGCAAAAGTTTTTTCTGAAAATTGTATTTGGGTAATTTTAGTCATTTCGTAATTTTCAATACTTCCCAGCTATTATCAATCGGCACATAAGCATTGTTTTCCAATTTATATTGTACGTCTCTAAGTGCTACTTCTCTAATTTCTTTATCTGTAATGGTTTCTAAATAGTGAAGTAACCAACGAGGATATTGAATGGTTTCTTCTTTATGATTATTAATTTTATATGCAATAAACGAACGCGTTTTTTCTGAGAAATATATAGTTCTATTTTTAACAACTTCTTGCATGGGATCATTGTAATTATTCATGCGCATCCAATTATACATTTTATAAGTATTTAAAATGGTAGCTTCTTGCCAAATAGGAATACTGGTAATATCCATGCGTTTATTGTCGATAAAAATTTCCGTTTGAGTAATGGTGTCAGCAATGGTTTGTGGTCGTGAATACATATCCCACACATACCATGGAAAGGAATGTACTTTTTTATAATTGAATAAACCTTGAAAGAAAATAAAAATAAGTACAAAAATAAACATGATTTTATTTTGCCGAAATAACCTGACTAAATATAATTTTTTAAGCATTTATTTATTTTAGAATACAGCTTTAAAGAAATGATAGCTCATCATCAACACTAAAATAATTTTAATTCCACTGGTTAATAAAAATCCTACAAAGGAACCAATACCTGATTTAAACGATGTTTTAAAATCCTGACCATCTACCATTTCACCAATCATGGCACCTAAAAATGGACATATAATAATTGAAATTCCACCAAAAGGAGAAAAAAGTACACCTACTAAAATGCCAATAAAACAACCGCGAATGCCGGCTTTTGTTCCACCAAATTTTTTAGTACTCCAAATGGGAATAAAATTGTCTATAATTAAAATAAAAATAGTAATAATAGCATAAGTAATTAATAGCCATGCTGGCAAATCAATGGTTTTGTTTAAAGCATACGAAGCAATTAAGAGTGCAATGAATGCAATTGGAGGTCCGGGAAGTGGTGGCAATACACAACTTACTAAACCTATTACTAATAAAATTATACCAATTGTAATTAATATTCCTGCTTCCATTTTTTAGATATTAAATGTGCTTAATTTTTTTGTATAATATGCATCTCTTGTAATTCATTTCCTTCTATTATAATTTTGTATCCATTTTGTTTTGCCATATAAAATAATAAATCAAACATATCTGCACGTTGTTCTTCTGCTTGTTTAATTAATTCGGCATTCAATGCTTTTTCACGTATTTTTTCTTTACCTAATTGATTAAGCTTACTCAGTTCTGCTTCAGAAAAACTGGTGAACCAACCGGAACTTAAATTATTAAATTTTATGTCTGTGTCAATTGATAAAATTTGAGGTTTAGGCATTTGTTGAATAATAATTTTTTTCTCTTTTTCATTAGTTGTCATTTTTAAATTTTCTAAATTATATCCAATGGAAACTTTTGCATTTACTTGTACTATGGCATCTTTTCTAAAACCTGGAAAATCTACATAATCAAAATCCTTATAATTCATTAATTCAGAAAAATTACCTTCAACGGTTACTAACTTCATAACTTTCTGAATGCGTTCAATAACAATGGTGCTTGTTACTTCTGAGTGATTTTTTTTCTCCAATAAATTTTTAATAAACAATTTAAAAGATAAAAAAGATACTAAAACCAGTAGTATCCCAATTACTATATTTTTCGATGATTTCATGATTTCAAATCTAAACATTTTATAGAATATAACTGTATTTATAGGGTTCTAATTCCATTTAATTCTATTTCTATTTCCTATCTTTGCTGTATGAGTAAACCTATAATATTAGTTACCAATGATGATGGAATTATTTCGCCCGGTATTCGTGCATTAGTTGAAGTGATGGTGAAGTTTGGCGATGTTACAGTGGTCGCACCGGATAGTCCACAATCTGGAATGGGACACGCCATTACTATTCATGAACCATTGCGTTTGCAAAAAGTAGATGTGTTTAATGATTTAAATGTACCTTCCTATCAATGTTCAGGAACGCCGGTAGATTGTGTTAAAATTGCCATCGATAAAATTTTACATACCAAACCCGATATCTGTGTTTCCGGAATTAATCATGGTTCCAATGCATCCATTAATGTCATTTACTCTGGAACGATGTCGGCAGCTATGGAAGCCGCTTTGAGTGGTATTCCGGCGATTGGCTTTTCTTTGTTAGATTTTTCATTTGATGCCGATTTCACAGCGGCGCAAGTATATGCAGAACGGATTGTACGTAATATGTTGAATTCAGGAATTTCTAATGATGCATTGTTGAATGTGAATTTCCCTAAATTACCTTTGAATGAAATTAAAGGCTTGAAAATTTGCCGTCAAGCCAATGCTCGTTGGGTAGAAGAATTTGACGAACGTCGTGATCCAAACGGCAAAAATTATTATTGGCTAACAGGAAAGTTTGTAAACAAAGACCAAGGAGAAGATACTGACGTATGGGCATTGGAAAATGGCTATGTTTCAATTGTTCCCGTACAATTTGATTTAACGCATCATCACGCCATTTCTTATATCAATCAAAATTGGAATATAAATGAATAATAAAATAGAACCTAAAAGTTTTTTACAAAAAACAGATACAGTATTAATTGGATTTATAGCCGGATTAATTATTCCGATGTTTATGTTGGCAATATTATACCTCCTTAAATTCAAAGGGTTAGGCTACGATTGGAATGGTTTTATTGGCAATGTTAAACAACCATCTATTTTGCCAACATTTATCCGAAATTGCGTTTTTTTAAATTTACCTTTCTTTTTTATTTTTAATTTATTGAAATTATTCAATGTTTGTAAAGGTATTTTTATAGCTTCTTTATTGTATATCGTGGCGATGTTGGTCGTTCGTTATATTTTGTAAGTTGATAAATTTATAACCATCTGTTTTCAAAAATTTAAACGATACATCCAATTGAAATACTTCATAATTGCAGGTGAAACATCAGGCGATTTACACGGAAGTAAAGTGGTGAAAGAATTACAACAACTCGACAAACATGCTGTATTTAAAGGTGTTGGCGGTAATTATCTACAGCAAGAAGGCGTTTCACTCATTTTTGGATTGGAACGATTGTCGTTCATGGGTTTTGTTGAAGTAGTAAAAAATATTTTCACTATTATTAGAAATTTTAGAGCCGTTAAAAAAGAGATTAAAATATTTGAACCGGATATTGTTTTGCTCATTGATTATCCTGGATTTAATTTGCGAATGGCAAAATGGTGTAAACAAAATGGGATTAAAGTAGCTTATTATATTTCTCCAACCATTTGGGCATGGCATGAAAGTAGAGTACATACCATCAAAAAATATGTAGATGTGATGTTGTGTATTTTGCCTTTTGAAAAAGCGTTTTATTTGAAACATCATTATACAAAAGCCTATTATGTTGGTCATCCATTAATGGATGAAATTTTAGTATCAAATAGAGAAAAAAATGAAATAAAATCAACCCGAAATTCAATTGCATTATTGCCCGGAAGTAGGAATCAAGAAATAAATAAATTGCTACCGATTCTTTTTCGAGTTTGTTCAAATTTTCCCAATGAACATTTTCTTATTTCTGCCATTTCTCCCTTAAAAGATAGGTATCTTAATCCGTTGCCAACTAATGCTCAATTGGTGTTTGATAATACGTATGCTGTTTTAGAACAATCAAAAGCAGCCGTGGTTTGTAGTGGAACCGCCACTTTAGAAACGGCTTTGTTTAGAGTTCCACAAGTAGTGGTGTATAAGACTTCATGGATAAATTATTTCATAGGAAAATTATTGATTAAGGTGAAATTTATTTCGTTACCTAATTTAATTGCTGAAAAGAAAATTATTCAAGAACTTATTCAAGATGCATGTTCTGAAGAAAATATAAACATTGAATTAAATAAATTACTTCAAGGCAGTACAGAAGCTTTTTATAAAGACATGAACGACAAATTAGAACAGAAAAATGCGTCAAAAAATGTAGCAAAAATAATTTTTGACATCGTAGCTTAAAATATTTTTTTATCTTTGCTTCGTTCTTTTTTTATTGGGGCATTAGCTCATTTGGCTAGAGCGCTACGCTGGCAGTGTAGAGGCGATCGGTTCGAATCCGATATGCTCCACTTT
>JAGNZZ010000026.1 GCA_017984135.1 Chitinophagales bacterium | reverse complement strand
GAAGACAAGACAAGAATCAAATTGTTTAAAATACACAAATTTCAAGTTCGACATGGTATGACTTGAAACTTTCATTTCATTTTTTCAAAAAAAATACTTCCTAAAGTGGAAGCATTTTTGGTAGCCCGTAGGGGAATCGAACCCCTGTTTGAAGAATGAAAATCTCCTGTCCTAACCCCTAGACGAACGGGCCGTTTAATTAAGAGAATGCAAATATAAGACTTTTTTTTTCATACAAAATACTTATCCTAAAAAAAATATTACTAAAGCGTTATGAATTTTTCGAACTATATATTTTTCAAGTCAACTTCATTTAATCTATTACCTTTATACATCGTTTAACAATAGAAAATATGATCTTAAACATGGCAAAACCTAAAATTGCAATTAATGGACTTGGACGCATCGGTAGATTAGTCTTTCAAATTTTACACGAACGTAACAAAGTGAACATTGTGGCCATTAACGACCTTGCTCCGAACGATGCCTTAGTGTATTTGCTTAAACATGATACTGCACAAGGGAAATGGAATAAAACCATCACGGCAAAAGAAAATCATTTATTGATTGATGAGGAAGAAATTATAAGCACTTCTATTGCCGATTCTAAATATTTACCTTGGAAAGACTATGATATTGACATTGTAGTAGAGTGTACCGGCAGATACAGAACGAAAGATAAATTACAAGAACATATTTCTGCTGGCGCTAAAAAAGTTATTATTTCTTCTCCTGCAGACGAATCTGTAAAAACAATAGTCATTGGCATCAATGATAAGGAGATTAAAACAGATGATACTATTTTATCCAATGCCTCTTGTACGACCAATTGTTTAGCGCCCATGGTAAAAATACTTCAAGACCAATATGGCATACAACAAGGAATTATGAATACAGTGCATGCCTATACCAGTGATCAAAAATTACACGACAGTATTCATAAAGATGATTTCAGACGTGCACGAGCAGCCGCACAAAATTTGGTACCCACTTCATCCAATGCCAATAAAGCGTTAGAATGGGTAATGCCTGAAATTAAAGGCAAAATGAAAGGTGGTGCAGTGCGTGTTCCTGTTATTGTAGGTTCACTTACGGAACTCTATTGCAATTTGGAAAAAGAGACTAGTGTAGAAGAAATTAATGCCGTTTTTAAAGCAGCTGCTCAGTCCAATCATTGGAAAAATATTTTAGAATATACCGAAGAGCCTATTGTTTCAAGTGACATCATTCACAATCCACATTCTTGTATTTTTGATGCCGGATTAACCCAAAAAATGGGCAATATGTATAAAATAGTGGCTTGGTATGATAATGAATATGGCTATGCCAATCGTTTAGCGGAATTGGTAGAAAAAGTAGCAAATTTATAATTGTCATCATTCATAAATCAATTCTTTATTTTAATTTTGGAAAGAAAACAATCTCATTTTTATACTAATCCATTTACTATATGCAAACTGTTGACACCATTAATTTTAAAAACAAAAGAGCATTAATTCGAGTAGATTTTAATGTTCCATTTGATGCGCAATTTCACATCACCGATGATACGCGTATCCGTGCGGCTTTACCTACTATTAATAAGATTTTAAAAGATGGAGGCAGTGTGATTCTAATGTCGCATTTAGGACGACCATTAAAGAAATTAAAAGATGATGGTAGTATTGATGTTGATAAATTCTCATTAAAACACATCCTTAAACATCTTTCTATTTTACTAAAAAAAGACATCCTATTTGCAGATGATTGTGTGAGTGAAGCAAGCAGAATACAATCCAACGAATTAAAACCAGGACAAATTTTATTGTTAGAAAATACGCGCTTCCATAAAGGAGAAGAGAAAGGCGACGAAGCATTTGCCGCGCAATTAGCACATCATGGTGATGTGTACGTGAATGATGCTTTTGGCTCTGCACATCGGGCGCACGCCAGCACCACAATTGTAGCGAAACATTTTTCAAAAGAAAATAAATGTTTTGGTTTCTTGATGGCTGCTGAAATAGAAAATGCCAATAAAATTTTACATAATTCACAGAAACCATTTACTGCCATTTTAGGTGGAGCAAAAGTTTCGGATAAATTATTGATTATTGAAAATTTATTAAACATTGCTGATAATATCATTATTGGTGGTGGCATGGCTTACACGTTTGTAAAAGCATTAAATTTTAATGTTGGCAATTCGTTAGTTGAAGAAGATATGGTGGAAGTAGCGATTGCTGTTATGAAAAAAGCGAAAGACAAAGGAATCAATATTATATTACCAGATGATTCAATTATTGCTGATAAATTTGACAATGATGCTAATATAAAAGTCACGTCAAACTCAAATATTCCTATAGGTTGGATGGGTTTAGATATTGGACATGAAGCCATTGTTGAATTTGGGAATGTTATTCAAAATTCTAAAACGATACTATGGAATGGACCAATGGGTGTTTTTGAAATGGAAAATTTCCAAAATGGCACAAAAAGTATAGCAGTAGCTGTGGCACATGCCACACAAAATGGAGCGTTTAGTTTAGTAGGTGGCGGCGATAGTGTGGCAGCTATAAATAAATTTAATTTAGTAGAAAAAGTGAGTTATGTAAGTACAGGTGGTGGTGCACTTTTAGAATTTTTTGAAGGCAAAACTTTACCAGGCGTAGCTGCATTGATGTAATATTTTATCAAATATAACGTAGCGAGGCGCTCCGTAGGAGCGCCTCGCTGCATTTAGAAGTTTTCTACTTCTTTGCTTCCTTCTTTTGTTCAACAGCCGTTTTTGCACTATCTACTTTTGGTACAATGCTGTCTGTCGTGGTAGTGATAGAAGAATCAACTTCAACAGTAGTTTCTTCCACAATTTCCGGTTGTTCTGTTTTTGACTCGAACAAGTTACATGATGTTGCAAGTATGCCAACGCTCATGCAAACAAAAAATACTTTTTTCATTTTGTTGGTTTTGGTTAACAACATATACGCTGTTTTTTTTCGTTTAGTTCAATCAATAGTTAGATTTAAGAAATCTTTACAAAACACAAATCTATATTAACAAAATCAAGTGGAATTTTAACAGATGAAAGTCACAAAAACAGGATTAAATTTTAATTTATTACATCAAAAAAAATGATACAAAAGAAACTCGTAAATTAAAATATTCATATTTTAAACTGGATATTCTACAATGTTTTTTTCGGTTTCCCAAAGCTTAATGAACAAATCGTATTGAGCATCCAATCGTTTTCGGATTAAATCATAAATCACCACCACCATATTTTCTGCCGTTGGATTTAATTGAGAAAATTCAGTGGTATCTAAATTCAGATTTTTATGATCAAATCGAGCTTCAATTTCATCTTTTATTATATCTTTTATTATTTTTAAGTCAATTACATATCCTGTTTCTGCTTGTATTTCGCCAATAATTTTTACTTCAATGGTATAATTATGTCCATGGAAATTTTCATTGGCACACAACCCGAAAACTTCTTTATTTTTTTCAATTGACCAATCATTATTCCATAATTTATGTGCCGCATTAAAGCTTGCTCTTCGAATCACAGCTACTTTTTTCATACATCAAAGTTAATAGAAATACTTTGTTGTTTATAATTTTCAGGCCTATCAACAAGCATTACTCACGACTTACCACTATATTCGCACATGCTTTTAAAAGACGTAGTTGGCCAGCATGAAGTAAAGCAACATCTCATCGACCTTGCACAGTCAGGAACAATTCCGCACGCACAGTTATTTTTAGCACATCAAGGAGCTGGCGCATTGGCAATGGCATTGGCTTTTGTACAATTTATTCTTTGCGAAAACCCCAATGAAGAAGATAGTTGTGGCGTTTGTAATACCTGTAATAAAGTTCAAAAACTCATCCATCCAGATATTCATTTCAGCTATCCTATTATTGCCAAAAAACCATCTCCACATCCAAGCTTAAGTACCGATTATATTCAAGAATGGAGAAAAGAAATAGTGACCAATCCGTACATCAATGAATTGGAATGGCTACAAGCTATTGGTGCAGAAAACAAACAAGGAAATATTTCTGCCGACGAAGCACGAAATATACTTAAAGGATTAAACTTAACTGCATTTGAAGCCAAATATAAAATTCATATTATTTGGATGGCAGAAGCGTTGGCGCGAGAAGGAAATATTTTATTAAAACTCTTAGAAGAACCACCACCAAATACCATTTTAATTTTAATTGCAGAAAATCAAGAAGAAATATTGCCGACTATTCTATCAAGATGTCAGTTGGTGAAAATAAATAAAATACAGGATGAGGCTATTGCGCAAGCCTTATTAAAGCATGGTGTTCCACAATCAAACACGCAACATATTGCATATTTAGCGGATGGCAATTTCAATGAAGCCCTAAAATTAATTGACAGTGAAACGGATGAAAACACTCGAAGATTAACACAATGGCTGGATGCTTCTTTAAATATGAAATCTGCGGAACTTTTAAAATGGACAGAAGAAAATGGAAAAATAGGCAGAGAAAATTTGAAAGTTTTTTTAGAATATACTTCGCACATTTTTAGAGAATCGCTTTTGTTATTGCATATTAAAAATTACACGGCACGATTGGCAAATGATGAGCTCCAATTAGCAAAACGTATCAATAAATTTCTTACTTACCAAAAATTAGAAATGCTATTAGCACTCATCAACAAAAAGCATTATGAAATAGAACGTAATGTGAGTCCGAAATTAGTATTAATGGATATGTCTTTGAAAATTTATCAAATTATAAGAGGAAAATGAATATTATTTACACAACATATATTTATCTAAAATATCCCAAATATCATAAAACAAATCATTGCCTTTTTTATCATTAAACGATGTATTAAAAATCATTAATCTACCAATACTTGTTTCTGGATTGAAAAACATAATGGACAAAACACCTGGGTCACCACCTGTATGACCTACATAACCCGAATAGCCAAATCCAATAAAGATTCCAACATTATATGACTCATTATATGGATTATTGGAATTCCTATTATTAAAATTTGAATCGTTTAGCTGAGGTTTAAAATATTGTTTATATGAATCTGTTGACAATATAGTACCATTGCCATTATAACCTTTAATTAATTCCATCAAAAATTTACTTAAATCATTGACAGATGTAATAAAGCCACCATCGGGAAATGTAATCATTTTATAAAAGGGCAACTGAGTTGTTGGATTTAGATATAATTTAGAATATTTAGAAAAATTCACATCGCTAAAATCCCAGCCTGAATTATTCATTTTTAATGGACGTAGTATGTATTTTTTAGTGAAATCTTGAAAGGATTTTCCCGTTGACCGTTCAACAATATATGCAGCTAAAGAAGTTCCAACATTTGAATATTCATATAAAGTACCCGGTTTGTTGTTCGCATAACTATATTGATTCCATATTCCATCTTTTGAAAGTAAATTCTCCAAAAATGTTCTTAGTGAAATGATTGAATCAGGGTCATTAAATACTTGTTCATCTTCAAATGACAATGGAAGATGGTTCAAATTTTGGTCTTTTTTTAGATAATAATCTTTACTTAAGTAATATTTATTATCCGTTATAGATGATGTATGTGTAGCAAGCTGTCGAATTGTAATTTCAGTATTTGGGTAATATGGATTATAAACAGTAAAAGGCAAATATTTATTTATTGGGTCATCTATATCTAACTTTCCAAGTTCTTGTGCTTTTAATAAAGCAATTCCTACTAATGTTTTGGATATAGATGCTACATTTTGAATCGTTTTTACCGTATAATTTTTATTTGATGATATATCAGCATAGCCAAATCCATTTTTATACAGTATCTTCTTGTTATTAACAACCGAAACTGCAAAACCATTAAAAATACTATCTCTATAGACATCATTAATTTCATTACTTATTTGTCTAATATTCGATTTATGTTGTTTATTTGCTGTGCAAGAATTAATAAAAAATACGATAAATATTAATATAATATAATTATACATACTTTAATATAAATATACAAATAAATAAAACTATAAAAAATAACCTACTTTGAAATCATTAAAAAATATTCAACCTTTTCTACAGTAACAACTCAATGTTCGTTAGTGTATTTATTTCAAACTGCCAATCATATCTTCTGGTTTCACCCATTCATCAAATTGTTTGCCTGTTACATAGCCTAATTTTATAGCTGTTTCACGCAAAGTGGCATTGTTTTTATGCGCTGTTTGTGCAATTTCTGCTGCTTTGTAATATCCAATTTTTGTATTCAATGCCGTTACCAACATCAAAGAATTATCCAAATTCTTTTTTATATTTTCTGTTATTGGTGTAATACCAATAGCGCATTTATCATTAAATGACACGCACACATCACCGATTAATCGCGCACTGTGTAAGAAATTAGATATCATCACTGGTTTAAATACATTCAACTCAAAATGACCATTGCAACCACCAATATTTATAGCTACATCATTGCCTAATACTTGTGCGGCTACCATTGTCATTGCTTCGCATTGTGTTGGGTTTACTTTTCCTGGCATTATTGAAGAACCTGGTTCATTATCCGGAATATGAATTTCTCCAATTCCGCAACGTGGTCCTGAAGACAACATGCGAATATCGTTTCCAATTTTCATTAAGGAAACAGCAACAGTTTTTAATGCACCATGTGCTTCGACTATGGCATCATGTGCTGCTAATGATTCAAATTTATTTTCGGCTGTAACAAAAGGTAAGCCGGTTAAATTGGCAATTTCTTTTGCCACATTTTTTGCATAACCTTTAGGTGTATTGATTCCTGTTCCTACGGCTGTTCCACCTAATGCCAATTCAGATAAATGTGCTAATGTGTTTTCAATGGCTTTTATACCATGATCTAATTGAGAAACATAACCAGAAAATTCTTGCCCTAAAGTCAATGGCGTTGCATCCATAAAATGCGTTCTACCTATTTTCACAATCTTAGCAAACTCTTTTGATTTTTTAGCTAATGTATTTCTCAGTTTTTTAATTCCTGGAATGGTTGTTTCCATTAAAATGGTATAAGCCGAAATGTGCATAGCCGTTGGAAACGTATCGTTGGAGGATTGCGATTTATTGACATCATCATTCGGATTAATCAATTTTTTCTCGTCGGTTAATTGACCACCTAGCAACACGTGCCCACGATAAGCAATGACTTCATTTACGTTCATATTCGATTGCGTTCCAGAACCGGTTTGCCAAACAACTAAAGGAAATTGATCCTCTAATTTTCCTGCTAAAATTTCATCACATACTTTTCCAATGGTTTCACATTTCTGTTTTTCTAAAACTTTTGCTTTAAAATTAGTAATAGCTGCTGCTTTTTTTAGATAAGCAAATGCGCGAATAATTTCTTTCGGCATTTTGTTGATGTCTTGTGCAATTTGAAAATTTTCTATTGAACGTTGTGTTTGCGCACCATAGTAAGCGTCGATAGGTACATTTACTTTGCCCATGGTGTCTTTTTCTATTCTGAATTTCATTTTTTAAGTATTGAGTATTGAGTAATAAGTATATGGTAAATTTTATTTTCCTTTAAATTCTGGTATGCGCTTTTCTAAGAATGCATTTACACCTTCTTTCACATCATCAGATTTAAAAATATCGCCAAAGGCATTCACTTCTGTTGAAAATCCATCAACGCCATCTTTATAGTAAGCATTGACACATTCTATTACTTTTGCAATGGCAATTGGTCCTTTGGTACCAATTTTTTGCAAGATTGATTTCGCTTTTTCTATCGCTGCATTTTTATCTACTTCTACATAATTTACCAAACCTAAATGTAAGGCAGTTGGTGCATCAATCATGTCGGCAGTTAAATGCAATTCTAATGCTTTCGATTTCCCTATGTATTGAATTAAACGTTGTGTACCGCCATAGCCAGCGATAATGCCTAGGCTTACTTCGGGTTGTCCAAATTTGGCATTCGCCGTAGCTATTCGCAAATGGCAAGCCATAGATAATTCGCATCCGCCGCCTAATGCAAAACCATTAACCACCGCAATCACCGGAATGGGCATTTGTTCAATTTCAAAAAACACATCATGACCGCGTTGTGCCAATGCCATACCTTGTTCCGCATTTAATCCTTGAAATTCCGAAATATCTGCTCCGGCAACAAATGCCTTCTCTCCTGCTCCGGTCAAAATTATTCCTTTTAAATTTTCTCGTTTCGCTTGGGCAAATGCATCTTTTATTTCTACAATTGTTGCGCCATTGAGTGCATTCAATTTATCGGCACGATTAATAGTTATAGTGAGAATTTCATCTTCTAATTCCCACAACAAATTTTTAAATTCCATAATAGCATTTTAAAAAATTAAATTAAAAACAAAATCAGGAGCAATACCAATCACCAACAATAAAATTGATACTAGTAATAGAAGTAGTTTCGTAAATGAACCTATTTCAATGGTGGTGGAATGGATAGCATTTTTGGAAAACATGGCAATTATTATTCTAAAATAGTAGTAAACGCCTATTAAAGACGCCAATATTGCAATTACTGCAATCAGCAAATATCCTCTTCCTATTACATCCATCAATACAAAATATTTTGCAAAGAAGCCACCTAATGGCGGTATTCCTGCCATCGACAACAATCCTAAAGCCATTGAGCCAGCAAGAATAGGATTGCGTTTTACTAAGCCATTAAACACGCTTATATCTTCAGCATTATCTTTAGAAGAAACGACTAACAGCACCCAAAACGTCAATAAATTAGCCAAACAATACGCTAATAAATAATACCATGTAGTAAAATTGACGCTTGGACTTTTCATAGCTATTCCAAGAATAATAAAACCAGCATGTCCAATACTAGAATAGGCTAATAAGCGCTTTACATTGGATTGTGTGGCTGCAATAACGTTTCCTATTATGATGGTTAATATGGAAATAATTAAAAAAATAAAAATATAAGAATTGAAAAAATCATAATTTCCGTATAATGCAATAACTCCTATATATAAACGATAAAAACCTGCGATAGCACCAATTTTTACAATAGTGGACATATAAGCAGTGATGGATGTAGGTGCGCCAGTGTAAACATCAGGTGCCCAAAAGTGAAATGGTACTGCCGACATTTTAAAAGCAAATGCAAATAAAATCAACACAAAACCGGCGGCTAATAAGGATTCACTTAATCCAAATGGCAACATAGAAGTAGCTGCAATTTGTGTTATATAAAAATTTCCAACACCACCATAAACAAATACAATTCCCAACAACAAAAATCCGCTGGCAAATGCACCAAGCAAGAAATATTTAAATGCAGCTTCGTTTGAATATACATTACGTTTGTCACTTCCGGCTAATACATAAACAGGAATAGATAATATTTCAACACCTAAAAAGAGCATGGCTAAATGAGTGTATGACGATAAAATAAAAACACCCACTAAGGAAAATAATACTAATGAAAAATGATCAGAGATATTTGTTTCATCTGTAAAATAATTTTTGGCCATTACAAACCAAATTAAGGCAATCACAGAAAATAAAATTATAAAAGCCAATGCACTATTATCCAAACGCAACATGCCATAAATAGATTCATTGCTACCTAAATCATGAAAACACAATCCGATATTTAAGAATAATCCGATTAACACTAACGGATAAATTAATTTACGTGCATTGATAATTTCTGCTATTAATGCAAAAATTCCCAAACCTGACAATAGTAATAATTCTTTCATTTCTATTTCTTCGTTTTTGGATGAAACAATCATCCTTCATTCCTTTATTTATTTTCGTTTTGCTCCTTAAAATTTGGAATAAGTAAGTACTGACGAGGCATTTCTTACTTGTTCTATTAAATGTTTTACAGGCTCTTCTGACACTTGTAAAATCACATTTGGAAAAACTCCTAATACAATTATTAAAACAGCTAATGCTATTAGTAATATTTTTTCATGCATTGTGAGTATGCCAAATTTTTCTGTTATTTCGTTGGTTTCTCCATGCATTATATTTTGATACGCACGCAACATATACAATGCACTTAAAATCACAGTGGTACAACCGAAAACGGCTGCTATTGTATTGTATTGAAAAATACTATGCAGCAATAAAAATTCGCCTACAAAACCGTTCGTTAATGGCAATGCGATACTGGCAAAGGTGACAATTAAAAACAATGCTCCAAATGTTTTAGAAACCTGCCTGATGCCTCCTAGTTTTTGCATTGTATCGGTTTGCATTCTATTTAAAATTATATCACAGATAAAGAACAAAGCCACTACATTAATGCCGTGTGACAACATTTGATACAATGCACCTTGAATCCCTTGTAAATTAAATGTAAAAATTCCCGCAGCAATTAACCCAACATGTCCTAATGAAGAATATGCCAACATGCGTTTAAAATTGTGTTGTGCCAATGCCAACATAGAACCATATACCACACTAATAATGCTTAAAATGATAACGTATTTGGATGCCAACTTCCAGCCTAAAGGTACCATTGGTATTAGCCAAACAATCAATGCAAAAGTGCCCATTTTCAACATAATTCCCGACAGCAACATGGTACCTTGTGTCGGCGCATTTACATAGGTATCTGCTTGCCATGTATGCAATGGGAAAATTGGAATTTTAATAGCAAAAGCTAGATAAAAAGCAATAAATACAAGTACTTGTTGTTTTGCCGGCAATACTGAACCGGATTGATATAAATCGTAAATATTAAACGTACGTTCCGGATTGTGTAGCCATAAAAAGATAATGGCTAACAACATAAACAAACTTCCAAACAAAGTAAATATGAAAAATTTAAACGTTATTTTTTGTCTGCCTTCATCACCAAATACTAAACAAATTAAATATATAGGAATTAACGCCAATTCCCAAAACATATAAAACAACAAAGCATCTTTAGCCAAAAACACGCCTAATAATGCACTTTGCATCATCAAGATTAAACTAAAATATACTTTCGGATTTTTTATTGCTCTTTCGTATGCACTATATACAATGAATACAGTTAATATTGTTGTTAACAAAACTAAAATAAAATTAATGCCATCCAATTGAACATGAAATGTTGCGCCTAATTTTTGTATCCAATTAGTAATAAATACAAAGTCAATACGCTTGGGATGTTTTGTGAATTCAAAGATGGAATATACACTTAAACATAAAGTAGCCAAGGTGCCTACTAATGTATTATTTTTTACTTGTTTCTCGTTTAAAAATAAATTAAACAAAACAAAAACAAGTGGCAGAATGATGATTAACAGTGCTAACATGGACTATACGATTCTTTCTTAATTTTTTTAATTGGCAAATAAGCAGACAATTTTTTCCATCAATAAACTGCCAAATATTGCAACAGTTTTATTATACAATTGCATTATAAAATCTGACAATTGTACATCGATTTTTCCATTTAATGCCATTAACGCAACGTGTGATGCACCTATAAACAAGGCGATTTTTTGCACCGATTTTTCATTGATTAAATGAATCGTCGGTATGGCTATGATTACTATGGTTAATACAAAAAGTAACATCATAATTTATAATTTTAAAAACATGAATACTATTAAAACAATCATACTAATTACCATTGCACCTACATAAAAACCAAGGTTTCCTGTTTGTGTAAGGCGCAACAATTGACTCCAATTTACCACCGAAGTTCCTATTCCATTTACGATAGAATCAATTCCTAAACGTTCTACATAATCACGCAATAAGCCGGAAATTCTATTTAAAGGCTTCACGAAGATAGCTTCATAAATTTCGTCGATATAAAATTTATAATAGATAATTTCTTTTAAAAGCGGCATGGCGACTTCATCGCTTTGCGGAATTGATTTTTTGGAAATAAATAATGTTCTAGCAAAAAAGACAACAACGGCTATCAACACCAAAGTGATTGCCATTAAAAGCAACTCTGTATTTAATGTCATTTCCACTTTATTTGGTTTAACCGAATTAGATAAAAAATCATCTAACCAATGATGGATATGTATTTCATGACCTAATGCATGCGGAAAGCCTATAAAACCAGCTATTACAGATAAAACTGCTAATTTTACCAAAGGAATAGTCATGCTTTTAGGTGATTCATGTACATGATTTTTTACGATATCGTTTCCTCTAAATTCACCCATAAAAGTAAGGAATAACAAACGGAACATGTAGAAAACAGTCATTAAAGAAGTCAGCAAGGCTAAAACAAATAAAACTTTATTTTTTACAAATATTTCTGCCAACATTTGATCCTTTGAGAAAAAGCCGGCAAACGGTGGGATTCCAGAAATAGCAATGGTTGCTATTAAAAATGTGACAAAAGTAATTGGCATTTTTCGTTTTAATCCGCCCATATTTCTAATGTCTTGATCGCCACTCATTCCATGAATTACGCTACCTGCTCCTAAAAATAAAAGTGCTTTAAAGAATGCGTGTGTCACTACATGAAATACGCCAGCTGAGAATGCGCCACAGCCTAATGCACAAAAAATCAAGCCCAATTGTGATACTGTTGAATATGCTAATACTTTTTTAATGTCATTTTGAAATAAGGCGATAGTTGCTGCTAAAAGCGAGGTTGTAATTCCTACAATGGCAATAATTTGCATGGTCAATTCTGACATGGAAAATAGGATGCTACAACGTGCTATCAAATAAATTCCGGCAGTAACCATAGTTGCCGCATGTATTAATGCAGAAACGGGTGTTGGGCCTGCCATGGCATCTGGCAACCAGGTATATAATGGAATTTGTGCAGACTTACCTATTGCACCGATGAATAATAAAATGGTTATCCATGTAATTAGTTTTCCATCAATTACGACATTGCCCACTTGTGCAAAAACGTCGTGGTAATTGATGCTTCCAAATACTCCGAAAATTAAAATGGTGCCTAATAAAAATCCGAAGTCGCCGATACGATTCATCACAAATGCTTTTTTTGCGGCACTTGCATAGTTTGCGTTTTTAAACCAAAAACCAATTAACAAATACGAACATAAACCTACTCCTTCCCAACCTATAAATGTCAACAAGAAATTATCGCCTAACACTAATAAAAGCATAAAGAATACAAATAGATTCAAGTATGAAAAGTATCGGTTGTAATCTTTGTCATCGTGCATATATCCGGTGGAATAGACATGAATTAGGAAACCAACTCCTGTAATAACCAAAGTAAAAATAATGGATAATGCATCTACTAAAAAGGAAAAATCAGCATAAAAATCACCTACACGAATCCACGTAAACAAAGGAACCGCTATGGCTTTGGGTTGTGAAATTAATTGAACAAAAATTAAAAAAGCTACTACAAAGGAAGCCAATATACTGCTTGGTGCTAAATAGGTAGTAATTTTTTTTGGCAAAGATTTTCCGGACAATGCAATAATGGCAAAGCTGATTAATGGGAATAAAGGAATTAGATATACGAATTGTTCCATTTTTAGGTCGATATTTTTTTAGCGATAAATGCTATTTATTGTTTAATTTCTAACAATTTAAAAAACTCATCCAATTTTGGCATGATAATAATCTCCGTGCGTCTGTTTGCTGATTTATTGGCTTTTGTATCATTTGATACTTTTGGATTAAATTCAGAACGACCACCTGCAATTATTCGCGAAGGATCTACACCGTAATTTTTCTGCAATACACGCGCAATTGAAGTAGCACGCATCACACTCAAATCCCAATTATCTGTCAAGCATTTAGTAGCGATTGGCACATTATCGGTATTGCCTTCAATCAACACATCAAACGTTTTATAATCATTTATCACTTTAGCAATTTTTTCCAATACAGTTCCTGCTTTTGATGATATTTCGGAGCTTCCAGTTTTATACAACATATTATCTGATAAAGAAATTAACACAACACCTTTATCTACTTTCACGTTTACATCGGTATCGTTCACGTCTGTAAGAGATCGTTTTAGATTAGATACTAAAACAATGTTCAACGAATCTTTTGTACGAATTTGAGAGTTCAACATTGAAATTTCGCCACGTTGTTTATCTATTGTTTCCAACGATTTTTTTATACTTTCTGCACCTTCTTTACTAATCACTGACAGTGCCGACATTTGATCTAACAATTTCCCATTCGCAGATTTTTGATAATCTACTTCTCTGTTTAATTCATCAATCTTTGATTTTGCGTTATTTAGTTCGTTTGATAAAGCATCATAATCATTCAGTTTCTGACCAAATTTCTTTTCACATTCAGCTAAATCGGATGTTGTTTGACGTAAAGATTGTTCAATATTATTTTTTTCTAATTGTGTAGCTTGGAATTTTTTCTTGGTTACGCAAGAGGTTAATGTCACTGCTATCACTAATATCCATCCTATTTTTTTCATATTTAATCTTATTTAAGTTTGTAAAAAAATGGTTTTTAGTTTTTATAATTTACCATTTCAATCTGTTCAACGTATCAATATCCGTTGATTTCGTATTTTTAAATATCATCATTAAAATGGCAAGACCAACGGCAACTTCTGCTGCAGCTACCACCATCACAAAAAACACAAATACTTGTCCACCGGTATCGCCCAAATATCTTGAAAAGGCAACCATTAATAGGTTTGCGGCATTCAACATTAACTCCACACACATAAAAATAATAATGGCATTTCTTCTAAATAAAACACCTAAAACACCAATACAAAATAACGTGATACTTAAAAAAATGTACCATTGAATGGGAATGCCTATTATAACGTCTTTCATTTTATTGTAGTATATTTTTTGTTATATGCACACAGTGTACATGAATTAGTGAATTTCTTTTTTACTTAAAAATACGGCACCAACCATTGCCGATAAAAACAAAATTGATGAAAGCTCGAACGGCAACATATATTCATTAAACAATGTTTTTCCTAAGTTGTCCATCAGTCCAATATTGCTATTTCGAGCAGCAGGCAACATCGTGGCATCAGCACCTTTCACTAAAGCCACAAAACTCAACAACAACAGTCCGGCAGAAATTACAGCTGCAACTTTGGGAAGGTTTTTTTTATGAGGTTCTATTTCTTTGTTTAAGTTTAACATCATGATGACATATAAAAATAAGACCATGATAGCGCCAGCATAAACAATAATATGAACTATTGCCAAGAATTGAGCATTTAGTAATAAATAATGTCCGGCAATGGCAAAAAAAGTGATGATTAGATATAACACAGAATGAACTGGATTTTTATCCAACACAATCATCAACGCGCTCAAGATGGCAACAAAAGTCAAGAATAGAAATATATATTGAGATAACAGCATTTTACTTTTTTTTTATCAATAATTGAATTTTCTATTATTCTTATCAATGATCGTGAAATCTTGATGCTTCAATAAATTTTTTACGTTCTTGGTAGGTTTGATTGTGTAAGTGTTTCTTATCTTTTTTAAACTCCAATACTTCATTGGTTTGGCGTTTTGATACATCTACACGTTGATCTATTTTTTCCACTAATTTATCTTTTCCATACACCATATCTTCCCGATTCACATCTACCGGAACAATTCGATCTGTAAGGAAAATGGCTTCTTTTGGGCACGCTTCTTCACACAAACCGCAGAAAATACATCGAAGCATATTTATCTCGTAAATAGTGGCATATTTTTCTTCTCTATATAAATGTTCTTCTCCTTTCTTACGTTCGCCAGCTTCCATGGTGATGGCTTCTGCTGGACATGCTACGGCACATAAGCCACAGGCTGTACAACGTTCAGCTCCTTCATCATCACGTTTTAACACATGTTGCCCTCGAAAGGTTGCCGATAATTCACGTTTTATTTCAGGATATTTTACAGTAGCTGATTTTTTGAAAAGATGTTTTAATGTAATAACCATGCCATCTGTAATTGCAGGAAAGTACAGTTTCTCTGATAAAGACATCTCTTTTTTAGATACTACCTTTTTTCTATTGGTTAATTGCATTTTTTATTTTCTAATGACTGTTGACAATTATATAATTAACTATTAAAATGATACATTCTTACACTTTTCCTAAAGCATACATTAATACGCCTGTAAATAGAATATTAAATATGGCTAATGGTATTAAAATTTTCCAACCTAAGTTCATTAATTGGTCGTATCTAAATCTAGGAATTGTCCAACGAATCCACATAAAAAAGAAAATTCCAAATAATACTTTTGTAAAGAAGCATAAAAATTGCAAAATGGCTAATAGATTTCCGTCTATATATTGTGCTATATAGTTTTGGAACGGTAAATTATAGCCACCAAAATACAAGGTCATAATTACTGCAGAAGAGATAAACATATTGATATATTCTGCAAATAAATAAAATCCCAATTTCATGGATGAATATTCTGTATGATATCCACCAACTAATTCAGTTTCACATTCCGGCAAATCAAAAGGTGCACGATTGGTTTCTGCAAATGCGCATATTATAAATATTAAACAGCCTAAAGGTTGATAAATAAAATTGACCCAATTCCCACTTTGTTGAGTTACGATTTCTCTTAAACTCAATGTGCCAGTGGTCATTACCAATGCCACAATAGCTAAACCCATGGCTATTTCATAGCTAATCATTTGAGAAGATGCACGCAGTGCGCCCAATAACGAATATTTATTGTTTGATGCCCAACCACCAATCATTATACCATAAACGCCAAATGATACTACTCCAAAAATATATAAAATTCCAATATTGATATCCGTGATTTGCAATGGAAATACCATTTCTCCAATTTTAATATCGCCACCCCAAGGAATGACGACGCCCGCCATTAACGCTGTGAGCATGGCTAAACTTGGCCCTAAAATAAATAAGAATTTATTGGAAACGGATGGAATAATTTCTTCTTTCATAAACATTTTCAATCCATCTGCTAATGGTTGTAAAAGGCCAAACGGACCTGCTCTATCTGGCCCAATTCTATCTTGCATGAAGGCAGCAACTTTACGTTCACCATACGTGGAGTAGGCAGCTACGCCTAATGAAATGGCGAATACAACAATTACTAAAATTATTTTATATATAATGAATACTTCCATGTTTACTTGACATTTAGTCTTGTTTTTGTTTGTATTTGCGCTTATTTATTTTCAATATTATTGGGATTCAGTGCTCCTTCACCTAAATCTATTTTAGTACCATTCAAGTGTTTAATTTGATGTTGAACACCTAATTTTACGCCTTGTAAGGTATAGTGGTTTTGATTAATTACGGAATGATGGGAAATTTTACTAGGACCTTCCATTATCCAATCGCTGGCTTTCTTTTTATCAAAACGACATTCGTTGCAAATAAATTCTTCTACTTCACCCCATCTGTCTTTGCGTGCAGTTACACGCAACACATCTGCACCTTTAAACCATAATCGCACTTTTCCTGAGCATTTTTCATGATTACAATCTCTATGAGCGTCCACTGGTTTAGTAAACCATACTCTACTTTTGAATCGGAATGTTCTATCGGTTAATGCACCAACTGGACAAACATCAATCACATTACCAGAAAAATCATTATCGATTGCTTTTTCGATGTACGTTGATATTTCTGCTTGATTACCTCTGCTTAAAACGCCATGAACTCTACCATCTGTTATTTGATCGCATACTTTTACACAACGATAACACAAAATACAACGATTCATGTTGAGTTTAATTTTATCGCCTAAATCATCGGCTTCGAACTCTCTTTTTGGGAATTCATATCGAGAAGCCTGTTTGCCATTTTCGTAGCTTAAATCTTGTAAATGACATTCTCCAGCTTGGTCACAAACTGGACAATCCAAAGGATGATTAATTAACAAAAATTCTACTACTCCATTTCTGGCTTCTAGTAATTCAGGCGAAGTGGTGTTTTTTACTACCATGCCATCCATAATATTCGTTCGGCAACTGGCTACCGGTTTGGGCATTGGTCGTGGATCTTTTTCAGAACCTTGTGTTACACTCACAATACAAGTTCTGCAATAACCGCCAGTAAAATTGAGTTTTGAATAATAGCACATAGTAGGTGGTGCTATATTGGTACCATATTTTTCATCTATCATTCTTGCGGCATGTAGAATGGTAGTGCCATCCGGAACATCTATGGTAATATCGTCTATTGTAACTTTAGCCATATCAATTGAGGTTACAAAAATACAATACTAATACGATTAAAGCTAAAAGTAAATAGGTTATTTTAGATTTAAAACTAAATATATATGCACCTTTTTAGATAAAAGTTGAAAACTAGTTAGAAAATACCTAATACTAAGTAAGTAGAAAGATTGGAATGCTGAATAGATTCTATTTAAATTAAATTTTATACTCCAAATTTAACGATAGTTATAATGATTTAAATCCGATGTTTGACTAAATGTTTTGGATTTATGCACACTAAGTGGCCGCAAAAAAGGGGCATCTCCGAATTTATCAAAATAATAGGAATTAGAACCTCCACAATTATTGTTATAAAAAACGGTATTTTTTTGTTTTTCCAAAATATATTGAAAATAGCTATCGTGTTCTTCTTGTTTAATTTCTACGGTCAGGGCATTTCGTTTTCGTTTCTCATTCAATACACGTAGGATGTGTGTCAACTGGATTTCAATTAAATTAAACCATGACAAACCAGAAGCACTATAAGGACCGAAGATGATGAAAAAGTTAGGATAGTTTGGCACGGCACATCCTTGGTAGGCTTGCAATCGATTATTGCTCCAAAAATGACCCAATTCATTTTTATTTTTTCCCATTAATTGGTAATTCAAATAGTTACTATCTTTCATCACGTTAAAACCAGTAGCTGCAATTAATACCTCTATTTTATGTTCTTTTCCATCGTTTGTTTTAATTCCATTTGGCGTAATTTCCTGAATCGATTCTGTAATTAAATCAACATTTTTTCGATTAAAAGTAGCTAAATAATTATTGGAAAAACTTGGGCGTTTACATCCAAATCCATATTTAGGTGTCAATGCTTCACGTGTGGTTTTCTTATTCACTTGCAGTCGTAAAAAATTCAAGCAAAGTTGTTCAAAAGCTTTTACCAAAAAGGGCACTTGTTTATAATGCACAACAGAAGTAACCATAACGGTTTCTGTTATTTTATCGGTAATGACACGAATGGCTTGCTGTGTAAATGGAATTCGGCTAAACAATGACTGTACGCTTTTAGGAATGGCAGTATCTGGTTTAGGTAATATCCAAATGGGTGTTCGTTGGAACACCGATAAATGTTTGACTTCCGGCGCAATAGATGGTACCAATTGAACGCTGGTAGCGCCAGTGCCAATCACGGCGACACGTTTGTTTTTCAAATCAATCGTGTTATTCCATCGTGCAGTATGAATCAAATCACCTTTAAAATTTTCAATACCTTTTATTTCTGGAAATTTTGGATCGGTTAAAGCTCCAGTGGCAGAAATGATTATATTCGACTTAAATTGTCTTCCATCTTTAGCTTGTATATTCCATATTGCTTGGTTCTCATCAAAATAGGCTTTTTCAACATCTACTCCGAAAATGAAATTATTGCTGATGCCATATTTTTCTACACAATGATGCGCATAAAGAAAAAGTTCTTTGCCTTTTGCAAACACATGGTTCCATTTGGGATTTTGTTCAAAAGAATAGGAATAAGTAAAAGACGTAATATCTACAGCTATTCCTGGATATTGATTATCGCGCCAAGTGCCACCAATTTCAGTGGCACGTTCTAAAATTAAAAAAGAGAAACCGGCATTTTTCAGCTCTATACCTGCACCAATGCCAGCAAAACCGGAACCAATGACAATTACTTCTGCATCTATTTTACTATTCATGATTAAAAATAAAATAGAAATTTAGAAAATCTGCTTTACTTATGTAAGAAAAAAAGTGCCGATAAAAATCAGATTAAATGGAATTAAACAGCATTTAAACTTAAACTTCCGCTAAATTATTCAGGCGATAGTAATTTTTAACTTCTTTTATGGTATTGTGTTGGTTAATGTATGCTTCAAACTCTGGGCGAAAATGACGAATGGCTGCGGCTACCGGCCAAGCGGCGGCTTCTCCTAACGGACAAATTGTTTTACCTTCAATTTTAGATTGCACATCCCACAATAAATCTATATCAGAAATTTTTCCATTTCCATCTAAGATGCGTTTAATTAGTTTCTCCATCCAACTGGTGCCTTCGCGACAAGGTGAACATTGTCCGCAACTTTCATGGCGATAGAAACGTGCGAACGTAAATAAATTTTTCACAATGGACGTATCTTCATCCATCACAATAAATCCGCCGGAACCCAACATCGTTCCTGTAGCAAAACCACCATCACTCAAGGATTCATACGTCATTAAACGAGGTTCGCCTTTGGCTGTTTTTAATATTAATTCAGTTGGTAAAATAGGAACGGATGAGCCACCTGCTACTACTGCTTTTAATTTTTTTCCATTTTTAATTCCACCACAATATGCATCGCTATAAATAAATTCCTCAACTGGAACACCTAATTCAATTTCATATACGCCAGGTTTGTTTATATGTCCGGATGCTGAAATCAATTTTGTACCGGTTGATTTTCCTACTCCTATTTTTGCATAAGCTTCGCCACCATCATTAATAATTGGGACTACTGCTGCAATGGTTTCAACATTATTTACCACTGTTGGACAACCCCATAAACCAGCTACTGCCGGAAATGGAGGCTTTATTCTTGGATTTCCTCTTTTTCCTTCTAATGATTCTAATAAAGCTGTTTCTTCTCCACATATATAGGCACCTCCACCAGGTTGTACATATAAATCCAAATCATATCCTGAACCTAAAATATTTTTACCCAAAAGGCCGGCGGCATAAGCTTCTTTAATGGCATTTTGTAAAATTTTGATGATATAAAAATACTCACCACGAACATATATATAGGATGTTTTGGCACCTAATGCAAAACTGGAGACAATCATTCCTTCAATGAGTAAATGTGGAATGCGTTCCATTAAATATCTGTCTTTAAATGTTCCAGGTTCGGATTCATCTGCGTTGCATACTAAGTAACGTGGTACGCCTTCCGGTTTAGCTAAGAAACTCCATTTCATGCCTGTTGGGAAACCAGCACCACCTCGACCACGTAAGCCGGACTTTTTCACTTCTTCCAATACTTCATCCGGTTGCATGGATTTTAAGGCTTTCTCTAATGCACTGTATCCTTCGTGTTTTCTATAAACATCCAATGCTTGGATGCCTGGAATATGGTCGTATTTTAATAATAATTTTTTGCTCATCATTCTAAGTTACTATGCGTTTTTAATCACATAAATTAAACATAAGTACTTCTTTTATTTTCATTTCTCAATTCCTCTAAAATGGAATCAATTTTTTCGAATGTCAAATTTTCGTAATACTTATCTCCTATTTGAAACATGGGTGCTGTACCACAAGATCCTAAGCATTCCACACGTTTTAATTGAAACATACCATCCTTTGTAATTTGACCGGTTTTTATTTCTAATTTATTTTCTAAATAGTGGATGATGTCTTCTGCGCCACATAACCAACAAGAACTCGTTTGGCAAATTTCTATCAAATATTTACCTGTTGGTTTCAGATTAAACATGGAATAGAAAGTTGCTACTTCATATACTTCAATAGGTTGAACATTTAATATCGATGCGACATAATCCATCACTGATGGCGACAGCCAACCGTCAAATTCTGCTTGAGCTAAATGTAGCAAAGGCAGCATCGCCGATTTTTGTTTTCCTTCGGGATATTGAGCTAATATTTCTTGCACTTTATGTTGTGCAGCATCGTTAAATTTTATTTCTTCTGTTGTCATTCCTTCAATTCTACTAACTAATTTCTAATTCATATTGAATTTATATACGTAAATTATGCATCTAATTCGCCAGCAATCACATTCATGCTACTCATGGTTAAAATGGCATCACTTAGCATTGCTCCTTTTATCATTTCTGGATAGGCTTGATAATAAATAAAACAAGGTCGTCGGAAATGTAATCTAAAAGGTTGACGACCACCATCACTAATTATATAAAAACCTAATTCGCCATTTCCACCTTCCACACAATGATATACTTCACCTTTTGGAATTTCTGTTTCGCCCATGACGATTTTAAATTGATAGATCAATTGTTCCATTTTACTGTACACTTCCTGTTTTGGAGGCAAGTAAAAGTCGGGTAAATCTGCATGAAAACTACCATCTGGTAATTCTTTGATAGCTTGATTGATGATGCGTAAACTTTGCCACATTTCTTCCATACGAACCATGTATCTGTCGAACGTATCGCCGCTTGTTCCCACTGGAATATCAAATTCAAAATCTTGGTATGATGAGTATGGATTTGCTACACGCACATCGTAATCAATACCTGTAGCACGAAGGTTTGGACCTGTAAAGCCGTAGTTTAAGGCATTTTCAGCACTAATGGCTCCTACGTTAATCGTTCTATCCATAAAAATTCTATTTCTATCAATTAACTTTTGAAATTCAGTTAATTTTTTAGGGAATTCCTTCATGAAATCATCAATTTTACTCCATACTTTAGGAGAGAAATCGCGTTCTAAACCACCGATTCGACCAATATTTGTAGTTAAACGAGCGCCACATATTTCTTCAAAAATCTCATAAATCCATTCTCTACTTTGAAATAGGTGTAAAAATCCGGTCATTGCACCTGTATCCACAGCAATTACTGTATCACACACAATATGGTCGGCTATGCGTGATAGCTCCATGATAATAACGCGCAAATATTGAGCTCGTTTGGGTATTTCTGCGCCAATTAATTTTTCAACCGACATGTGCCAACCCATATTATTAATAGGCGATGAACAGTAGTTCATTCTATCTGTAAGCGTTGTAATTTGATTAAAAGGTCGGTGTTCTGCTAATTTTTCAAATGCTCGATGTATATAACCAATAGTAGGAACTGCATCTACAATAAATTCGCCATCCAAAGTTAAAACATTTTGGAATATACCATGCGTTGCAGGATGTGTTGGTCCTAAATTTAAGGTAGTATATTGCTTTTCGTTATATGTAGAATCAGGATTTGTCATTTTCGTTCAATTAATTTTATCGTCCAAACATCTTATCATCTTTATCTTCCCGCGACATATCTTCTAATGGATATTCTTTTCTCAAGGGAAAATAATTCATTTCATCCATATTTAGGATTCTTGTTAAATTGGGATGTCCAACAAAATTAAATCCGAAGAAATCATATTCTTGTCGTTCCATCCAATTCGCTGTTTTCCATAAATCTGTTATAGTAGGTACATCTAAATTTGTTTTAGGCATAAATATTTTAACCCGAATACGCCAGTTTTTAGGCATATTGTGCAATTGATACATGATGCCAAATTCTGAATCTTTCTCATTGTCTGGGAAGTGAGTTCCACACAAAGTAGTTAAGAAATGGAAATTTAAATCTTTGTCGTTTTTCAAGAGTGACAATACATTTTTCACTTGTTCTTTTTGCACTACAAATACAGGAAAATCATAATTCATTTCAAATGACAATAAGGCATCTGTAAATTTTTCTTGTATTTTTTTTTGTATTATTTCTACTACTTCGTTCATTTTTCATTTGAATTGAATGCGTTATCAGCGAGGTTATTCAATACCATATTGAGCCAATAATTTTTTATACTCTGGAGATTCACGTCTTCTGCGAGTTTCACTTTCGGCTAATTTTTGAATTTGTAAAATTCCATCCAACACCTGTTCTGGCCGTGGTGCGCAACCAGGAATATAGACATCCACTGGAATTATTTTATCAATGCCTTGTAAAACGCTATAGGTATCAAAAATTCCACCACTGCTAGCACATGCACCCATACAAAGCACCCATTTCGGTTCTGCCATTTGCTCATATACTTGGCGTAATATAGGTCCCATTTTTTTGGAAATTGTTCCCATAACCATTAATAAATCAGCTTGTCGAGGTGAGAAACTCAATCGTTCAGAACCAAAGCGAGCTAAATCGTAGTGTGCGCCCATGGTTGCCATAAATTCAATTCCACAGCAAGAGGTGGCGAACGGCAATGGCCATAATGAATTGGCACGAGCCAATCCAACTACTTTATCTAATGAGGTAGCAAAAAAGCCTTGGCCTTCAATGCCTTCTGGTTGGTATGCCGGATTAATATCTATTGCAATGGCACTCATCTTTTATTTATTTAATTATCACTATTAAAAAAAAACAAAAATAGTTACGCTTTTAGGCTTCTATTCCCATTTTAAGGCACCTTTTTTTATGATATAAAAAAAACCAACTAAAAAAATGGAAATAAACGTAAACATTTCAATAATTCCCATTAGACCTAATTGTTTAAAATTCACTGCCCAAGGATACATAAATATTACTTCCACATCAAACAAAACAAATAAAATGGCAACTAGGAAATATTTTACAGAAAATGGTGAACGTGCATTACCTTGCACATCAATACCACATTCAAATGTTTCTAATTTAGTTTTGGAACTTAGTTTTGGACCTAGCCAATGCGTTAATCCCATTACCATGCCTACAAAGCCTATTGCAACAATAAACATCATGACAACGGGAAGAAATATAAATATTTGATTAGCGGAAAGTATCATACACATTTAACGCACAAAGATACTATTAAGTTTATTAAATCAACAAGTGATTTTTATCAGCTTTAAATTTAATGTTGATAATATTTTCAAATATAACTTATTGTTTTTCAATGTAAATGTAAAAAAAACAACATTTCTGTATGGAAAATTAATAAAAATTGACTCTTTATTTCAAGAATGAAAATTAAACTACATAAATTTGAACAAATGAACTACGCTGAACCGCTTGATGACAAACAACAGCTTGCTACTGAATTTATTTTAAAGACAGCTGTTAATGTATTTGTAACTGGAAAAGCTGGAACCGGAAAAACTACTTTTTTACGAAATATTCAACACAATACACTTAAAAAAACTGCTGTGGCTGCACCAACAGGTGTGGCCGCTATTAATGCTGGTGGAATGACTTTACATTCACTCTTTCAATTGCCGTTCCAAGCTTTTATTCCAAGTAAACAACGTGCTCCTTCTAATTTTGTAAATCAACATACACTTTTTGAAAAATTTAAATTTAGCAAACCTAAAATTGAATTAATTAGAGAATTAGAATTATTAATTATTGATGAAGTAAGTATGTTGCGTGCGGATACTTTAGATTGTATTGATTTTACATTACGCACGATTCGAAAAAACCAGCTGGATGCTTTTGGAGGTGTTCAAGTTTTATTTATTGGTGATTTATTTCAATTGCCTCCAGTGGTGAAAGATGAAGAGTGGCATTTTTTAAAAGAGTTTTATGATTCACCATTTTTTTTTCATGCGAAAGTGATTCAAGAAGCACAATTTTTCAATATTGAATTCGATAAGATATATAGACAAAATGAAGAGAAATTTATTCAATTGTTGAATAAAGTTCGCAATAATGAAATGATTGAAGAGGATTATTATTTATTGAATGAGCGATACCAACCTGAACTTATTCCTGACTTAGAAGATTACATTACACTAACTACGCACAACTATAAAGCCGACAAAATTAACCAAGCTCAATTACAAAAAATAGAAGAAGATATTACTAAATATGAAGCACAAATTTCGGGTGATTTTTATGAAAACTCATATCCTACTGAGTTAACCTTACAACTCAAACGTGGTGCACAAATTATGTTTATTAGAAATGACAGTAATCCTGAGAAAAAATATTACAATGGGAAATTGGCTACTGTTGTAAACTTTACGGATGACGGAATTGTTGTACAATTTTTAGACAATGGAGAAGAATATACATTAGGCACTGAAACCTGGGAAAATATTCGCTATTCATACAATTCATCAACTGATAAAATTGAAGAAGAAAAATTAGGTAGTTTTACTCAATTTCCAGTTCGATTGGCTTGGGCTATAACCATACATAAAAGTCAAGGTTTAACTTTTGACAAAGCGATTATTGATGCAGGACAAGCATTTGCACCAGGGCAAGTATATGTGGCACTAAGTAGATGCACCACACTTCAGGGTTTATATTTAATGACTCAAATTTTTGGTGGAGCAATAAAAAGTGATGAACGCATCATTGACTTTACAGAAAGCAATATAGCTGGTGAAGATGAACTCATTCGCCAACTACCATTTCACAAAATTGAATTTGCTAAAGCACAATTAATCAAAGCATTTGACTGGAATAAGTTAACTTCATTAATGTCTGTTCTTGTGGAAATAACTGAAGAAAAAAGTTTTGCCGATAAAGATACGGCTATGCTGTTGTTTAAAAGTTCAGAAAAACAAATCCGAGATTTACATCTGACTGCACAAAAATTTTCGACTCAATTACAAGAAATACTAAATCAAAT
This sequence comes from Chitinophagales bacterium, assembly GCA_017984135.1. Classification (GTDB taxonomy): domain Bacteria; phylum Bacteroidota; class Bacteroidia; order Chitinophagales; family JADIYW01; genus JADJSS01. The sequence goes on along the minus strand of JAGNZZ010000026.1, from coordinate 7,609 downwards.
TGAACAACCCAATCAACAAGAATTACTTCAAGAACGTGTATTAAAATCCATCCTCTACTTTGGTGAAAATTTATCAAAAAAAATTATTGAGCCTATGCATGATTTCATCCACCAACATCAAAACAAAAAAGGCATGAAAGGATATTTGAAAAAAGTGGATGAAGTCAACCAAGCTTTTCTCACAAAATTACATCAATTAGAGAAATTACAGTTTGGTGATACTTTTTTTTACGTTGGTCAATCTTTTTTCAAAATTGACCATAAATCTATCTGTCAAAAAATAAACCAAAAGACAGAAAAAGGAGAATCACACCGAGAAAGCTTACGAATGTATCAAGACGGAAAAAGTATTGAAGAAATTGCACATGCTCGTAATTTGGCAATAACAACTATCGAATCTCATATCTCACAATATATTAAAAGTGGCGAAGTGGATATTTTTAAGTTTATTAACGAACAAGATGCAAAAGACATTCAATCATTTTTAAAAGAAATGGATGGCACTCAGTTATCGCCACTCAAACAACACTTCGGCGAGCGATTTACCTTTGGACAATTAAAAATGGCGGTAGCCTATTTAACTTAAAAAAACATTTACGCTAATGGAATAAATTGACACAACAAAAAATTATTTCTATATTTGTTAAGTGAAAATTTTTGTTTTCGTTTATAGCATCTACATTTTGGCACTTTCTATAATGCCTTGTAGTGATATTAAAAATGAATGCAATACTGCTTCTAAAAAAGAACAACATTCATCACATCAACACAATCAAGACAAGGATGACAATTGTACTCCTTTTTGTTCTTGCACTTGTTGTGTTTCAGGAATTTCTGCATCGTTTCCAAAACATTCAGTTACTACAAATTTAATTACGCATCAATCGATAGGAAATATTCCAAATTACAATTCACAATTTATTTCCCATTTTTATGGAAACATTTGGCAACCACCAAAAATTTAAGCTTTTTATTTTATTCAACCAAAATTAGTATTCACATATTTTATTGTGTCATCCTAATTGTCGTATCTCAGTTATTATTTAAAAAATAAAACGTTTAAACGTGTTAAACCAGATTATAAAATTTAGCATTCACAATAAAATAATTATTGGCATTTTTACCATATTACTCATCATTTGGGGAATTTGGAGTGCTACAAAATTACCGATTGATGCCTTGCCGGACATCACCAACAATCAAGTTCAAATCATTACCGTTTGTCCAACGTTAGCTGGTCAAGAAGTGGAGCAGCTAATCACTTTCCCAATAGAGCAAAGCATTGCTAATGTTCCAGATATTGAAGAAACTCGTAGTATTTCACGATTTGGATTATCCGTAATTACAGTGGTTTTCAAAGAAAGTGTAGATATTTATTTTGCGCGACAACTTATTACTGAAAAAATAAATGAAGCAAAAGAAAATATGCCTACTGGAATAGGCACGCCTGCATTAGCACCCATCAGCACTGGTTTAGGAGAAGTCTATCAATACATCTTACATCCTAAAAAAGGAAGTAAAAACAATTATTCTTCTATGGAATTACGCACCATGCAAGATTGGATGGTAGCTCGACAATTGTATGGCATTCCAGGAATTGCGGAAGTAAACAGTTTTGGTGGTCAATTAAAACAATACGAAGTATCTGTAAATCCACAACGATTGCGAGCAATGGGCGTAACGATTCCAGAAATATTTGAAACCTTGCAAAAAAACAATCAAAATACGGGCGGCGCATACATCGACGACAAGCCAAACTCTTATTTTATACGTGGCATTGGGAGAATCAACTCCATTGAAGATATAAAAAACATTGTTGTAAGGAGCAATGCATCAAGTGTACCTATTTTTATTAGAGATGTTGCTGATGTAAAATTTGGAAGTGCCGTACGATATGGTGCCATGACATACAACGGCGATATGGACGCTGTCGGCGGTGTAGTGATGATGTTAAAAGGAGAAAACAGCAATGAAGTAGTCAATAGAATTAAAGAAAAAATACCGACTATTCAAAAATCATTGCCGGATGATGTAGTTATTGAACCATTTTTAGATAGAACGGAACTCGTAGATAGAGCCATTGGAACAGTAGAAAAAAACTTACTTGAAGGTGCTTTAATTGTAATTTTTGTGCTCGTTCTTTTTCTTGGAAATTTTCGAGCCGGATTGATTGTAGCATCTGCTATACCATTATCCTTATTGTTTGCATTGGGTATGATGAATGTGTTTGGAGTAAGCGCCAACCTCATGAGTTTAGGAGCTATTGATTTTGGTTTAATTGTAGATGGTGCCGTTATTATTGTAGAAGCTACCATGCATCATTTAGGCTTGAGAAAATCAACACAACTACTCACACAACAAGAAATGGATGAAGAAGTTTATGTATCAGCCTCCAAAATAAGAAACAGTGCGGCATTTGGTGAAATCATTATTTTAATTGTATATATTCCTATTTTAACGCTCATTGGCATTGAAGGAAAAATGTTTGGACCGATGGCTAAAACAGTAGGGTTTGCCATTTTAGGTGCTTTAATTTTATCCTTAACCTACATCCCGACGATGTGTGCATTATTCTTACCCAAAAGCACAAAAAATCATTTTTCATTTTCTGATAAAATGATGATTTTCTTTCAAAAAATATATCAACCATTATTAGAAAGAGCCATACGTTTTAAGTTCATTTTGGTAGGAACAACAGTAGTCTTATTTGCCTTTTCAATATTTTTATTTAGCAGAATGGGTGGCGAATTTATACCCACATTAAACGAAGGAGATTTTGCATTTCACTGCATTTTACCGCAAGGCGCTTCTTTAAGTCAAAGTATTGAAACATCAATGCAAGCATCACGCATTCTAAAACAATTTGAAGAAGTAAAAATGGTAGTGGGAAAAACAGGAAGCGCCGAAGTGCCAACAGACCCAATGCCACCAGAAGCAAGTGATATCATGATAATTTTAAAGCCAAAATCAGCATGGAAAAACAATAAATCCTACGAAGAACTTGGCGATGAAATGATGGAAAAATTAGAAGTTATTCCTGGAGTATTCTTTGAGAAAAATCAACCCATACAAATGCGATTTAATGAATTGATGACCGGTGTTCGACAAGATGTAGCGGTGAAAATTTTCGGTGAAAATTTAGATTCGTTAAATATATATGCAGAAAAAACAGGAAAGCTATTACAGACAATCGAAGGAATTAGTGTTCCACAAATTGAGCGTGTGAGTGGATTACCACAAATTAATATAGAATACGACAGAAACCGAATGGCAAATTATGGTTTAAACATAGAAGATGTGAATACGATTATCAGTACAGCATTTGCTGGTAGTTCCGCTGGAGTTATTTATGAAAATGAACGAAAATTTGATTTGGTCGTTCGATTAGATAGTACATCAAGAGGTAGTATTGATGATGTAAAAAACATACTCATTCCAACTACATTTGGTTCGCAAATTCCATTATCACAAATTGCCAATATATCTTATAAATTAGGTGCTGCGCAAATCAGCAGAGAAGCAGGAAAGAGAAGAATTGTAATTGGATTTAATGCCAAAAATAGAGATGTAAAAAGTATTGTACATGAAATACAAGAAAAATTAAATGCACAAATAAAATTGCCTGTCGGTTATTATTTTTCGTATGGTGGAACTTTTGAAAATTTGGAAAAAGCCAGTAACCGATTAATGATTGCGGTGCCTTTGTCATTATTATTAATTTTTATTTTATTATTTATGACTTTTAATTCTATATCTCAAGCAACACTTATATTTACTGCCATTCCTATGAGTGCAATTGGTGGAGTTTTAGCATTATATTTAAGAGATATGCCCTTTAGTATTTCTGCTGGAGTTGGGTTTATTGCACTTTTTGGAGTAGCTGTTTTAAATGGAATTGTTCTTATTGGCACTTTCAATCAATTGGAAAATGAAGGTATGCACGACATTGTTCAACGTGTAATTGAAGGAACCAAAATAAGATTACGTCCAGTGCTAATGACCGCAACGGTTGCCTCTTTAGGGTTTCTACCAATGGCAATTAGTCAAAGTGCTGGCGCTGAAGTGCAAAAGCCATTAGCTACTGTAGTTATTGGTGGTTTAGCAAGTGCCACACTCTTAACGTTATTTGTTTTACCTCTATTATACATCCTTTTAAATTCTATTTTTAAAAAAATAAAAATTAATCTATCGGCAAATATTATTGTTATTTTCTTGATTGGATGTACATTTTCTAATGTTGGATTTGCCCAAGATAGCAGAACCATTACTATTAACCAAGCATTGGAAATGGTAGAGAAAAACAATTTAGAACTTAAAGCAAAAAAAATAGAGATACAAACCACACAAAGCAAATTAAAAACTGCAAATGATTTACCAAAATTGGAAATAAACACTCAATTTGGACAATATAGTAGTATTAAATTTGACAATGCTTTTAGTATTTCTCAAACCATCCCTTTTCCTAGTATTTTTGCTGCAAAAAAACAACTCGTTCAAGCAGAAATAAATGAGAAAGAATGGCAAAAGAAAATGACATTAAACGAACTAAATTATCAAGTTAAAATACTGTTTAATCAATTGGCATTTTTAAATCATCAACAGAAAAAGATAACATACTTAGATAGTTTATATCAAGTGTTTATACAAACTGCCAACGCTAGATTTAAAGCAGGTGAAGGGAAAAAACTAGAAATCAGCAATGCTGAAACAAAGCGTGGTGAAATACAGCTACTACTACAGCAAAATAAAACAGACAGTATCATTGCATACCAATCTTTAAAAAATGTTTTAAACAGTACTGAGTATTTTTCAATTGTATTAGATGCTAATTATGAACTATTGGAAATTACTTCATCATTTGATTCAACACACATTAATACACATCCAATAATTCAATTACTAAACGAACAAGCAAACATTGCGGAGCAAACTAAGAAAGTAGAAAAAGCGAAAGCATTGCCCGATTTTACGATTGGATATACCAACCAATCACTCATTGGATTTCAAACAATTGACCAACAAGAAAAATATTTTAATGCAGGAAAACGTTTTCATATTGGGAATTTAAGTATCCATATTCCGGTTTCTATTGGTGCTACTAAAGCACAAATAAAATCATTAGAATATCAAAAACAAGCTACGCAAGCGATTGCTACCTATCAACAAACCAACCTATTAAACCAATACAATAATGCTGTTACTCAACAGGAGCAACAGTTACAAGAATATATGTACTTAAAGAACAAAGCCATTCCGAATGCTAATGAAATGATTCAAGTTGCACAAGCAGGATATCGCTCCGGAGACATTAATTACATAGAGTATTTAATGGCACTTCAAAATGCTGGTGATGTACATCTAAATTATCTAAAGAAAATTTTACAACTCAATGAGTCAATAATTTTTATAAATACGATCCTTCAACCTTAAAAAAATAAACATGAATTCATTTAAAATAAATACGCAAATTTTTATTTTTATCTTCTCCATAATCTTTTTTATTAGTGCATGCTCCACACATTCACATGATGAAAAGGATGCACATGAGCATGAAGAAGAAAATACATCTGCTACTGAAATAGTTACCATTACTTCGCTTCACGAAGAACAAATAAAAGCAGTGGAAATTCAATTAGGTAAAATTGAGAATAAACAACTTACAGCCACATTAAAACTAAATGGAAATTTGAATGTTCCTAACAACAATAAAGCCAATGCTACTTCATTATATGGTGGTGTAATTACTTCAATTTTTGTACAATTGGGAACAGCCGTAAAAAAAGGACAAGTAATTGCAAGAATTTCTAATCCACAATTTATCCAATTGCAAGAAGAATATTTAAATGTAGGCAATAAAATTATATTTGCTGAACAAGAATTAAACAGACAAAAGCAATTGAATGCAGAAAATGCTGGTGCTTATAAAAATTATCAAAGTGCGGATGCAGAACTCAATACCTTAAAGACACGAAAAGCTTCGCTACATCAGCAAATACTGCTAATGGGAATTCAACCAAACTCCGTGAGTAATACAAATTTAAAATCGGCATTAACTGTAACAAGTCCAATTAATGGAACCATTAGTGCACTATTTTTAAAAATAGGTTCTTATGTTGATGTAGCTTCACCAGTAGCAGAAATTGTGGACAACAACCAACTCCATTTAGATTTACAAATTTTTGAAAAAGATTTACCTTTAATAAAAGTTGGACAACAAATTCATTTTACTTTAACCAACAATCCTATTCACGAATACGATGCTGAAGTATCTAGCATCGGTACCGCTTTTGAATCTGAAAGCAAAACGATTGCAGTACATTGTAGAGTATCTGGAAACAAAACAGGATTAATTGATGGCATGAATATTTCTGCCATTGTAAGTTTAAACAATGCTGTGTTGCCAGCCGTTCCAACAGATGCCATTGTAAATGCTGATGGAAAAGATTACATTTTTATAGTCACCAATAAAAAACCTAAACTTGAAGATGAACATCGTGAAACGCAAAAAACATCCAATAGCATTAACTTTGAAAAAATTGAAGTAATTAAAGGTGTTTCTGAAGTAGGATATACCGCAATAACGCCTATTGTTGATTTAGCAAATGAAACAAAAATTGCGGTAAAAGGTGCCTATTTTATTAATGCAAAAATGAATAAACCGGAAGGTCATGCTCACTAAAAATAAACGAAATAAAATGAAAACAAATACACTAATATTCAATCTTCTATTGTGTACATTCTTTTCTTTTTCAGGAATTAAAAATAGTATTTCAAAAGAGGAAGCATTGACAAAAGCAGTTATAAAAACAGCTATTTATTGCGACCATTGTCAAGTTTGTGAATCATGTGGTGGAAAATTTGAAGTAGAAATGGCGAAAATACAAGGTTTAAAAAAATATACTTTAGTAGATTCTAAAAACTACATTATTGTATATTACGACAATAAAAAAACGAATATTACAACCATTAGGAATGCCATTTCTAAAATGGGATTTGATGCCGATATGGTAAAGGCAAATAAAAAGGCATATCTACAATTAGATGCTTGTTGTAAAAAACGAGATTAATGTACGCTGTTACATCTCATATTGGTCAACAATTTCAATTGTTGCACCATCTAAATCAGGTGTCATTAAAAGTTGGCAAGACAAGCTAATTGTATCATCCTTTATACCTTTTTTTGCTAACGTAACAGGTTCATTTCTATCTTTGCATTGTGAAATTCCTTTTATATTATCCACTCGAACCATGCAGGTGGCACATCTTCCTATTCCACCACATTCGCCAAAATTATCAATAAAGAGTTTATCTCGTAAAAGCACCATTAAATTTCTATACTCTCCATAATAGGATTGAACAGTATAGCGCTGTCCATATTCAATTACATCAAAACTAAATTTTACTTGAGACATGAGACAAACAAATATAGAAGAAAAAAAGTATTCTAAACATAAAAAAAGTCCTCGATTTCTCGAGGACTTTGCGGTCCGGACGGTACTAACCTATTAGCTTTTTATTACTTTGTTATTCGCACAAATGCCTTATATGCAACACTTTACAAAATTACAAAATGCATAATTGTGCATAAAAAAGCAGTAAAAAGAAGCAA
>JAGNZZ010000052.1:4775-8995 GCA_017984135.1 Chitinophagales bacterium | reverse complement strand
TAAAAGATATTATTATAAACAGTTTAAGATTTCTGGTAAAAGAGGATAGGATTTCCCTATACGGTTTTGTTATTATGAGTAATCACCTTCATTTAATATGGAGAATTAAATTACCACATCTTATTAAAAATGTACAAAGGGATTTTTTAAAATATACTGCACAACAAATCAAGTTTCACTTAAAACAAAGCAATATTGAATTACTGAATACATGTAAAGTAGAGCACCACGATAGAGAATATATGATTTGGAAAACTGATTCACTAATTGTAGATTTATATAGTAAAAAAGTATTTGAACAAAAATTAGATTATATTCATAATAATCCTGTAGTTGCAGGCATATCTGATTTGCCCGAAGAGTATAAATATTCAAGCGCAAGTTATTATATAATAAATAAATGCGAGTGGGATTTTATTGCTGATTATGATGAATAACAAGAATAAGCGGTATGGTAGTCGACAGGTGATAACACCTGTCGAGGGCATGGGCCACAGACCACTGACGATGATAAATATAACGTTCAGTTGATAGTCCACTATCCACTGATAATATTAATTAAAAATCTAAAAATGCTGTCGTCAGTGGACTGTCGTCAGTGGACTTACAAATGAACATTTCTATCGTAGTAGCAGCAGCAGAAAATGGCGTAATTGGCAAAGACAACCAATTGCTTTGGAAACTTTCTTCCGATTTAAAACGATTTAAACAAATTACATCGAACCATTTTATTTTAATGGGAAGAAAAACATTTGAATCTATTGGAAAGCCATTGCCCAATAGAACTACATTAATTATCTCAAGAAATAAGGAATGTATCTATGAAAATTGTTCCGTGTTTTCATCTATTCATGAAGCTATCGTTTTTGCTGCGCAACAAAATCAAACAGAAATTTTTGTAATTGGCGGTGGCGAAATATACAAGCAAATATTACCCTTAACCAATACCATTCATCTTACTTTAGTACACACCGAAATGGAAGGCGACACTTATTTTGAATACGATGATTCGAATTGGGAAGTAACACATTCCGAATTTATTCCAAAAGATGATAAAAATGAGTACGACTCTACTTATTTTATTTTAAATAGACAAATAGAATAAAAAAATTAAATGAATCGTTCGGATATTATTTCTCTGCCCACTTATTTTGATCATTACATCCTAAAAGTAGAGGATATTGAATTAAATGATGCCTTTGAAAACAGCATACATCAGTTAAATAATTTAGCAATTAATCAGCTCCATAAAATCGGATTAAAAACATATCAAGAAGGCAAATGGACCACTCATAAAATTATCCAACATATTATAGATTGGGAACGTATTTGGTGTTACCGCACATTAATTAATGCAAGAGGCGAAACTACGATTTCACTTCCACATGATGAAGAAAACATGGCTCAACATTGTAATGCCGACGAACGTAGCATACAAGACCTATTAAAAGAATTAATAACCGTTCGACAAGCCACCCAATTGATGTTCCAATCCTTTAATCGTACCCAATTACAAATAAATTGTAAATTCAATAAAACAGAAATGTCCGTATTGGCAATGGGATTTAATATCATTGGCCATCATATTCATCATTTTAATGTTATAGAAGAACGATATTACCCTTTGGTATAAATATCCATTTAAAATTTCAAAATCAATTTACTCAATTGCAACTTGTGAAATACTTGGCAACTTATTATTTGGTTCAGACATTCTATACGTACTTATAGTCTCAGACATATTATTTCCATCTTTCCAGATTCTACTTTGTCCAATTTCCATTATCTGATTCAATGGATCATTTTTATCGGTAATAACAAAAGCGTATTGAAAATCTTTTATACCATCATCCGTAATTTCACCGGAAATAATACTTACATTTTTATAAGTTGCACCGCCAGAAGTACCATTTTGCTCAGAAAATATGGTGAATTTTTTTCCACTTCCAGACACAAAAGAACCTACTGCACTTGCCACATCTGAGTTAGCGCTATTTTTAAAATCTACTTTTATATCATCATTATTCTGATCGTAAATTTTGTATTTATAATCATTAATTATTTTACCTTTTGTCCAAGGATCGTCAGTGCCATAAGGCGACACCAATTCATAAGGAGATACGAAGTAAATACCTCCAACGTCTGGTGGAGATGTTCCATCATTTACAATCAATCCTTTTGAGACTAATTCTTCTAAAGTTTTTTCTGAAATGATATTCTGAATTTTATCAGAAAGTTTAAATTTTTCTTTTTTGCAACTTTCCAATGTGCAAATAGTAACAAATAGTAGCATGGCAATGCCATAAGTCATTAAATTCTTCATAGTATGTGGTTTTAATTATAATAATATGATGCAATGTATTCTAAATAAATAGATTTGTCAATAGATACTACAAAAAAAACGCAAAACATTAGATGTGTGAAAATCAACATTAAAAATATTATTCCAATCCTTTTCGTAAATTTGCATTGCAGGTCGATCTATCGTCTCATGAAAATGGGAAGGAAAGTCCGAACAGCATAGAGCAGTTTGACAGTTAACGGCTGTCTCGCCTCAGGCGGGAGAAAGTGCCACAGAAAATAGTCTCGATTTTTTTCGAGAGTGAAAATATAAGTTTGTAGTAATACATTCTTTTCGGTAAACCTCAAACGCTGAAACATCATGTAAACCAACGCTCATATACGGTGGCTCGCCTAATGTTGGAGGGTAGATGGATAGATTTCGATAGCGATATCGGAACCAGATAAATGATAGATTAGAAACAGAATTCGGCTTACGAGCCTGCTTTTTTAGAATTTTTGAGTAGTGAGATTGGAGTAATGAGATTTTCACACATCAAGCAAACTACTTTAATAAATATTTTTTTTGAATATGGTATAAATTTTGTGCTTACATCGTTTATACTTACTACTTAATTCTTAATACTAATAATTATGCCGAAAATTTTAATTGTTGATGATGAAAAAGCGATACGCCGAACGTTAAAAGAAATTTTAGAATACGAAAAATACACAATAGAAGAAGCCGAAGATGGAGAAATAGGTTTACAAAAAATAGAAAAGAACGAATACGATGTCGTTATCCTTGATGTGAAAATGCCTAAAAAAGATGGCATCGAAGTGTTGACAGAAATGCAACAAAAAGGAATAGACACACCTGTTATTGTTTTATCCGGTCATGGCAATATAGAAACTGCCGTAGAAGCCGTAAAAAAAGGAGCTTTTGATTTTATTCCAAAACCACCAGACTTAAATCGCTTGTTGATTACGGTGCGCAATGCCATGGATAAAGTTTCTTTGGTAACAGAAACCAAAATTTTAAAAAAGAAAATTGCCAAATCAAAAGATATTGTTGGCGATTCTAATCCCATCCAAAAAATAAAAGAAACCATTGCCAAGGTGGCTCCTACCGAAGCACGCGTTTTAATTACCGGCGACAATGGCTCTGGAAAAGAATTGGTAGCACGTTGGGTTCATGAGCAAAGCAATCGTGCTAACGGACCTTTGGTGGAAGTGAACTGTGCTGCGATTCCATCTGAGTTGATAGAAAGTGAATTATTTGGACATGAAAAAGGGGCATTTACTTCTGCTATAAAACAACGCGTAGGTAAATTTGAACAGGCCAACGGCGGCACACTTTTCTTAGATGAAATTGGCGATATGAGTTTGTCTGCACAAGCAAAAGTATTGCGCGCTTTGCAAGAAAATAAAATTACTAAAGTAGGTGGCGACAAAGAAGAAAAAGTAGATGTGCGTGTGGTAGCAGCAACGAATAAAGATTTATTGAAAGAAGTAGAAGAAAATCGTTTTCGCTTGGATTTATATCATCGTTTGAGTGTGATTTTAATTCATGTGCCATCGTTAAATCAACGAAAAGATGATATTCCGGTTTTGACCGAACATTTTCTAAATGAAATTTGTGGCGACTATGGAATTCCGATAAAAAAAATAGACGAAAATGCTTTAGAAAGTTTGCAAGCAAGAAATTGGACAGGCAATATACGCGAGCTGCGCAATGTAGTAGAACGCTTAGTCATCATGAGCGACAAAACCATTACTAAACAAGATGTGATTGATTATTCCGGTCCAAGTGGAAAAGCAGAAGACAAAGGCATTGACTTTGATAAATTTGCCAACTTGCAACAACTGAATGATTATGTGGAACGTAGTTTTATCGAAAATAAATTAGATAAAAACGATTGGAATACAACTAAAACAGC
>JAGNZZ010000052.1:0-4675 GCA_017984135.1 Chitinophagales bacterium | reverse complement strand
GACACATCATAAACGGTATCCGAACAAAAAGCATACGTTTTTGGTGTTTTTCCTTTTTTAGTAACAGATGAATTTTTTATTTTTTTACCTTGTTTGTCCACCACATCATTTCCTTCATTTAAAAATTTATAAAACGCCTTATCAATATCGTATTTATTTAATTTATCCAAATCCAATGTTCTTAAATCGTTCTTTGTTTGGAATAAAAAACCATTGGTGGGAATACGATGGTTTAATGGAAATGAATACACTAAACATTCCGGCAAATCCAAGATTAAATTCTTTGCATCTTGTTTTAAAGCATTGAATTTAAGTTCATAATTTAAAGTAGTATTCGCTGTTTTAAGTTGAATATCTATTATCTTTCTTAAATCCTTTGGGCAAAAAATGGTGAGTTTATTTTTCCTTTTTAAAAGATTAAATGTCGTAATTAATCCAATTAATCCGTAATAATGATCGCCATGCAAGTGCGAAATAAATATATAATCGATTTTAAACCACTTAATTTTATTTTCCAGCAATCGTTCTTGTGTACCTTCACCACAATCTATTAAAAAATGCACCGTATTAAAATCCACAAATTGTGCCGTTGGATGTCGTCCATGATTATAGATTGCAGAATTACTGCCTAATATAGTAACATTGAATCTAGACATAATCACGAAGCACAGTTGATAGCGTCATCTATTGACTATCGACCACGTATAAAAAAAATTATTTTTTCTTTTTGTTTTCCAATGCTGTTTCTGCATCAAACAAAGTAGAATGGATATGTAAAACATCTTCTAACTGAGAAATCTTCACCAAGTTTTTTACTGTATCATTTAATCCGCATAAAATAAAAATTCCTTTCTCTTCTTTACAAATACGATGTCCAATTAACAGCGCACTTAAACCAGATGAATCTACAAATTTTACTTTATCTAAATCCACAATAATATTTTTAAATCCTTCTGTATTTGCCATCACCAATTCTGATTTCAAAATCGGTGCATTCATTGAATTTAATTTATCGTCTAACAATTCGTACACTACAACATTGTCTCGTTTATCTACACTAAATTTCATTTGCTATCGTTTAAGTAAACTTGATTAATAATTTTCCACTAAAATAAAACTATTTTAATAAAAAACGCATCTATTCTATTATCAAATCTTATTTGAAGTTTATTTGTTAATATTGAACAAAAAAGATGCAATTGTGCAAAAAAAATAAAAATAAAACAAAAAAGCGTTTTATTTTTAAAAACAAGTAACAATGTCAGTTTTATAAATTGGCAAATAAATTGAGGAATACAATATATGGAAGCAAAATTTTCGCCTAAAGTTAAAGAAGTAATTTCTTACAGCCGTGAAGAAGCATTACGTTTAAAACACGACCAAATTGGTGTGGAACACCTATTACTCGGACTCATTCGCGAAGGAGATGGTATGGCAATTAAAGTGTTGCGTTCTTTAGACATCGACATTGCCTTACTAAAAAAGAAAGTAGAAGATGCCATAAAAGATCGTTCTACTTCTATTATTGGCAATGTAAACAGTTTACCACTTACCAAACAAGCGGAAAAAGTATTAAAAATAACACTTCTAGAGGCTAAATCCATGAAGCAAGATACAGTGGGAACTGAGCATTTATTGCTTTCTATCCTTAAAAACAAAGAAAATTTGATTACGCAACTTTTATCAAAATGGGATGTTACCTATGAAGTTTTCAGAGCGGAAGTAGAATTTTTACAAAATGACGAGAAAGACATTACCGATTTTAGTGCTGAACTTCCAAATGAACCCTTTGATGATGGCGATGAAGATGAACGTAAAGCATTTGGCGGACAAGGTGGAGTAAGCTCCTCTTCTACTGCCAAAAAGTCGGCATCAAAATCCAATACACCTGTTTTAGATAATTTTGGAAGAGACATAACTCGATTAGCGGAAGATGGAAAATTAGATCCAATTGTAGGAAGAGAAACCGAAATTGAACGTGTATCTCAAATTCTTTCTCGAAGAAAGAAAAATAATCCAATACTTATTGGCGAACCTGGTGTAGGTAAAACAGCCATCGTAGAAGGTTTGGCCTTGCGCATCATTCAGCGAAAAGTATCTCGAGTATTGTTTGGCAAACGGGTGGTTTCGTTAGATTTAGCTGCTTTAGTTGCCGGCACTAAATATCGTGGTCAATTTGAAGAACGCATGAAAGCCATCATGACCGAATTAGAAAAAAACAGAGATGTTATTTTATTCATCGATGAAATTCATACGATTGTGGGTGCTGGTGGTGCCACCGGTTCTTTAGATGCTTCTAATATTTTCAAACCGGCATTAGCACGTGGTGAATTACAATGCATTGGCGCTTCTACATTAGATGAATACAGACAATATATTGAAAAAGATGGAGCGTTAGATAGACGCTTCCAAAAGGTAATTGTAGATCCACCATCACCAGAAGAAACCTTAATTATCTTATCCAATTTAAAAAATAAGTACGAAGATTACCACAGTGTTTCCTACAGTGATGAAGCGATAAATGCTTGTGTACAATTAAGTACACGTTATATCACTGACCGATTTTTACCGGACAAAGCCATTGATGTGATGGATGAAGTAGGCGCACGTGTGCATTTAAAAAATATTCATGTTCCAGAAAATATTACACAATTAGAAAAAGAAATTGAAGCAGTAAAAGAAGAAAAAAATCAAGTAGTAAAAAACCAACGCTACGAAGAAGCTGCTCGTTTGCGCGATTCTGAAAAACGATTGCAAGAACAATTGGAGCAAGCTAAAAAAGAATGGGAAGAAGATGCTAAAGCTAAACGCTATCCAGTAACGGATGAAGATATTGCGGAAGTTGTAGCCATGATGACTGGCATTCCAGTAAAACGTGTGGCACAAAGTGAAAGCAAGAAATTAGTGCAAATGGCAAACGACTTGAAAAAACAAGTTATCGGTCAAGACGAAGCAGTTGTAAAAATTACTAAAGCTATACAACGCAATCGAGTAGGATTAAAAGATCCTAAAAAACCAATTGGTACTTTTATTTTCTTAGGACCAACTGGTGTTGGCAAAACAGAATTAGCACGTGCTTTAGCACGATATATGTTCGATACGGAAGATTCTCTAATAAGAATTGACATGAGTGAATACATGGAAAAATTTTCCATCTCAAGATTAATTGGAGCACCTCCAGGATATGTAGGCTATGAAGAAGGTGGACAATTAACAGAAAAAGTACGCAGAAAACCGTATTCCGTTATTTTATTAGATGAGATTGAAAAAGCACATCCCGATGTATATAATGTATTATTGCAAGTGTTGGATGATGGAATTTTGACAGATGGATTAGGCAGAAAAGTGGATTTCAAAAATTCTGTTATTATCATGACTTCTAATATAGGTGTACGTCAGCTGAAAGACTTTGGTACAGGTGTTGGTTTTGCAACCAGTGCCATAAAAGACAACACGGACAACCTTACAAAAAGTGTGATACAAAAAGCCTTGCAAAAAACCTTCTCTCCGGAATTTTTAAATCGTATTGATGATGTGATTGTATTCAATAGTTTAGGCAAAGAAGAAATTCATCAAATTATTGACATCGTTTTAGCTGGTGTTTACCTTCGTTTGGAGAAACTTGGTTATGCCATTGAATTAACTTCTGCTGCTAAAGATTTCTTATCAGAAAAAGGGTACGATCCGCAATTTGGTGCACGTCCATTGCATAGAGCTATCCAAAAATACGTGGAAGATCCTTTGGCAGAAGAAATTTTAAACACAAATATTAATGAAGGCGATACTATTATTGCAGATTTAGATGCGGAAGCAAAAGACAAATTAAAATTTGACATTCGCAAGAAACCAAAATCTAAAAAAGCGAAAGAAGAGCAGAATTAAAACGTTACTTCTATTGTGCAATAATTAACAACCAAAAAAAATAATTTTTTCATTTTGGAGAATATTAATCAACAAATAAAATTTATTTTAAAGTCGATTTTGTAATCGACTTTTTTTTTGTTCTTTATAAAAAAATTTATAAATGCTGACGTATTTGTTACACAATAAATGAAATTAATTTCCGTATTAATAGCGTGAAAAATAGCTTAACCATTCTGTTGATTGCATTTACACTTCTTACATTTGGGAATGCGCATAAATGGTTAAAAAAAATAGACGCTTACAACACTTCTTCTTATTATAAATACCAAATCTATAAGCAAGAAAACTTAGTATCATTTCTTAAATTAAAAGAAATAAATAGAACTATCCAGATAGATTCTTTCGATTTTATGCTGATGAATGCTTGTATTTTTTATTGTACCAATCAACTTAGAAATCAGCATAAAATGCCACTTTACTTATATGATAAGCGTTTGCAAGATGCTGCCATGATACACAGTTGGCAAATGGCCAAATATCATTTTTTTGAACACAATAATCCGTACACATCATCTTTGTCTTCCGTTGAAAAAAGATTAAATGAAATGGATGTAAAGTATTCGATGAGTGGTGAAAATTGCCATTTAAACCTTATTTCAGAAGATGAATTTACCTATTTAGAATTAGCACAAAAGGTGATAGAAAGTTTATATCATTCTACATTACATCGACAAAATTTATTGAGCAAAACATTTAAATTTTGCGCCAATGGAATTGCACTAGAACGAAAAAATGAAGATGTGTATTTATA
>JAGNZZ010000025.1 GCA_017984135.1 Chitinophagales bacterium | reverse complement strand
CAACGCACAAGTACGCAGCCGCACAAAACTATGCTGCATACTTGCGCGAGTTTGTGATTGTATCGGAATCGAGATGACAGAGACACGTACATTTTTTTTACTATCGGCTCGTGTCCTCAAGTACCAACCTCGCCGTTGTTGGATTTTATCCAACAACTAACGCCACCGTTTTGTATTTCGGGTGGTGGGAAACCGACCGATAGAGGAATTGCATAAAGTAAGTTTTCAACTTACTTTAATTCTACTAGCGTAATGCCATCGCCACCAAATTGTTCAATTTCAAATTTATAGTTTTTCACATGTGGGTATGATTTTAAAAAAGATTGTACGGCTTGTTTTAAAGCACCAGTTCCACGACCATGAATAATTTTAATTTGATGCATTCCGTACATAATTGCTTTATCCATAAAGATATCTAATGCAATAATTGCTTCCTCTTTAAGCATGCCTCGCAAATCCAATTGCTGATCAAATTCGCTTTTTTCAATTATCAATTTAGATGTATATGAATTAATTTTTGTTTCTATTTTAGGCTTATTATCTTGAACTAAAATAAGCTTATTTAATTTCATCTTGCTTTGAATAAACCCGAAAGTAACTGTAGCAATTCCATTTTTAACATCTAAAACTTTACCTATTTGAGAGCTATCTTCTAATTTTACGGTATCTCCTATTTTAATAATTCTGTTCGAAACTGGTTTTGAATTTGTTCGTTCTTCCGATAATTTAATTTCAATATTTTCTCTATGAACATCAATAAAATTTCGAACATCTAAAAACTTTTCTTTATTGTTTTTCTGTTCTTTCCAAGTGCGCATTTCATTTTCTAAATTTCTGCTTTCAGCATTAAATCTATCTAATAATCGAGCTTCGTATTGTTTCAATAATTTTCGTTTTTCTTTGTCTAAATCAATATTTAATTGTTCATAGCTTTTTGTTAAGTCTTGTAATTGCGATTCTTTTGCTTGCACATTTTTACGTAATCCTTTTATAAATTGTTTTTCAGTTTGGATATCTGTCAACACATCATCCAACGCTTTTTTATTGCCACCAATTTTAGCCGTTGCGTTTTTAATTATTTGTTCATGTAATCCACTTTTTTTAGCAATTTCAAATGTAAACGAGCTACCTGGTTGTCCCATTTGCAATTGGTATAATGGTTTCAATTGTTTCGTATCAAAAGACATAGCACCACTCAGCATATTATCAGTATTTGCTGCAAATATTTTTAGATTATTGAAATGAGTAGTGATTACTCCAAAAACTTTTTCTTTATGCAATTGCTCTACGATAGCTTCAGCCATTGGTCCACCTAAAGCAGGATCGGTTCCCATGCCCATTTCATCAATTAATATTAAGGTTTTCTCATTTGCATTTTTTAAAAAAAAATTCATATTTGACAAATGAGAGCTGTACGTGCTCAAATCATTTTCTATAGATTGCTCGTCTCCTATATCAACAAATAAGTGTTGAAAAACACACAATGAAGAAGTTTCTTTCGCTGGAATTAACATGCCGAATTGAAACATCAATTGTATTAATCCAACTGATTTTAACACAATAGATTTTCCGCCGGCATTGGGTCCGGAAATTAAAATAATTCTGTTTTTTTCATCTAATAAAATAGTATTATCAATAATGGGTTTATGTTGTTTTTTATGATAATGATATAAAACAGGATGTACAAATTCTCGCAAATAGATTTGTGGTTCCAAAGATATTTGTGGCAAAGAGCAATTAAAATACATGGCAAAATAAGCTTTGGCTCTAATAAAATCTATTTCACCCATTAACAGTTGTAATAAAGAAATATTTTCTCGATGAGGTTGAATTACAGCTGTAATTTCTCTTAAAATTTTTATCAACTCACGTCGTTCTTCAAAAAACAAATCGGTTAATTCATTATTCAAGAAAATAGTTTCATTTGGCTCGATGTAGGTAATGTTTCCTGAATCGCTTTCATCCACTATTAACCCTTTAATGGAACGTTTATATTCTGCTTTTACCGACAAAACACGTCGTCCATCGCGGATGGTTTCTTCGGTTTCAGCTAAACAATTTTGTAATTTATAATGAGCTAAAGCACGACGGAAAGCAGCACTAATTTCTTGGTTTTTATATTGGATTTGTTTTCGAATTTTAGATAATGCAGGTGTAGCATTATCTTTAATTTCTTCCTTATCAACATCAATAATTTTCGCAATGGAAATAATAATTTCTACATCAAAGAAAAAAGCACTTACCTTATTGTATAAACATGGATATAGTTGCTGCCTTGCTTTTGGTGAAAAATATCGAAAAACATCTGCAATAGAGGTTAATGAAAAATAAAGTTCAATCAACTCATTGATTTCTAAATAATAGTTGTCAATTTTTAATTTATCTAAAAATGATAACTCATTAAATCCACTATGAGGTAATGCGACATCATTTTCAAGAATATCTTTCATCTCACGTGTACAAAAAAGTGCCTCTTTTAACACCTCAACATCTGTGATAAAATATTGTTTTTCGACTAAATTTCTACCTAAGGAACCACTACAACGATTCATTAATTCTTGAATAATAAATGGGAAATCAAGTTTTTGTAATGTTTTCTCAGGATAAAATGATAGCATAGTGGCAAAATTACTCAATATTTTAAACTATGGAAAGCGAAATTAGTATCACGAATCAAACAACATAAATTTAAACTAGACATAGTAGCTAATTCTCTTTTTATTCTTATTTTGTAACTGAAAATAATTACTCATTTACAATAATAATTTTTTCTAATGATTTATGATTTTATTGTTGTTGGCTCTGGCTCCGGAGGTGGTGCTATGTCCTACTATTTAAATAAAACCGGAGCAAAAGTATTACTTATAGAAGCCGGGAAATTTTACCGAAAAGATACGTTCCCAAAAACAGAAGCAGAAACTTCTGCTCATTTATATTGGGGTGGCGGCATTGAGTTTGCAAAAGATGGAAGAATGGGATTTTTGCGTACCAGAATGGTGGGTGGTTCTTCCATTGTATATCAATGTTTAATGGATCGTTTTGATGATATTGCATTGAACGATTGGAAAAATGAAAGTGGAGTAGATTGGTTTACTCCTGAAATATTGGATCCTCATTATTCGCAAGTGGAAAATGATATGGTATTGCATACTTTCACTAAAGAAGAAATGCGACCAAATGGTATTCTATTTGCCAATGCATGCGATAAATTAGGGTACAAATGGGATTACTTGCGACGTGGACAAAGTAATTGCGCACCAGACAAAAACAATGATTGTACCGGTTGTTTAGGTGGTTGTTTTAGAGATTCCAAACAAAGTTCATTAGTGGCTTTTATACAAAAAGCAGAAAAAGAAGGATTGGAAATAATTGCGGAAACAGAAATACACAAAGTAGAACCCAATGATAATACTTGTAAAATTTACGGATTACAAAATGGCAAACAAGTTTCATTTGAAGGTAAAAAAGTAATTCTTTCAGGAGGTGCCTTTGGTTCCACACGAATGATGACAATGTCAGGTTTTAAATCAAAATTACCGGCTTTGGGTAAAAAGTTTGCATCACATCCACAATTTATGTGGTTAGGTTTTCAAAATGATATTGTAGATGCACATAAAGGTATGTTCCAATCTGTTGCTTCGAAAGATCCAAACTTTAGAGCACAAGGTTTTAAATTAGAAAATGTATTTGCATCACCTATTTCAATTGGCATGTTAATGAATGAAAATGGCATGGAACACCAGCGTTTAATGAAACAATACAGACACATGCAATGTATAGAAGTGGCAGTGAGAGATGAAAATGTAGGTGAAATATTGTGCGACAATAAAGGAAAATTAACTATCGTGAAACCGCTCACCGATCAAGATAAAACACGTAGAGACAAAGGACATCAAGCAATAGAAAATATTATGAATGCTGCTGGTGCAAAAGAAATATACAAATCACAATTTTATTTCGGATTGCATTTAATGGGTGGATGCTCCATGGGTGTTGATGCTGCAACATCGGTCGTAAACCCAGATTTTCAAGTGCATGGAGAAAAAACGTTATACATTGCTGATTCCAGTATCTTCCCAAATGCACCAGGCATCAATCCAGGTTTAACTATTAAATCATTAGGTCATAAATTAGCCATGCAATTAACTAAATAGTTGCAAAAAAAATAAATAAAATAAGATTCATTATCAAAAAAAATAAAGAAGTATGTCTAACTTTTTTTCAACTAGAGCCACAAAAGGATTATTAGCCGTAGGTGAAATATACTGTCCAAAAAATGGCGAATTTCCATCCTTTAAAGAAGTTGCCGGAACAGCCTATTTGAATAACTTAGTAAGGAATGTTCCAGAAGATGACTTTTCTTCACTTAGTTTAGTATTAGCTATCTTTTCTTTTTTACCTAATGGCATTTTATCATGGATTATCAATATTTGTAGAAATGCTCAATACAATCCTAGTGATGGCTTTCTACCTTCCAACTTACGACAATTAAATCTTGGATTGCGAGGTTTGTGTTTTTCACTTTATTATTCAGAATTTAATAATCCAAATTATAAAGGAAAAAAACCTCTAGAAGTAATTGACTATAAATTAAACAGAGTAACGGAATAATTTTAGTCTTGTTTCATTCGATTTTATCAAAAAATAAATCTCATGAAGAAAAATTATTCTTCAATGGCATTTAGTTTCATTTCGGTAGCCAATTCATGACCTAAATATTTTTCTATCCAATAATGAATGAGGTAAATTACAGGTGTTAACACAATGGCTACTATAAATTTATAAATATAATTTCCAATACAAATAGACATAACCAAAGTAAACGGCCATGCTTTTCCATTGGCATCACTCACATATTTAGGAAAAATATAGAAAGCAATTAGCAATACCACAAAACTATCTATAAACTGAGATACCAATGTAGAACCGGTAGCACGCAGCCAGATATGTTTTTCACCACTCCATTTTTTTATTTTTTGAAAAATAAAAACATCTACTATTTGACCAATTAAAAATGCGATTAAAGAGGCTAAAATAATGGCTAAACCTTGTCCAAAAACTTGACTGTATGCCGCTTGCATATTTGGAACACCTTGTTCAACTCGTGAACCAGGCCACCACGTAGCCGGCACTAAATGAATGGCAAAATAATACATAAAAAATGCATAACCCAATAAACCAACCGTTAAGTATGACAAAAACTTCACTCCTTTTTTTCCATAGTATTCATTAATAATATCGGTCATTATAAAAACCACTGGCCACAAAAGCACACCAGCAGTAAGATTAAAAGAAAATGTATTTCCAAAAAGTGGAATTTGAAAAGGTGTTATTCCTATGGTATCTTCCAAAGAAAAGATTTTAACGCCAATAACTTCTGCAATAAATGCATTGGCGATAAAAAATCCACCTAAAAAAATAAATAATTTCGTAGATTTATCTTTGATTATATGGGTAATCATAAAACGTATTATTTTTTATATCAAAATAAATTTTCAATAAAAATATCGAACATGAAAATAAGTAAGCATCGCTCAAAAATAAAATTAAATTTTATATTCACTAAAATTAGCATTAAGTTTTGTCTTTTTATTTTTTTCATTTCTAATGTATTAGCCATTCAAGCTCAAGATATTGTACATCGATGTGCTTTAGACGAAATCACGACTCAGGCCATACAGTCTAATGCTTCTATTTCAGATGCTTTTCGTAGAGAAATTGGAAATGAGATTACTAATATTGTATCGTACGACAGCAGCATCGCCAATACAGATACAACTTATACTATTCAAGTTGTAGTGCATGTTGTGTATTTAAACAATAATAAATATGAAAATGTTCCTGATGCCATTATACAATCTCAAATAGATGCGTTGAATAGAGATTTTAATTTATTAAATGCAGACACTTCTAACTTAAGAGCATTTTTTGTTCCTTTTAGAGGTAATGCAAAAATTAAATTTGAATTAGCAAAGAAAGCGCCAAATGGCGCAGCAACTACAGGCATTACTAGAACAAAAGGAGAATTAGGAAATTTAAAAGGTTGGGATCCATTAAATAACGTAATCTGGACTGCATTAGGTGTAGAACCATTAAAAGAAGATTACTTTTTATTAACCAATTCTAAAGGAAAATCGCCTTGGCCGGCAAATAAATATTTAAACCTATATGTATGTGATTTAAATTATTCAAATAGAAAATGTAATACTTGTTTGACCTTATGTGACACTTGCGGTGCACTTGGCGGTTTTGCCTATCCTCCATCGAATGCTACGAATTGGGGACCATTAGCTTTAGATCATGGAAAGTATGATGGTATTGTAATTGATTTTCGTTTTTTTGGACAAAACAATTGGTATGCGCAAGATTCTACCACACAACGTTTCAGAGATTTTTATACGCAAGGACGTTCCACCGTTCATGAAATGGGTCATTATTTAGGTTTACAACATAGTTGGGGAAATGTATTGCCAATTCCTGGATTTGATAATGGATGTGAAATTGATGATTTCATTGATGACACTCCTGAAGAAGCATCTGCATTTGCCAGTAATTTAGTTCGAGGTACTTTAAATCCATGCGATTCCACCATTAATACTTGTACTAAAAATTATTTAGGAAGAGATTGGCCGGATATGTTTGAAAATTACATGAATTATTCCACTGATTTATGTTATAATTTATTCACCAAACAGCAGGTCAACTTAATGCGATTTAATTTAATTACACGTAGAGGTAACTTAATTACCAAAAGAGAAGTGGAAGAAAATACGACAACGCCTATCAAAAATATTTCTATAAAAGAGATGGGTATTAATATGTATCCAAATCCGGCACAAAATATTTTTATGGTTGAATTTCAAAAACCAAATTCAACAGATATTACTTATCAACTCATCGATATTAGTGGTAAAATGATTTCATCTCATTTAATTCCAAAATACACTTCTACCTTTTCCATTAATACACAATCATTTTCAAATGGAATTTATTTTCTAAAACTAATGAATGAAGATGTTCAAGCATTTGAAAAAATAATCATTCAAAAATAATTTAAAAAAAAATATTTTTTGTTTGTTTCATGATGTGTAAACATAGCATAGGAAATAAAGTATTTAGTGTATAAAATGATAAAAGGTTTATCCAAATACAATATCCATCTATTTTTACGGCAAAGGAACACGTACATAACTGCCAGTTATGCTACCATATCCACCCCAAACGCCTTTACCTCCTTTTATATTGGATTTAACCAATACAAAAGAACCAAAAGGATTTCCTTGACTGGAGCGATTGGCTTCTAATGTTCGCCAAAAATCATAATGTGCTTTATCAATTTGACAAAGTTTTACGGTACATACAGAATCTGCAATATCCCAATAACCATCTGTATTGAAGTTAAAATCTGAAGGATTACTTCCAATAGGTTTTCCTTTAGGAATAAAAATTTGAAAGGCTTTTCCGTTGAAAAAATTATCATCAAAGACAGATTGACTGCTGATTAAAAATGGTTGATTATCCGCTTTTGTAAAATAACGATAATAATTTCCAAACGCAGGTGGATCTTTTAACCAACCATAAACCTGAAAAAATGAATCTGCAAAAGCAGCATTTGGATGCGGCATTAACCACAATGAATCAAAATAAACCGGCTGAGGAATGGACGTAGTGGAAGTTAAATATTGATTATCTACATCAATTCGTAAATCATATTGTTTTCCAATTTCACCTATAAAATTGGTATCCGTTAAGCCTACAGTATAAATACTTACATCTGGAAAATCGCCGGCACTATCTATTTGGATTCCGAATTGTGCTGCCAATGCTATGGCAATCGAATCGGGTAAAGTTTGTAGAATACTTGAATTATATTCCACTAATTGCACGGAATCATTTCCATTACTGACTATTATAGTTGCGCCATGTACAAAGAAATTTCCCAGTTTATTGATGTTGATATTATCATACAAAGAAATACTTTTTGTGAGAATAACATAAGGTGGAAGTCCATTTTCTATATGACCTTCTACAATAATTTCGTTCGGGTTGTTTTTTATATTTAATTTGATTTCTTTCTCGCATGCCGTGAAGATGAAAAATGAAATCATCACACTAAAAAACAAGCTTAAGGAATAATATAATCGTGTATTTAATCTCATTTTTAAAATTTAAAATTCCAAGTAAATGAAGGAATTACAGGAAACAACGAAACATTAATAGGTGTTTGTTTTAAATTTCCGGTTAAAGTACTTCCTTCTATTTTGTTATAAATAAAATACGTGTTTTTGCGGTTATATACATTGTATATTGAAATATTATAGCTCGACTTCCAACGTCTGTTTGGACGGCGTTTGGGAATTGGCGTATATGTTAAGGCAACATCCATTCTATGATAAGCCGGCACTCGATATGAATTACGCGACGCGTAACCAATCATCGGATTAAATTCGATGAGTGACAAAGCATTGGCTGGTGTAATGGCATTTCCTGTTGCATAAACAAAAGTTGCACCTACGCTCCATTCTTTATTGATATCATAATTAATATTAATAGACAAATCATGTGTTCTATCGTATTTTGCAGGAAACACTTTGCCTTCATTTAATTCTTTAAATTTTCTATCGCTTCGCGAAATGGTATAACCAATCCAACCGTTTAATTTTCCGGTTCGTTTCTTTAAGAAAAATTCAGCTCCATAGGCTTTTCCTTTTCCAAAAACATAACCTAATTCTTGATCTACATTTAATTCATTGACATAACTTTCACCATATTCAATTTGATTCCAAAGATGTTTAAAATAAACTTCAATAGATGTTTCAAACATATTGTCTTTAAAATTTCTAAAATAACCTACTGAATATTGCATTGCCATTTGTGGTTTTACAATGCCCGAACTTTGCACCCAAACATCCGTGGGCAATGTGCTATTTGAAGATGAAACTAAGTGTATATACTGGTAGTTTAATGCCATTCCTGCTTTTATAGAATTATTATTTCCAAACGCATAACGCATGGCAAAACGAGGTTCAGGGCCAACATAGGTTTTTATTGGCTTACTTCGTTTATAAAAAATTGTATCATAACCAATGATCTGATCTCCACGTACTTTTTGGTATGGGCCAATATGTTGGAACATACTCAATCTAAAACCAAAATCAAATTTCAATTTTTCATTTACGTTATATTCGTGTGCAACATACCACGCCAATTCATGTGAATAGCGTTTATTAATTTTTGATTCAAAATCGGTATCTCCACTTCGTGCGCTGGCTTGTGTTGGTGTCATTCGATGATGCGTGTACATCATGCCAAATTTTAATTTGTGTTTGGTATTTAAATAATAATCTAAATCCATTTTTACATTAAAATCACGAACGCCGGAAAATGCATTAAAAGCAAAATCAGTTTGTTTGCCTGAAAAACTAAAATTATAATCATTAAATACAAAAGTGGTATTCATAAATAATTTATCATTAAACAAATGATTGTATCGAACGGTGGCGGTGGCATTTCCCCAAGGTATTTTTACATTGGTTTGATTTTTGGTGGAATTATACACAAACACATCACGGCCAAAATAGGCACTGATATACAATCTATCTTTATCGGAAAATTGATAGTTGGCTTTTAAATTAATATCATAGAAAAAATAATTAGTACCTGCAAAATCAGTTTTCTTTAAAAGTGGTTGAGCGATGTCGAACAAATAGGTTCTTCTTCCAGAAAACAAAAAAGAACCTTTGGCTGTTTTGGGAGATTTAGGTTTTTTAAATGGTGCCATTATGGTTAACCTCGATGAAATGATTCCAATACCACCTTCCATTTCAAAACGCTTATTATTTCCTTCTTTCATTTGTATGTCTATCACGGAAGAAAGTCGGCCGCCGAAATTGGCCGGCATCGCTCCTTTATATAAGGTGGTATTTTTCACCGCATCGGCATTAAATACGGAAAAAAAACCAAATAAATGACCGGTATTATATACAATTGCATCATCTAACAAAACTAAATTTTGGTCAGGTCCACCACCACGTACATAAATACCGGAATTGCCTTCGCCGGCAGCTTGTACGCCTGGCATAAGTTGAATGGCTTTTATAATATCTACTTCACCCATAAATGCCGGAATAGATTTTATTCGATCAGTAGAAAGTTCTTCTTTTCCCATTATCGTACTCTTAACATTTTCATCTTTTCGTTCGCTGGTAATCACTACTTCTTCTAATGCTTTTGAATCATCAGAAAGTTCAAGGTTGATGCGTAAATCTGTATCTAAATTGATTTCTTTGATTTGAGTATAATATCCGATATAGGAATATTCAATTTGATAAATACCTTTGGGCAATGAAAGAGAATAAAATCCATATAAATTGGTGGTGGCACCTAATGCATGATTGCCTTTTACCGCCACATTGGCACCTATTAAAACTTCACCATTTTTTGCGTC
This sequence comes from Chitinophagales bacterium, assembly GCA_017984135.1. GTDB lineage: Bacteria > Bacteroidota > Bacteroidia > Chitinophagales > JADIYW01 > JADJSS01. The sequence continues at coordinate 24,035 of JAGNZZ010000025.1, read as the reverse complement.
TTTTAAAAATCCACTAATGGTATATTTTTCTTCTTGAGCGAATGAAAAGAATGAATGAAACAGAAATAGAAAATAGAATAGATTGGCTGCTTTCATGAAAAATTTAATGGATTAAAAATAAGCACTTGAAAGCAGTCTTCCTATTATTCCTTAATTATTTTTTTTATGACTATTCCTTTATCTGTGTTTATTTTCAATAAATATAATCCACTTGCTAACGACTCTATATTTATTGTACTTTGCTGTGTAGAATTTATGATGAAAATTAATTGTCCAATGTGATTTAAGAGTGTTATGGATTCAATGGTTAAATTGCTATTATTTTGTATGTTTAAAATATTTCCAACAGGATTTGGATAAATGGTTAACTTATTTTCAAGCTCTAGTGTTGATACATAAGTAGTGGTAGTTAGAATATCATACGCTTTTTTAAAATCGGGAATGCCGTATCCAATTCGTTTGTCTGGAGTTAAAAATTGTGAGGCACTTTGTTCTATTGCTGTTTTTATTTCCCAATTTGTTTTTGTTGGAAATGCTTGCCATAAACAAGCGGCAAGACCAGCTATTTGTGGTGTGGCATAAGAAGTTCCATTTCCGACAGCTACATTTCCGATGCTATTAATGAATTTTGCATTAACGCCCACTGCGGCAATATTAGGTTTAATTCTGCTATCATTTGGCAATCCATGTCCACTTGATGTAGCCACGTTTCCATTGATATCTACTGAAGCAATACAAAATGCGCTATCTGCATCAGCTGGTGAAGAGATATATTTCCAAGGTTTTGCGCCTTCATTTCCTGCGGCAACACAAACTAACATTCCTTTGGAAGATGCAATATTTACTGCTTTTGAAGCAGGTGTATTATTTAATCTAAAATCTGACGTGTCATGACTTTCTGAAGGAATATCAAAAGTGGTATAGCCTAAGGAAATGCTTACGACATCTACACCCAATTGATAACAGCGCTCTAAGGCAACTGCTAAATTAAATTCTTCTTGCAATCGTTCGTTGGAATTATTTTCAGTATGAAATAAATAAAAGTTGGATTTAGTGGCTGTACCGATGTAATGGCTATCCTTAAATGCGGCAATAAAGGATAAACAATTAGAACCATGTACACCACCAGATTCATCATATACCAGTGAATCATTATGTACATAATCATAAGTACCTAAAATTCTATGTTCATCAAATAAAGATTTAAATGCTAAATTTGAATCTGCACGATAAAATCCATTATCACAAATGGCTATTGTCATATTTTCACCATTAAATCCTTGTTCGTGTAAATATTCACCATTTAATAAATGAACTTGTGGAAAGGATGTGTTATAATTATCTTCGAAATCTTGTACCTCGTTGGCTTCTACGCATTCAGTGATATGTTTTGTTGAAGAAATTCCTACTAATTTTTTCTTTTCTACTTTGATAACATTTGAAACAAATGGAAATTGCTGAATCTTTAGACTCTTTTTTATATCTATTGAAATTAAAGACGCATTTAACCAATTCGAAGTGTTTATTATCGTTGCACGTTCATTTTTTAGTTGTTCTATATAATTTACATCTACCGGAAAATCGCGTTCATCAACCGGAATATTAAATTTTTTTCTATATTCTACCGCTTCTTTAGAAAATAAACGTTCTACGTTTTTGTCCACAGGTTTATCTTTAAAATAGACAATAAATTTATCTTGTTTGGGCTTTGCCAAAATAACATTAAACAACACTAAAAAAAATAAAAATATAATTTTATTCTTTGCCATAATCAATTGCGTATTGTCTTAAAATAAAACCTTTTTCTGCTCTATCTTCCCAAGGCGATCCAATATTAATTTCTCCAGTTACCATCCAAAATTCTTTATATACCAATCCAATATTACGAGCAAATTTTTCAACCGAATAGGTTTTAAAGATAGCTGTTGAATCTTGAATTTGTGTGACCATTAAAGTTGAATCAAAAATTTTAAAACCGTTATCATAATATTTATCTCGTTCTTTGATGGTATATTTCCAATCGTTTAAATAATAATTAGTAGAATCTAAAATAAATGGTGGTGGAATCGTGATATATCTATTGCCCAACCATTTTAAATTTTTATCATTTGGAAAGACGAGCTTAATGTAACGTAAGTTTTCTTCTACACGTTCCAAATATTGTGTAGTTTTAACGAAATATTCAACATTGTATAATTCCCATTCATTGTATAATGAATCGGAATAATAGCGAAGAATTTTTTTCGATTTTCGTCCTAAATTATCCAAAAACTGCTCTCCTATTTTTTCTTTCAGATATATAGTTGAGTACCTTCTGGAATGGTCGAAATCGTTATAAATTATAGAATCGACTTTATAGGTAACAAAGGTTCCTGAATCATCGGGAAAATAATTGTAGCCATAATCGTATTCATTGTATTCAATCTGTTTCTCACATGCAAAGACCAAAAAAAGTATTGGTAAATAAATGACAATTATATTTTTCGAAAATCGCACGTTAAAATTAGAATTATTCTTTACCAAATCTTATTGCTCGTTGATAAACAATAAATCCATACTTTGAATTATTTTCATACGTTTGAGTGTCGTTTAAAAGCTGTGCATCTAAACGCCATAATTCTTTATAAACCAATCCTACATTCCTTGAATATCGTTCTAAGCTATATACTTTTTGTACATTTGACGAATCAGCAATTTGCAAAATCGTTAATGTTGAATCGGATGAAAAATTTAAATTTGAATAGAGTGCATCTTTTTCAGTTAATTTATATTCCCAATCAAAATTGGTGGTGGTATATCTTAAATCTAAAAATGGAAAGTGATTGGTTTCAAAATATTTATTGCCATGCCAAGAATCATCTATTTTTAACGGAAAAATGAGTTTTACATAGCGAATATTATCTTCCACTTGCTCTACATTCGTTTTGTTTTTTATAAAATACCATACATTCCAAAATTGCCAAGGTTGTGTAGTATCCGTGCTTATATATCTTTCTAGTTTTTTGGCTTTTCTACCTAAATTGTCAATAAATTCTTCTGTTACTATTTCTTTTACAAACTGAGTAGAAAAACGTTTCAAATTGGAAGGATCAAAATCATTAAAAATAACGGAATCCACTTTGTAGATGACATATTTCCCTGAATCATCGGGAAAATAATTATAGCCAAAATCGAATTGTACTACTTCTGTTTCTTTTTTACAAGAAACGATTGTTGCAAAAAGCAAAACAATAAAATTCAACTTGTAGAAATCTATTTTCATACTACTGTAAATATACAATAAAGATGTAATTTATGCACTTTTAGTTGTTTGACAGGATGTTATTTATGTTGATTTATATTATGCTGATTCTCAAATTTCATATCTAGATGATTATTTATATGTATCTTAGAATCGAAAAAATATTGGAGTATGCAATCAACACAAACAGTAGGAACCTATTTTAAAACGATGAATATTTTACATTATGCCATTTGTTTCGGGTTGGTTTTTATACTTGCGGGCGCAAGAGTATTTGTGAAGCAAAACTCAACAAATCCAAATTTTCCGAGTGAACAAGTATTGGAAATTATTGGTATTGTTGTAGGTGCCATTGGTGTTATCGTTGCTCGTTTTATATTTTTTAAGAAAACAAAAGAAGCATTAGCTGTTTTTACTTTAGGTGAAAAATTAACTATTTTTAGATTTGCGCATTTAATACAAATCAGTATTTTAGAAGGTGTTGCGTTTTTAAATATTGTATTTTATTTTTTAACACACAATGATTTACATTTTTTCATTGCTGTTGGTGTAGCGTTAATGCTCTTGTTTCGTCGACCACAGCGACAATTGGCAGCCATGCTTTTATTTTCAGGATTAGAAGATAAGCAAATCGTTTACGATGATGCTATTCCACTTTAATTTTATTCAAACAACGCAGTGTCGCTTAATAAAATGCCGTCTTCGTCGCAATACACATACTTATCCGGTGTAAAAAAAACATGCGCAAAATCCACTTGAATTTGTTTTAATCCTGGATATTTTTTTACGGAACGAGTTGGATTGGTGTTCAATGCTTTGATGCCTATTGCCATTTCATTAATGGCCGCACTATCGCGAATGCAACCATGTACAATGATGCCTTCCCATTCGTTTTTAATGGCAGCAGCAGCCAATAAATCGCCGACTAATGCACAACGCAACGAACCACCACCATCAATCACTAATACTTTCCCTTTTCCATTTACATTGCGTAAGGTTTCACCTACTGGTGTATTATCTTCAAAACATTTTATCGTATAAATTTGACCATAAAATTGTTTTTTTAAACCAAAAGTTTGAAAAACAGGATGTGCTACACTTACTTTACCTTCGTTAGCATCGAATAAATCAGCAGTTGAAAATGACATAAAAAATTAAAAATTAAAGTGGGTAAATAATACATACGAAGTTACAATTATAACTTAAATTTTATAAATCTTAATTCAGAAATATTAAATTTACAATATGGCAAAACAATACACATCCCATTTGCTCATGGTTCGTCCGGCATGTTTTCAATTTAATGTAGAAACAGCGGCGTCCAATTTATTTCAAAATCAAATTGAAAATTTATCGAAAGAAGAAATAAAACAAAAAGCAGTTGCTGAGTTCGATGCTTATGTCAATAAACTACAAGAACATTTAATAAATGTAACGGTGATACAAGACACAAAAGAGCCAGCAAAACCAGATGCCATTTTTCCAAATAATTGGATTAGTATGCATGATGACGGAACAATTTATATCTATCCGATGTGTACACCCAACAGACGTTTAGAAGTAAGACCAGAAATTATTGATGATTTACGAAAAAAATTTAAGATTCAAAATATTGTAGATTTAACTTTTTACACGAAACAAAATATTTATTTAGAAGGCACTGGAAGTATCTTATTTGATCATTTAAATAAAATTGCTTATGCTTGTTTGTCGCCACGCACAAACCAAGATTTATTTGAACAACTTTGTATAAAACTTGGCTATCAAGCATTTTCATTTTCGGCATACAACGAACAGGATGTTTTAATTTATCATACAAATGTAATGCTCACCATTGGAGATAAATTTGCAGTAATTTGTTTAGAAAGCATAAAAAATGAGCTGGAACGAAATACGATAAAGCAACAATTGGAACAAACTGGACATGAAATTATTGACATTAATTTTGAGCAAATGAATGCATTTGCAGGCAACATGTTGCAAGTGGAAAATGAAGATGGAAAAACGTATTTAGTGATGTCAGAAACGTCGTATGACAGTTTAAATATTCAACAAATCAAACAAATAAATAAACATACTTCTATACTTTCTGTAGAAATTCCTACCATAGAACAAATTGGTGGTGGAAGTGCGCGTTGTATGTTGGCTGAAATTTATTTAGCTGTAAAATAATTATTTTATATACACTTTCCACTTTTCAGATTCAGCGATTTCTTTGATAAATTCATTACGTTTCAAAATTAGATTTGTCATGTATTTCTTTAAAAAAATAACATCTGCTAATTTACCTAAAAAACCTAAAGGTGCTTCATAGTTCAACTCATCTATCAATACTGTTTTTCCATTTTTAACTTCTAAAAAATGGTCGTGATGAAAATGATTAAAAATACCTTTGGTTTGTGAATCTCTAAATGCAAATGGTGGATTAAAATTATACACTTTGGAGGTTAAAAATTGTGTTACGCCAAAATGATACGCTTGCCATGTAACAAATTCGCCATCTTCCATTAAACCGTAAGTTTTGCCGGCAATTGCTTCTTCATTAGTATGAAACATCGAATGTTTATGTACTTCAACGCTTCGAGATAAATCGAAACAGATTTGTATAGGTGCGTTGATTTCGGTTTCTACACGAATGATTGGCATAATTAAATGTACTCATTATTTTTAAATAGACCTATAAAAAAAGCAGTTGAGTTTTAAACATAAAGGGCAATTGATTTCAGATTTCAGATTTAGACTTAAAATGAAATCTTGGATTAATACTTAATAAGAAAACGTGCCGTATGTACTTTTAATAGTCACCTTTTTTTGTTCAGATTCTTCAACGTATCCAACGATTTGAGCATCGATATTAAACGATTTAGAAATAGAAATTAAGGTGTTTGCAAATTTTTCATCGCAATAAATTTCCAATCTATGTCCGCAATTAAATACTTGGTACATTTCTTTCCAATCAGTTTTACTTTCTTGTTGAATGAGTTTAAACAATGGTGGAATGGCAAATAAATTATCTTTTACAATGTGATATTTATTGATATAATGTAAAATTTTTGTTTGTGCACCACCACTGCAATGTATGATTCCATTAATATTTTTAGTGCCAATTTCGTCAATCGCTTTTTTCACAATAGGTGCGTATGTTCTTGTTGGTGAAAGCACCAATTTTCCAGCATTTAGAGGTGCGTCATCTACTGAATCCGTTAATAATTTTGAACCTGAGTAGATGAATTGATAATCCGTGTTGGCATCAAACGCTTCTGGATATTTTTCTGCATATATTTTTGAAAAAACATCATGTCGAGCGGAAGTTAAACCATTACTGCCCATTCCACCATTGTATTCATTTTCATAAGATGCTTTTCCATAAGAAGCAAAGCCTACAATTACGTTTCCGGCTTGTATATTTGCATTGTCTATTACCTCACTGCGTTTAAATCGTGCTGTCATAACTGCATCTACAGAAACCGTGCGAATAACATCGCCCATATCGGCGGTTTCGCCACCCATTGCATGTATTTGCACACCATTTTCGTGCATCATTTCCACCACTTCATTCGTGCCATCAATCAATGCTTTGACGACATCACCGGAAATTAAATGTTTATTTCTGTTGATAATGCTCGACATTAAAAAATTAGACGTCGCTCCTACGCATATTAAATCATCCGTATTCATAACAATGGCATCTTGTGCGATGCCTTTCCAAACAGCTAAATCGTTGGTTTCTTTCCAATATAAATAAGCCAATACACTTTTGGTGCCAGCACCATCTGCATGAATGATAGAACAATATTCGTCATTGCCGGTTAAATGGTCTGGATAAATTTTGCAAAATGCATTTGGGAACAAACCTTTATCTACATTTTTAATGGCTGCATGGACTTCGTCTTTAGTAGCAGAAACACCACGTTGGTCGTATCGGTTGGTGGAACTCATTTTAAAAATAAATTTGTACAAATATACCAATTAGAAAATGGAGTTGAATGCGAATTAATATCAATAAAAAGGTAATTATGGATAAAATAAAAAAAATGGAAGTAAAAAAAATTTGAATATTTTTATTCGCTAACAATTTTAAACGTGGTTCTTCTATTTATTTGATGTTGTTCATCGTTGCATTTTTCGCAAACACATGTTTCAATAGGCATTGTTTCTCCATAGCCTTTTGCCGTTAAACGATTGGTAGATATTCCTTTAGAGATTAGATATTGTACCACACTTTCAGCTCGTTTTTGAGACAATGTTTGGTTGTAAACATCACTGCCTCTACAATCGGTATGGGCTGAAAGTTGAATTTTTATAGTTGGATTATTTTGAAGAATAAATACCAACGTATCTAAACTTTGTGCAGCATCGGCACGTATATTCCATTTATTGTAATCGTAATAAATATTGTTTAAGGTAATTTCTACATCTTGATAAATCTTATCTAAAGTAATTGTTTTTTGAATGATGATAGTATCGCCATCTTTAGCCGGTAAATTTGTAGTTACATTTTCTTCTGTTGCTAAAAAACCAAACTTTGAAACTTTCAAAGTATAGTTTTTTCCTTTTGGTAGAATAGTTTGTGTAGTACCTTCAATATTTGTCAGAAATGGTTGATTCGTTGACTTTACTTCCTCTAGGTTATGTACCACTACATTTGCTTGATCGATTGGAACCAAACCTAAATACAAAGAATTAGGATTGTTTTCATTTTGATATTTTTTAGTTTGAACAAGTGTTTTCAATACAAAAATAGCTGGTGGCAATGGCTCTGCTGGTGCCATACGTTTTTCAAAATAATAAATATCATCCAATCCATTTCCACCTTTTCGATTAGAAGTTAAATAACCACATAACAATACGGAATCATCCGATGGCTTAATGAGTGCCATACTAAAATCATCGCCTCCACTATTGATGCCATATCCTAAATTTTGGACATTGGTATATATTTTTCCTTCTTTGGTTGCCATATAAATATCTAATCCACCATAACCAATTTTACCATTAGAAGAAAAATACAATTTATTATCTGTTGCAATAACAGGAAATAATTCGTCGCCTTGTGTATTCACTTTTGAGCCAGCATTAATTGGATATTCATAATTTCCAGCATTGTTTATTTTTGCTAAAAAAATATCTTTTCCACCATAACCATCTTTACTGTCTGAAACAAAATATAATTCACTATCATCTGGTGACAAATACGCTTGCCCTTCGTTAATGGTATCAGCAAATAAAACCAATCGTTCTGGTTCGCTCCAAGTATCGTCAATATTTTTGGTAGTTTTATAAATATGACAATACGCATTTGTATTTTTTTCTTTAGGCAAACATCTAGTAAAATAGGCTATTTTTCCATTTTTTGACAGAACAAGTTCTGCATCGTGGTAATCAGAATTTATAGGAGATGACAATGCAATTGGAGAAGAAAATGTGTGATTATTTATTTTATTAACTTCGTATATATCTGTATAATTCTGTCCACTCCAATCGTCTTTCATTGCATTTTTGGAAGTTTGTGTGGATGTTATATACATTATATCCTTTTTCAAAAATGGGGCAAAATCTAAAGTTGTTGTATTAAAATTTAAATTATTTAATTTTACTAATGCACGTTTTTTTTGTTCTTTTATTACATTTTCTAAGAATTCGTATTCTTTTTGTAATCTAAATTTCTCGCTTTTATTGGCTTTTAAATACGTATCTAAATAAGACAATGCTTCTTGATATTTTTCGTTGCGTTTTAATGCATTTAAATATAAAAAAACAGCATCGTTTTGAACACGTAAGTCAGCCATTTTCTTATACCAGCTTTCCGCATTTGCATAGTCTAATTGTTTATCATAGCTATCGGCAATTTTCAAGGCAATTTTAGTTTGCTCTTGTGTTGTTTTTGCTTTGGAGAAATCTTTTTGTAATAAATCAGCTGCCAAAAGATACTTTTTGTATTGATAGGCTGTTTCACCATCTTGAATTTTTGCACCTGATTTACAAGAAAATAAAACTAAAACAATAGCGATAGTAAAGATAATTGGAGCTGTCTTAATCATAGAATAAAAGTAATAAATATAAAGTACTTAGAAAAACAAAAAAGATTTCTAAAGGTTTAACGCTCTAGAAATCTTAAAATTATTTTTTAAAAAAAAAATTATTTTGAGAATAACATTTCTCTGTATTTTGGTAATGGCCATAATTCGTCATCAACCAAACCTTCAATTTTATCGACTATTTCGCGCATTTTATCCATAATTGGTTTTACTTTATCGCAATATAATGCTGCTTGTTTTTTCGCATTAGAAATATCATTTCCTTTTACACGTAAATCAAACATTTCTTTATCTAATTTGATTAATTTATCAATTCCTTCAGAAATAAGTTTTAACAAATCAACTTGAGCTGTATATAATTTTGCATCTAAGCCGATTTCTTTTAAACCTTTTACGTTTACAATCAATTTATTTTGATATTCCACACAAGCAGGAATTATTTGATTCACCACAATTTCACCTAAAGCACGTGATTCGATTTGAATGGCTTTTACGTAATTTTCCAATGCAATTTCGTAACGTGCTTCTATTTCGCGGTGAGAATAAATTCCTTGCGTTTCAAACAATTTAATAGATTTATCAGAAACTAGAACATCCAATGCAGATGGTGTGTTTTTGTTATTACTTAATCCACGTTTTTTAGCTTCTTTATGCCATTCATCAGAGTAGTTGTCACCTTCAAAAATAATTTGTTTTGATTCTTTGATTGTTTTACGCAACACTTTTAAAATCGCCACATCTTTATAATCGCCACCTTTGATATATTCATCTACTTCAGCTTTAAACATGCCTAATTGTTCCGCAACAATAGTATTTAAAACGGTCATTGGTAATGCGCAATTCGCAGATGAGCCAACGGCACGGAATTCAAATTTATTTCCTGTAAATGCGAATGGTGAGGTTCTGTTTCTGTCCGTGTTATCTAACATGATATCAGGAATTCTATTATGAATATCTAAACGTAAGTTGATATTATCTTGCTCATCAAATTTATCTTCATCTACACGAGTTTCAATCATATCCAATACTTCTTTCAAATAAGAACCTGTAAACACTGAAATAATTGCTGGTGGCGCTTCGTTAGCACCTAATCGATGGTCGTTACCATGAGAAGCTACTGATGCACGCAATAATTCTTCGTGTCTATTCACTGCAGCGATCGTATTTATGAAGAAAGTTAAAAATTGCAAATTGGTTCTTGGCGTTTTTCCAGGTGATAATAAATTCACGCCAGTATCTGTTCCCATTGACCAGTTATTGTGTTTACCACTTCCGTTCACACCGGCAAATGGTTTTTCATGGAATAAAACTTTTAATTTATGTTTGGATGAAACTCTATCCATAACATCCATTAATAATGAATTATGGTCAACCGCTAAATTAGCTTCTTCGAACATAGGTGCGCACTCAAATTGAGATGGTGCAACTTCATTATGACGTGTACGAATTGGAATACCTAATTTCAAACATTCAATTTCAAAATCACGCATATATGCATAAACGCGTTCAGGAATTGCACCGAAATAATGGTCTTCTAATTGCTGCCCTTTAGGAGAACGTTTCCCTAATAGTGTTCTGCCAGTCATCACTAAATCCGGACGAGCATAGTACATAGCAGAATCTACCAAGAAATATTCTTGTTCCCATCCTAATGTTGTATTTACATGTTTTACATCTCTATCAAAATATCTTGCCACTTCAGTTGCTGCTGTGTCTAATGCTTGAATAGATTTTAATAATGGAGCTTTAAAATCTAAAGTTTCACCGGTATAAGAAATAAAAATAGTTGGCACACAAAGTGTTTTTCCGCTTCCTACAGTCATTATAAAAGCTGGAGAAGTAACATCCCAAGCCGTATAACCACGAGCCTCAAAAGTTACACGAATTCCACCTGATGGAAAAGAAGAAGCATCCGGTTCTTGTTGTACTAATGCATCCGCACTAAATTCTTCAATACCACTTCCACCTTTAGGCATAAAAAATGAATCGTGTTTCTCAGCAGTAGTTCCTGTTAATGGCTGGAACCAATGTGTATAATGTGTTGCACCTTGTTTCATTGCCCATGCTTTCATGGCAGATGCTACTTGGTCTGCAATATCACGATCTACTTTTTTACCATCTTTTACAGATGCATTCAGTTTTTTATAGGCATCTGATGGCAAAAATTCTTTCATTTCTTTTTCGCCAAATACGGCAGAAGCAAAAAAATCAGAAATTTTTTCAGCCGGTAATTCAACGCTTACTTTGGGTCTGGAGGAAAATGCAGAAATTGCATTAAATCTTGTTTTTGACATAACTTTCTTATTTTTATACAAAAATGGAGAAAATTTTTAGAAAAAAATCAAGATGTGGATTGAATTATTGTTAATTTTTCGAAAATAATGAAGAAATTTTCATATCTCTTGACTTTAAACAGAATCCAATTAATATAAATGGGATTGCAATGGAACGATATCGCACAATTGCACCTGAATTATTGACGATTAACCCGATTAAAAATAATATACTCAACCCAAATAAAATTGAAAATATAGCATAAGGATTATTGAGTATTGACTTTTTGTTGACTGTGAAAGCTAATATAACTATTACCAATAACAAGATAAATGTTTCAAATGATGCTAAATAGGCTAAAAATATATTACAATCTTTGGGCAATGGTCGAATAAATGGATTAATGATGGCTTCCCATATTAACAATAAAGCACCATGAAAATTATGTGGAATACGTTCCACCTGAAAGGTCATATTTCCAGGCGAATTAATAAAGTATTCTCTTCTTACTAAAAATTCATACATCAAACTATGTTGATCAGATAAAATATCTACCAAAAATGCGGCAGCACCAAATACCAAAATCGTTAAAACAAAAAACTTGAAAGAGATTCGTGCGGATTCATATTTATTATAAATAATAATAGCTGCTAAAAATGGAAGCAAGAATGCCAAAATGTAAATTCGAGTATAACCTAATACTATTAATCCAAATAGGGCAAAAAACAAATTTCGTTTTCTAAATGAATTTTGCAATATTATATCTAAATTATATAAAATAATTCCTAAAGCAAAAATAACAATAGCTTCTTTATGTACTCCTGAAGTCCAAAAAACAATAGATGGAATTCCGAATAAAATAAATTGTAATATTTTTTTGCTGTACACCTTATTTTCGAAAAACAAATAAAGCGTATATGTTCCTATAAATGATAAAAAAGCAAACACCAACGCATGTACATTATACACACCAAATGAAAACGGACGAATAATAGCATTAATTCTTACTAAGAAATAATTACTACTATCAAACCAGAAATGCATAGCATCTGTATAAGGCAATAAATAGGGTGGCACTGGTGTAAAATCGTTTGTACCGATAGCTAATTTAAAATACACAAATGGATCTTCTTTTAATGCATTGTAGATGATATTACCATCATTAAAATACATAAAAGTGTCACCTCCTGCTAATATTCTACTCTTATATAAAAAACCAAATAAAATAGCACTAAATGCTTTTAAGGAAAAGCCGACAAGTAACACTTTTTTGCTAATTGATTTTGAAGTAAAAAACCATTTACTGTTTATTATTAGCATAAAACATGCAACGAAAATAATAGGCGCAAAAAATTCTTGAATTGCATTCATTAATGTGTAAAAATACGTTATTTAATTTATTGATGATAAAATAAAACAATTCCTTGTTGAATATTCTCTATTTTTGCACATATACTTAGCAAATGTCAACGAAAATACAACAACCCATTGTCAATGAAGAAACGGCAAAATCTTTAGGATTATTGCTTGAAGAATATCAAAAAATACAAGATATATTAGGTAGAATTCCCACATTTACCGAATTAAGTGTGTATGCAGTTATGTGGAGCGAGCATTGCAGCTATAAAAACTCCATCAAATATTTAAAAAAATTACCAAGAAAAGGGAAAGCCTTGCTAGTTGAAGCCGGTGAAGAAAATGCCGGATTAGTAGATATTGGCGACGGCTGGGCATGTGCTTTTAAAATTGAATCACACAATCATCCAAGTGCTGTAGAGCCATTCCAAGGTGCTGCTACTGGCGTAGGTGGAATTTCTAGAGATATTTTTACCATGGGCGCACGACCTATTGCTTCTTTAAATTCTCTTCGTTTTGGAAATTTAGACAATAAACGGACGCAACACTTATTGAAAGGCATAGTAAAAGGCATTTCTCATTATGGCAACTGCTTTGGCGTGCCAACTGTTGCCGGAGAAGTTTATTTTGACGATTGCTACCAAGTCAATCCATTGGTAAATGCGATGAGTGTTGGCATTGTAAAAGTAGGTGAAACCATTTCGGCCACTTCCGAAGGTGTCGGAAATCCAATTTATATAGTAGGTGCGTCCACTGGAAAAGATGGCATACATGGTGCCACATTTGCTTCTGAAGATTTAGGTGAAGATGCAGAAGACAAAATCCCATCGGTTCAAGTAGGCGATCCTTTTACGGAAAAATTATTACTAGAAGCCACTTTAGAAGTAATAAAAACCGGTGCTGTTGTTGGCATGCAAGATATGGGCGCAGCAGGCATTACATGTTCTACGAATGAAATGAGTGCCAAAGGCAAACATGGTATGAAAATTTGGTTAGACAAAGTACCTACTCGACAAAAAAATATGCAGCCTTTTGAAATTCTACTATCTGAATCTCAAGAAAGAATGCTAATAGTAGTTCAAAAAGGCAAAGAGAAAGAAGTGGAAGCTGTATTTGAAAAATGGGATTTACATTGTGCCATTATTGGAGAAGTAACCGAAGGTAATTTCGTACAATATTATATGAATGATGAGTTAGTGGCCGAAGTGCCTGCTGACACCTTAGTTTTGGGTGGTGGCGCTCCTGTTTATGATCGTAGCTTTAAACAACCATCTTACCACACAAAACGCGATGAATTTAACATCAATAATATCTCATTACCAAGTAATTATATAGATATATCTAAACGATTAGTTCAAAATCCAAATATTGCTTCTAAACGCTTTATTTACAAACAATATGACTCCATGGTGGGCATTAACAATGCTGGCACCAATCATCCGAGTGATGCCAATGTTATCCGCTTAAAAGAATCTAAAAAAGGTTTAGTCGTTACCGTTGATTGCAATTCTCGTTACGTGCATGCCGATGCCTATAATGGTGGTGCCATTGCCGTTTCCGAAGCGGCAAGAAACATAGTATGTACCGGCGCAAAACCGGTTGCTATTACCAATTGTTTAAACTTTGGCAATCCTTATGACGAAGAAGTGTATTGGAATTTTGTACACGCACTTCAAGGTATGGGCGATGCGTGTTTACAATTTGAAACTCCAGTTACTGGTGGAAATGTGTCTTTTTACAACCAATCACCAAACAGAGCTGTAAATCCAACACCAACTATTGGCATGCTTGGAATTATAGAAAATGTGGACGATGCCATGACTTTAGATTTCAAAAATGAAGGCGATTTAATTTATTTAATTGGAGAAAATAAAAATGACATTTCCAGTTCTGAATATTTAGTACATGAACACAAGGTGGACTTATCTCCTGCGCCACATTTTGATTTAAAAGAAGAAGCCTTCATTCAAAATACTATTACTAATTTAATAGCTGAAAATAAAATTAAATCTGCTCACGATATTAGTGAAGGTGGCTTGTTTATTGCCGTTTTAGAAAGTGCTATGGTACGCAATATTGGATTTGAAATCAATACTGATTCTACTATTAGAAAAGATGCATTTTTATTTGGTGAAGCGCAAAGTAGAGTTATCGTTTCTATTGATGCTGTGACACAAAATGCATTTGAAATCTATTTAAACGAACACAAAGTTCCATATCAAGCTTTAGGAAGAATAAATGGGCAAAAAATTATTATTGATGGCGAACTTTATGGAAACATTGATGAATACAAAACACTTTACGATACTGCCATTGAAAAATATTTTGATTAGCACCACCAATTAAAATAAATTAGCCAATCCTTCTGCTTTCGGCTGGTGTCCGAACCAGCTGATACTATATAATAGAGTTGGTCGGTAAGAATACCTACCAATATAAAAATTACAAGTATTGGAGCCGCACAACGAGAAATTATTTTATAATTTAACCCTTTGTGTGGTTTAATTTGATTTTTTTCTGTTTCAAATTGCACAACTGGTTAGAAAATAATGTACGTTACATATTTACATCTCGAAGTGTAAAACTAAATAATTCCTTGTAGCCTATGGTAAATTTATATTTGGAGGATAGTATTAATGGAGAGCAATTTTATTTTTTACAGTATGAGATAATGTATAAGTTTTTGCTTTTTTGTGTTTTTTAAATACTTATATATATATTAGACAATGCAATATAAATTATCGCAATTGCCAATCTTAAAAATTGTATTCCCAATCCTTTTGGGAATTGTTGTATTTAATTCTTTTTTTATTCAATTTTCTATCCTTTATACTGTAACCGTATTATTGTTCATTTTACTGCTTAGTTTTCATTTTTCTATACATACTAAAAAAACAAAACGACTCACTTCAATTGTATTATATATCTTTTTGATTTGCTTAGGTGGTTCCTTGTACTTGCATCAACAAAGAGAAGAACAAAAAAATCATTTTTCACTTTATACTGCCAACTATGCAAAAGGTATTATTGAATTAACTTTAAGTAAAACAGCCAAATCGTACAAAACTATCCTATCTATTGAAGAAGTAATAGATAGTAATTCCAATATTAAAAAATGTTCAGGTAAGCTCCTTGCCTATTTTGAAAAAGATAGTTCACTCTCTAATTTACAAATTGGTGATGAAGTTTTATTTAAGTGGAATGCAACTGAAATTCAATCTTCAAAAAACATTGCTGAATTCGATTATAAAAATTACTTGGAAAATAAATCCATCTATCAGCAACAATATATTCCTGTTCATAGTATTCATTTAATTCAAAAACATAAGAAACATACTTTGAAACGAATTAGTGCTTCCATAAGCTTATTTATTCAATCCATTTTAAGAAAATACATTGAAAAGCCGGAAAATATGGCTGTGGCAAATGGAATTTTATTAGGAAATGATGATGATATTAATCGTGACACCTACAACACTTTTGCATTTACAGGTATCTTGCATATCTTATCAGTTTCAGGTTTACATGTTGGTATTGTCTATATGTTGTTAGCATTTTTATTGAGTTTTATTAAAGACAAAAATCTGAAAATAAAATACTGGAAATTTATTTTCATACTTGTATTTATTTGGATGTTTACGTTTGTAACTGGTTCTTCTACTGCATGTGTCCGTGCAGCACTTTTATTTACACTAATACATACCGGAAAAATACAACGAGAATACGTAAACAGTGTAAATTTATTGGCTGGAGCAGCATTACTGCAAATTTTCTTTAATGCTAATGTTGTTTTTGATGTGGGCTTCCAATTGTCTTACTTAGCCATGTTTGGATTATTATTTTTATACAAACCGATTTATGCAATCTACTATTCTTCTAATTTTTGGATAGATAAAATATGGCAATTATGGTCGGCAAGTATTGCCGCACAAATTTTTACTGTTCCATTGAGTATCTATTATTTTGGGAATTTTCCAACCTATTTTTTAATAGCTAATTTATTTGCCATACCACTTTCATTTAGCATCTTATGGTGTTGTTTGCTCTTAATTCCATTAAGTTTAATTTCATTTTTGGCTGTTTATTTTGGAAAAATTATCTCGTTTCAAATAGATTGTTTTCTATTTTTATCGCAATGGTTGGCAAACTTGCCCATGGGTAAATGGAATAATATATATCTTTCGTATGGCCAATTACTGATTTTAATGTTGGCAATGAGTTTAATTTTAGCATTTTATTTAAGTAAAAAACCAAAATATTTATTGGTCAGCTTAGGTCTGATATTAATTTGTATTCTACAATCCTATTATTTTACCATTTTTCAACATCAGAAAAAACAAATCGTTTTGTATTCAATTCCTAAAAATATGGCCATTGCCTATCAACATCAAGGAAAGCAAATTTTAATTTCGAAAGATAAAATTTTAGATAAAGATTATTCTTTTTCCATAGCCAACTCACATCGCTTATTTCAAATAGATAATTACACAAATAAACAATTAGACAGCACATCGCAATCTGACTATTATTATGAAGAAGATGTACTTGTACTAAAAAACAAATCGTTCTATTTTCTGACTCAAAAAAATACTCGTAAAAGCTTTAAAATACCTTTAGAAATAGATTATTTAATGGTGAGTGATAATTGTTATTTAAATATCGATGCCATACGCAGAAATTTCAAATACCAAAAATTGTTCATTTCTTCAGACAACGATGCTTACCATGTAAAAATCTACCGAAAATTATTTGCTGAAAATAAGATTGATTTTTGGGATCTAAATGAGAAATACTATCAAACAGAAATTTAGACTAGTTTTAATACTTCATCAATCACAGCATACACATATTTTAGTTGTTCATGTGAAATGACATACGGAGGCATAATGTAAATCGTATTACCCAAAGGACGTAACAATACACCACGTTTTAAAAACTCAGCATAGAGAAAATCTCGAAGTTCATTAAAATAATTAGATTGTTGTTGCGTAATTACTTCAAATGCAACTATGGTTCCCAAGTGTCGTACATTTTCAATTTTGGAATTAGTGCGTAATCCAAGGGCAAACAACTTCTGCCATTCTGTCAAAGATGAAATCTGCGAAGCCGAATTATTTAGAAGCTTAAGACTGGCAACAGCTGCGGCACACGACAATGGATTTCCGGTATAAGAATGTCCGTGTAAAAATGTTTTCATTTTATCCGTACTTAAAAAAGCGTCATAAATAGGTTGAGTACAAGTGGTTAATCCTAAAGGCAGAAAGCCACCAGTAATTCCTTTAGAAATACAGAAAATATCAGGATTATGTGTTAAGTAATCACTTGCAAACGGTTTTCCGGTACGACCAATTCCGGTCATTACTTCATCTGCGATACATATAACACTTTCATTTTTAGCTATTTCAATTAATTTATCTAAATAAATAGATGAATACATATTCATACCTGCAGATCCTTGTATCAAAGGTTCAAATATAAAAGCTGCTACATTTCCAGTATGTATAATGTCAATAAAATGATTTAAAACCATCTCAAAATTAGATTCGTTGGGTAAATCAACAAATTCTACGTTAAACAAAAGTGATTCAAATGCCTGGTTAAAAACACCACGCGTTCCTACAGACATGGCTCCAAATGTATCGCCATGATATGCATCTACAAAAGATATAAATGTTTGTTTTTCAATACCTTTATTGTGCCAATATTGAATTGACATTTTAAGTGCAACTTCCACTGCAGTAGAACCATTATCAGAAAAGAACACTT
Source organism: Chitinophagales bacterium (assembly GCA_017984135.1). GTDB lineage: Bacteria > Bacteroidota > Bacteroidia > Chitinophagales > JADIYW01 > JADJSS01. The sequence continues at coordinate 5,360 of JAGNZZ010000025.1, read as the reverse complement.
TTTTTTGATTTTCAGGCAAAGCCGAAAGAAGCAAATCTGCTAGATCAACTGCAGGTCGATGTGTAAATCCCGAAAATATAACATGCTCTAACGTATCTAGTTGACATTTAATGGCTTGTGAAATATCCGGCTGGCAATGACCAAAAACATTTGTCCACCAACTGGAAATAGCATCTATATATTCTTCGCCATTTTCACCCCAAAGTAAAACACCATCACCTTTAGTAATAGGAATTGAACATCCTGAAGTATGATGTTGGGTAAATGGATGCCAAATTAGTTGTTTATCAAAATCAGAAAGATTCATAATCAATAGACAAATCGTTTGATGGTTATAAATTTGTAGAATTAGGTAGATGGTCAACTAATCGTTTTCGCAATTTATCTGACTCTTGAATAATGAACCCTTTCGATATCGTTTCCACTTTAGGAATTTTAGCTAAAATGGGAATTTGCGAGTAGGCTTCTATATAAGATTCTGAAGCTAAATTACCTTCACCATTAAAAATTATCCCTAATATAGGAATATTTTTCTGTTTCAAAACTTCAATTGTTAATAAGGTGTGATTTATGCTTCCTAAATAATTTTTAACAACCACTATTACAGATACTTGTAGTGAAATAATTAAATCAATAATTAAATTGTTTTCATTTAATGGAACCATTAATCCACCGGCACCTTCAATTATTAAATTATTTCTTAAAATTGGCAAGTTAAAATTCTGTAAATCAATTGGTTTACCATCAAATTCTGCTGCTAAGTGAGGAGAAACAGGATTAGTTAGTAAAAAATCTTCCGGATGAATACATGTATGATGGCTGGTATATTCTCTAATAAAATCGGAATCTGTATACTCTAAATTACCCGATTGAACTGGCTTCCAGTAATCCGCTGCTAAAGCTTCCACTAAGATAGCTGCCACAACCGTTTTACCAATATCGGTACCAATTCCTGTAACAAACAGACGATTCATGTATAATTTATTAATAATCAACAATTAATGAAATCAATTGATTGATTTCGATTTCTGTATTATAGCTATGCAAAACAATCCTCAATCGTTCTTTCCCTTTAGAAACAGTTGGAGACAAAATAGGTCGAACATTGTAACCTTTATTGCTCAAGTACAAAGCCATCTTTTTACAGTTTTCATTACCAGGAACAATAATACCATATATCGGTCCTTCTCCGCACACTTCATATTTATCCTTCAGAGTATCAATACATAAATTAAAGTAAAAGATTGCTTTTCTTAATTTAACTGATTGATTTATATTGTTTTGTAAATATAAATACGCATGTTTCACGCTTAATAAAGTATGTGAATCCAAGGCAGTAGTATAAATAAAATTCTTCGAAAAATTAATCAAGTATTCTATTAACATTTGACTACCGACCACTACAGCGCCATGGCTTCCAATGGCCTTACCGAATGTATAAATACGAGCAAAGTAATCTTGTTCCACCTCAAATTCATTGCACATACCGCTTCCTCTATCACCAAATATTCCGTTTGAATGCGCTTCATCAATAATTAAATGGGCGTTGTATTGCTTTGATAAATGAACAAGTTTCTTCAAATCCGCTTTATCTCCTTCCATGGAAAAAACAGACTCAGAAACAATAAATTTCACTTTATTCTTATCTGCTTGTTGAAGAAAATCATTTAACTCGTCATAGTTATTATGTTTATAACAAAAAGAATTAGAGCAGCTTAACTTAATTCCTTGATGTAATGATGCATGAATTAATTCGTCATAGAATACAAGATCTCCAGAACGGATAACCGTTGAAAGCAGACCAACATTGGCATCATAGCCTGAATTAAAAAGCAAAGCTGCTTCTGCATGATGCATCTTTGCAAGTAATTGTTCTAGTTCATCCGCTAAGTAAGAATTACCATCTAAAAGTCGCGAACCTGTTGCACCTGATTTTTTAAATTTATAAAAAGAATTTAATTCTATATCCACTTGTTGTTTCAGATATGCTGAACGAGAAAACCCTAAATAATCATTTGAAGAAAAATCAACTAAATCGTTGACAATCATTAATCTACGCAACTGGTTGCTAATTACCCGTTTCTCTAAATAAGTAGAAATTCTATTTTCAACATCCATTAAACAGAAGCAGTTTCAATCTCATTTTCTTTGAAAGATTCCATTGGTTTTAACCCCAATAGATTTAACATTTCCATATCATCAGTAAAATTTGGATTCGGCGTAGTTAGGAGCTTATCGCCGGCAAATATGGAATTCGCTCCAGCCATAAAACACAAAGCCTGCTCTGCTACAGTCATATCTAATCTTCCGGCACTTAAACGTACTTGAGTGTTTGGTAGTACAATACGAACGGTAGCAATCATACGTACCATTTCAAAAGCAGAAACACGTTTAAGACCTTCCATTGGAGTTCCTTCAACAGGAACTAAAGCATTAATAGGTACAGAATCAGGAGCTTGTGGCAAAGAAGCTAATGTATGAACTAAACCAATTCTGGCATCAACACTTTCGCCTAAACCAATTATTCCACCACTACAAACACTTATTCCAACCTTACGAACATGTCCTATTGTTTTTAGTCTATCGTCATACGTTCGAGTAGTAATGATTTTATCGTAATAATCTTCCGACGTATCTACATTATGGTTATAAGCTGACAATCCGGCAGATTTTAATTTTTGAGCTTGTTCTTCTGTTAGCATTCCCATGGTACAACAAACCTCCAATCCTATTTCGTTTACGCCTTTTACCATATCCAAAACACGATCAAAATCTCTGTTATCACGTATTTCACGCCAAGCGGCACCCATACAAAAACGTGTGGAACCAGTTTGTTTAGCTTCTAATGCTTTCTCCAATACTTCATTTACATCCATTAATTTATGCGCTTTTAAACCAGTGTTATAACGTGCTGCTTGAGGACAATAAGAACAATCTTCCGTACAACCACCTGTTTTAACCGACAATAAGGTACAAACTTGTATTTCATTCGGGTCATTGTTTTGACGATGTACCGTTGCCGCTTCATATACTAAATCTAACAAAGGCTTATTATATACATTAAGTATCTCTTGAAATGTCCAATTTGTGTGTAAATTCATTTTAAGTTCTATTTAATTTGTTTTTGTTGATTTTCTGGTTTCTTCTGATGTAGTTTATTTAATTTTTGGTGATTCTTTTTAATAAAAACATCACGCATTGCCGCTTCTTGTTCATTATAAGTGCCTAATTGTTCTATATTTTCCGGTGGCGCTACTAATTGTTTCGTTTCCGTTGTATCCAATGGTTTTATTTTCACTAGATTCGAATCTACCAAACTCAATAATGCAATAAATTCGTTCGGATTCGATTGATAATAATTAAATGTAGTATAAAAATCTGTACTATCTACTTTATAATGAGATAATATAGGAGCATACAATGATTTTTTAACAAAAGTAAGTGAGTCTATATTGCTTCCAATTAATTTATCGTTTACGTAAGCTTCCATTTTAAAAATCTCTGTTAACACTGAAATCATTTTATTTTCAGAAATAATTTTATCAGAAGATGCTATTTGATGCTTTTTAATACACGATGGTACTATCAGTAAAAAAAGAAAAGATAAAAAAAAATTTGAACTATATTTATGTACTAAAATAATCATTACAATGGCAAATATTTCTGCCTTACAAGATATAAAAAAAGTTGCTAATGGCAAAAATGCAGTTTTAGTTGCAATTTCCAAGACTAAATCAGTTGAAGCCATACGCACTATTTATGATGCTGGACAGCGAATTTTTGGAGAAAATAAAGTACAAGAACTGGTTCCCAAATACGAAGTACTACCTAAAGATATTGAATGGCACATGGTAGGTACGCTCCAAAGCAATAAAGTAAAATACATTGCACCATTTATTTCTCTTATCCATTCAGTTGATAGTTTGAAACTAGCCATTGAAATTAATAAACAAGCCCTAAAAAATAAAAGAATAATTGATGTTTTATTGGAAATACATATTGCTGCAGAAACAAACAAATCAGGATTTTCGGAAGAAGAATTAATTGACCATTTGGACATCAAAGCCTTTGATGCATTAACGAATATTCGTATTATTGGATTAATGGCAATGGCTACCAATACCAAAAGTCAGATTTTAATTAAAAATGAATTTAATGCTATAAAAGTCTATTTTGACGAATTAAAATCTACTTATTTTAAACGAAATGAGTGTTTTAAAATTCTGTCGATAGGAATGAGTGGAGATTATCAAATTGCTTTAGAAGAAGGATCTACCATGATAAGAATTGGCTCCGCCATATTTGGAGAACGAGAAATTAAGAAAAATCCAAATATACCTATTTAAATATTAGATTGGCAATTTGCATAGATACTGCAAATGCTTCTTTATCTAAACCATGTTCAATTCCTTTTTCTTCAAAATATGCTATTAAATTTTCGGTAGGCATATTTCCTGTTAAATCATCTTTTGCCATTGGGCAACCACCAAACCCTTTTATGGCACCATCAAAACGAGTACATCCTGATTGCCATGCTGTTTCAATTTTATCTTTCCATGTGGTTGGAGTGGTATGAAAATGAGCACCAAATCCAATTTCAGGAAAATCATTAGCTAAAATTGAAAATACATCTGTTATTAATTCCGGAGTTGCAACCCCAATTGTATCAGAAATAGAAAATTTAGTGACACCAATTTCTAGTAATCGATCTACCCAATGTTCCACGAGTGAAGCATCATAAAAATCACCGTATGGATTTCCAAATGCCATCGAAATATAACAAACAAATGTTTGCCCCGAACACGCACACACATTCATAATTTCTTCTACTCGCTGTAAAGATTGTTCAATACTACAATTGGTATTGCGCTGCTGAAAGGTTTCTGATATAGAAAATGGATAACCAACATAGGTAAGCTCATCAAAATCTCCGGCAATTTCTGCACCTCGAGCATTTCCTACTATAACCGATAGTTTTGTTTTTGAATTATCTAATTTTAGATGTGGAATTATCAATTTAGTATCTGCCATTTGTGGAATCGACTTCTCTGACACAAAACTTCCACAATCTAAGGTATCAAATCCAACTTGCAACAATGAATTTAAATATTTTATTTTTAGTGCTGTAGGCACAAAGCTCCTCATTCCTTGCATCGCATCTCTCGGACATTCAATTATTTTCACACTTGGCATTTGTATTTTTTTAATTCATTTCTGATTCTACTAAAATAACAAAAAACCTCAACTTTCGTTGAGGTTTTTCATACTTTTTTTATGATGCTTTTCTATTGTTTCACCACTTTATGGTAAAAGCTTTCTTCATCTACTTTTAACTTTATCAAGTACACTCCTTTTGCATA
>JAGNZZ010000051.1 GCA_017984135.1 Chitinophagales bacterium | reverse complement strand
AGAAACCTGCTCCTGTCCTACCACATCCAAAAACTTGGCAGGACGATATTTACGAGCCGAAACGATGAAATTTTCCATTGATTACAAAAGTACGAAAAATGGGCATGATTTTAATATTGATTTATTTTAGTTTTGAACAAAATGAAATGGTGTGTAGAAATTGGATAAAAGTAGTGAAGTATAAATGTCATTATTGTGTTCCAACTATTCGTAAGCGATAATTTAATTTGAATGAGAGATTCCCTTTTCCAAGGGAATGACTTTTCAGCATAATATTTTCCAAGAGGCATTTTATTGGCACATTGTTCCTCGACCTTGGCAGGTATTTTCACCTGTCAACTACTAACCTATAAAGAAGTCCGCAATTTATAATATCTAATTTTTTGAACAATTCGATTTATGCATCAAAATCTATCCTAAACTAAAATGAAGAATAAACACTTTAAACGGCATACAGTTGAGCTGGTGATAACACTTGTCGAAAGCAAAGTTATAAAATATTGACATTCAAAATATTTGCTTTAAAGATTCAATTTACTTAAATTAGTAGAGTGAAAACTAAAAAAAAAGAACTTGATTTTGAGATTGACAAGTTAACTAACTCTATTGAAAATGCAATTTCAGGTGAAGTATTTGAAACAGTAATTTCTCAAATTAATGGTTCTAAACAAATAAAAAAGGCAGATTGGTTATTTGACTGGCATTCTGAAATCAAAAGCAAGACAAAAAATGTATTTAAACTTACTACTTTAAACAATTCTGATATTATACATGGTATTATTAGTTTTACAGATAAAGGCGACCATGTTTTTATGGATTTGATTGAAAGTGCTAAGTTTAATAAAGGCAATAAAAAACTATATCATGGTGTTGCTGGAAATCTTGTTGCTTTTGCCTGCAAAACTTCGTTTGAAAAAGGTTATGATGGTATTGTTTCGTTTATTGCTAAAACTCAACTAATTGAACATTATAAATTAACTTTAGGAGCGAAACTTTTTAGTGGAAATAGAATGTTTATAGACACAAAAGAAGCATACATATTGACGATTAAATATTTTAAAAATTTTAAGCTATGATAAACTTAAAAAAAATAGATGAAAAAGATTTTGTTTTTATCAATAAACCTTTAAGTGAAATGGAAGATAAAGCATTTAGTAATTTCTTAAAAACTCGAAAAGCAAAAGCATTGCAGAAGAAAAAGAAAAAAAATAAAGCGTTTCAAGTTCAGTAAATTGAGATTTGCTAGGTTATTCAATCTAAACTTTTTTGTATTGTGAGACATAAATAAAGCCTTTTAGACTTTTGATAGACTATGAGATAAAAAACAATGCATTTTTTCATGAATTACAATAGTACAAAAAACCAAAGCGATTTAGGAATGGTATTTTTTTAAGTTTTGAACAAAATGAAATGGTATGTAGAAATTGGGATAAAAGTAGTGAAGTATAAATGTCATTATTGCGTTCCAACTATTCGTAAGCGATAATTTAATTTGAATGAGAGATTCCCTTTTCCAAGGGAATGACTTTTCAGCATAATATTTTCCAAGAGGCATTTTATTGGTTTCTCCTTATGATAACAAACCAACACCAAGTATGAACAATTATAGTGACACACGAACCTATAAAAAAAAATGGTCTTGATTGCTCAAGACCATTTTATACCTAATTATTATTGCTTAAAATGGATATTTATTCGCTTCTAACGTTTTAGCTGCAATTCTTCTACGAGCCTCTTTGGTATTGAAAGTTTCATATTTAGTAAAACGTTTTAATCCCATTAACATGATGCGTAATTCATCGCCTTCAGCAAAGGATTGTAATGCATGTTTACCATGTAAATTTAATCGTTCCAAAGCATCAGAAACAAATACACGTGTCATGTCGATTTGTGATTCGCATGCTGCTTCTCCTAAAACAGCAATTTGTTTTTGAGTACGTAAAACAGTGGATTCCATTGAAAAAACTTCTGCTAACATATCTGCTACATTCATCAAAATTTCTTGCTCATTTTTTAAATTAGTCATTAATTTTTGTGCAGCTGCACCAGCAGTCATTAAAATCGCTTTCTTAGCGTTTTTAACAGCTTTAGCTTCTGTTGACAATGGAGTTGTATCTTCATCACTACTAAAATCAGGAACACTCATCAATTCTTTCTGAACAGCCATTGCCGGTTTCATGATATCAATTTTTTGACTCATGGCACGTTTAAACAACATATCAACTGAAAGCAATCGATTAATCTCATTGGTGCCTTCAAATATACGATTGATACGTGCATCTCTATAAGCACCTGCTGCACCTAACTCTTCGGAATAACCCATTCCACCATGAATTTGTACGTTTTCATCAACACAATAATCCAATACTTCTGAACCTATGAATTTTAACAACGAGCATTCAATTGCATATTCTTCTGCGGCTAACATAATCGCTTCTTGATATTTTTTACCTTCGGCTACTAATTCTTTTTCTTTATTATCAATCATATCTGCCGCTCGATAGCAAGCACTTTGCAAAGCATAAATACGCGTTGTCATTTCTGCAATTTTATATTGTATAGCACCAAAATTTGCAATAGGTGTTTTAAACTGTTGGCGTTCTTCCGCATATTTTACAGATTGCTCCAAAGCAGATTTAGAACCACCTAATACACCTGCAGCTAATTTATAACGTCCAATATTTAAAATATTGAATGCAATTAAATGACCTTTGCCTATTTCTCCGAGTAAGTTTTCTTTAGGCACTTTTACATTTTCTAAAAATACTTGACGAGTAGATGAACCTTTTATGCCCATTTTCTTTTCTTCAGCACCTAAGGTTAAACCATCCATCCCTTTTTCTAAAATTAAGCAGGAAAATTTATTGCCATCAATTTGACAAAATACAATAAAAACATCAGCAAAACCAGAATTCGTGATCCACATTTTTTGTCCGTTTACAATGTATTTTGTACCATCTTCATTTAACACGGCTACTGTTTTAGCACCTAATGCATCGGAACCAGAGCTTGGCTCTGTTAGGCAATAGGCTGCCTTTAGTTCGCCACTTGCCAACTTGGGTAAATAATGTTGTTTTTGTTGTTCATTTCCAAAATATACAATAGGTAAAGTACCAATACCAATATGAGCTCCTAATGACAATGAGAAAGATCGTCCTTTAGCCATGTATTCTACTAATAATGAGTTGGTATTAAAATCTTTTCCCATGCCACCATATTCTTCTGGAATCGCTAAGCCTAACAATCCCAATTCACCAGCTTTCACTAATAAGGATTCTGTTAAGCCTGGCTCTTGTTTTTCAATTCTATCATAAACCGGCAATACTTCAGAATCTATAAAAGAAACCACTGTGTCGATAATCATTTGTTGCTCTTCATTCAAATCTTCAGGCGTAAACGTTTCATTGAAATTAGATTCTTTCACTAAAAATTCACCACCTTGTAATAAGTTTTTTAATGCTGTTTGTGTTGTACTCATTTTAGTCTATTTTCTTTATTAATCATTTTATTTATAAAACAAATTCCACATTTTATTCGGAATGACATTGATTTTAAAAGGAGAAATAAAGTTACAATGCATGCATTTAATTACCAAACGTTTGGTCAATAAAAAAGAGTTAATTATTTGTTATCAATTGTGTATTTTCAATTTTATTAATTTTGAATAATTTTGCTTTCTTTCCAATATTAAATTGAAATTCAAAAAAGACCATGGCGAGCTATAAAAAAATTCCATTAAAGCCATTTCCAAATGGTTGGTATATGGTGGCACATTCTCACGAAGTTAAAAACGGAGAAATAATTACACGTCGTTTAGTTGGAAAAGATGTTCTTCTATTTAGAACTGAAAGTGGAAAATTGAGTGTATCGGAGCCTTATTGTCCACACATGGGTGCCCATTTAGGTCATGGTGGAGTCATTGAAGAAGAAAGCATAAAATGTCCTTTTCATCATTTCTGTTTTGATGCACAAGGCGATTGTACGAAAACAGGATATGGCACGAAACCATCCTCACGATTAAAAATTCCGCCATATAATTTTGATGAAAAAAATGGGTTGATTTTAGTATGGTTTGATGAAAAAAATACTGCTCCAACGTGGTTCGCACCACAAGAAGATTGGACGGATTGGACAGAAGTAAAATTTGCGGAATACAATTTCAACTCTCATCCACAAGAAACTTCTGAAAACAGCGTGGATGTGGGTCATTTTGGAATTGTGCATGGATATACAGGCGTGGAAACGATGCATGATATGGAGTCACATGAACATTATTTATATGCCAAATATGCCATGCATCGAGTGGCTGATTTTGTAGGCAAAAAGCGAGTTATCCGAACAGAATTTAATGTAAATGTACATGGTTTAGGATATTCATTCGTATCTACACAAATTCCAGATTTAGGTATGGAAACACGACATTTTGTGTTGCCTACACCAACAGATATTGGTAAACTAAGATTGACAATTGGAGTAAGTATAAAAAAAATGAAAAACTTCAGTAAAATTTCTCCGTTATTAAATTTATTACCAAATAAATTAGCACTAAAACTAATTTTAGATGGTGCATATAAAGGATATTGCCACGACGTAAGCATGGATTTTGATATTTGGAAAAATAAGATTTACATTGATCCACCGATTTTAGCTAAAGGTGATGGCCCAGTGGCGCAATATAGAATGTGGGCGCAACAATTTTATTACGATGATTCGATACAACCAAATTACGTTCCTCAAGAAATCATCTAAAAATAAAATTTAAGCTAGGATTTTTTCACAAATTTGGTGAGAATAACAATGGTTTGGTCATTAATTTTTCCTTCAATTTGTTCCGTATTATCGTGTACTAATTTTATGCGTTTTACCACTGTTCCTTTAGCTGCTGAAAAACTTGTACCTTTTACGTTTAATGCTTGTGTCAGCACAACAGTATCTCCACTTTCTAATACATGACCATAAGCATCTTTATGTACATCAGCCACTTCAAAAGCACTTAATGCCCATTGAATTACATTATCATCAATAGCAACTGAACTTAATAAATCGGATGCCCAATTTTCGTTTTTATATTGATACATGATACGATAGCTTAACGCTTGAACACTAGGTTCAGGATTCCAAATGCTACCTTCTAAAAAATGCCAATAATCACTTTTATCTGTAGCGGATAAATTAGTTAAGCATTCATCACACAAAGCCACTTGATTTTCAATGGTATCTTCTTTTGGGGAAATGGTATAGGCATGTGTAGCATCATTTGTACTACATAATTCGCATATATTCCCACATCTATTTAATAATGATTGATTCATATTTACTCGTGTTTGTTGGCCAATAGATACATGACTGCCATTCGAATAGCAACACCATTTTCTACTTGATCTAAAATAATTGAATGTTCACTATCCGCAACGTCAGAAGTTAACTCCACACCTCTATTTATTGGTCCAGGATGCATGATGACAATTTCTTTTTGAAGCTTATCTAAACGTTGTTTATTTACACCAAAATAAAGTGCATATTCACGAAGTGAAGGGAAATATTTAGTGTTTTGTCGTTCTAATTGGATACGCAATACATTGGCTACATCGCACCATTGCAAGGTTTCATCTATATTATGTGAAATATTTACCCCTAATGCATCAATGTATTTTGGAATTAAGGTAGTTGGGCCACACAGCGTAATTTCAGCACCTAATTTTTTTAAACAAAAGATATTAGATAATGCCACTCTAGAATGCATAATATCACCGATGATTGCTATTTTCTTACCGTTTAAATCGCCTATTTTTTCTTGCATGGAATAGGCATCCAATAAAGCTTGGGTGGGATGTTCATGTGTACCATCGCCGGCATTTACAATTTGTGCAGTAATGCGTTCAGACAAGTAATGAGCGGCACCTGGACTGGCGTGACGCATAACTATCATGTCTACTTTCATTGACAAAATATTATTGACAGTATCTAATAAGGTTTCTCCTTTTTTTACCGATGATGAGGACGATGAAAAATTAATAACATCTGCTGATAAACGTCTTTGTGCCAGTTCAAAGGAAATTCGAGTTCGGGTTGAATTTTCAAAAAATAAATTGGCAATGGTAATGTCTCGCAGTGTGGGAACTTTTTTTATGGGTCGATTGATAATTTCTTTAAACTGAGTAGCCGTTTTTAAAATTAATTGAATATCATCTAAAGTTAAATGCTCAATTCCGATTACATGTTTTGAACTTAGTTGACTCATTTTTTAAAATAAAAAGTATAGGGAAAATTATTTTTACTCATTATATATAATTAAATTTATTCTTTTATAAACAATACTTTATTTTCTTCTTGTTCATGATTTGCCCAATGCACTTCCACATCTACTTTCTCAATAGTATCAACTATTTTCCCAACATAATCTGGCTGAATGGGTAATTCTCTATTAAATCTTCTATCAATTAAGACTAAAAGTTCAATTTTTAATGGACGTCCAAAAGACAAAAGCGCATCTAATGCGGCTCGAATGGTTCTACCAGTAAACAGTACATCATCAATTAACAAAACATTTTTTTCTTCAATATGAAAATCAATCTCTGTAATTTTAGCATTTAGTGATTTTCCTCTTCTAAAATCATCTCGATGGAAAGTGGTATCAATTTTACCAAAAGGAACATTTTGTTTGGTTAATTCGAAAATGCGTTGATGTATTTTTTCAGCCAATAAAACACCTCTTGGTTGTACACCAATAATGACTGTATTTTTAAAATTGATGGATTCGATAACTTCTCTACTTAACCGCTCAATGGTCAGTTGAATTTGTTTGCCATTTAAAAGTATAGCATCTGACATCATCACAAAAGTACAAAAAAAATAAGTAAAGAACTATTTTAATTACATTTGATTCTAAAATTTAATAATTATGTCAAGCATTAGTATTGTCTTTGCAGCCATTGCTGGTTTGTTTCATGTGCTTTTTTTCTTAATAGAAAGTATTTTTTGGATGCATCCTAAAGTACATAAAGTCTTTGGCGTAACAACTCCTGAACTGGCTAAACAATTTAAAATCAACTTTTTCAATCAAGGATTTTACAATCTATTTTTAGCGATTGGTGTATTTATTGGTATTTATTTACTGCAAGGCGAACAAGCTATTATTGGGAAAACATTAATTATTTTTTGCTGTGCGTCAATGTTGGCTGCGTCAATTGTATTGTATATTTCCAAACCAGGTATGTTGATAGGTATGTTAATTCAAGGCGCTGCACCATTAATTGCAATTTTGAGTTGGTATTTAGGAAGATAGATTACACTTGCCAGTCTATAATTCGTTCCTTTCGTTCACGAAGAATGTTATTCACTTTTACAAAATGATGGCATCCCAAAAATCCTTTATGCGCAGAAAAAGGCGACGGATGTGCTGCTTTTAGAATAATGTGTTTTTTTTCATCGATTAATGTTGATTTTTGTTGGGCAAAATTTCCCCAAAGTAAGAAGATAATACCTATATTTTCGTTTGAAATTTTTTGAATTACGGCATTGGTAAATTCTTCCCAACCTTTTTTTTGATGAGATGCCGGTTTATTGGCTTCTACTGTTAGAATAGCATTTAACATAAAAACACCTTGATTAGCCCATTTTTGTAAGCATCCATGTGTTGGAATATAAAAATCAGGAATGGTATTTTTTAATTCTTTATAGATATTCATCAAACTTGGTGGTGGTTTTATTCCATGTTGAACCGAAAAGCACAAACCATGTGCTTGTCCAATTCCATGATATGGATCTTGACCAATAATTACAACTTTAACGTGATTAATCGGTGTGGAATTAAAGGCATTAAAGACGAGAGTTTCCGTTGGAAAAATCTGTTTATTCTTCTCTTTTTCATTCTGCAAGAACTGACATAATTCATGGAAATAAGGTTTATCAAATTCAGCATTTAATGCTAATTTCCAAGAAGCCTCAATTGGTATATTATTAACTGACATAATTTTTTAGAGTAATTTTTTGGGAAATTAAGTAATAAGAAACTATCTTTGCACTCCATTCAGATTTTTTTTTGAAAGAAAATGTTTTTTTGAAAATGGTCGCGTAGCTCAGGGGATAGAGCAACTGCCTTCTAAGCAGTCGGTCGCACGTTCGATTCGTGCCGCGATCACGTTAAATATAAGGGTTTTAGCGACATGCTGAAACCCTTTATTTTTAAATGTGTCCTCAAATGCTTCACTGGCGCGAGTCTTCCGCAGGACGACTCGTGTCGATTAATACTAGTGGTCTCTGACCGCATTCCACAATAGCACAATTTAAAATCACAGATGTTCAATCTTTAATAATCCTCTTTCGGTTGTATAGTAATTCTCTCTCTGACGCGAGTCCTCTCTGGCGCGAGTCTTCCGCAGGACGACTCGTGTCGATTAATACTGGCGGTCTCTGACCGCATTCCACAATAGCACAATTTAAAATCACAGATGTTTCTCTGGCGCGAGTCTCTCTGGTGCGAGTCTTCCGCAGGACGACTCGTGTCGATTAATACTAGCGGTCTCTGACCGCATTCCACAATAGCACAATTTAAAATCACAGATGTTCAATCTTTAATAATCCTCTTTCGGTTGTATAGTAATTCTCTGACGCGAGTCTTCCTCTCTCTGGCGCGAGTCTTCCGCAGGACGACTCGTGTCGATTAATACTGGCGGTCTCTGACCGCATTCCACAATAGCACAATTTAAAATCACAGATGTTCAATCTTTAATAATCCTCTTTCGGTTGTATAGTAATCTATGGCACTGCTATATTTGTAATGACACGTTTCCCAAACCAAACCAGAACGAACCGGATTCTCATGTAAATATACTAAGCGTTGCCTTAATTTTTCATTTGTTCTCTGACGCGAGTCTTCCGCAGGACGACTCGCGTCGATTAATACTAGCGGTCTCTGACCGCATTCCACAATAGCACAATTTAAAATCACAGATGTTCAATCTTTAACAATCCTCTTTCGGTTGTATAGTAATTCTCTGACGCGAGTCTCTCTCTGGCGCGAGTCTTCCGCAGGACGACTCGTGTCGACCTCTCTGGCGCGAGTCTTCCGCAGGATGACTCGTGTCGATTAATACTGGCGGTCTCTGACCGCATTCCACAATAGCACAATTTAAAATCACAGATGTTTCTCTGGCGCGAGTCTCTCTGGTGCGAGTCTTCCGCAGGACGACTCGTGTCGATTAATACTGGCGGTCTCTGACCGCATTCCACAATAGCACAATTTAAAATAACAGATGTTCAATCTTTAATAATCCTCTTTCGGTTGTATAGTAATCTATGGCACTGCTATATTTGTAATGACACGTTTCCCAAACCAAACCAGAACGAACCGGATTCTCATGTAAATATACTAAGCG
>JAGNZZ010000071.1 GCA_017984135.1 Chitinophagales bacterium | reverse complement strand
TTTAAAATTTAACATACTTTCCTGCAAAAAAACGCCTATCACCTATTACCTTAGCCTTCCTTTTCATCTCAAAATAAATCAGACCATGCTTACAGATTTTCAAAGATCATTACAAAAATTATTGGATAAATATCCTCAATATAAAGCTGAAAAATCATTGTATGATGCCTTAAGTGAACTATTAGGTAAAGCCAGAAAAGAAGACGAAGATTACGAATGTAAGACAGAAAGCATAGGTAGTATTGTAGCTAATAATATTCCAAACTTATTTGAAGAAAAAGAAAATACGCAAGCCATACTAACTGGTTTTAAGGAATTTGATAGCAGGTTTGGTGGTTTATCAAAAGGAGAATTTACAATAATTGCAGGTCGGCCAGCTATGGGCAAATCTCTGTTGATGGTGAATCTTGCTTTAAATATGCTGCAATTGGATTATAGTGTTGCCTACTTCTCATTCGATTTGAATAAAACACATTTGCTAACGAGGTTTCTGGCATGTAAATCAGATGTTGAATCTAGCAAAATATTGCAAAACAAACTCTCTAATATAGAAAAAGAACTGGTAGAAAATGCTGCAGTTGAATTAAGTTCCAAAAAACTCTTTATCTGCGATACGGTGGTTTATAAGATAGAAGCAATGGAAGAAGAATGCCGCCGTCTGGTAAAGGAACAGAAAGTTGCTGTTATTTTTATAGATTATCTACAAATGATAGATAACTTGATTAACATTGGTAGTTATTACAACCGAGATAGAGAAATAGGAAGAATCAGCAGAAAGTTCAAGAAATTAGCTATGGAATTGAACATTGCCATTATCTGTTCCAGTCAGTTAAACCGCTCTGTGGAATCAAGAGGAGGCGAGAAAAAACCTTATTTACATGATTTAAGAGACAGTGGCAATATAGAACAAGATGCAGATAAGGTGATTTTTATGTATCGTCCTGATTACTATGGATTAACCCACGATTATGAAGGAAATGAAACCAAAAACTTGGTAGAACTTATTATTGCCAAAAATAGAAATGGTTGTATAGGCAGCATAAACCTATTGAGAACAGATAAATTTACTAAATTTGTTGATTATGAATACTATTTAGACGAAAGAACAATAGAAATAACAAAAGATAGATTGAGTGATTTCGATTTTTTTTAATATAAACATGGAGAACCGTTGCCTAAAAATTATGAGTCAAAAGAATAATGACTTTGTGGTTGTGTACCTGCAACCCACTACCAAATGGTAGGTATAGGTGTTATACCATCGTTACACTACGTTTCACGATGGTATAACACGGGAAATAGATAATGCGCAACGGTTCTCTCTAATTTTTACAACATGAACAACAGAAAAGAGATGGCAAGGCGATGGAGAAAAAAGTATGTTTCTGCTGATACAAATCGCTTTAAATTTAATAAAAAAGCACGCCAAAAACATACGTTTAATGCCTTGCATTTGCTGAGCCTTGAAAATGAAAATCAGCTATGCCGAATGTTGGATATACAGCTTGGTTCTTTATCCAATGTTATCAACAATCCAATATATCAATCTTTTGAAATTCCAAAGAAAAAAGGAGGAAAACGCAACATCGATGCACCCGATGATGAATTGAAAAATATACAACAAAAACTAAATTTCTTTTTAAATGCATATTATTTGATGATAAAACCGAATGCTGTTTTCGGTTTTGTAATACGACCTTCTGAATATGGCAAAATATGTGCAATTGCCCAAAATGCCAAACAGCATGTAGGCAAATATCAAGTGTTGAATGTCGATATCAAAGATTTTTTTCCTTCAATAAATGCTGCACAAGTTAGAGCATTATTTCAATCAGAAATATTTCAGTACGACGAACACTTGGCTACATTGCTAGCGCTGCTCACTACCTACAAAGGGAAATTACCCATTGGAGCGCCTTCTTCGCCAGCAATATCAAATTTTATATGCCAACAATTAGATGATGAGCTGCAACTATTATGCAATGCAAAAGAAATTGCATACACAAGATATGCAGATGATTTAACTTTTTCATCGTCTGTAAAAATAGACACAGACTTCATTTTGGATATTGTTTCAATTATAAATAAACACCACTTTCGCATTAATGAAAAGAAATTTAGAATACAATCGGAAAATCGGAAACAAACCGTAACTGGCCTTGTGGTGAACCAAAAAGTAAATATAGACAGGAAATATATTCGCAACTTGAGGGCTATACTCCACGACATAAGGTTGAATGGCGTAGAAGAAGCAGCAAAAAACCATTTTAAATTAAAACAAAGACCTAACGACACAACCATAAACTATTTTATAAACCGATTAGGTGGATTGATTAATTTTGTAGGACAAGTGAGAGGTAACCAGGATTTTATATATTATCGCTTTAAAGGAACTTTTGATGAATTGTTCGCATCGCGTTTGAAACAACCAAAATATTTTTAGCGCGTACAACAAAATAATAGCACTAAAAAATTAAAAATAGATTAAACCCAAATTAAGCAATCATAAAACAGTTGAAGTAATACCAAATTCAAAAAGTATGATAAATCGTACTTTTTCCCTATCGGTTGGTGTCC
>JAGNZZ010000070.1 GCA_017984135.1 Chitinophagales bacterium | reverse complement strand
TTAGCCTCAGCAATTGAGTCCTATCCTTTGCAAATGCCACATCCAGGATGGGTAGAACAAATTCCGGATGATTATTGGAAAGCAATTTGTAGCGCTACAAAAAAATTAACTCAAGCAACAACAATCGATAAAAATAAGATTAAAGGATTGGCTTTTACCACTCAAGCCATGGGAATTATTCCTATGAGTATAGAAGGAAAAGTATTGTATAATAATATTTCTTGGGTAGATGGACGTGCCGAAAAACAAGCACGCAAAGCCATGCGTCGTATGGGCGGAAAGGCCATTTTTAAAACGATTGTTGGGGTAGAAATTACAGGCAAAGATGTTATTCCAAAACTGATTTGGTTGAAAGAAAATGAACCTAAAATATACCATCAAACACATAAATTTTTAGATGTCAATGGTTATTTAAAATTTAAGTGTACCGGAAAAATGGTGGCAGAATGGTCAGGAGCGTGTTCGTACGCATTTAACTTAAAAAAGAAAGATTGGGAACGTTTGTTTTTTAAAATCACAGGTGCAGGAACTGAAAAATTACCTGACTTAGTAAAGTCAACCGACTTAGTGGGCACTCTCACGGAACAAGCCGCACAAGATTTAGATTTGCCACTACAAGTTCAAGTATTTGGAGGTTGTGACGATACACAAAGTGCCGCATTAGGAACAACAGCCATTGGCGAAGGTGAAGCACATATTTACGTAGGCACATCGGCTTGGGTTGGTGTTACCACCAGCAAGCCACTTGGATTTAAAAATGGCCTTTTTTGTTTGCAAAGTGCCGATCCTAAAATGAATATGGTAGTAGGAATTACCGAATCTGCCGGTGTAAACACGGAATGGCTATTGGATACTTTTTATGCTGAAGAAAAAAAGAATCTTTCAGAAACAGCTTTGTTTGAATTATTAGAAAATGAGATTAAACAAACAACTGCCGGCGCCGATTATTTGATAGTTACCCCATGGTTTTTGGGCGAGCGATGTCCGGTGAGCACCACTACCACACGTTCTACGATTTTTAATTTATCGCACCAACATACACGTGCCCACATTGCTCGTGCGCACTTTGAAGGCATAGCCTATAACTTGAGATGGACCATTCAAAATTTGGAAAAAGATTTTGGATTTAAAATAACTGAACTTAAAATTACCGGTGGAGGCACGCTGAATGATACTTGGATGCAGAATATTGCCGACATTACACAACGAAAAATTAGCAGTACTTCACAGCCTAAAAATGCTGGTGCATTAGGTGCAGCTATGTGTGCTTTGGTTGGCAGTGGAACATTTAAAAATTTTAGCGATATTTATCAATTCATTCAAACACACAAAACATATATTCCAACAACTGAAAACAATAAAATATACCATCAGTTATTTCATAATTATCAGCAAATCTATCATCAGTTAAAAAAAACCTATCATCAAATAAATAAAGATAGATTTGAAATTCAATTTAACGAAAATGAACATTGAAGAAATAAAATATAAAGTATGTGAAGCCGGCAAAATGCTTTTAAAAGAAGGCTTGGTGGCACGCACTTGGGGAAACGTGAGCATTAAAGTAAACGATACTCAAATGGTCATTACACCCAGTGGAAGACCGTATGATGAGCTTACACCCAATGAAATGGTATTGGTAGATATTTATACTTTAAAATATGAAGGCACGATTAAGCCTTCTTCTGAATTAAAATTACATTGTGAAGTGTATAAAACACGACCACATATTGGTGCTGTTATCCATACGCATCAAATGTATGCATCTATTGTTGCAGCTGCACAAAATGATGTAGAAATTATTAATGTTGAGCATCAAAAAATATTGGGTGCAAACGTGATAAAAGCTGCACCTTATGCCTTGCCAAATACAAAAAAAATTACGGTGGAAACAGCAAAAGCCATTGAGCACTCAAATGCAGCTTTAATGGCAAATCATGGAACGGTTTGTATAGGTAAAAATTTAGATGAAACATTTAATGTGGCAAGAACCTTAGAAGCGGCTTGTCAGCTTTTTATTGAATCGAAAAAGAAATCAGCATAGTTATACTTTCTTTTAATTATTGAAATATTAACAAAAAAAATGAATACACAACAAACCACACAACAATTATTGAATGCTCATCAATACTTTGAGCAACAAAGCTCAGGATATAAAAGTTGGGGTAAAGTGGAAGTATTACAAATTGCCATGCGTTTAGAAAATGGTGCTATTTTATTGACTAATAAATCAACAAAAATAGATACGCTTACTAAAAATGATATTGAAATAAATCAACAAAAAGATTCCATTTTTTATCAATTATTTTCTAGTAGAAAAAATGTAAATGCGATTTTTATTACACAGCAAGAATATGCATCACAAGTAAAAGAAGAAATTCCGCCGATTTTAGATGACCAAGCGCAATTATTAGGTGTTTCCATTCGTGTGGCGAAAAACGAAGCTAAAATAAAAAAAAGTTTATGTGGAAGATATGCAGCGATTTTGCCTGATTCTACCAGTATTTGCTTAGGCTCCAGCTTGGAAGATGCCTATGTGGCTGCGCAATTATTAGAGAAAACATCGAAAGCTTTTTTAGAAGCGAAATATTTAGGTGGTGCAAAATCAATTAATAGAATAGAGGCTTGGTTGATGCAGCAATTTTATCAATTCAAATATTCGAAAGAAGCTAAGAAGAATAAGTAGTGTTATAGTTTTATTCTTTTTATTCCCATTTTAGTTTTAATACTTCAAACTGTATTGTTTTATTGGT